>CAZLAF010000001.1:0-672456 GCA_964557445.1 uncultured Candidatus Saccharibacteria bacterium
CCTCTGGTGTATCGATTGTGGCCACCTGCTGCATTGTCGAGTAGCTATGTTCGGTCTAGATAAGCGCTGAAAGCATATTAAGCGCGAAACTAACCTCAAGATTAGATTTCCCTATGAGGACCGTGAAAGACGATCACGTTGATAGGCGCAAGGTGGAAGTGCAGTAATGCATGGAGCTGAAGCGTACTAATAGTCCCACTGCCTTTTTATGTCCTTTTCACTAAGTTAATGCTTGCATTAGCCGGGTGATAAGGTAGACTTAACTAGTAATTGGTGTGTATCGCACCATAACGTTGATCTTAAAAATTAACTTATTTGCATCCGTGTCTTTTTAGGACATGTTCGTTAAGCGAACATCCTAGAATGGACACCGAAGCGAGGCTTCTGACCCACCGATATCTATAACATCGGCAAAAAGTGTCTAACGAAGCCTTACTTCGGTGCCCATGGCGCTAGGGAAATACCTGTTCCCATTCCGAACACAGAAGTCAAGCCTAGCTGCGGCGATTATACTGCCACAAGTGGGAAACTAGCACGGTGCCGAATTATAAAAAGAGCTTCCGAATAGGAAGCTCTTTTTCTTTTTGTTGACAAGTGAACTAGGCTGCTGTATATAAGAATATAGAAACAATTAACACAAAAACAGGATAAGTTCATTATGCCAAAACCACCACTAGGCAAGCATTATATAATCAGGCAAGTAAGCGCACGCGGTTTTTATGGGGACTCTTCATAGTGTTATACTAAAAAGAGTGCAGAGTCGCAAAATTAATACATATTTTATAAAACTGAAGACCTTTTTTCGGGTCTTACCGCGTCGATACTGGATAAGTTTGGTCGTTTTTATCACTATTCTGATAGTAATAGCTGCCTGGCCACGCCATATGACGCTATCTTATGGAGGTAAGACATGTATTTACCAGCCAACTGTGGCTTCAGGTCTACTTTACTCACACTCTAACGAGTATCGTCTCGAGCCTTCTCAAAAATTTGAGATAGCTGGTGTTGTTATTGGGGCGCGAGATCTTTGTGTGGTGCCGCTCAAGTCGCCGGAGTCCGGAGAGAAAACAGTGCAACTTTCTTTACTAAAGGTGCCATTTTTTGCCAAGCAGATAACTATTCATGCTCCCGATCCGCCACGAGTACTTATAGGTGATACCATGCAAAAGCCTATCTCAACAAAGAGATCTCTTGTTGTGCCTATATCTGATGTAGATCGCGTATTTTCGTACAAGCTTCGTGTAAATAGTAAGTCAGCTTCGTGTACGCAAATAGAACGAGCGCTGTCGTGTGATCTAGCATCACTAAGGCTCGCGCAAGGGGTAAGCTATACAATACATATCGATAGGTATTTTGCGGATAAAAAAGTACAAACGGTCGCCAGTCAAGCTATTAGTACTCTAGCAGCAACGATGATTGTTACTTCATCTATAGAGCCAGACCAGGTGATATACGAGAAGCCAATGAGTATGGAGCTGTTTGCCGACAAAGACCTTGTTGCTGTTGATGCGGCGTTGGCAAGGGTGGACTCCGAAAATCAACAAGAGATTCCTGTTCGCATAGAACTCGAGGGTAAAAAAGCGGTTATTAGTTGGGATGAAGAGCTAGCAAGGCAGGCGCAATTTGAAATACTCGTACAAAAAGCAGAAAGTACCGATGGGAGCGATCTAGATGGCGTGTACAAGTTTAGGTTTGATACATCGGGTGGGCCGAAAGTAAAAAACATCAGTGTAGGCGCATACAAAGTTCCGATAGGAGCAAATGCTATTATTTCTTTTGATCAGCCACTATTATCTTCGCAGGATGTACGAGCTGCTGTGCAAGCAACTGGCGGGGCTGTTGTCGGTGGCATCAGGGGTAATCAAGTGACCGTGAGCTTTGCTAGTGTGCCCCGTTGTGGCGATGTTACTATCGCTGTTTCTGATACATTACAGAGTGAACATGGCATTACGGGAGGATCGGCATGGCGCTATACGACCCGGACAATATGCCAATCGCAAAGTATAATTGGATACTCAGTAAAGGGACGTGCTATCGCTGTACATTCGTTTGGTAGCGGTGCGGACACGATCGCGTATACAGGTGCGATACATGGCAATGAGCTTAGTACGCGTACACTTATGTATCGGTGGATTGATGAGCTTGAGGCGAATCCACGATTAATTCCTGCCAATAAAACAGTGGTAGTTGTGCCAGTGATTAACCCTGATGGCGTGACCGCTGGAACGAGGACGAACGCTCGCAATGTTGATTTGAATCGTAATTTTGCCACTGCTGATTGGCGGAGTGATATCACAACAACATCAAACGCACCTTTTCCTGGGGGTGGCGGCGAATCGGCAATGTCTGAACCAGAGACGCGCGCCGTCGCAGGTCTTATCTCGCGTCTCCGGCCTCAACTTACACTTTCGTATCATAGTATTGGTGGGCTTCTAGCATCAAATCAAGTCGGTAACGCCAATAGCTATGCCAGTACGTATGCTCGTTTGAGTGGATACGCAAACACGACCGGTGCTTCTGATGCCTTTGAGTACGGTATTAGCGGTACTGCGGATGATTATTACGGTATGCTAGGTGTGCCAAGTGTGCTGATTGAGCTAGGAAGCCATTCATATCATCAGTTTGAGCGTAACCGAGAGGCGATGTGGGCAATGCTTCGATAAATACAACTAATATTGCTATGAAAAACGACCGCTCTCGCAGAGACGGTCGTTTTATTTTGTTGGACTTATTTGTTTGAATGTCTTTTCAACAAGTCCAAACAGGTGCCTTAACGGATCTCGCAATAGATCCGGCGTTCGTTCGGACAACGAACTATTTCTATGGTATACCACCAGGCGGATATGTGCAACACTAGCAATATAATTAAAATGCTCATTGTAAACATTGACAAAATGGCTATGCTATGATAATATAGAATCATACACATAGCACATGTGAGTTATGTGAGGTAAAAGTGAGGGCTCGACCACTGATATGTGGGCGAGCTTTTTAATAAGGAGATACCAGCAATGGCAGGAACCAAAGCAGGCGGTCAGAAGGCTGCAGCAACAAATAAAGCAAAATTTGGCTCAGATTTTTATGCAAAAATCGGCGCAAAGGGTGGTAAAAACGGCCGTACTGGTGGTTTTGCTGCAAACCCTGAGCTAGCACGTATCGCTGGCGCAAAGGGTGGTCGCATTAGCCGACGCACCAAAAAGACAACTGAAAAATAATTCAGTCTTTATCAATAAGATAAAATAGCACTCTTTATAGGGTGCTATTTTGCATCAAGAGAGTATCGGCGCAAAGAACAGAGTCTTGCTTCGTTGACGCGCCACATGTGACCACAGTCAAGACACCGATAGTGTTGCTGTTTGGTTTGTAGCCCAGTAGCTTCACATTCAGGACAGGTGCTGCGCGCATGGAGCCATTCGCGGTAGGTATCGAGGTTATCTTGAATAACAGAATCATCAATCACTACCTTGTAGCTATCGCCAAGCTTTGTTTTGGCATACTCCCAAGCATCACGCTCGAGTTTGATGAGGTCGATATCGTATAGGTATGCTCGGTGTCCTAAAATGGCATGCGATAATTCATGAAGTAAAAACGTGTTGGCATGTGATGCGCTGGAGTCGTAGTGGATTGTTTGCTCACGAGCCGACCACCAGAATTCAGTTGAGGTTACAAAGCGAAAATCCGGAAAATCCTTTTGTAGGCGTTTAGCGAGCGAGCGCATCGACTGCATAATAGTAGCATCCGTATATAACTGCTTCTTCGGGGCGCTTAGCTTGCGTAATACGTACATCAGTCATGTGCTTTGCAATGTCAGTATCGAGAATCTCTTGGAGGTATGAAGCATACTTGGCGAAGTGAGTTCCCATGCTGCCGCCAATAACAATATGATCTGGCTCAAGGAGTGGGATGAGGGCCAAAAAGCCACTCGCTGCACGCTTAGCGTAGTCTTGCCATTTTTCAGGATCATCAACCTCACTACCATATTGGCCATAACGTTCGTAGAAGTTTTGTCCGCTTGCGATACTTTCCCAGCGCTCGCGTGCTCCTGCATATTCAATGCGCATAGAGCCGCCCTCAACGCGACGCAGTTGAGGAAGAAGCTTGCCATCGTAGGTGAGTCCTGTTCCTACTCCGGTACTGAGCGTGACATAGAGGCAAAGTCCCGGGTTATCGAGCGCACGAGCTTCGGCGATACCAGCAAGATCAGCATCGTTTGCTATTGTGATAAGACTATCGGGAAAACGTTGTTTCATTTCGGTGACAACGTCAAAATCTTGCCAGCCGATGTTCGGCGAGCGCTGTAAGACGCCGTTGCGCATAGGTCCTGGTAATGCAATAGAGATAGCCTCGATATTGCCAAGATTTGCATCGGCAATAGTTGCCGTAACCGCATTTAGGTATTCAGTTTTGTCTCGTGGCGTAGGAAATTTTGTAAGAACGTTTATTTCCCCTGCTGCGTCAAAGCTTGCTATAAGTGTTTTTGTTCCCCCGGTATCAACTGCGACAATCATGTATCAAGTGTAGCATGACTTTTGGTTTTAGGTGCAGCTTGCGGGTTACCTGAAAAACCTGTATAGTATTTTTTAAAGCAAGTAGAGCAGAGGTAGGTGTATGAACCAGACGCAGACAAATCAGGGTGGGTCGGTAGTCAGCTTTGTTGTTATCGGAGTTATTTTAATAATCGCATTAATCATTGGCTTGTCGTTCGCCCAGAACCGTACGGAGGCGCCAGTGACGTCACCAAATAGTAGTCCAGCAGCGTCACCGCAGGCATCTCCGGAGGTCAGTAGTCCATCGCCAGCCCTATCACCAAGTAGTAGTCCGTCTTCGCAGCCACGTTCAGTTCCATCAACAGGAGTAGATGCGTCACTTCCCGAAACAGGGCCAGCTGATTCGCTTGCTATGTTCACTATGATCGCCGTACTGGTTGCAGTTGCTGTGAGCTATATCCGCTCGCGTCGGTATGCTTCAGCGTTCATTTATCGATAGACATCGGTAGACTAATCTTGTCATTAGTGTTACAATAGACGCAATCTTGGAGTGTTCTTTAGAGCACCCTCAGAAATATATTTTAGGAAGGAGTCTTAAAAAGACTTATGGCTAATGCCTCAATAACAATGGATGATCTGCTCGCGCAAGCTGATGCAGATATAAAACAACTGGTTGCAGGTGATATCGTAGCGGGAACGGTACTATCACTTCGCAAGCACGAAGTGCTGATTGATCTTGGCGCTCGCGGTGTCGGTTTTGTACCGCGTCGTGAGGTCGGTTTTTCACGCAATCTTCAGGAGGGAAGCGAAGTAACGGCAAGTGTTGTCGACACCGAGCTCGATAGCGGTTACTCGCTGTTGTCACTCCGAAAAGCAGCAAAGGATCGCGGCTGGGAAGAAGTCATCGTCAAGCAAGAGAGCGGCGATATTATCGAAGTTACTCCATACGATGCGAACCGAGGTGGTCTTTTGGTCGAATACGAAGGCGTCCGCGGCTTTTTGCCAGTATCGCAATTGTCGGCTGAACACTATCCACGTGTTGGTAGTAGTGACAAAGATGAAATTTTACAGCGACTCAATGGTCTTGTAAATCAACCACTCAAGGTGCGTATCCTTGATGCTGATCGCAAAGCAAACAAGCTTATCTTCAGCGAAAAAGAAGCAGTCAAAGATGGCCTTGCGGAGCGATTCCAGAGCCTCAAGATTGGCGATAGCGTCAAGGGTGTGGTTACAGGCGTTGTTGATTACGGTGCGTTTGTAAATGTCGATGGCATCGAAGGCTTGATTCACATCAGCGAGATTAGCTGGGAGCGTGTTAGCAATCCGGCAGACTATGTCAAAGTTGGTGAAACAGTTGATGCCAAGATTATTTCGATCGATAAAGATCGTCTTAGTCTTTCAATCAAGCAGCTAACCCAAGACCCATGGCTCGATGAAGTTGCGCAGTTCAATTCTGGCGACAGTGTTGAGGGTACGGTTACACGCATCACACCATTTGGCGCATTTGTTCAGCTGAGTCCAGCTGTCGAAGCCTTGGTGCATGTCAGTGAGCTTGGTGAAGGTGAAAACGCTGATCCAGAAAAAGTATTTACACTAAACGATCGCAAGACGTTTGTGGTGCTTGATATCGAGAAAGAGAATCGCAAGATTTCTCTCAGCCTTGGTAAGAAAAAATAAGTTGTTTCTATAACAACAAACGATGAATAAATAACAACGCATATCAGATATGAAAAGGAGCATCCGGCATGGCAGAAAAAGTGATAGTCATCACCGACTCGATTACAGTGGGCGAGCTTGCCGAGACGCTCAATATATCTGTAACGTCTCTCATCGGTGAGCTCTTCAAAAACGGTATTGTAGCCACAATCAATCAGCGGATTGATTTTGAGACAGCACAAATTATCGTTGAAGAGCTCGGAATTGATGTTGATATTCAAAAACGCGAGGCAAAAGTTGTCTCTCGTGTTGCGCATGAGCTTTCTGAGAGTGCTAGCGAGCGTCCACCAATCGTAGCGGTCATGGGTCATGTTGATCATGGCAAGACAAGCTTGCTCGATGCAGTCTTGGGTCAAAAAGTAGCCGCAGGCGAGGCTGGCGGTATTACTCAGCATATTAGTGCATATCAAACCGTTCGCAATGATCGAACAATCACATTGCTTGATACTCCGGGGCACGAAGCGTTTGCTGCACTACGCCAGCACGGTGCTGTGCTAACAGATGTCGTGATTATTGTCGTGGCGGCCGACGATGGGGTTATGCCTCAGACAGTTGAGGCGATTCGTTTTGCACAAAATGCCAACGCAAAAATTGTCGTTGCTATCAACAAAATGGATAAAGAATCGGCTAATCCTGGCCTCGTAAAAGGGCAATTAGCAGAACATGGTGTTGTGGCAGACGACAAGGTGTGGGGTGGTGATGTGCCTATGGTTGAGGTTAGTGCAAAGACGGGTGAAGGTGTCGATCGTTTGCTTGATACAGTATTACTCGTGGCAGATATCGAAGAGCTTAAAGCCGATTTGGATGTGCCAGCCGAAGGGCTTGTGATCGAGGCTCATATGGAGCAAGGTCGCGGTTCGGTAGTTGGTCTTTTGGTCGAGCAAGGTCAGGTTAAGCCAGGGCATTTTCTGGTTGCTGGCACTGCATACGGCAAGGTTCGTACTTTGCTAGATTTTAGCGGAAAAGCTCTTAAGGGTGCCGGGCCTTCAACTCCAGTCACAGTGACTGGCTTCAAGGAATTACCGCAGTTCGGTGATGTTTTTGTCGCAGTCAAGAACGAGAAGGTAGCCCGTCAGCAGACAGAAAAAGCACGTATTGAACGCGAGCGAGCCGCTGCGAGTACCAATGTGACAGGGGCTGATCTTTTGAAAATGATGAGTCAAAAGCGTGAATCTCAAGATTTGAATGTTATCGTCAAGACTGATGTACAAGGTTCACTGACATCTGTTATAGATAGCCTCAAGCTGGTCGACACTGGTGGCGAGGTAACGTTGCGTGTTATTGGTAGCGGCGTGGGTAATATCTCAGAAAATGATATTCGTCTTGCGGCCGATAGTGAAACGATTATTTACGGATTTAATGTTGATTTGCCGCCAGCAGTCAAACGCTTAGCGCAGCGCGACAAGGTGCAAGTTCGTCTATACAAGGTGATTTACGAATTGATAGACGATGCACGTCAATCGATGGAGAAACTACTTGCTCCAGAGGTAGTAGAGACAGAAATCGGCACATTGGTGATCAAGGGTGTGTTCCGAACTCTCAAGGACGCAGTGATTGCTGGTGGTCAGGTTACTAGCGGCAAGGCAGTACCTGGTGTACTTGTGCGTGTAAAGCGTGGTGATGAACAGCTTGCCGAAGCTGAGGTGACAAGTGTTCAACGTCAGCAGCAAGAGGCAAAAGAAGTCTTTGAGGGCGAGCTCTGTGGATTGAGTCTCAAAACCGACAAGAAACTACTCGTCGAAGAGGGCGATACTATCGAGTTCTTTACTCGTGAGCTGGTAACGCGGACACTATAGGGCTTTCGTTTAATCTTTAAATACTGCGTCGTAGGCGCAGTATTTTTTATATGAGTATAAAGTAAGCATAGCATTATTGACTTTTTGTCACGTTTATGCTAATATGAGCATAAGAATTACACAGCGTAAGATGTAATCAAAGGAATCCACCACACTATGAGCGAAAAATATTCACCAAAAAGCTTCGATGAAGGCGACAAAGATTATCGCCAGCATTTAGATATGCAATATCGTGATGAGTTGCTAGACGGTGCAGAGCCGGGTACTCAGAGATATGAAGAGGCAAAAGCATATGATGAACACCTCAAGGCTATGGGTGAGCGCCAAGATGGCCAGCAAGACTATGAGGATATTTTAAATCAAAAAGCTGAGTTGGGTCCAGATGCTATCGACAGAGCTATCGAAGCAGATGAAGAAGCAAAAACGCTCAACGATTTGGCAATAAAGATCGCTAAACTAGGTGAGAAGGGTATTAGTGCAGAGTCCTTGATAGATAAGCTTTACCGTGGTGTTTATGAATATGAAAAAGGTGCCGAAACGCTTGACTCACTTTTGAAGGACGTGAATCAAGGGGGCGATAGTATGCGCCAGGATGTTATAGGACGCATTTTGGAGCGTGCAGATAATAAGTATGCTGAACTTCAGGGTGTCGAAACTGATGAAAAGCTAAAAAGCCCCGAACTCAGTGACAGTCGACTCCTCGAGCTTGGCCGTCGTTTTACTCGAGAAGATGTCGATAAGCTTTTCGATTTTCTTACTGAGAAAGATCCTGATTTTGCCGCTACGTTTAGTGATACGGAAGTCGAAAAGGATGATCAATTACGTTCACTACGCCGTGCGATCGAACTTGGTTATGAGTTGCCTACGGAAGTGTCGTCTGTCGATAAGGATCCTGATGTATCTGCTGCTAGCGAAAAAAGCGATAATGATGGTGATAAGAATGATTCTGATGTCACTGATGGTAAAAAGGGCGATGGAGATGGGGACGACGAACCACAGCGCAAGCCACAGACAAATCTTGATGGTTCAGTCACCTCTCCGGCTGACACTAATGAAACAGCACAGTTGCCACGGGTAGCTCCAACTGATGAAGAATACTTGAGTCAACAGTTTTTGGCTAGAGAGCAGCCAGTAGAAACCCTTGATGACATGGAGCGCTATGATGATCGAAGCGCTGCTCAAAACGAGCGAGCTGGAGTGCTGGGTACTGCTCATGCGGCGTACGAAAGTCTCAAAGAGAAGATCGCCAACTGGTCGAAAGACGTTAAAGATATGGAGAGAGGTAAAAAGAAGAAGCTTCTGGTCGCTGTCTTTGGTGCAACAGCACTGGCGGGTATTGCTGCGACAGCGGCATGGCTAAACAGCAGGGGTATCGACACTTCGATGCCGTCAGGTGGCGAAGGGGTTGATCCAACCTCAGCACCAGGGGTTACAGTAGAGGCTCCTGATGCAGAAGCACTTGCGCCTCGGGCGCTTGAGAATATTACCGTTGGATATGGTGAGGGTATTTATGATCTTCTTGCTAAAAACGGTATTGATAAAAGCACAGTGCCATACTCTGAACTATATGAGCTACAAAAGCAGTTTCCGACGGAGCTTTATCTTGAGCAGGCCGGAGATGTGATGGATGTGCGAATCGCCAACCCTGGTAATCTGTCACAACCCTTGGTTGATGCGCTTGCAAAGCTTGCTCAATAATAGGTAGTACGTGATGCATAATCGTCTTAGACGGTGTACAATAAAAACAAACAGCAAATTATAAAGGATATATATGTTTCAACTAGATGACAAATTCTTGGCAGATATCGGACTAGATACATTGCCAGAAGAGCAAAAACAAGCGTTTTTGCAACATATTTACGAAGAGCTTGAGCTGCGTGTAGGCACGCGTTTATCTGACGGTTTGTCAGATGATCAGTTAGCTGAGTTTGAGAAAATTATCGACCGTGATCAGGCGGCAATAGATGCTTGGATTGCGACGCATGTACCTGATTATGTCAATGACGAAGTGTTTAAACGGATGCAGACTGCCTTGAAGCTCGAAGCGACCGATCCGACTCTCAAAGCTGAGTTTGTTGCAACGAAATGGCTAGAAGTTAATCGTCCAGATTATCGTGATGTCGTAAAGGCTGTGCTCGATGAGCTTAAGTCGGAGATTGTCAATAACCGCGATGCAATATTGGGCGCCAATCAAGCGCCCCCAGCTGCTTCGTAGGTTTATCTGAGGCGTGAGCCATATCCTGCAAGAAATGCCCGAATGGGCATTTCTTTTTTGCCAAATGGCTTGAGGGTGAGAGGTGATAGGCTGCCGTTGCTAGTAGCGACAATAAGTCTTTGCTCATCGACTGTAATGGTGCCAGGTGCGGCAGTATGCTGTGGTAATACGGTGGCGCTGGTGATAATAACATCTGTCTCGCCAAGCGTGGCACGACTGCCGGGCCATCCGAGGTAGGCGCGTATCTCGCGCTCAAGCTGTACGGCTGGCTTGTGCCAGTCGACAATACTATCGGCCTTATTAATAAGCTTGCAATAAGTTGCCGCAGTGCTGTCTTGAGGCTGCGAAGTGAGATTGTCGTCGAGGATAGCTGGTAGGAGATCAATGAGATTTTTGATACCTATGGCGCCGAGTTCATCGAGAAGGGCTGGTCCAGTCTCGTTGCCGCGAAGCTCAAATAACTCTTGGTGATAGATGGGTCCAGCGTCCATAGCAGCACTAAGTTGCATGATACTCACACCAGTTTTATGGTCGCCATTTAAGATAGCTGCTTCTATTGGTGATGGACCACGATAAAGAGGCAAGAGTGACGGGTGGACATTGATAATGCCAGGCGAGAAGAGGTCGATAATAGACTGTGGAATTATTTTGCCATAACTCACAAGAACACCGGCGGGATCAGTAAGCTTTTTTATATTATCGGTAATGTCATGGAGTTTTGTTGGTTGCCAGACGGCGATGTTGTGTTCGAGAGCATATGTTTTGACGAGGGGCGGAGTGAGCTTGTGGCCACGTCCACGTGGGCTGTCGGGCTTGGTGACAATTGCTGCAATATTAAAACCAGCCTCGACGAGACTTTTTAAAGCACCAAGGCTGAAATCCTCAGTCCCAAAGAAGACGATCGGCTTTGATGTCTTTTTCATAGTCGAGTTGCTCCAGTTCGCCTGATTTGTTAAGTGTGTAAAAGGCTTCGGGTGAGTCTTTGAGGTGATCAATAAAGACAATGCCGTTGGTGTGATCTATTTCATGTTGAATGACACGGGCTAAAAAGCCAGTTGCTTTGAAACGGATTGGGTTGTTGCTTTGGTCAAAGGCACGCACGCGAATCTTGGTATGTCGCGGAACTTTGCCGTAGACATCTTTGACGCTTAAGCAGCCCTCGTAGTCTTCTTCGATGACACCTTCGTATTTTATGATCTCAGGATTGATGAGTACAGTAAAATCGCGCGATTCTTTGTTGTCGAAGTCGCTGCGAATAATAACAACTCGTTCGAGACGATCGATCTGAACGGCGGCGAGGGCTGCGCTGATTTCGTGGGGACGACTATCTTCCCAGTCGAGTGCTGCACTAATCATATCTTCGACAAGCTTCAACGTAGTGGTGTCGGTAGCTTTGGCCTTTTGCGATTTTTGTCGCAAATGCGGATTGGGTAATGTGATGATATCTTCTTTTTTCATAGTAATTACTCATCAGTATAACAGATGTGTCTCGTGGTGACGACGTCCTCGGTAGCGAGTGTATTGTTTGTGCGATAAATAGCAAAATAGTGACTATAAGAGGCTTGTAGGGTCGAGTTCATGCTGCCAGTGGGTTGGTGGTAGGTGCGTGAGTAGTGCAACTAAATCGGCACGTTTAGGTGACTTAATCGTGAGCTGCCAGCGATAGGTATCGCGTTGACGCTCGTAGAATGCGGGTGTTGGGCCGAGCACTTCGACAGATTTTGGTGCCACGTTACGTAGTGTGCGAGCTAATGCTTGTGCGTTTCGAATTGCTGCTGCCTCTGTTTTGTAGGTACAGGTGAGTTTGAGAAGAAAAACAAATGGCGGAAAGTGCGCGCGCTGACGTTCTGCAAGTGCTGTGTGGTAGAAATGTGTGTAATCTTGATGGAGGCCATCGACAACTGAGTAATGTGTCGGTTGATATGATTGAACAATCACTTCGGTAGGGTGATGCGACCGGCCGACACGTCCAACAACTTGAGCGAGTAGTTGAAAGGTACGTTCAGTTGAGGCGTAATCGGGTAGACTAAGGCCGGCGTCGGCTTGAATAACGCCAACGGTACGTAGATGTGGTAGATCAAGACCTTTGGCGATGACCTGTGTCCCGACGATGATATTGATGGTGCCGTCATAGAGCTCTTTGTAGCGGGCTTCGACAGTCGTGTCGTTTGTTGTGTCGCCGTCAAAGCGAGCGATAGTGCTACTCGGGAATATTTTTTGCAATTCACTCTCAATTAGTTTTGTGCCGATACCTTTATGGATGATATTGACTGATCCGCAAGTCGGACAGCTAGTCGGTACATTATTGGTGAGTCCGCAGACATGGCATCTTAGGTGGTGTTGATCGGCATGGAGGGTGAGCGGCAGGAAGCATCGCTGACATGCGGCGCTCCAACCACAGCTCTCGCATAGTGTCGTGCTAGCGCTGCCGCGACGATTGTGAAAAATGAGCGCTTGGTGGCCATCTTCGATTGTTTTAGAGATTATTTTAATGAGTTTGTCGGACAAAAAACGGTGTTGTTTGAAGTGTGTGCGTTTGGTCATGTCAATGAGGCTAATTGTTGGCTTTACAGCACCCGATCTTGCTCGGTGGGGAAGGTGAATAATGGGTCGGTCGTTCTTGGTCGCGAGATAGTAGTCTGAGATGAGTGGTGTTGCGCTGCCAAGTACGACTCGTGCATTGTTGTGTTGTGTTGCTAATATGCTTGCAGCACGCAGGGCGGAGTAGCGAGGTGCTTGCTCTTGCTTGAAGCTTGGCTCGTGTGCTTCATCGATCACAATTAATCCAAGGTGAGATACTGGCATAAAGAGTGCTGAGCGTGGACCGATAACAACAAGGGGCTCTGTGCTGGTGAGCGCCTGACGCCAAGCTAGGTGACGCTCAGCTTCTGTTTGTTTTGAGTGGGTAAGGAGAATGTTGTCAAAGTGACTGGCAAACTCATCAACGAGCTGCGAAGTGAGTGCGATTTCTGGTACGAGTACGATCACTGACTGACCTTCTGCAAGAGTGCGCTTGGCAGCTTCGATGTAAATAGCTGTCTTTCCAGCACCGGTTACACCATGTAGTAAAAATGAACCAGGAGCTGACGTAGTAATAGTGTCGACAGCTTGATGTTGTACGGTATTGAGTACAAAATTTGTTCGATTTCGTATTGACTCACGGGGTGTGTGCGTACGGTCACGGCGTTTTTTTGTCACCCCTCGCGGCAAGACAGTTTGTAATACATTTGCTAAATGACTGCCGTAGTAACTAGCCAGCCATTCGGCGAGCGCAACAAGAGGCAGAGGAAGTGGTGTTGATTCGATAACGTTGTTGATATGTTTGGTTTCATAGGGTGGGCGGGTAACCTTTTTCATGACAACACCAACACGTGAGGTGCGACCAACTTCTATTTCGACGAGCTGTCCAATAGTAAGAGGCTCCATAGAGCCATAAGTAAGAGTATGGGTATCGGCGCGGATGATTTGATTTGGGGCGATTTCGTAATACAGCACAATACTTACCCTGGTTCTCTCTTTCTTATACTATAATAGCTAGATATGAAGTATTTCCAAAGTAGGGCGAACGCAGGAGAGCTACTTGCGAATGAGTTGTTTGAAAAGTATCGATATGAAAATACAGCGATCATCGCATTAAGTGACGGGGGTGTGGCGGTGGCTGAGCCAGTGGCAACGCGCCTGCACTGTGTGCTCACAATGCTTGTCTCGGAATCAATCGAGGTGCCGGGCGAAGGACAGAGTATCGGAGCGATTTCCCAAGAAGGTGCTTTTACGTATAGTAGCAATTTGGCAGAGGGTCAGATTAGGGAGTATAACGTTGAGTTTCATGGGTATTTTGAGGAAAAGAAGCGAGAGGCGTTTCATCGACTCAATCGTTTGATTGGGGATGGCGGTGTTATCGACTATGATCTTTTACGTGACCATACAATTATCTTGGTATCTGATGGCTTGAATGATATGACGGTACTTGATGTAGCGCTTGATTTTCTGAAGCCTGTGCGTATTGAGCGGCTTGTGGTCGCAGCCCCAGTGGCTGATGTGCAGCTTATCAATAAGGTGCACATGATGGCCGATGAGCTGCATATTTTAGACGTCAAAGATAACTATGTATCGACTGACCACTATTACGAAGAGAATGATCTGCCGTCGCAAGAAGAGACAGTGGCAAAAATAAATCAGATTATTCTTAATTGGCGCTGAAAAGTGCGAAGCTACTTGTATAGTGTTGTAAGAAAGTGTAAGATAGATGGTAACGCAAGAGGGAGAGGCCTCGATATAAAGGGAGAGTATGCTAGACGTTTTTATCACATCAAGGGTGCGCCGAAAGATCGTTGTGGTCTATGCTAAATATCCTGATTTTCGCACCCATGTTCGTGGCCTTGCAAAGCTTATTAAGGAAGATCCAGGTAATATTCAGCGTGAATTGAAGCGTCTTGAGAAGATTGGCTTTTTGCAAAGTGACAAGCAGGGTAATACCAAGATATACTCGACCAATAAGCAGTTTGCTATCTTTAAAGAGCTGCAGAGCATTGTCATTAAGTCGCAACAGCAGACCTCACGTTCAAAACGCACCAGCTCTGATATTTGATGAATGTTTTTGAGCAAATACTTACGGCGCGTGGCTTGACCGGCCAAGCTCGTGAGACGTTTTTGAGCCCTAGCTATGATGCTAAGTATGATCCGTTTCTACTCCCTGACATGGAGGCGGCAGTCCAACGATTGGTTCAGGCTCATAGGCGCGGCGAAAAAATTACTATCTACGGTGACTATGATATCGATGGACTGACAGCGACGGCACTACTTTTAGATGCATTTGGTCAGTTTGGTTTTGCTGACGTCGAGGCATTCATACCAAATCGTTTCATTGAAGGATACGGCATGACAGTTGATGCCGTTGAGCGAATCGCAAAGACTGGCGCTAGACTGATTGTGACGGTTGACTGCGGTAGCTTGAGTGAGCGAGAAATTGTACGCGCCAAAGAGCTTGGTGTCGATGTGATTGTGACCGATCATCATAATGTGGCAGCAGTGCAACCGCCGGCGGTTGCTGTCGTTAACCCCAAGCGAACAGACCATAACTATCCATTCATTGACCTTGCTGGCGTGGGCGTTGCTTTCAAGCTGGTTCAGGCGTTGCAGACCAAGCTTGAGGGCCTGCCCGATGGGCAGGAAAAATGGCTACTGGATTTGGTCGCGCTCGGTACGGTGTGTGATGTCGTGACGCTTGTTGATGAAAACCGTGCGAATGTGTTTTGGGGGCTGAAAGTGCTGCAGCAAACTCGCAGGCCAGGACTAAAGGCGCTTTTAGCGGTTGCAAAAGTTGATCCTAGGTCGATCAATGCACGGACGCTTGGCTTTGCGCTTGGGCCGCGCATGAATGCTGCCGGTCGTTTAGAGACGGCACAGATAGCACTAGATATGCTTGTTGCTCGAGACGGCATGGAGGCGCTGCAAAAAGCGCAGCAGCTTGATGCTATGAATCAGGCTCGTCGCACAGAGCAGGATATCATATATAAAAGTGCGATCGAGCAAGCTGAGCAGTATAATGATGACGCCGTGCTCGTGGTGAGCGCGCCTGGGTGGAATCATGGAATTGTCGGCATTGTAGCGGCAAAACTGCTAGAAAAATACAAAAAACCCACCTTTGTCATCAGTGAAGTGGGCGACGAGGCAAAAGGTAGCGCGCGCAGCTACGGCGACTTTTCTGCGGCAGATGCAATTCGGGCAGCCGAAGATATTATCACGAAAGGCGGTGGGCATAAGCTTGCTGCTGGTGTTACGTTACCAACGGCAAATATCGGTGCTTTTCGTCAGCGGGTCAATGAATTTTATCGAGTACAAAAGTTAAGTGATCAACAAATGCTTCTTTTGCCAAAAGCTGATGCAGTAGCGGCGTTTGATGAAGTTACTGAGCAACTTGTCGAGCAGTTGTCGCTACTTGAGCCGTTTGGTAACGGTAACCCACAGCCAGTACTGCACTCGCAAAATTTACTTGTACTCGGACAAAAGCGGATGGGCGCTGAGTATCAGCACGTCAAGCTAGAGTTGCAGGATGCCGGTGGTGTATCGTTGCAGGTATTGGCGTTTGGCGCACCGGAACATTTTTTTGTAGAGCCTGGCGAACGTGTGTCGATATGGTATCAGCCCGATATCAACGAATGGAATGGTCGGCGAACAGTCGAAGGGCGGCTGTTGCATCTTGAAATTGTTTAAGCTTGCCGAAGCTAGTTGGGCGGTTTATGATAGTGCGTACCAATCGATCATTGACAGAACAGAGACAGGAATGGAATTTCAGCAGCAGCATGGTGTCTTTGAGACCGTACCGGAGTTTTCTTACGGCACTTATGTCCGCGTCAGGGGTGAATCTCGGCTTGTCGGGCGTCGTTACGAAGGGCATACACGACTACTGGCGTCGTTTGCTAGTAAGAGAGAGGCAGAGTTGTACGAGAAGGATAAAGTAACAGTGCGTAACCGTGCAGCCACTGGCGGCTACCTTCAGATGCAAGAGTACTCTTACAAAATGGAGACGACGGTGCAGTATGAGATTGCACCTGTTGATGTGATCCCATCGGTTGCGTGCGCATAGCCTGCCCCAAAGTTGAGCCTACGAGATGCTATCTCGTTAATACGCTCCTTCGGGGCGGGCTCTTCTTTTTTTGTAGCTATTTTTTAAACAAAGCCGAAAGTTTGAGGCTGCTTGAGAACTCTAGTGCTCCACGGCTAAATGCGCGAACGGCGATCCAGATGCTGAGCACCATAAAGAGTGTCATGACAGCGAGCGACAATGCTGCTTCGAGTGTTCCTATGTTGCCAACAGTATTACGCAGAAGGTTGACGACAGGAGAGGTAAGCGGGAAAAAGGTAATGAACTTTGTGATCGGGTTTTCTGGGTCGGTGAGGATCATGAAGATCATGTAGAACGGTACAAAAGCTCCGAGAAAGAACACGCTTGAGAAGCTGTTGGCCTCTTTTGTGGATGGGGCGATCGCCGCGGTTGCTGTCATGAAGCCTGCAAACATGAGGAATCCAACAACTAGGAAACCGATACTAAAGAAAACAGTTTCTGGGTCGAAGACGATTTTTTGCAGATCGATACCAAATGGCAATGATAATGAATTACCGAGTGAGAGCGCAATGAGATACGCGACGCCTGCCAGTACTGCAAAGAACAGCACTTGAGTGAGAGTGACGAGAATGACGGCCAAGAGTTTGCCGATGATGAGATTACGAGGCTCGACATAGGTGAGTACCATTTCCATAGATCGGTTTTCTTTTTCTTCGCTAACGCTGGTGAGCATGTAGCCGACTGAGAACACGAATACGATATAAAACACGATCACAAACAAGCCCGGTACGATGTATTCGTTAAAGCCCGCTGTTTCTTGACCATCGCGATAGGTTGTGACGGTGCTTTCGGCGCCGTTTTGAGCGAGTGCAATGATATCTGCTGATCCAAGTGGTAAGAAGACGCTGGTATTGAGGATGCTGCTGCCAAGGCTTCCGACTGTATTCATTTTTGTTAAGTCATCACTACTGAGGAAAATATCAAACTTACGCTTTTCGGCGAGATTGTCTGGGTAGACAATTAAGCCTTCTTTTTCGCCCATGCGTACATCTTCGCGTAGCTCATCGACTTGGTCTGATGGTGATAGTGTCAGTCCGCTAGCCTGAACGATATCTGGACTTATGAGTCCGCTTTTATCGATGATAGAAATATTCTTTAGGTCTTTTGCAAGCTCGTTAATACGCTCTTCGCTTGACTTGTTGCCAAAATAGCTAAGCCCAAAAATAGCAGCTATGAGCACTGGGATGGCAATCATAACAATCCAGAAGCTCGGTTGCTTCACTATTGTTAGATACTCGTGTTTTATGACGGTTTTAAGCTTTGCCATGTGCTACCTCGCTACTTTTTTCGTTATAGATCGAAACAAATATATCTTCGATTGATTTTGATTTAAATTCTTTTTTGACTGCTGCGACGGTGCCGTAGGCGCGCGCTTTGCCGTCTTTAAGGATCAAGATTCGATCGGCCAGACGCTCAACCTCTTCCATAAGGTGAGTAATGTAGATAACTGCAGCGCCTTTGCTTTGGAGCTCGTCGACAATATCGAGCAAGAGTTTGCGATTGACTGGGTCAAGGCCTTTGGTTGGCTCGTCGAGAATGAGTAGGTCGGGATCACCAATGATAGCCACGCCAAGTTGCACTTTTTGTTGCTGTCCGCCAGAGAGTTTTTTTACCTTTGTAGCTGCCTTGTCGGCAAGCCCGACACGCTCAAGGTAGGCGAGAGAGAAGTCGCGAGCTTCCTGGGCGCTGAGGCCTTTGAGCTCACCAAAATAAATCATGACGTCAAGTACCTTTGAGCGAGTGTAGAGGCCGCGCTCTTCGGGGAGGTAGCCGACCGAACGCGCGTCGTCTGGCGAGTATTTTCTTCCGTTGATATGGAGTATTCCACTTGTCGGCTGATAGATGCCGAGGAGGGAGCGGATGGTGCTTGTCTTGCCGGATCCGTTGGCGCCGAGAAATGCGAATACTTCGCCGGGGTGAATATCGAAACTGAGGTTATCGACAATTTTTTTACTTCCTATAGTGAGCTTGAAATCTTTCACTTGAACTATTGGTTTTGTCATAACTACTATTATACAGGAAAATCAAATCATTACCTTGCAGATTGCTAGTATCTCTGTTACAATATATTCGATATGGTACAAGTTACACGTAAAGATCAGAACGAAGCAAACGAGAATATTATTCGTCGTTTCAACCGTAAGGTATTGCAGAGCGGTGTGCTCGCAAATGCAAAGGCGTCGATGCGCTTTAGCAAGGATATTAGTAAAACCGAGCGTCGCCAAAAAGCGATAATCCGTAAGGAGCGCAAAGCGGAAAAACTAGCTAAAGCACGATTGGGGCTCCGCTAGTAGTGGCGCTAAGCGCGCAAATCCAAGACGATATCAAAGCCGCTCTTCTGGGCGGCGATCGTTTTGTTGGTGATACACTCCGCAACCTCAAAGCGGCTATTTTGAATGAAGAGGTTGCTCAGGGAAAACGCGACACAGGACTAAGTGATGAAGAAATCGAAAAGATTATTGTACGCGAAGTAAAAAAACGCAACGAAAGTATCGAGTTATATGAAGCAAATGATCGTGCTGAGCTTGCTGCTGTAGAGCGCCAGGAGGCAGAAGTGCTTTCGCGTTATTTGCCAAAGCAACTCACAGAAGATGAGATTCGTGTGATTGCTCAGACGGTTATCGATCAGATTGGTGCAATTGGCGTGCAGCAGATGGGGCAGGTGATCGGCGGTGTAAAGGCCAAAGCTGGCGCATCTGCTGATGGTGCAACGGTTGCGCGCATCGTAAAAGAATTGCTACACTCGTAACGATAAATAAACAAGAAGAAGGGATAGAGCTTCGACAATGATTTTACTGTTTGGCCCAACTGGCGCCGGTAAAAGTATGCAAGGACAAATGCTGGCAGTGCGCCAAGGCTGGAAATGGCTGAGCACTGGCCAGATGCTACGCGATAGTAGCGACGCAGACGTTATTAATGTGTTAAAGAGCGGTGAATTAGTGAGCGATGAGCTGACGTATGAAGTGTTCAATGCGGCGATAGAAGATGCACGTAACAAAAATTACCCACGGGTTATCGTGGATGGTTTTCCGCGTACTAAAGCTCAGGCTGAATGGCTTGCAGATTATATGGAAAATCACGAAGAGAGTATTGATCTTGTGGTAGTGCTTGAGGTTCCAGAGGCTGAGATTATGCGTCGACTTGATAAGCGCGCTCGCATGGAGGATACTCCTGAGACAATTGCAAAACGCATGAATATTTATCGTCAAAAAATGTATCCAGTACTTGGTACGTTTGCCGAAGAAGGTATGAAAATTGTCCATTTGGATGGCACTGGCACGGCTGGCGAAGTACACGATCGTTTGTATAGCGAAATAGAGTCGCACGGATTGGCGTAAATCATGACTCAGCCTATCACGGGTCTCAAAACACCAGAGCAGCTCGATGCAATGCGAGAGGCGGGAAGTGTCATTGCTAAAGTATTTGCCGATATCCGTGAATATGTGCGGCCAGGCATGACAGGGCTTGATATTGATACGTTTGTATCTCAAAAAATTGCCGAATACGGCGCTACTCCTACCTACAAAGAACCAGTGCCTGATTTTCCGGGTGTTATTTGTATCAGTGTCAACGATGCGATTGTGCATGGAGTGCCGACAAACGATCCGTTTGAGGCGGGTGATATTGTAGGATTCGACCTTGTGGTGACGTATCGAGGCATGAAAGCTGACAGTGCTTTTACGATGATAATAGGGGAAGCTCCTCGTGGCGCGGTCAAGCATTTGCTGAATGCCACCGAGCGTAGTCTTTATGCTGGTATCGATGCGATTCATGGTGACGGCACGACAACAGGTGAAATTGGTGCTGCTATTGAGGCGGTATTATCGCATGCCAAGCTGGGTATTATACGTGAACTTGTCGGGCACGGTGTGGGTCTTGAGATGCATATGCCGCCAGATGTGCCAAACTATCGTATTCGTGGTCACGAGACAATCCTAAGGGCTGGCGATACGATTGCTATCGAACCGATGGCGACACTTGGAGGCGAGCGAGTGTATACGGACCCTGATGATGGGTGGACGATTTTGACACGCGACGGTAGCCTTGCGGCTCATTTTGAACATACAGTATTAATTACACAAAATGGCGCTGAAATTTTGACACAATCTAAATAACAAGACGTAGAAGCGCTACGTTACGCTTATGTCTGTTCAAAACGCTTGTTTGTCAGTATAATACGACACATGCAAGATAACTCACGATACGCCGTCGGCATCGATATTGGCACGACTACCGTCCGGTGCGTGGTTGGGCATCTAGATCCAACAACGGGTGCACCAACGATTGTTGGCGTTGGTGAATCTCCAAACACGGGTATGCGCAAAGGCGTCATTGTTAATTTACAAGGACCAGCGCAAGCCATTGATACCGCGCTTGGTGAAGCTGAGCGCATGAGCGGGCATCAAGTTGATGCCGGTTCGGTCAGTATTAATGGTGCGCATATACTAAGCACAACAGCAGACGGTATGATCGCCGTGGGTGCGGCTGACCATGTCGTTGATAGCGATGATATTACTCGCTTAACTGATGTAGCGACAGTAGGTAAAGTACCTGCTAATCGTGAGATATTGGATGTAGTACCTCACAGTTACCGCTTGGATGGTCAGGATAATATCAAAGACCCTGTGGGTATGAGCGGCACTCGTTTAGAGATTAATGCCAATGTTGTTTCGGCGCTTGCGCCAAACGTTGCAGCTTTGCAGAGCGCCCTCGAGCTAGCAAAGGTAGAGCCGCGCACAATCACACCGAGCGTTGTGGCTGCCGCACAGGCAGTATTAGGCGAACAGCAGCTTGAAAACGGTGTGGCCGTGATTGATCTGGGCGGTACAACAACCTCAATCGCTATCTTTGAGGAAGGTGATTTGCAATATGTGTCAGTTGTTCCGATTGGTGGCAGCAGTATTACGAATGATCTGGCGATTGGCCTCAAGACAGACCCTGAGGTCGCTGAGCAAGTCAAGCTAGTGCATGGTTCTGCGGGTAAGCAAGAAGGTAGTGAGCAGGTAAGCATCAAGCATGATGAGCAAGAGCTTTCGTTTGCTCGTGCTGATGTTGAGGAGATTATAGAAGCGCGTTTAGAAGAATTGTTTGAGTCAATTATCAAAGAACTCAAGAAAGCCGGACGTCATGCTAAGTTGCCAAGTGGTGTAGTGTTGGTCGGAGGCGGAGCTAAGCTAAAGGGAATCGTAGAATATAGCCGCGAAGCGCTAGGGCTAGCCGTACGCTTGGGTGCCGCTAAAGGTTTTGGTGGGGTAGCAGAGCAGCTTGATGAGCCACAGTTTGCTGCAGCGGCTGGCTTGATGTTGCTTGATGCACAGTCGAGTCCTGTTTTAACCAAAGGTAAGTCAAGAGTAAAAGCGGTGAGCGGTAGTTCGGGCAGTGCGCTCAAACGATTTTTTGGTCGTTTCAAAGCGTAAACTTACGATTGATTTGATACGTACAGTGCTATACTAGAAAAGAATAAGGACATAGGAGCATCCATGCCGGAAATAACACCAAGTGAGATAGAGACATTTGCGAGTATTAAAGTAGTCGGCGTCGGTGGCGCAGGCGGGAGTGCGATTAATCGCATGAAAGATGCTGGGTTGACCGGCGTGCAGTTTATTGCCATGAACACAGATGCTCAGGCGCTACATAACAGCAAGGCAGATGTTAAAATCCATCTTGGACGCGAGACGACTTCTGGGCTCGGCGCGGGTGCCGATCCATCGGTTGGAGAAGCGGCAGCAAGCGAATCGCGTAATGAGATTCGCGAAGCACTTGAGGGTGCGGATATGGTATTCGTCACAATTGGTGCTGGTGGTGGTACTGGCAGTGGAGCTGGATATGTTGTCGCAGAGGTGGCACGAGAACTTGGTATCTTGGTGGTCGGTGTCGCAACCAAGCCATTTAGTTTTGAGGGAGAGAAGCGTCGTATAAACGCAGATTGGGCAATCAACCAGCTTGGACGACAGGTAGACACGCTGATTACGATTCCAAATGATCGTCTTTTGCAGACTATTGATCGACGAACACCACTACTAGAGACCTTTAAGATTGCCGATGATGTGCTGCGTCAGGGCGTACAGGGTATTTCGGAGCTTATAACAGAGCACGGACTCATCAATCTTGACTTTGCTGACGTAAAAGCCATCATGAGCAACGCTGGTAGTGCACTCATGGGTATTGGTCGTGCGAGTGGCGACGAGCGTGCAGCACAAGCGGCGCAGCAGGCTATCGAGTCACCGCTTATCGAGGTATCTATTGATGGTGCCAAAGGCGTACTATTCAATGTTACAGGTGGCTATGACATGTCGATGTCAGAGATTCAGGAGGCGGCTGAGATTATTACGAGTGCTGTGTCGCCAGATGCAAATATTATTTTTGGTGCGACATTAAAGCCTGATCTTGAAGATGAACTTGTTATTACGGTTATTGCGACTGGTTTCGATAGTGAGTTTTTTCACCAGCAAGAGGTAGTGTTGAATCCCCAAGAGGATCGCGTTCATGAAGTAGAGGCGCGCGGTGTGACCGACGAAGCGATGAGTGGAGTTGATCTTGACCTCGACAAGACTGATCCGGAAGCAAGCTTTGCTACGGAGCCAACTCATAATATTTGGGATACACCACCAGAAGAGGATGAAGAATCCGATACACCTGCCTTTTTGCGTCGTCGCAAAAAGCAAAAGAAGAATGACGAAGAAGCATAGGGTTACTTGATGGCAAATAACCAACCAATCAATATAGGTGATAGCCGAGTTATTGAGTCACGTGAAGTAGGTGACGGCGTGACGATTCGTCGCCGCCGTGAAGCACCTGACGGTAGGCGTTTTACGACGTATGAGCGTATCGAAAAGCCCAACTTGGCGGTCATCAAAAAAGACGGGACGCGTGAGCTATATGATCGTGAAAAATTAACAGGAGCGATTCGTCGTTCTGTAGGTAAGTTTTTCGCGAGCGAAGTTCAAATAGAAGAGATCGTAAGTGTTGTCGAGGATAATTTATATGCGCTTGGTGAGTCTGAGGTGTCGTCAAAGACGATCGGCGGCTTGGTGCTTGATGAACTCGCAAGACGTAACGAAGTGGCGTATGTTCGCTTTGCTAGTGTCTATCATGAGTTTAAGACCCTTGATGAGTTTGAATCAATTTTGGCGTCACGTCGTCAGAGGCAAGCGTGAGTGTCAGGGTTATTTATAAAGAAGCGAGTGATCATTCGCGTGATACAGTAACATTTCTGCACGATTTTGAGCGTCGCACAGGAGTGTCGCTAGATGTGCTTGATCCGGATACTCGGGATGGTGCTGAGATTTGTCGTTTATATGATATCGTGCAGTACCCAGCAATTTTGGCGACAGATGAATCTGGTGTTATGCTCAATGCCTGGCAGGGACTACCGTTACCAACTATAGATGAGGTAAGTTATTATGTTCAGTAAGCTGTTTGCAAAGCAAGGTCAAGTAGAAGATAGCTCACGCCGTTGGATTTTTGGAACACTACTGGCATTTGGTACGATCGGTTTGATTGCTAGTTTTGTATTGGCGGTTGAGGAGTTTCATCTCCTTCAGAACCCTAATGCTGAGCTAACGTGCTCATTTAACCTAGTGCTTAATTGCGCGACAGTAATGCAAACACCGCAAGCGACCGCGTTTGGTTTTCCAAACATGTTCATTGGTCTGGTCGGTTTTCCGCTGGTCATTATGATTGCACTTCTGGGCTTGTCAAAGATTACGTTTCCTCGGTGGTTTTTGATAGGTGCCGAGGTAGGTGTCGTTTTCTGGACACTGTTTGCATACTGGCTGTTTCTTAGCAGTATCTATGTTATCGAGGTGTTGTGCCCATGGTGCTTGGTGGTGACATTTAGCATGACGATGCTAGCGGCAGCAATCACACGTTATAATCTACTTCACAATACATTTAGATTCGATAAGAAAATGCACAAAAAAGTAACTCACTTTTTGAAAAAAGATTTCGACAAACTTATTGTTGCTTCGTGGATAGTGGTGATGATTGCGCTAGTATTTGCGAAATTTGGCGAAAGCTTGTTTCTCTAGACGTTCGTCGGGTATAATGTTACTAGAGGCGCTTGAGCGGTTTATCACCCGCGAGCCTTGGGAAGAACAGC
Source organism: uncultured Candidatus Saccharibacteria bacterium (assembly GCA_964557445.1). GTDB lineage: Bacteria > Patescibacteriota > Saccharimonadia > Saccharimonadales > Saccharimonadaceae > UBA2112. The sequence continues at coordinate 24,941 of CAZLAF010000001.1, forward strand.
GAAATGCTTAATAGAACCCAACGTGAACGCGGCGTTATAGCGAATAACTAAGAGCTAAAAGAACCACTTCTTTTGGAAGTCAGATGGTACCTCCTGAATCATGTTCGGGATCTGACAGTCAAAAGAAGTGTTTTTTATTTGAGGAGAATCAGCATGAGCAACGTAGCTGGAGAAAAGTTCAACAATGGCCCAACCTGTAAGGGGGTTTCTTTTAGCGAGCCTAATGCGCCATTTGATTTGTCTCATATTGAGGTTGAGAATCGCTATCCGGCAGGAAGAAATGACTGGTCAGTTTTTGAAGATGAAAGATTTGTACAGGTGTACGTTATTGAAGGTACAGGTAGTCTCTTGAAGAAGGATAGTGGATCGGTAGAGCTTGAGTCTGGTAAATCATACAAAATAGAAGGTGGTACTCGTTACGCATGGAAGTCGTCAGGAGGACGTGCGCTGCGATTTATTATGGGAGTTAGTCCGCCTTTCGGTGATGGTAAAGGATATAAAGTAGAGGTAGAGCAATGAAATTTAAAGCAAACACTCGTCGACGAGCGCTTGAGTACGAAAAGGCACTCGTACAGTACTGGAAAGACAATAAGACATTTGAAAAATCAGTCGAGCAACGCCCGGCAGAAAACAGCTATGTTTTTTATGACGGACCACCATTCATCTCTGGTGTACCTCATCACGGAACGTTACTTAGTTCTATCGTCAAGGACGCAGTGCCACGCTATCAGACTATGAAGGGCAAGCGAGTAGAGCGCGTATGGGGATGGGACGCTCATGGACTACCGGCCGAACGTTACACCGAGAAGAAGCTTGGGATTCACTCGCGCCAGGAGGTGATTGATTATGGTATCGAAAAGTACATCAATGCCACGCGGGCGAACATGCTTGAAACATCAAGTGCCTGGGAAGATGTCGTTGATCGAGTCGGTCGCTGGGTAGATTTCAAGGGCGCCTACAAGACCATGGACAAGGATTACATGGAGTCAATCTGGTGGGCATTCAAAACTCTTTACGAAAAAGACAAAATCTACGAAGGCGAAAAAGTGCTGATGTACTGCACGCTCGATGGTACACCACTCAGCAAAGCTGAGGTGACGATGGATGCTGGAGCATATCAAGATGTGACCGATCCAAGTGTATATGTGAAGTTTAAGCTGCAAGGCGGCAGTACTCTACTTGCCTGGACAACAACCCCGTGGACACTACCTGCCAATGTAGCTGTGGCAGTGAATAAAGATTTGGACTATGTCGAGGTGCAAGTAGGCGACGAGCAGTTTATATTGGCAAAAGAACTAATCGGCAAGGTGCTTACCGACGAGAAGCACAAGCCGCTGGACTACAAAATTATTCGCGCGCTAAAGGGTGCAGAGTTAGTCGGTCAGTCGTACGAACCACTTTTTGAAGACAGAGGAGAAAATGCGCACAAAGTTTGGGAGGCAGATTATGTGTCGGCCGAAGACGGCACCGGTATCGTGCATATAGCACCAGCCTATGGCGAAGAAGACTTCGAACTCGCCAAGGCGAACAAAATACCTGTCGTGCATACGCTCGATCAGAACGGCATGTTTACTGAGGGCGACTGGCAGAACGAAAATGTTTGGGCTATCAACAAGCAAATAGCTAAAGATCTCAAAGAGCGTGGAGTAGTCTGGAAGATTGACTATATCCGGCATAGTTATCCACATTGTCATCGTTGCGGCACCAAGTTGATGTACCGCGCACACCCAAGTTGGTTTATGGATATCGATGAGCAGCGCCAAAAGATGCTCGAAAAAAACGAATCAATCTATTGGTTTCCAGAACACGTCAAGCATGGTCGATTTGAAAACACCGTTAAGCAGGCGCCAGATTGGAATATATCGCGCGACCGTTTTTGGGCAACGGCCATGCCGGTATGGAAGAGCGAGAGCGGCAAGACAAAGGTTATCGGTAGCTATGCGGAGCTAAAAGAACTAAGCGGAGTAGAGCTAGAGGATTATCATCGCCCATGGATCGATGACGTGAAGTTCACGATTAAGGGTGAGGAATACACTCGCATCGACAAAGTCATGGACAGTTGGTTCGAAGCTGGCAGTATGCCGTTTGCGCAGTTTCATTATCCGTTTGAAAACAAAGACAAGTTCGAAGCGAATTTCCCGGGCGATTTCATTGTCGAATACATCGGCCAGGTACGCGCGTGGTTTTATTACATGCACGCCATGAATGTGGCGCTGTTCGGTGAAAACTCGTTCAAAAACGTGATCGTAACGGGTAATGTTGCAGGCAATGATGGCCGAAAAATGAGTAAAAGCTACGGTAACTATACCGATCCAAATGAGTTGATGGATAAGTTTAGCGCCGACAGTTTACGCTTCTTACTACTCAGTAGTCCGCTACTTTCTGGTGAGGATTTTGCACTGCATGACAAGGACGTCGGTGATGTGGCACGCAAGCTTAGTATGATATGGAATATGTACGATTTCTTTACGATGTATGCAGAGGTTGATGGCTGGGAGTACGATTCTACGCAGCCACTTGCTTTGCGTCCAGATGAGCTAGTAAACTCACTCGATAAATGGATAGTGAGTCGTGTACATCAGCTCAACGAGCATGTCACCGAGCACATGGATGCCTATAATCTACCAGTCGCAATGAGCGAGTTTTTGCCGTTCATTGAAGACGCGAGCAATTGGTTCGTGCGCCGTAGCCGCCGCCGTTTTTGGAAGAGTGATGATGACGGCGACAAAGATCAAGCCTATCGAACGCTCCATTATGTACTGCTAAAGCTTTCGGTCATCTTGGCGCCATTTACGCCATTCCTTAGTGAAGAATTGTATCAAAAGCTCGGCGGGCAAGGTGAGTCTGTGCATCTCCTCGACTGGCCAACGGATTATACTGTCGATGAACAGGTAGTGGTAGAGATGGCGACCGTTCGAGACTATGTTAATCAGGCGCTTAGTTTGCGCGCAGCTGAGAAGGTAAAGATTCGTCAGCCGCTTGCAAGTATCACGGTGCCGAGTCTTGGCGCTGTGGTGAATTTTGAAGATATCTTAATCGAAGAGATAAATGTGAAGATTGTCAAAACAGGCGAAACGCTAGCTCTTGATTTTAATGTTACGCCAGAGTTAAAGCGCGAAGGTTTGATGCGTGAAATCGTACGTCATGTTCAGTCTGCTCGCAAAAATGCTGGGTTGAACGTTGATGATCGCATTGTTTTGGCGCTCATGGTGAAGCCTGGCGATGCCGAAGATTTAGAAAAAGCGATTGATGAGCATTCAAAAGCCATTGGCGAGGAGACATTGACGCAAGAGTTTGCTGACGTCCAGAACGGCTATGACGAAACAGTGAACATTGAGGGTATGGAGCTACGTATATGTCTGAAAAAAGCGTAAACCAACCTCGAATAGGCGTAGGAGTATTTGTTATACGTGAGGGCAAATTTTTGGTGGGGCAACGCAAAGGAGCGCATGGCGCAGGAAGCTGGTCTGTGCCTGGTGGATGGTTGGAATACCAAGAGACATTTGAAGATGCTTCCGCACGCGAGATTGACGAAGAGACAGGGATGAAAATTAAAAATATAGGTTTTGTCGCACTGACGAATAATATTTTTGTAAACGAAGATATCCATAGCCTGACAGTTTGGATGACGGCAGATTGGGATAGCGGAGAGCCAAGTATAAAAGAACCGCATAAATTTGTTGATCAGCAATGGGTAGACTTTGACACGCTACCCGCACCGTTGTTTTTGCCGTGGGATTCATTGCTTGTAAGTGAGTTCATGCCTGAAATTAAGCGGCGGCTTGCTGTATCAAAAACAAGAGGCTAGTGTATTATGTCGGTGTCGCGCTTTGATTTTTTAAATGCACCATCACACGAAGCAGCCCCATTGCTTTTGGGATGCATATTGGAGCGTGAGATTGATGGTCAGATCGTGCGGGTTAAGATCGTCGAGACTGAAGCCTACGACCAGTCGGACGTGGCGAGCCATAGTTATCGTGGCGAGACCGAGCGCACAAGAGTGATGTTCGGAGAGTATGGCCATTTGTATGTGTATTTTACTTACGGAATGCACTACTGTGCCAATATTGTTACGGGTCAAAAGGGGCATGGGGCGGGCGTGCTGATTCGTGCCGTCGAGCCAATCGATAATATTGATATGCTTGAAAAAAGACGCGGCAAGACGGGGGTTGAAGTGACTAATGGCCCGGCAAAGCTTTGTCGGGCGCTAGGTATCGACAAGGCAATGAACGGTCATGATTTACGAAGCGGTAGCCTGCAGCTAACTCCGCAACCACCACTGCCACCAGCCGCTATTACGCAAACAACGCGCATTGGTATCTCGCAGGGCAAAGATGTGCCGTGGCGGTTTTATATCACAGGTAACCCTTATGTTTCAAAAATCTAGCTCCAAGGCTGACCGGCCAACAGATATAGAGTAATTGCCATTAGTAAGGCATAGATGGCATCGAGGATCCAGCCATAGGGTCGTTCGCCCCATTGGATCCATTCAGACCAATCGAGTATTATGTCGAGCCAGCGTGGGCCGCGGTTTTGTAAAATCCATAAAAAATCTGGTGCAGTACCAAAAAACGCGCCAATCATGATGATAAGCCACTGCTCTGGAAAGAGAATTATCGCAAAGATGAGCGCGACGATGCAGAGTATCGCATCGGTAATAAGCAGACGCTTAAAAGACGTCGTGTAGGGTTTGACAGTATCGCTTGCCCCAAAGTGCGGGAGCATGTCGAGCAGATAATGCGATACGAGCGCGACTATAGGTACGAACGGTGCGGGGACGATAACCGCAACGATTGATCCAGCGAGTGTATGGTTGAATCCCAACATGGTACCAGTGTAGCATGTTGACAAAATAAAGTGTTTATGCTAATATGAAAATATAAGTAGCGATAGAAACAAACATGACTAATAAACTACCACGAATTGTCCAACCAGAAAAAAGATACACTGCACCAGGTGCTGAGGGTGCGCAAACTCGAGCATTTGAATCTTCGGAAACGGTAGCAAATATGCCCGAGTCGGTTGACCTTAGTTTGGTTAGTCGATTTACAGTGCCTGGCTCGGCTGAGCGAGAGGATTTTTACTTCAATAACGCAACTCCTAGTGTGCCTTCATCAGAACTGACCGCACAAGATCGTGCCCGTCAGATATTGGTTGACTATGAACCGGCGCAATCGCCTGCATGGCTTGATAGTATCGACCGAGTTCATGCGAAAGGTCAGACCAAGCGCAACAAGGGTTTTATGCAGTCCCTTCGTAATTTGCTTGGCAATTGATACACAAGATATAGACTTGACTATTTATTACTATTATGTTAATATATAAATTATAAACCCTTCAAAATAAACAAGAAATTGATATGAGTATTTTTCGTAACCGCGTACAGTTTAATCGTCATGACCCGTTAGATAACGGTCTCCGTGAAGAGATCGCTGCTGAACAGCGAGAAGCGGACGCTTTCTCGACCCTCGATGACGTATCGGGCGAGCAGCTTGCATCGCATTGGAGCATGATTCTTAATGATGCCCGTAAAGATCCTGACTGGATTGATTTTTACGGTGAGTAATCGGATACAATAGATATAATGATACAGCTTACCGACGAGCGTTTTGATGCATTGATAACTCGCGCAATGGATGAATTGCCGCAAGAGTATATAGCTGGTCTCAATAATGTGGCGATTGTGATGGCGGACGAGCCGACTGTAGAGCAGCGCCAAAAAATGAAGCTAGGGCATAGTTTGCTGCTAGGTCTTTACGAAGGGGTGCCGTTGACAGCGCGCGGTAGTGGCTGGAGCGGTATGTTGCCTGATAAAATTACGCTATTCAAAAATCAAATTTTAGCACTCGTTCATACCGAGGAAGAGCTGTTCGAGCAGATTAAGCGTACGCTTTGGCATGAAATCGCTCATTATTATGGGCTTGATCATGGTCGAATTGACGAGCTGGAAAAATCATAAACGACAGTTTGTTGACGAAAATTCGACAAACAAACAACGTAGTGCTATAAACAGATGTAAAATAAAAACCTTGATGCAGTGGCGTCAGGTGCTTCTGTATTAAATAGCACGAGAAATTGGTCAGCATTTTCTCAGCATGCTATAATTGAATCAAAGTTACTCTAAGTAATCGCAGGTGGAGTGCGGGAAAAGGCGAGGTGAATATGGGGCTACGGATCAAACGGGCAACATCGTATAGTAGTAAATTCTTAATGACATTTGTAGCTCTATTTGCGCTTGTCGTACAGCCGTTTTATGGTGTTGTCGCGAATCAGGTGGCAAATGCTGTATCGTCATCATCGGTCAGGTTGACTGCTGTGCAGTACAATAAAAATGTAAATTTTGCTGGTATCTACTTTGAGTTTTCTGTGCGTGATATTACGAACGCGACCGGGGTAGAGCTAAGGGTTAATCGTGACAGCGGCGAGGGGCCCTATTCAACGTTTGCTAAAGATACAGGTAGTGTGGTTAGTAATATTAATACTAAATCAACAAATGCTGGCGGCTATGGTACAGGTGGTACGGTGATTGTTGCTGGTTCACATAATAGCGGTAGCTGGGCTCCGCAGCTAGGTGCCTGGACAGGTACGAGCCGACCTGTGAGCGCCGAGGTGGTCATAAGTACTAGCAGTGGCGAGGTGCGCTCTAACGTGGTGCCGGTAAGTAGTTTTGTAAATAACGGTACAAGCGGCACATATGAGACTGTTTTTGCGAACATCCCTGTTATTACTGATGTGCAGGCGTACTACTCTGTAAATACTAGTGAAAACTATACGGGCATCATGGTAGATACCTATGCCAATAATATTGGTAATATCGAGAGCCTAGAGGTGCGCATCAATGACGATGATGGCGATGATAGTACGTATCATTCTATCTTTGCTACGCCGGAGTTGATTGGCAAATTGGCTGCTGCGGGTAGAGCAAATGGTACAAGTGGCACAGTGATTATTCATGGAGAGCGTACTAGTGGTAGCTGGACCCCACAAGTGGGTACTTGGACGGGCTCTAGTCGTCCGGTAGATGCACAGGTGATTATAACGCTTAAAAATGGCGTGACTCTTACAAAGAGCTCATTGATTGGTAATAGCTTCGGGACCGAAGCTGCTGCGTTTGCGAACGTTCCACCAGCTGCACCGCAAAATGTTGTTGTCTATAAAGGCCATGCAAGCGTGAATGAGTTGGCAGGTGATCCTGTATATATAAATACTCAAAAGATTCGTGTTGCATGGAAGCCAAATCCGTCATCTGATATTGCATACTACTGGTTTGGTACAAAGAATAATCCACAGCACAAAAAGGTACTTCCTACCCAGCTTGATACAAACGGTGACGTCTATTATGACGGTAATATGACTCCAGGGAATAATCCTTATTACTATACAGTAACGGCAGTTAACACCGCAGGTGTTGTAAGCGCCCCGATTCAGACATCTAATATATTGCTAGATCTAAAGGCGCCGGATGCACCTGTCTTGAAGGTCAATAATTCAGCAGACAGCACAGTTTATACTACAGAACCTAGCGTGACAGCATCATGGACACAGCCTGAAGCTGATGTCGCGAAGTACGACTACATGTACTGGAACAGTACTGATGGTGATAAGCACAATGGTGAGTCAAAAGCATGGACAACAACAGTGAGTGGTACATCGCGGACAGGCGCGCTCACTCAGGGTGAAGGCACTCATTACATCAAGGTTCGAGCAATTGATCATGCAGGCAGTGTTTCGCCATGGTCTAATGCTGTAAAGGTTGTTTATGACACAGCAGCTCCTTTGATGGCTATCTCAGGTGCTGAAGTTGCGGGCGATACACTCAGCTTTACAGGTAGTGTAAGTGATGCAAATCTTAGGTACTACTACTGCTACCTTACGACAAACCAAACGGTGACAGTGGATGGTCGTACGTTTACACCTGGCCAGGAGATTAGGCTCAATAATAACCAAGATAGTTCACGAAACACTGCTTGTGGTACGACATGGGCAGCAAAGGGTCAGACAGAGTTCACATGGGTGCTAGGGGGCTTTAATATTACTGGCGTTCCAACGGGTAGCTATACTATCAATCTTGTAGGTCATGACCTGTTAGGTAATAATAATGCTGCAACTCCAGTGCAATATGCAGTTGATATTGACAAGACTGCACCAACTGGCCAAGTGGCTATTGGCGGCACTAGTACGACTGCTGTCGTTACTCTTGGTGAGTTGAGCGAAGCAATCAAAACACCAGCTGGCTGGACTAAAGTTGGTAGTACATACACTCGAGAACATACCGCAAACGGAGACTACAATGTTGTAATAGAGGATCTTGCTGGTAATCAGCGTACGATAGCGTATTCTGTAACGACGATTGAGGAGCTGTTGGTGACTAGGCAGACGCTTATTCTTCCTCCAATTTCAGGACAGTCACGTCAGTTGCTCTCACTGTTTCCAATTGCCTCTCCGCAGCAGGTAGAAGCAGCTGGTATTACTGGTGACGAGGAAGTGCTGGGTGCTCAAACAGAGAATTTGCGTAGTGTATTGGGTGACGGGGATTCATCAGATATCTTGGGCGTGACTGCGACGCCTACGAACGGTGACGGCACATGGAACATGCTTGGTTTGGCATGGTACTGGTGGCTACTGACCGTGGCTGCAGTAGCGGGCTTTGGCTGGTGGTTGATGGCAGCTATCCGTCGACGCCAAGAAGAAGCGGCAGACGTATAGAGCTGCACGTGTACAAGAGCTTTAGTAGAGAAGCGAGGAGTCGTATGACGACCTCTCGCTTTTTGCTATGGACTTGCTATACTGTATATAAAGTAGCGATAGATATATTATGGCAAAAAGAAAAACACCACCAAAAGTAGCTCCATACAAAAAGCCAGCTATGCATAAGCGTGTACGTCGTAGTGCAAAGCTGGCAGTAGTACCGCATGCCGAAAACCAATATCGGCCGTACTTAGTGCGGCTTGGTGGCTTGTTTGCGATGCTATTGCTAATCGTTGCCGTGCAGTTTGGCTACAACTGGTCGCAAACTGGATCGGTGCTGGGTGTGGATGCAAACGTCACATCGAGTGAGCTGCTACGAAGCTTGAATACTGAGCGCCAAAAAAACAATATAACAGCAGTAGAATATAGCGACAAGTTGTCGGCTGCAGCGTATCTAAAGGCGCAAGATATGCTTGAGCGTCAGTATTGGTCACACAATGCGCCAGATGGCACGACGCCGTGGCAGTGGTTGAGCCGAGTAGAGTATAACTATGCCTACGCTGGTGAGAATCTTGCAAAAAACTTTACGACAGTCAGCAGTACAATGGCTGCCTGGATGGGCTCGCCAGCACATCGCAAAAATATTTTGGACGAACGATATACCGAAGTCGGCTTTGCGGTTATCGACGGCACATTAGAAGATCGACCAACAAAGCTAATAGTGACACTTTTTGGGACACCGGTGAGCGAACGGAGCGTGGCAGGAGCGATGGGTCAGCGGGCGGCACCCACTGGAGGTATGAGCCCTATCGCGCAGTTTGGTGTGGCGCTGCAATCAGTTACGCCAGCAGCTTTAGGTTCGGTCATACTGCTCCTTTTCGCGGCACTCGTGGCGCATGCGTATCGGCGAAGATTGCCGTTGCCAATACAGCGTTCGTGGCGGTACCATCACGGTTTGTATAAGGCAATTGGTCTGAGTGTGCTGGCTATAGTGGTGGTGGCTCTGTATTCTGGCGGACAAATCTAATATACTGGAGAAACTATGACAACACCTATCACCAAAGCAATCATCCCCGTCGCAGGCTGGGGAACGCGCAGACTTCCTATCACCAAAGCAATCGATAAATGCATGCTACCGGTCGGTAATCGTCCAATTGTTGATTATGTGGTGCGCGACTGTATTAAGGCGGGAATCACAGAGATATTTTTTGTTATCAACAAAGGCAGTACGCAGCTGCAGCAGTACTATTCTGATAACGAACGACTAAATCAGTTTCTTGAATATAATCGCAAACAAGATTTTATCGCGCTCGCAAAGCCGCCTCAAGGTATAACATTTCACTATATTGAGCAGGATTCAAATGATAAATACGGTACTGCAATCCCTGTTGCGCTGGTGTATCCGCATCTGAAAAAGGGAGAGTCGGCAATTGTTGTTGGTGGTGATGATTTTGTATATAACGCCAATGGGTCGTCTGAATTGGCACGTCTTATTGCAGCAGTTCCTGAAGGGCAGAGTGGATTGCTTTCAGCTGCAGTTAATCCGCAAGAGGTGAGTCGTTATGGCGTGATTGATTTTCAAGAGGACACGGGGCTATTTGAGGGTATTGTCGAGAAGCCTCCTATCGGCCAAGCGCCAAGCAATCAGATCAATATAAGCAAATATGTACTTAACTACGATATTTTGGGGCGCATTTATGATTACGCACAGCTAGAGGTTTCTGGTGAGTACTATGTGACGGCGGTAATTAGCCAAGTAGCGCTAGAAAAAGTACCAATTACGGTCGTGCCAATTGCCGGAGAATACCTAGATTGCGGTAATGTACACGGGTGGCTGCATGCAAATCAGCTTATCGTAAGTCGCGTAGCAGGTGCATAGGGTTGTAAAATAGTGTCATATCTGTTACAATCTACCATTGATTGTATAATTAATAAGAGGAATATATGAAAGCAGTAATCAAGGTCGGCGGCAAACAATACATTGTCACCGAAAAAGAGACCCTCCTGGTGGACCGCCTCCCGGATGGAACTAAAGAGCTCACACTTGATGCACTTCTGACAATCGACGGTGACAAAACCGCGATTGGTACGCCAACTGTAAAGGGCGTAAAGGTAAGCGCGAAGGTAGTAGAAGCTGAAGTGAAGGGTGACAAGATTCGCGTGATCCGCTACAAAAGCAAAAAGCGTGTTCACAAGGAAAACGGACATCGCCAAAAGTACAGCCAGATCGAAATTACTTCGATCAAATAAGCGTGAAAATCCCCGTGAAAAACGGGGATTTTTGTTTGCGCTCATGCTATAATAGGTGAAATGAGTGAGGGAAACAAACAGCCGGTTGTGATAGCTGTCACAAACCAAAAAGGTGGCGTTGGCAAGACGACTAGTGCGGTTAATATTGCTTATTTTGTTGCCAAGGCAGGACAGCGGGTGTTGCTTGTAGATCTTGATCCACAAGGCAACGCAACTAGCGGTTTGGGTATCAATAAAGAAGAGTTATCTGTCACAATGAGCGAAGTTTTGTTAGGCAGCGCACCGCTAGCTGAGTGTATTTTGCCAACCGAACACAAGAATCTATGGCTCGCGCCAACAACGTCTCATCTTGCTAATAGCGAGGTAGAGCTAGCGGGGGCTGAACGTAAGTTTACGCGCCTTCGTGAAGCGGTCGAGACACTTGATCGGTACGATATGGTTATTATTGATAGTCCACCTAGCTTGAGTTTGCTGACTGTGAATGCGTTGATCGCATCGAAGTTTGTTTTACTGCCAGTGCAGGCAGAATTTTATGCTCTTGAGGGGCTTGGTCAGCTGCTAGAGACGATGAAACTCGTGCGAAAGAATATGAATCCTAATCTAGAATTGTTGGGTGTATTACCGACAATGATGGATACACGTACAACGTTGAGCAATCAGGTTCACCAGGAAATTAAGAAGCATTTTCCCGACAAAGTATTTAAGCAGACGATTCCACGTAATATACGACTTGCCGAAGCGCCGAGTCATGGGTTGCCTGTAGGTGCATATGATCGATGGAGTAAGGGTTCGCGAGCATATAAAGCAGTAGCAAAGGAGGTAGTAGATCGTGTCAGCTAAGAAAGGTTTAGGGCGAGGTTTTTCGTCGTTGATACCATCTGAGCTGCTCGATGAGACGCTCGATCCAACGGCGCGACAAGATGAACGAATGAGCCAGCTGCGCACTATTAAGCTCGATCATATTGATCCTGATCCTCACCAGCCACGCCGTACATTTGATGATCAGGCGCTTGAAGAAATGGCCTTGTCTATCAAAGAGCATGGTGTAATACAGCCGATTATTGTGACTGCGCACGGCGACCGCTATCGAATTGTTGCCGGCGAAAGGCGTTTCCGTGCCTCGCAACAGGCTGGACAGTCAACGATCCCAGCCTTGGTACGCACCCTAACTGACCAGCATAGGCTTGAACTGTCGCTCATTGAGAATATCCAACGCCGTGACCTTAATGTATTGGAAACAGCAACGGCGTATTTGAAATTGCGTGACCAGTTCAATCTTACGCTTGAAGAGATAGGTGCTCGCGTTGGAGGTAAGTCTGTGAGTGCGATTAGTAATACACTGAGATTATTGAGACTACCGGAAAACGTACGACATGCATTGCATGAAGGGACGATTCGTGAAGGTCAGGCTCGACCATTGATAGGGCTTGATCAGGCAGAGGTAGATGCTGTGTTACCACGAATTATTAAGGAAGAGTGGAGCGCACGCAAGATTGAACAATATATTGTGGACCTCAAGAAAGCTGCTGCTGATAAAACAAAGACGACTGATGATGAGCCGACGGTACGCTATAAAGGAATGACCGAACATATCGGTCAGTCATTAGCAGCTAATGTGCAGATACGCTCGAATACAAAAGGGGCGGGGCAGATTGTGATTCGCTTTAAGAACGAAGACGATCTTGATCGTATCGCAAAGCTTCTTGGCTAAAAGAGCCGAATGCCAGTGACTGGCAAAATGCGCATACTTACAGGGCCAATGACGTCATAGAGTGGCACGTAGCCCAGTCCATTGCGTGAATCAAGAGAGTAGCCACCTTCACGGTGATCGCCACTGACAAATAGGCTGCCTGAAGGTACTGTGCCATCAAACTCTCCTGTAGTGGGGCTGCCGGGTTCGCCATTGTTTGCATCGTCTGGATTAAAGCCGACTGGGTTGCTAGCATTGTAGACAGTATAGTGCCCATCTTTGAGGACGACACGCTCACCGGCAAATGCTATAACACGCTTTACGATGTATTCTTCGGCAGTGCCAATAGTGTACTGGGGGTTTTTGAATACAATGACTTGGCCGCGTTCTGGCGTATACTGTTTATTTTGGAGTTGTGACCAGGTGACGGGAAGGCGATTGACAATCAAGCGATCACCGGTGTGCATAGTCGGCTCCATACTTGGACCTTCGACACTAAAGCTGCGAAAAACGAATGAATTGATGAGTATCGTGCCCACAAGTACGGCAAAAATAAAAAGGAGAAGGCCGATGCCGTCTTTTATCCAGGCGTGTCGTGAGAAAAAGGTGGATTCCATCTTCTCTACTATAGTGCATGATGTTTAAATATTCCATGCGCAACTATACCCATATATAGCAAAATTCTGTATAGTAGACTAAGTATTTATGGTAAAACAACCAACATCGATGGACGGTTTTATACCTCGCCGTCCTGCTCGTCAGGTAGGCGGTGTAGGAAAGAAACCACAGACAACTCTGGGGTCGGCTCCTGCTGTGAAGCCAAAGCCAGCTGCTGGACCCATAAAGCGACCTTCGAGTGCGTTAAGGCGTAGCGAGATCGATGAATCACTTAGTCAAATAGATGAGCCAGACAGGCAAGCGAAGGTGCGCCGTAAGAATCCGCAGCAAAAAAGCCGTCGTCGACAGTGGATTAAGCGAATTGTTATTGCAATTGTTGTAATTGGATTGGCAGTAGGTGCCTATGTGGCTATTAAAGGGATTATCGCTGGCGGTAATGTATTCCAAGGTAGTATTTTGGATGTATTTCAGGGTAAACCGCTACAGCAAGATGAAAATGGTCGTAGTAATATTTTGGTTGTCGGTACTTCCGAAGATGATCCTGGTCATGAGGGCGCGAGCTTGACTGATTCTATGATGATCCTAAGTCTTGATCAGAATAAAAAGAACGCGTATATGATTAGTATTCCGCGTGATTTGTACGTCAAGTTTGGTAAGGCGTGTAACGCGGGCTATGCGGGTAAGATTAATGAATACTATGGCTGTGTCAGCGAGGGAGACACGGTTGAAGATGCTCGTAACGCACTTACTAAAGAAGCAGGTTTTGTTGGCGATATCTTTGGTTTAGATATCCAATACGGTGTCAACGTTAACTATACAGTTATGCGTGAGATGGTGAAGGCAGTGGGCGGGACAATTACAGTTACGATTGAAAGTCGAGATCCACGTGGACAGATGGATAGTAATTTCGATTGGAAGTGCGGCGTGGGGGATCGCAAGGTGAGCCGCGCCGAACAGTTAAGACGCTGTCCGCCGCGGGGTCATTTTATCGATTTACCTAACGGGCCGGTTGAATTGGACGCCGAACGGGCACTTTATTTGGCACAGGCACGAGGTGATAGGGCGCCAACATATGGCTTTGAGCAGTCGAATTTTGATCGCGAGAAGAATCAGCAAAAAATCATAAAGGCGTTACGTGAAAAAGCTGCTAGCGCAGGAGTGTTGGCGGATTTTGGGAAAGTAACTGGTATCATTGATGCGCTAGGTAATAATCTGCGCACGACATTTGAGACAAGCGAATTCCGTACTCTTGTTTCGCTTGCACAAGACATCAAAAATGAAGATATCACGTCGATTAGCTTAATTGATGGGGACGATCCGATTATGACAACAGGCATGGCGGGCGGCATGAGCGTGGTACAGCCTGTCGCCGGCCTTTATGACTATAGTCAGTTGCGGGCGTTATTGCGCCAAAAGATGTCTTCGGATCCTGTCGTACGAGAGGCGGCGCCTATCGTGGTGCTTAATGGTAGCGGTCAGGCGGGCGTGGCGCAGGTAGAGGCCGATAAGCTGAAGGGCAAGAAGTTTACGGTGAGTTTGGTCGCCAATGCGCCGGCAGGTGAGTACGGAGCCTATAAGATTTACCAGATTGGCGATGGCAATAGCGGGACTGCGGCAAGGCTTAAAAAACTCTACAACGTAGAAATTACCAAAGAAGACCCCCCACTCGCTGTTGCTGATTCGGTACGTTTTGTAATTATTGTTGGTGATAAGCCTGCGGTAACGCAAGCAGAATAACATGCTATACTAGAGATAAGTTTATGGAATTTCTACGAGTTGCCCGTCGACGATCTTTAGTGAGTGAGTCGGTTTATGTATTGCTCAACGTCGCATTGGCTGCGGCTGTTTTTGGGCTTGTAGTGGCTACAGATTCGCCGTGGCTCGCGATTGGTCTCGTCGTTCTAAGTAAATGGCGTGTATTTGCGGTACGACCGCGTTTTTGGATAGCGCACATAGAGGCAAACGTCGTCGATTCTATCGTGAGTATCGGTACAGTGATACTGATGTATCTTGCTGGCCAGGGTGCCTCAGATGACGGGCTTATTGCACAGATGATTTTGGCTGTTTTCTTTGGTATATGGCTGCTCGCTATCAAGCCGCGAAGCAAGCGGTCGTACATGGTCTTGCAGGCTGGGGTCGCGTTGCTTGTGGGTACAATGACGCTGGCAAGTATTTCCTATGAGCTGCCATCATCGCTATTTGTTGCTATGTTGTGGATTGTTGGGTATGCGTCGGCGCGACATGTATTGAGTACGTATTCAGAGAAGGAAACTCGTTTTTTGAGTTTGGTCTGGGGATTTACTCTCGCCACGATTGGATGGATATATTTTCATTGGATGATTGCCTATACATTGCCGTTTATGGCAGGATTGCAAATTCCTCAACTCACACTGGCAGTACTTGCGCTGAGTTTTGTCGCTGAGCGAGTCTATGCATCATACGCTGCCCACGATAAGGTGCGCCGTCAGGATGTCTTGATGCCTATCATATTTACGATTTCACTTATGGTGGTACTTTTATTTACGCGACTTAATCAAGTTGTTATCGGTGTGATGTAATTAAGAAAAATTTCAGTTTTGACGAATATAGTAGGTAGTAATGCAAAAAAATATGAAAAAAGGTGATCGTATTGCGTCACCAATTGTTGATTACACTGCGGTGGGGCGACAAAGACCTGCTCCAACGAAACGCATGGCAAAGATATTTATATTGCTTGCACTTTGCTTTGGTGTTGGTTTTGGCGGGGGCTATACTGCGTTGTTGCTGAATGGCCAGCAGGGTATTAGTCGCAGTGCGACGATAGACGGCAATACAATAGTTAGTCAAGAAGAAGAAGATGTTTCAACAGTCGCAAAACGTGTAGGTAGTAGTGTTGTATCTATTACTACAAATACACAAACGCGCACATATCTTGGTGCATATAATCAGGCTGGAGCGGGCACCGGAATCATTATTAGTACAGATGGTTATGTGCTGACAAATAAACACGTCGTATCAGATACACAAGGCTTGTCTGTGGTGTCTAGCGAAGGGGAAACATATGATGATGTGACAATTGTCGGTACCGATCCGCTTAACGACTTGGCGTTTATTAAAATCAATGGAGTGAAAGATTTAGAACCAGCTACATTGGGTGACTCAAGTTCGATTCGGATTGGCCAAAAAGTTGTTGCTATTGGCAATTCACTGGGTGAATTTCAAAATACCGTCACGAGCGGCATTATATCAGGAACTGGACGGCCAATTGCGGCACAAGGTGGCGGTGCAGTCGAAGCATTAACGGATTTGATACAGACTGACGCAGCTATTAATCCTGGTAATTCGGGCGGTCCGTTGGTAAATCTCAGCGGCCAGGTAATTGGTATCAATACTGCAGTTGCCGAAAACGCACAGAGCATTGGTTTTGCTATTCCAATCAATGCAGCAAAGGGAATTATCAAGCATCTGGAAGACACGGGTAAGTTTGCGCGAGCATATCTGGGTGTTAACTATGTGACTATTACGCCCGATACTGCCAAGCAGTACAATTTGCCTGTGAAGCGTGGCGCGCTTGTATCAGCTGAAGGCCAAGCGGGTGTTGTGAGTGGTAGTCCTGCTGAAAAAGCCGGCATCAAAGATAGGGATATTATCATAAAAATTGGCGATGATGAAGTTGGTGAAAAGGGTAATATATCGAGTCTTATATCTAAATACGCGGTGGGTGAAACAGTGAAAATTACTGTGATGCGCGACAGTAAGGCTATAACGGTTGAGGCGACACTTGTAGCCTATAGCGGCTAGGGCTTCTTGGTATAGAGTTGAGCGAGTCCTTGAGTGGCTTGGTGCGTGAAGCCATGGCGAGCTGTGTCTTGAATGATCTGGGCATGCTGTCGTTCATCGGATTCTAGTATAAGTGCGCCACCTGGGACAAGTAGGTGTGCGGCCTGTGCAATAAGTCGTCTAATAAGTGCAAGACCATTGTCGTGGGCGTAAAGTGCTAATTCTGGTTCGAGGTGGACTTCAGGTGACACTTCCCAGCTTTTATTGACGTAGGGCAGGTTAGCAATGATGGTGTCGACTGGTGCGGCATAGCCGTGAAGTAAATCGCCTTGAAAATAGTTTACATCTGCCTGTAGTTTAGAAGCGTTTTTGCATGCAAGCTGTAAGGCATGGCTGCTTGTGTCGGTGAGAGTGACGTCAAAATCTGGCCATTCTTTTTTGACCGTAATACCAATTGCGCCCGTGCCAGTACCAACATCGACAATGCGACGTTTATCTTTGATAAGCGGAAGTGTTTGCGGTACAGTAGTCGCAAATAGATCAATCAAAGCTTCGGTTTCGGGGCGAGGAATGAGAGCAGCTGGAGTAGTAATGAACCGACGACCGTAGAATTCTTTATGGCCAACGATATAGGCAATCGGTGTATAGTCGAGGCGTAGTTGCAAGCGTGCATTAGCGATTTCTTCTTGTCGTGCATCAAGCGTATCTTCTCCGTGTGCATGCAAGTAGGTGCGTGGTTTTCGTAATGTATGGCTCAGTATCAGCTCGGCATCAAGTCGTGCCGAGCGGATTTCAGCCTGCTTGAGCGTTTCGGTAGCTTTTTGGAGCCAGTCACCAATAATCATACTTATATTATCTCACTTTTTGATATATTTGTAAAGTAGCATATGTTTTTTGCGTACATTAGGCGTCGCCGTCGATCTATTTTATTGTTCGGCGTTTTTGGCAGCAAGTTCACGCTCGTATGTCTGGAGCTTCTCGATAAGATCATCTATCTGACCATTCATAGCTGCAGGGATGGCGCTGCGACTATAGCCAATGCGGTGGTCGGTGATGCGGTCTTGTGGGAAGTTGTAGGTGCGAATCTTTTCGCTGCGGTCGCCTGTACCAATCAGTCCGCGTCGCTCGGCGTCGAGCTTAGCATTTTCTGTATCAATTTTTTGTTGAAGGAGGCGAGAGCGAAGAACGCTCATGGCCTTTTCTTTGTTCTTGAGCTGAGATTTTTCGTCTTGGTTAGTGACTACGAGGCCGCTCGGAATATGGGTGATGCGAACAGCGCTATCGGTCGTGTTGACTGACTGACCGCCGTGACCGCTTGCGCGATAGATATCGATACGGAGATCTGATTGGTTGATTTCGATGTCGGCTTCTTCGGCTTCTGGGAGTACCGCTATAGTGACGGTGCTTGTATGAATGCGACCTTGCGATTCGGTGGCAGGAACGCGCTGCACGCGGTGAACGCCAGATTCGAATTTGAGACGAGAATAGGGGGCGTCACCGGCAATTTTAAAAACTACTTCCTTGTAGCCACCAGTATCATTGGCACTTTCGCTAAGAAGCTCGGTTTTGAGATTATTTGCTTCGCAGTAGCGGAGATACATACGATAGAGCTCTGCGGCAAAAAGACTGGCTTCGTCGCCGCCTGCACCAGCACGAATTTCCATAATGACATTTTTATCATCGTTGGGATCTTTAGGGGCAAGCATCATAAACAGCTCATCCTCGAGTTTTGGTAGCTGTTCCTCGATGTCATTAACCTCGTGTTTCGCGAGTTCTGCAAGCTCGTCACCTCCAGCGGCAAGCTCTCTTGCTTCGGAGAGTTGTTGCTCGAGACTATTGCGAAGAGTGACTTTTTCGATGATTGATTCGAGTTCGCTAAAGCGCTTGTTCTTGATCGTGAAGTTTGGATCGCTGTAGGCACTTGGGGTCGCCAAAAAATCACCAAGTAATTGCTTTTCGGTGTTTAGTTCATCGATATTGAGATTAATCTTTGGCATATATATTCATTTTAACAAAAAAGAAACCCCTAATAGTAGAGGTTTCTTTTGGTTGTAGGTTATTCTTGAGTCGAAGAAACCTTTTTTGCAGCTGTGGCGTTAGCCTTTTTTGCTTTATTTGCCAGCTGAGCCTTGCGAGCTTCGGCAGCCTTGCGGCGTGCTTCAAAGCGATCAACGCGACCTTCGGTGTCGATGATCTTTTCTTCACCAGTAAAGAACGGGTGAGAAGCGCTGCTAATGTGTACCTTGATCAATGGGTATTCGTTGCCGTCTTCCCATTTGATCGTATCGTCAGTCGCAGCTGTTGACTGAGTCAAAAAGGCAAAACCAGCCTGATCGTCGCTAAATACGACGGGGCGGTATGTCGTTGGATGTATACTGCTTTTCATATCCGATACATTGTATCTGTTTTTTGATGAATTGTCAAAGGGGTGTACGCAGTAAATACCGTAGCTGGTAAAATCATGGTTTGACCAGGGGCGCCGCATCTGTTAAAATAGTAAAGTAACAATTTTAATGACACAGCCGAACGCATACTCCTGACAATCTCAGGGCGGACGGCGAGGTACAAGGAGTAATAAAATATGACAGTAACTGTCGATATTAAACAGCTGCTCGAAGCTGGTGTGCATTTTGGCCACAAAACGAGTCGATGGCACCCTAAAATGGCCCCATACATTCACAGTAAGCGTCAAGATAGCCACATTATCGATCTTACCAAGACGGTTGCTGCGCTCGATGAAGCGTTGCCATTTTTGACTCAGGTCGCGGCAAGTGGCAAGCAGGTTTTGTTTGTCGGCACCAAAAAGCAGGCAAAAGACATCATCAAAAGTACAGCTGAAAAAATTAACCAACCATACGTTACCGAACGTTGGATTGGTGGTATGTTGACAAATGTCGCAACAATTAATCAGCAGGTGAAAAAGCTTAAAGATCTCGAGCGACGCATGGAGAGTGGCGATTTGGAAAAGCGCTACAACAAGCTTGAGGTGCAGCGTTTCCAAGAAGAAATCGATGAGCTGAATATGAAGTACGGTGGCATCAAGAACCTAAACGGTCGCCCTGGTGCGATTGTTGTTGCAGATGCGCTTGTCGATGATAATGCAATCAAAGAAGCTGGCGTGCTAGGTGTGCCTGTTGTCGCTGTTGTTGATACAAATGTTGATCCAACACCTGTTACCTATGTTGTTCCAGGCAATGATGATGCTATCAAGGGTATGCAGCTGCTATTTGATTATTTTGCTGCTGCAGTAGTAGAGGGCGTAGCAAAGAAAGAGGAGGCATAAAAATGGCAATAAGTGTAGAAGATATCAAAAAACTAAAAGAACTTACCGGTATCGGTCTTACTGATGCCAAAGCCGCGCTTGTTGATGCGGCTGGTGACTTTGACAAAGCGCTCGAAGCACTTCGCAAAAAAGGTTTGACGAAGGCAGAGAAAAAAGGTGATCGCGAAACACGCGAAGGCATCATTGATAGCTATGTTCACTCTGATCGTATCGGTGTCATTGTTGAAGTAAACTGCGAAACTGATTTCGTCGCACGTCTTCCTGAGTTCCGAGAGTTTGCGCATCAAATGGCTATGCAGATTGCTGCAATGTCACCAAAATATGCCACACTTGAAGATGTGCCAGCTGCAGACTACGAAGCAAAGAAACAAGAGCTACTCGAAAGTGATGCTTTAAAAGACAAACCAGCTGAAATGGCTGACAAGATTGTCGAGGGTCAGCTCAAAAAGCACTTTGCAGAGCAAGTATTGACAGAGCAGGCGTTTATTCTTGATGACAGCAAGACTGTCGGCGAGCGTATCAAGGAGCAGATTTCATTGAGCGGCGAGAATATCCGTGTCTCTCAGTTCAAGCGTATTGAGCTTGGTGTGAACGAATAAACTATTTGTTTCATAAAAAATCGACCCAGCTTACGGGTCGATTTTTTATGGTCTGAATCAACTTCTAGCGCTTGAGTCGGTAGCTTTTCGCGGCAGCTCAATTTTAGGGCAAAATATATACGGTTTTCATGTTAGAATAGAGGGTATTATGTTTGACACAAACCCCTATGAATCCAAAATGCAAGCAGCATTCGATCACTTTGAGTCGGAGCTTCGAAAAGTACAGACAGGACGTGCTCAGCCGAGCATGCTTGATAGCGTTAAGGTAGAGGTGTATGGTACCTTATTGCCACTTAATCAAGCTGCCAATGTGACAGCGCCAGAACCGCAGTCGTTGCAAATTACGCCGTTTGACCCATCAAATATTAACGCGATTAGTGCTGCTATCCGCAATGATCAGTCGCTAGGACTTAATCCAAGCGATGATGGGCGTATCGTACGGGTGCCAATTCCACCGCTGACAGAAGAACGCCGTAAGCAGCTAGTGAAGCAGACAAGCGAAAAAGTAGAAGAGGCACGTATCGGTCTTCGTGGTGCTCGCCAAGATGCACTGCAAGAGGCAAAACGCCAAAAAGAAGCAAAAGTACTGAGTGAAGATGATTTTAAGGTCGTCGAAAAGCAGATCGATAAACTTATGGCGGACTATAACGTTAGGATTGAAGCGGCGTTTAAGGTCAAAGAGCAGGATATCCTCAAGGTCTAGTTATGGAATTACTATTTGGTATCATAACAGGATTGCTCGCGCTCATTTTCTTGGTAGTACTGCATGAGCTAGGGCATGCTATTGTCGCACGTCGTAATGGTGTAGTGGTTGAAGAGTTTGGCATAGGATTTCCGCCGCGTGCTTGGGTTAAGAAAGTAAAACAGAGTTTTTTAGGTAAAAATGTCGAAGTAAGCCTTAACTGGTTGCCGCTTGGTGGTTTTGTGAAGCTCAAGGGCGAATATGATTCGGCTGATAAAAAAGGTGATTATGGCGCAGCTAGCTATTGGGTGAAAACAAAGATTTTGCTTGCTGGTGTAGGCGTAAACTGGCTGACAGCTGCTGTACTCTTGAGTATTCTTGCTGCAACTGGTTTGCCAAAAGTAATCCCAAATCAATTTGCGGTCGCAAGCGATAGTCGTGAAGTGTATGGACCTGTGCAGCTCACAGCAGTCAGTGCTAATTTTCCGGCTCAAAAAGCAGGCCTTGAAGCGGGCGATGTCATAAAGAGTATTGCAGGCGTAGAAGTGACTTCTTCGCAGCAAATGATAGATATTACAAAAGAACGTCAGGGGCAAAAAATCGCAGTTGTTTATCAACGCGATGGAGATGAAGCAAGTGCCGAGGTTGCTCTAAAAGATGGTGATGGGCCAGTGTTTGGCGCGGGACTTGGTCAGTCGACCAAATCATATGCGACTTGGTCGGCACCGGTCGTAGGTACCGTTGTGGCCGGGCAACTAACATGGGAAACTCTCAAGGGTATTGGGCAGCTATTTGCAAATCTCGGAAGCGGTTTAGTAAGTCAGCTAAGTACAGACGATAAGGTGCGGCAGGCGGGCGGTGCGGATCTTTCGGCAGCAGGTGATAGTGTGGCTGGCCCTGTAGGGATACTTGGAGTTATTTTCCCTGCAGCCCAACAAGCAGGGCTCACCCAGCTTACTCTTTTGGTAGCAATTGTATCTATTGCACTTGCTGTCATGAATACTTTGCCGATCCCGGCACTTGACGGCGGTCGTTGGTTCACAATGACTATTTTCCGTATATTGAAGAAGCCACTTACAAAAGAGCGCGAAGAGGCGATCCAGACGACAGGTTTTCTTGTGCTGATGGCGCTGATAGTCGTAGTGACGGTTGCTGATGTCGGAAAATTCGTTAAATAAGACTAAGGCTAAAACAGCACGTCGTTTAGGCGGCGTGGCTCATAGGTCGCTACATCAGACAAAGCGCAATAATAAAATGAAGCGCGCATATGATTGGCGAATGCTATTTGTACTGCCAGCCTGGGTGTTTACGGCATTTATCATGAGTCAATTGATTGTCGTTGGTGCTATGCAGCTCGTGGAGGTTTTCGGTCTTTCGCTTGATGCACTAATGCGACCTGCAGTACTGCAGACGGTTGTTGCAGCGACGGTTTATGTACTAGCGACAGCGATGACGATTCTTGTGCCATATGCATTATGGCAGCGAAAAACGAGCCTGAGGGTGCTAGGTATGGATCAGTTGCCGTCATGGACAGATATTGGGTTGGCGCCAGTTGCTTTTTTTGTGTATTTGATAGCTACAACAGTGGTGATGGGTGCTGTAGTAGCATTTATCAGTGGGTTTCCAGTCGACCAAGCTCAAGAGATTGGCTTTAGTACATTTGGTTCTCGGCTCGATAACGCGTTAGCTTTTTTGACATTAGTCGTATTAGCCCCAGTGGCTGAAGAGATTTTGTTTCGAGGCTACTTATACGGCAAGCTAAAAAAGTATATACCAACGATTATCGCTGCGATTGCAACGAGTCTTTTATTTGCGCTTGTGCATTTTGCGTGGAATGTTGGCGTCGATGTGTTTGTGCTTGGTTTGGTGCTATGCGCTCTACGCAGCTTGACTGGTAGTATCTGGGCGGGAGTATTAGTCCATATGCTCAAAAACGGCGTTGCATACTTTATATTATTTATTAGTCCATTGATGGGAGGTTAAAATATCATGAGAACAAGTCAGTTATTTACAAAAACCAGCAAAACGGCACCAGCAGACGAAGTGGCAAAAAACGCACAGCTACTGATGCGCGCAGGCTATGTGCACAAGGAGATGGCTGGTGTGTATGCGTATTTGCCACTCGGTTTGCGTGTCGTTGAGAAGATCAAACAGATAGTTCGAGAAGAGATGAACAGTGTCCGATCGAACGAACTGATCATGACTGGGCTGCAGCGAAAAGAGGTGTGGGAAAAGACTGGTCGTTGGGACGACGAAACTGTCGATATATGGTTCAAGACTAAGCTAAAAGACGATACAGAGCTTGGTCTTGGCTGGAGCCATGAAGAGCCGATTGTTGAGATGATGAAACAGCATATTCGTAGCTATAAGGATTTACCAGCTAGTGTTTATCAATTCCAGACGAAGTTACGTAATGAGCTACGAGCTAAAAGTGGGATTATGCGTGGGCGTGAGTTTGTGATGAAAGACATGTATTCGTTTCATGCGAGCGCAGAGGATTTGGACGCATACTACAATGAAGTGATAGAGGCATATAAGCGTGTGTACGATCGGATTGGGGTCGGCAGTGATACTTACGTGACCTTTGCGAGTGGTGGTGCGTTCACGCAGTTTAGCCATGAATTTCAAACGATTTGCGATGCTGGTGAGGATATCATCTATCTGCATCGTGGTAAAAATATTGCTATTAACGAAGAGGTGATAGACGATGCTATTAAAGAACTAGGCGTGAATCGCGATGAGCTGGAGCAGGTCAAAACTGCTGAGGTGGGTAATATATTCAATTTTGGTACACACAAGACCGACGAGATGGGGATGTATTATGCGGATACTGATGGTGAACAGAAATCTCTATATATCGGTAGCTATGGAATCGGCATTACCCGTGTCATGGGTGTGGTCGTCGAAAAGTTTTCAGATGAAAAGGGTATTGTGTGGCCAGAGGCTATCGCGCCATATCGAGTTTACTTGGTAGCTATTGGCGAGAAGGGTAAACTAGCAGCCGACGTACTTTATGATGAACTGTGTGCTCAGGGAGTTGAGGTGCTATACGATGATCGTGATGAACGACCAGGAATTAAGTTTGCCGATAGCGAGTTGCTGGGTATACCATATCGTATTACCGTGAGTGATAGGTTGGTTGAGGCAAAGCAGTATGAATATACAGTGCGCAAAAGCGGCGAAACAGTTCAATTGACACGAGATGAGCTTCTTGCTAGACTTGGTTAATACAAATGCGTGAGGGTGGCGACAAATATCTTTTGATGAATATGACGAAGGAAAAAAGGTAAAACGAAATGAAGAAACTATTTCAGATAACAGAAGATGGTAAAAAAGAACTCGAGGCCGAACTAGACGAACTAAAAAGCCGTCGCGGTGATATTGCAGATAAGATTGCTGAAGCGCGTGACTATGGTGATTTGAGTGAAAATGCTGAATATGATTCAGCTCGTGAAGAGCAGGGATTAGTAGAGAGTCGTATCGCGGAAATCGAAGATGTGCTGCTTAACGCGTCCATTATTAAATCGACAAAGAGTTCAACGATCAAGCTTGGTAGCCAGGTAGAGCTAAAGACAGGTGCAAAAACAGTGAAGTACCATATTGTTGGGCCTGTGGAAGCGGATCCGCTCGAAGGAAAGATTAGCGACGAGTCACCAATTGGTGTCGCTTTGTTGGGCAAAAAAGTCGGTGATATCGCAACAATCACTACTCCAAAGGGTGCTATTGAGTACGAAGTTGTAAGTGTTGGCTAGTGCTTAAGAGTTTATATAAAAAGGACTCGCTAAGAGTCCTTTTTATTATGCGGCCAGTGTTTCATCTTCATCATCAAATGAGTGAGTATAACGAATCGCATCATCAAACTGTTTATCATTCATGACTCCTAGTTCTTCGAGTTTTCGATACTCTTCTTGGCGTCGTCGGTATTCAAGGAGGCCATTGAGGAGTGTTTCATCCTGGGGGCTAATTTTGCCATCTTGTTTTTGCATGAGTAGGTCGCTAATAGAAAGTGAACGTTCAAAGTCGCTCTTGTTGCGCGTGTCGAGCAATAGCTCAGCATTAATGAGCGCTTTGCCAAAATTACGATACGTTGTTGTCCTATTTAGGGCCATGTGAAATTCTCGCCGACTAGTAGCATTACGTTCTCTTATGTCAGGATCGACAGACTCGTCGATTGGATATGTTGAATGTAAAACCTCCCTTGCGGTTTCGAATAGCTCAGGGTTATTAGTAACGGCAGTCGCCTCCATTACCGGATAGAGCTTTTGAAAAGAAGGTATTTCGGTGCGGACAAGTATGTCGACAGCCCTTGCTATATGGAGTGCTGTTTCGGGGTCGGTATCTCCAGTACGTATTTCTTCAGCTGTGTTTCTTATTTCTGCGCTAAGTTGGTCTGGATAGTGGGGGCTGTTTATGGAAGTTTCACCATAAACTAGTTTATTCAATGCGCGCGTCATGATGCGAGCTTCTTTTTTGGATTAAAAAATCCCGGTGCATCGTGCAGGCGGGCAGGAGGTTGGCAAATGATAGTTTGTATTGTATACGAAGTTGTTTGTGTCATTTCGATACCATCTATGCTATGTTAATTCTTTGTTATGTGTTCATTTTAACGTCTTGGTATGTATAAAGCAATAGCATTTATACCAATCATGAGTTATTCTAATGAAACTTTAATAATTTCGTATTACTACCGCTGTTGTGTAGATTCAGTGTCGCAGGATTTTACTTCACGGGTTGCATCGAAGTAGTGGTGTTGCTATACTATGTATAGTAAAGGGAGATAAGAACACATGACAAAAATAGCTGTATTAGTCGGCAGTCTTAGGGCTGATTCATTAAATAAAAAACTAGCACTCAATCTTGAGAAGTTAGCGCCAAAAGGCACGGAGTTCGAGTATATTGATTTGCGACTGCCGTTATACGACACTGACTTAGAGGTAGACTTTCCAAAAGAAGCGGCGCAGGCAAAGAGCGTCATCGCTGACGCAGATGGGGTGCTTATTGTAACACCGGAATACAATCGTGGTATACCTGGCGTGCTCAAGAATGCAATTGATTGGGTTAGTCGGCCTTATGGACAGAATTCACTGAGCGGTAAGCCGCTTGCGGTAGCGGGAGCCTCGGTAGGGCCGATCGGAACCGCAGTGGCTCAAGCAAATTTGCGTCAGATTGCAGGCCATTTAAATGCACGTCTGGCTGGACAGCCGGAGCTTTATCTTGGCTTGGCAGGAGGTATGTTTGATGAGAATAACGAACTGGTAGCCGATGCCAAGGGTAGCGCTGAAGCGTTTATCGAGAACTTTGTTGCGTTTGTAAAAGCTGCATAGCGAGCGTTTCGTCTGCTATTATAAACATATATGAAGCGAGTAGTGTGGTGGTTTCTAGGTCTTGTAGTAGTGATCGGTATAGAGTTTTCTCATAATGCTACAGCAGCCTCATCTCTTAATAATTTTGTTATTGTCGACTATGATATGAGATTAGAGCTGGGCCGTGATAATGAGCAGCGGTCGACATTGCAAATTTCAGAAACGATTACTGCTGATTTTATACATCAGGATCGCAATCGAGGCATCGAACGCGCCATACCGCAGTCGTACGAAGGCCATTCGACAAGCTTGCAGGTTATATCGGTGACAGACGACAAGGGGGTTCCGGTTGAGTATACAATCTACGACGATAATAACGACAATCGTATTATTCGTATTGGCAGTAAAGATACGTATGTGTTTGGAAAGAAGACATACGTACTGACATATCTGCAGCGTGATATAACACTTAGTACGGCTAGCGGGCTCGATGAGTTTTATTGGGATCTTAATGGAACGGACTGGAAGGTGCCGATCCGGCAGTTTGGTGCTGAAATAACAATAGCTCCAGAGTTGGTTGGAGCCTATCGACAGTCCGCCTGCTATCAAGGTGGGTATAGTTCGCAAATGTCATGTCAGATCGCTCTTGAAGATAAAAGACACTTTGCCGTAGGGCCCGTTTCGCTTGCGGCTGGTGAGAACATGACAGTGGCTCTCGGGTTTGAGAAAGGTACGTTTGCTCTATATCAACCATCGCTTATGGAGAGGCTGGTTGGGGTATGGCTCGTAGCGTTACTTGCTGGCGGAGTGATTGTGCTGATAGTTACTGTGGTGAGTGCCCTGCGGTGGTCAAATGTAGTGAATCGCAAAAAAGAAATTGGATCTATTGCACCAGAGTATACGCCACCAAAAGATGCGAGCGTGACGCTTGCAGCTGAAGTGATAGATTTGCCGCGTTCGCTATTGGCGGCGCAGCTATTAGATTTTGCGGTAAGGCACTACATTAAGATCTATGAAGTCAAAGAAAAGAAGCTTTTTACTCCTGCAGAGTATGAATTAGAGATTATCAAGAGCGTACAAACCTTGCGCGCAGAAGAACGCGAGCTATTGAGTGATTTGTTTGATGGAAAATTAGCGGTTGGCCAGCGTTTAGAGATGAAGCAATTGCGAAACGACGTGAAGCTATATCAACGCACACAAGATAATCCAGCAAAACTAAAGCACTTGGTACGTGGTGAATATGCGCTTCGTGGTAAGATTGCCGAGCAGAGTCGATGGTTTACGCGTCGTGCAAAACTATTACTGCTGCTGGGCGTCTTTACGCTATCTCCCATTGGTTTGATTGGAGCGGCAATAGTTTGGTTTATGGGGCATACACTTTGGCCGTTGACCGATAAGGGCTTGGCATTGCGACGTTATCTTGAAGGTCTAAAGTTGTATATTGGACTTGCAGAAAAAGAACGCCTCAAGATACTTCAAAGTCCAGAGGGCGTCGAAAAGATAGGGTATGTGGTAGATGGTGAATCGCCAAGTAAACTACTAAAGCTTTATGAGAAAGCGTTGCCGTATGCTGTTTTGTTTGGGCAAGAAAAAGAATGGGGTAAGCGTCTCGGTGACTACTACGGACAGATAGGAGAGAGTCCTGATTGGTATAGCGGCACTTACGCCGGTGCTTTTAATGCAACTGCATTGACAGCAGCTGTCAGTAGCTTTAGTACAGCCACTGCGTATACATCTGCGTCAAGTTCATCAACCGGCGGATCCGGCGGAGGTGGGTCGTCTGGCGGCGGCGGTGGTGGCGGCGGTGGTGGTGGTTGGTAGACTATGCGTAAGGCCAAGATGTAAGGTATTATGACTCTATGAGCTATAGAGACACTCGCTCGCGGTATGTAATGTTTACGAGAATTGTAATATTATTTGCCATGCTTGGGCTTGGTGCGCTGATATTGACCAATATCGGCAAAGATCCAACTCACCTTACATTTAGTTTGATCGCATTTACTATCAGTGTTGCAGCACTTCTTTTAACCACACTTCAGAGCGTGTCGATTGCACGACAGATGCTCATTACCGAACGCGCAGCCAAGGACGTGCGAGAAACGGGCGAACAGTTAAAAGAGTTGATCAGTAAAGATCAGCGTCTCGCAAAATATGTACAACAGGACATTGCACTTGATCGTGAGATCATCGCTGCCCTTGAAGAGCATGGTGTTGGCAGGGATGAACAGCATCGACGCGAGGTTGCAAAACGTATCGCAGCAAAGCTAAGTCGACATCAGTAGACGTAAGCAATGATATACTTGTATAAGTAGAGAGTGATAGGGGAGTGTGTAATGATTGAGGTCAAGAGTTTAACGAAAGTATACGGAAAAAAACACAATGTGTTTACTGCTCTTGATGACGTCAGCTTCGAAGTGCCGACTGGTGCAAGTGTGGCGATTATCGGTAAATCAGGCAGCGGTAAGTCAACCCTCATGCATATCATGAGCGGACTTGATCGGCCAAATGAGGGAGAGGTAGTTGTAAACGGCGAAAATATTTTGGAATTGAAGCAAAAGGCGATTGATAAATTTCGAGCAACAAAAATGAGTTTTATATTTCAATCATTTTTTGTTCAAGCTAACGAAACATGTTTTGATAACGTGAGTCTTCCGCTAGAGATCGCTAAAGTGCCAATAGGCGAAAGAAGAAAACGAGTTACAAAGGCGCTTGAAGCGGTTGAGCTAGGAGATAAACTAAAGCAAAAGGCCAAGAATCTATCGGGCGGTCAAAAGCAGCGCTTGGCGATCGCAAGAGCTATCGTGAATGAACCCGAGATTATATTTGCCGATGAGCCAACGGGTAACTTAGATAGCGTTACTGGCGAAAAAGTTGAAGATATTTTGTTTAGCTACAACAAGAAGAACGGAGTAACGCTCATTATTGTGACTCACGACCCAGACCTTGCTCAGAAATGCGACATGCAGATCAATATAAAAGATGGCAAAATAGAGTCAATTCAGTACGCAAAAAATAAGAAGGCAGCACCTCGGCCTAGCAGGAGGGTCGTATCATGAAGATAAGAGATATCACCAGACGCGCCGGACGCAGTCTCAAAAACGCCAAGGCAAGAACGTTGCTTACAAGTCTTGCTATTGGTGTAGGTGCTTTTACTATCACGCTTGCATTGGCTGCAGGTGAAGGCGGACGACAGTATGCCCAAGATATTATCACAAGCAATACAGACGTCAGGGAGTTGTATGTTCAGCCAAAGATGGACAGCGGCATGGATCCGACGAAGCCACGTGAATATGTCGAAGGTCCATCGATGCAGTTTGGCGGCGGATTTTCACAAAAGATGCTTTCGGAGAAGGATATCTCTACGCTGCGTGAACTTGATAATGTGACTCAGGTGACACCGATCTATAATGCATCGGCACTGTATATAACGAGAGCGGGTGAAAAAAAATTCCAGGCAGGTCTTGAGCCGCACAATAGCGCTATAAAAGACGAAGTGCTGGCAGGCGATGTCAAGGATATTGCTAATGATGAAGTGATACTTCCATCTGCGTTTGCAGAGGTGCTTAATGTGTCACCCGATGCTGCTATTGGCCAAGTAATTGATGTCGTGATGGCAAACACAGCGACTGGAGAGCAGCAGGTATTTCCATTAAAGGTGTCGGCGGTCGTAAAGAGCTCGGCATTATCTGCGGTCGGGAGTACAACTCTTCGAGCGAGTCGCGACACGGTCGCTGACATGTATACATTTAGTATGCGTGGTACCCCGCTTGAATCGGCTTATATCGGTGCGTTAGTACTGGCAAATAAAGAAAGAGACGTCGAGGGTGTCAAGGAATCGATCGAGAAAAAAGGCTATGTCGCACAGACTGCTGAAGACTTGATGGGCTTTTTGTTCCAGTTCATTAATGTTTTGATGGGAATCCTGATTGGATTTGGCGCCTTGGCTGTACTAACTTCGGTGTTCGGTATCATTAATACCCAATATATTAGTGTACTAGAGCGTACACAGCAGATTGGATTGATGAAGGCGCTTGGTATGCGGCGTCGAGATGTAGGGCGTTTATTTAAGCTAGAAGCGGCATGGATCGGTTTTCTTGGCGGTGCATTGGGGTCGGTGTTGGCCCTGGCGGGCGGAGCAGCGGCGAATCCTTGGATTAGAGATGTCTTGACGCTGGGCGAAAATACTAATCTACTACTATTTCAGCCATGGATGTTTGCGGTGGTGATCATTGGCCTTATGCTCGTATCGGTTGGTGCAGGGATATTGCCAGCACGAAAAGCAGCAAAGCTCGATCCTATCGAAGCGCTACGTACTGAATAGCTTGATTGTGATTCGATAGCAGCAAAACCGAGTCGTATGCATCGTATTTTGTATCTGTTATAATACCGGTATGATTGATATCCGTTTGGTTCGTGAAAATCCTGATATTGTGGCGCAGAACGCCAAAAATAAAGGGTATGATATTGACGTGAACAAATTAGTTGCACTAGATAATGAGCGACGCTCATTGCAGCAACAGGTAGACGAGCTACGAGAGAAGCGAAACGCGAATGCCGCCCTAATGAGGGGCGGTAAGCCAGATCAAGTAATGATTGATGAGGGCAGGCAGATCAAAGTTGCGCTTGCTGAGCGAGAAGGCTATTTGGCGACTGCAGATAATGAATATAACAATCTTCTAGGGCAGTTACCTAACATGATGTTTGATGACGTGCCAATCGGTGGCGAAGAGGATAGTGTCGAAGTAAAAAAATGGGGTGAGCAAAAGACAGGTGGCATTGATCACCTTGACTTTGCTATGAAGCGCGATTGGGTTGATTTTGAGCGTGGCGCCAAAGTTGCGGGCGCGAAGTTCTACTATCTAAAGGGCGATTTAGCGCTTTTGGAGAATGCAATCACGCAATATGCTTTAAGTGTATTGTTGCAAAAAGACTTTACTTATATGACGGTACCTCACATGGTAAACAGTCGCACTGCAACTGGCACCGGATTCGCGCCTCGCAGCAGCAACCAGTCTGACGAGTACTTTATCGAAGGTGAAGACCTGTCGCTTATCGCGACGGCCGAAATGCCACTAACAGGGTATCATGCAGATGAGATTATTGAGGAAGGTGATTTGCCATTGTTTTATGCAGGATTTAGTCCAAGCTACCGCAAAGAAGCCGGTACGTATGGCAAGCATACTCGCGGATTGTTCAGAGTACATCAGTTCAATAAGCTTGAAATGTACGCCTTTACGACGCCAGAACAAAGCCAAGAAGTGCACGAAACACTACTAGCAATCGAAGAAGAGATTTGGCAGGCGATTGGTATCCCGTATCATGTTATTAATATCGCCAGCGGTGATCTCGGCGCGCCCGCGGCTAAAAAATACGATATCGAGTATTGGTCTCCGGTAGACGGTATCTATCGTGAGATTACAAGCTGTAGTAATTGTACGGATTTCCAGGCACGTAATCTGAATATCCGTGTTCGAAAAAAAGACGGTAGCGTAGAAGTGCTCCATACGCTCAATGGTACGGCCGTTAGCTTGGCGCGTTCACTCGTGGCGGTTATCGAACATTATCAAAACGAAGACGGCACCCTGGCAGTGCCTGAGGTGCTGCGTCCGTATCTTGATGGAAGAGCTGTTCTGTAACTCTTGTCTACCTGATGCATGTGTACTGATAGTGCGAAATAGGCTATAATATGACCATATAGACGGAGGGCAACACCTATGATCAATCGTGTGACTATTACGGGTATTAAGTATGATATTGACGAGTCAACACGGAGGTATGTCGTCAAGAAGATTAGTCGTCTTGATCGTTATTTGCCGCGTCACGCTCGTAAATCAGCGACTGCTGAAGTTTTACTCAAAGAGGTAAATCGAGCGCACGGCAATAAGTATGAAGCCGAGGTTCTTATACGTGTCCCCGGAAAGACGCTGACAGCAAAAGATTCAACAGTCAATATTTTGGCAGCACTTGATATCGTCGAGACAAAACTAGTGTCACAGCTTCATAAGTACAAGCAGAATGCAACCAATCATACTGGTCGTCATGGACTACTCGCTCGGTTTAAGCGTAGCTATGCGCGTGATGCCGCCTAAAAAACTCCGTTTTTTCTTGCAAATAGGCTATAATAAAACATAGTAATTTCAGAATATACTGCAGGAGTAGGGTTTTTCATGGTTAGCAGACAGAAGGTCTTGACGCGAGTGTTCGGTGATCCGCAGAAGCGGACGCTTAAAGGGTTGGAAAAAAAAGTAAACGCTATCAACGCGCTTGCTGAAAAATATCACAAAATGACCAAGCCGGAGCTAAAAAAGCAAACGGTTGAGTTGAAGAAACGATTATCTAAAAAAGGCACGAAGCTAGATGATATCTTGCCAGATGCATTTGCATTGGTGCGTGAAGCAAGTGACCGCGTACTCGGTATGCGTCATTTTGATGTGCAGTTGATTGGTGGTATTGCACTTCATGATGGCAACGTCGCTGAGATGAAGACAGGTGAAGGCAAGACATTGGTGGCGACTTTGCCGACGTACCTCAATGCACTTGAGGAGAAGGGTGTTCATGTCATCACCGTTAACGATTATTTGGCTCAGCGTGATGCTGGCTGGATGGGCGAACTGTATTCTTTTATGGGTATGTCTGTTGGAGTGATTGTTGGAGATGCGTCATTTATTTACGATCAAGACTATGACAATGACAAGCATGACGATCCGCGTATGCGAAAGTTGCGTCCGGTAACACGCAAGGAAGCCTATGCTGCTGATATTACCTACGGCACAAATAATGAATTTGGGTTTGATTATCTCCGCGATAACATGGTGAATGAGCTTGAAGAGGTGCGCCAACGTGAGCTGCATTTTGCGATCGTGGACGAGGTCGACAGTATTTTGATCGATGAAGCGCGGACGCCGCTTATTATTAGTGCTCCAGCTGCCGAGAATCCAGATAGTTATTATCAGTTTGCAAAAATAGCAGCTAAGCTGACTCCAGCGGACTATGTACTTGATGAAAAGCGGCGAACAGTTTCATTAAGCGATGATGGTGTCGATAAGGTTCAAAAGATGCTTGGCATTAAGAACCTGTATAGCCCGGACTATATTCGTTCGGTGTATCATATGGATCAAGCGCTCAAGGCACAAACCATTTTTAAGCGCGATAAAGACTATGTTGTGACGAACGGTGGCGAAGTTGTGATTGTTGACGAACATACAGGTCGCTTGATGCAAGGTCGTCGTTATAACGAAGGTCTGCACCAGGCAATTGAAGCCAAGGAAAATGTACCTGTGCTACAAGAGAGTATGACGTTGGCAACAATCTCATTCCAGAATTATTTCCGCATGTACGGAAAGCTTTCGGGTATGACAGGTACGGCATTTACCGAGGCAGAAGAGTTTCAGCAAATATATAGTCTGGACGTCGTACAGATTCCACCAAATCGTCCTATTGCTCGTGACGACAAGGAAGATCTTATTTTCAAGACAGAAAAAGGTAAGCTCAAGGCTGTGGCTGATGCAATTAAGGGGCATCATGAGGCTGGTCGACCAGTACTGGTTGGTAGTGCATCGATTGCAAAGAACGAGCTGATCGCTAACTACTTGAAAAAAGAGGGCATCAAATACGAAATTCTTAACGCAAAAAATAACGAACGTGAAGCGGCAATTATTGAGCTTGCTGGGGAGAAGGGTGCAATTACACTGGCGACCAACATTGCCGGTCGCGGTACGGACATCAAGCTTGGTGAAGGCGTCAAGGAGCTAGGCGGGTTGGTTGTGATTGGCAGTGAGCGACATGAGTCACGACGTATCGACAATCAGTTGCGTGGACGTGGTGGTCGTCAGGGCGATCCGGGTGAAACGCAGTTTTATGTGTCGACTGAAGATGATTTGATGCGAATTTTCCAGGGTGAACGAATTGCTAAACTGATGGATCGCTTAGGTGTTGATGAAGAGACACCAATACAGAATAAAGCGGTAACAAAAACACTCGAAGCGGCACAAAAACGCGTCGAAGGTTACAACTATGATATGCGCAAAAATGTTGTTCAATATGACAATGTTATCAATCGCCATCGTCGTGTTGTGTATGTGATGCGTCGCAAGATTCTAGAAGGTGATAATATCAAACCAGAAATCGAGCGCTTGATTGATGCGAAGTTAAAAGAGCTTACTTACGTGCCAGCAAAGAACAATCCACGGTTTCACGATGCTTTTGAGGCCGCATTTCACATTGGTGACAAGAAGATTGCAGAGATTGGTGCGGAAAAACGCGATAAGACACGCTTTGAAATAGCGCGTAAGTATGTGATGGAGCTCTACGCCGACAAGGAAAAAGAGTTAACAGCGGATGTTATGCGTAAAGTTGAACGTGAGGTGTACTTGCAGGTGCTTGATACGCTTTGGATGCAGCATCTTGAAAATATGCAGCATCTTCGTGAAGGTATTCACTGGCGTTCGGTTGGGCAGCGCGATCCATTGGTTGAGTATCGTTCAGAGAGTCAAAAACTCTTTGATAGCCTGCAGGCAACGTTGCGAGACGAGATTGTTAATGCAATCACTCATGTTCATGCGACTGATGTACGAACGATCACTGACGAGGAGCACGATACTGAACTCACACGTCTCGCGGAGCATGCTGTTGAGCGTGGTGTGAACGAGATTACAAGTGGTCAGGCGAGTCGCGATGAAGAGTTTTCATCAGCGAAAAAGCAGCCTAGCGAAAGCAAAACAAAAAATATCGCTCGCAAAAAGAAGAAGGCGCAGCGACAAAATCGCAAAAAGAATCGAAAATAGCATGAAACATACAGTCGAAGAAGTGCGGTTAAAAAATGGTGCCCGTGGGTTGTTGATTGATATCCCTGGCGCGACAGTAATGAGTTTTCAGTTTCAGTTTCGAGCGGGTAATCGTTATGTTGCAAGCAAAGATATTTACGAAGCTGCACATATTATGGAGCATATGGCGTTTGGTGCAAACGCTCGGTTCAGAGATGAACATGAGTTTGAAGCTGAGTTTACGAAAAATGGTGCTTACCATAATGCGTTTACGAGTGATTTGAGTATGGTGTATATCGCTGATTGTGCAGATTTTGAGTGGGAGCGAATTTTTGATTTACAGCGCGTGTCGATTTGTCAGCCCCGGTTTAATAATACTGAGCTTGAAGCAGAAAAAGGCAACGTACGAAGTGAGCTAACTGGCTATTTGAATAATCATAATCGTGTATTATGGCCAAAAGTTCAACAGCTTCTCGGTGAGGATGTGCTGACGTTTAATCAACGACTCAAAACAATCCCACATGTGACCCTTAAGGATATAAAGGAGCACCATCGGCGGACCCATACCGCAAGCAATATGCGCTTTGTGATTGCGGGTAAGTTGCAGGGGCGCAAAAGTGAGATCAAGCGTCAGCTAGAAGAGTGGGAATTGCCCGAGGGTGAGCGCTTTGACGCTCCACGCGATGAGTTTAAGTCAGGTAACCCAACACTTATTCGTCGTAAGGAAGCATCTAATCTAACCTTTGCATGGTCGATGATTGTGCCTCGTGAACTGTCTGACGAAGAGTCTGACGCCATGAACTGCCTTGACCATATCTTGACCGGTACAATGCATTCCCGTATTTATGGTGCGGCACGCAAGAAGGGTTTGGCGTACGGCATGTTTAGCGATACAAGTGTCGGTTTTCATGATTCGTCATGGGATTTTGGCGGTCAAGTAAATCTTGATACAGCAGGTGCTTTATTTGATGTGATCGTGCGTGAACTCAAGCATGTGATGGATGGTAAGATTACGCAAGCCGAAATCGATACAGCAAAATCATATGCGCTTGGTCGACATCAGATGGGCGCGCAGACTGTCTCGCAGATTAGTAATTTTTATACGAGTCGGTACTTTGCTGATGGTGTCGTGAAGGATTATGAAAAAGTACCTGATTCGATCAAGAATACTGATCGAGAATGTATGATTGAAACTGCACGCGAGTTTATAGATCATAACATCAGTGTATTGGCTGGGGTTAGTAGTGGTGAGCGAGGCGAAATCATTGATTTAAATGACAAGCTGGCGACATTGTTCGAAAAAGCTTAAACTTGATATATGAACATTGCGATTCTTGGATATGGCATCGAAGGTGAAAGCGTCTATAGGTATTACTCTGCAAAATTTCCTGATGCTCGGTTTGTCGCATACGATAACAATTTGGAGCCAAAAAATACACTACCGGACGGCGTGGAGTTTATTGGCGGTGTCAAAGATTTTAAAGGAATCGTCGCTGACTTAGCAGTTAAGACACCAGCAATCGCGCCTTGGGATATCGAAGTGACAGGTGAGGTAACAACGATGACGCGTGAGTTTATCAAGCAGTGTCCAGCTCCGATTATTGGTATAACTGGTACAAAGGGTAAGGGGACGGTTGCGAGTTTGGTGCAATCTATTCTCGATGCGGCAGGTAAAAAAACATGGCTTGTCGGCAATATTGGTGTCGGTGCATTTGATGTACTCGATCAAATTGGTCCAGAGGATATCGTTATTTATGAACTGAGTAGTTTTCAACTTTGGGATCTTGATGTGAGTCCACACATAGCAGTAGTATTGGGAATTGAACCCGAGCACCTCGACATTCATCGTGATATGAACGATTATGTCGCTGCAAAAACACACATAGCTGCCCATCAGAAAACGGGAGATGCGGTTATTTATCTTGCGAATAACAAATACACTCAAATGGTTGCAGATCAGTCGGTTGCGGAGTCGATTCCGTACCCACATAGTATCGGTGCGCATGTGCAAGGCGGAACATTTTTTTATGGCAACCAGGCTCTTTGCTCGACTGACGAATTGAAATTACCCGGTGTTCATAATCAGCTCAATGCATGCGCTGCAATTACTGCTGTGCGATCATGGGTGCAGGATGGGTCTGTTATTACTCGGGGCCTAGCCGGATTTACCGGTTTGCCACACCGGCTTCGATTTGTGCGCGAGGTGGCTGGAGTGCAGTATTACGATGATAGCATCGCGACGACTCCCGGGAGTGCTATAGCTGCACTTGCGGCTTTTGAGCAACCGAAACTTATTATTTTGGGAGGCTCATATAAGGGTGCGCAATATGATGAATTGGCGGAAGCAGTTGCTGGATCTTCTATTCGACACGTACTTCTGATAGGCGATGAAGCGACAAAAATTCAGACAAGCCTTGAGCTCAGTGGTGTGCATGAGTTTACAAATCTCGGTAGTGATGTATCGATGAGACAGATAGTCGATGAGGCGCAGCAGCGCACACAGTCGGGTGATGTGGTTATTCTTAGTCCAGCTTGTGCTAGTTTTGGTATGTTTACGAGCTACGCTGATCGAGGAGATCAGTTTATCGCGGCAGTTCAGCGCTTATAGAAAGTAGCTGATCAAGACGGGCAACGATTGCATCTGATGGTTCGAGTACACGAATATGTCGGCCAGCAGCTGCTTGGATGCGATCTTTGACCCAATGGTAGTGCGTACAGCCAAGTACGATTACATCGGCTTTCCAACGATGCAATTCGTCGACTACACCTCGAATATCGATATCGTCGGCTTGTCCACGTTCAATTTGACTTGCCCAAGTGCTACAGTCTGGTTCGATTACAGTCACTCTGTGTGTCCAGGTGCGTTTGAGTTGAGCGTAGCGATGGCTGGCAAGCGTACCGGGTGTAGCGAGTACGGCAATAGTGCCTGTTTTTGTAAGCTTTGATGCAGGCTTGAGCATAGGTTCGATACCGACAAAGTGTACGAATGGATGCGCTGCTCGAAGATCAGCGATAGCGTTTGTGGTAGCGGTATTGCAGGCAATGACGATTGCATCACACTGTGCTTCAATGAGCGGCTGCACGGCTGCAAGCGTGAGGCGTACGATATCGGCACGACGCTTGAGACCGTAGGGTATATTGCTACTGTCGTTAACAAAAATCACTTCAACATCAGGAAATAATCTCGTGATCTTATCGGCTACCGTTTGGCCGCCGATTCCTGAATCGAAAACACCAATTTTTGTCATAGTCATATCAAGTGTAGCACGAGTATACTGTACAATAGAGACATGCAATCATTGGAGAAGCGGATAGTCGCACTAAAAAGCGACGTAGCTACCGCTTATAATCAGCTTGATATAGATAGTAAGGCAGGTCAGTTGGAGCAACTCGAAGCTGAACTTGCTATACCAGAAATTTGGAACAATCCAGCTAGCGCACAAGCAAAGAGCAAGCAGCAAGCGGCTTTAGCTGCTATGGTAGAGCCATGGCAGACACTTCGAGCGCAGGTAGCTGACATCGAAGAGCTTTTGGCGTTGGGCGACGATAGTTTGGCGGTAGAGTTTGACGGACAGATTAGCGCATTGGAGACAGAGCTTCAGGAGCGCAAGAAAGAACTGTTGTTTAACGGAAAATATGATGATCACAATACGATATTACGTATTAGTGCGGGCGTGGGTGGTACAGATGCGCAAGATTTTGCCGAAATGCTTGAACGTATGTATCTTCGTTGGGCAGAGCGAGCGAATATGGAGGTTGCACAAGTTGAGCGCTCGACAGGCGAAGAGGCAGGCCTCAAGACAAGTGTTTTTGAAGTGAGCGGTGCCTACGCGTATGGCAAGTTGCGCGGTGAAAATGGCGTTCATCGACTGGTGCGACTAAGCCCCTTTAATAGTGACAATCTGCGACAGACGAGTTTCGCACTCGTAGAGGTATTGCCGCAAATTGATACGCCCGATAAGGTAGTGATCGACGACAAGGATATCAAGATTGACGTGTATCGCGCCGGTGGTCATGGCGGTCAAAGTGTCAATACAACCGATAGTGCCGTGCGTGTGACGCATGTACCAACTGGCATAGTGGTGGCGATTCAGAATGAACGCTCTCAGCTGCAAAATCGCGAGACGGCAATGCGGATTTTACGCTCAAAGCTCGCGCAATTGCAACTTGAACAGCATGCCGAGAGTGTCGCAGAACTCCGCGCGGGTGAATCGGCTAACTGGGGCTCGCAGATTCGTAACTATGTGTTGCATCCGTATACGCTTGTGAAAGATACGCGGACAAAATACGAAGAGAAAGATCCGTCTGCAGTGCTTGATGGCAAGATCGATGGTTTTATAGCGGCCTATCTTGAGTCTCAGCTGAGCTAGTATTGTCAGTAAGATTTGCAGACGACACTTCAATTTACCAATATATAGCTTATGCTATAATATGCATAGTAATGATTCTGTTAGATAGGGTAACTAAGACTTACGGCAAGACTGCAAAGCCGGCGCTCAACCGCGTCAGTTTGCACGTGGAGCCGAAAGAATTTGTGATTATTGTAGGAACAAGTGGCGCTGGCAAGTCGACACTGCTTAAATTGTTAACGCGAGAAGAGAAGCCTTCAAGCGGCAAGATCGTTGTTGGTGGTATCGACTACGACCTACTCAAAGACAAGCATATTCCGCTTCTTCGGCGCAAAATTGGTGTCGTGTTCCAGGATTTTAAGCTTTTGCCACAGCGCACGGTATTTGAAAATGTTGCGTTTGCGCTAGAGATTGCCGGTATGACTAGCCGCGAAATCAAAAACACTGTCCCGAAAGTAATTGAGCTAGTTGGCTTGAGCGGTAAAGAAAAAGCCTTTCCTCACCAGCTGTCTGGCGGTGAGCGTCAGCGTGTTGCTATTGCGCGAGCGATTGTGCGCCAGCCAAAAATTTTGATTGCCGACGAGCCTACTGGTAATCTCGACCCAAAACACAGCTGGGATATTGTGCGTTTGCTTGAGAAAATCAATAAATACGGCACAACAGTACTGCTCACAACGCATAACGTCGAAATTGTTAATAAGCTGAAGCGCCGCGTAATTACAATGGAGCACGGCAAGATTACGAGCGATCAGGCGCAGGGCAGCTACCGTCAATTTGGAGGCAAGGATAAGTAATGGCACGACGTAAGAACGCGGAGCCAAAAGCGCTCGCACAAACAAAGAAGACAAGGCGCAAATGGCTGACGTTTGTACGCATGTGTCGCTATGGTATCAACAATTTTAGCCGCAACCTGTGGCTAACTGTTGCTGCGACTGCTGTAATGACAATTACGCTTATTATCATTTTTATTACATTGGCAGCTCGACAGACACTGGTAGATACGGTTGCGACAATACGCGATAGGGTAGACATGTCGATTTATGTTATGACAGACACTACGGCCGATGATGCCAAGGCGATCCAAAAAGAGATTGAGAAGCTTCCGACTGTAAAAGCAGTGACCTATGTTAGTCCGCAGCAAGCTCGTGAGAGTTTTGCGCAGCAAAACAAAACAGATAACAATACGCTCGAGGCCCTTAACGAGGCAACCAACAAGTTGCCGGGTACATTCCGTGTCAATGTTGTCGATATCAATGATCCGTCGGAGCTTGACCAGTTTGTCAAGACGAACGAATTATATAAGGAGCACGCCGACCCGAGTCGTGCAGCATCATTTAGTGGCGAGCGTCGCACAGCTATTCAAAATATTGGTCGCTGGGTGCAGTTTGCTGAACGAGCTGGCATAGCCGCAAGTATTGTATTTGTCGTTATATCTTCACTGATTGTGTTCAATACTATTCGCATGGCGATTTTCAACCGCAAAGAAGAGATTCAGATGATGAAACTTATCGGTGCTGACCGTAGCTTTATAAGGGGGCCGTTTATTGTTGAGGCGGTAGTATATGGCTTTATTGCAGCAATACTGGCGACAGTGCTTGGCGTCAGCGCACTTTACGCAGCCAAGGACAAGTTACTAAGCTACGAAGTTGCTATTAGTGGCACGGTTGAGGTAGTGACAGTATATGCGGGCCTTGTCTTGCTGGGCATGATTGTGATGGGTGCAGCAATTGGAATTATCTCTTCGCTATTGGCTACACGCAAATATCTCAAGATTTAACTACAGAACGATAACATAAATGAAGGGCGCTTTGCGCCGGAGGTTGCATGGAGCAGCGATTTATTAAAAAATCGCAACAACAGCATAAACAGACACGCGTCACGAAAGTTTTAAAGATACCTAGACAAATCATCACGCTTATGCTACACTCAAAAGCAGTGAAACGAATGTCCACCACGCCAGTTTCCGGTCATACACACGTCGCCAAAAGGCTAGTACTTGGAGCGACGGTAGTGCTGTTTTTGGTTGCATCTCTTGTACAGATGAGTCCAATAGCGCGCGCCGACGATTATGATCGGCGGATTGCTGAAATTCAGGGACAAATCAACGCTTACCAAGCAGAAGCGGGTAAGTTTAGTGAAAAAGCCCAAACGCTTCAAGCTGAACTCGATGCGCTTGTAAATCAAAAAAATATTATACAGTCTCAGATTGATCTTAAGCAGGCGGAGCACGACAAGCTGGTCGCACAAATCGCAGAAAACGAAAAGAAAATTGGTGAAAACCAAGATGCGTTAGGTACAACTATCGCTGATCTCTACGTATCAAGTGACATCTCATCACTCGAGATGCTGGCAAGTAGTAGTAATATTTCTGAGTATGTCGACAAAGAGTCGTATCGAAACGCGATTAGAGATACGTTAACCGCAACAATTGCGGATACGAAAAAGCGTAAAAAGGAGCTTGAAGTCCAGCAGCAAGAGGTAACTCGTGTGATGGCTGAGCAAAGATTTGCACGTGATGAACTGGCCGCAAAAGAAGCGCAACAGGCAAATCTTGTCGCACAGACACGCGGTGAAGAAGCAGCGTATCGCAAGCTTGTTGGTGAGCGTGAAGGTCAGAAACTTGCCTTGCAGCGTGAACAGCAGGCAGCTATCGAGGCAGCGATGCGTCGAAATGGTGGACTTGTCAACGTACTACCAGGCGATCCCAACAAGGGTGGCTACCCATGGGAAGCTGGTTGCTGGGTAGATGCAAATGCATGGTCTCACGGTGGTGCAGGTGGTAACGGTACTGATCCGCTCGGCTACGGCTGCCGACAATGTGTCAGCTATACGGGCTGGAAGGTTGGTGAGCGAACAGGTAATTTCCCACGTTATTGGGGCAATGCAAATATGTGGCCAGCGAGCGCACGTGCTGCGGGTTATCAAACAGGTAGTACTCCTCGGGCCAACTCTGTCGGTGTTATCTCGGCTGGAACTTACGGTCACGTTGTATGGGTTGAGGACGTGCATGGTGACGGAACAGTCACGGTGAGTCAATATAACTATTACAATGCTGGCGGTCCTGGCTGGGGTCACTATAGTAAGATGCGGGTGAGTGCCTGGACTTACGATACGTACATCTACTTCTAACAATCCGTTCGTATTTATCTTTGTCCTTACGCTTATGTCGGGTATAATAGTGTGAAGTGACGAGACATGTAACACAAAAAAAGTGGAACTTTACCCCAAGTACGTTCGTACTTATTGCGAGTCTGATTTTTATTATTGGCTATGCTGCCGGTACTCGTAACGATCAAATTATCGGTACACTTGGGCCTGCTGTAGGCCTCAAGGTCGAGTCGGGTACGTTGGATCTTGCTAGTGTGCAGACAACCTATCGGCAGCTAAAATTGCATTTTGATGGCGAGCTTGATACGCAAGCTTTGGTCAATGGCGCGAGTCGAGGTGTCGTCTCGGCGGCTGGCGACGATTATACGGTCTATATGGATCGTGAAGAGGCAGATGAGTTTAACAAAGATCTTAACGGTGATATTGGTGGCGGGATTGGTGCAGAAATAGGTAATCGCAATCAGCGGCCAACTATTATTCGTGCACTAAGTGGTACACCTGCTGAGCGAGCGGGGGTGCAGGCGGGCGATATTATACTAGGTGTCAATGATCAGCCAACAGATGGCTGGTCGGTGAGTGACACTGTGAGTAAGATTCGAGGCGATATTGGCACAACCGTGAAGCTAACAGTGCTTCGGAATGGTGAAGCCAAAGAGATGACAATTACGCGTGAACAAATTACTTCGCCAAGTGTCGAGCATAAGATTCAAGACAATATAGGTATACTGACGATTCGACGATTCGACGATTCGACGACTGATGCTGCACGTGTTGCTGCCAAAGAATTTACGCAGGCGAAAGTAAAGGGTGTGGTGCTGGATATGCGTGGCAATGGCGGCGGTCTTTTGAGCGCTGCGCAGGAGATTTCAGGATTGTGGCTGAGAGATAAGGTGGTCGTGAGCGAACGTGCGCACGGTCAGGTGATCGATGAGCTAAAATCTGGAGGTAATCCGCTACTTGAAGGC
This sequence comes from uncultured Candidatus Saccharibacteria bacterium, assembly GCA_964557445.1. Lineage (GTDB taxonomy): Bacteria > Patescibacteriota > Saccharimonadia > Saccharimonadales > Saccharimonadaceae > UBA2112. Next base: position 68,997 of record CAZLAF010000001.1, read on the forward strand.
ATAAAGACGGTTGTGCTGATTAATAGCGGCAGTGCGAGTGCGAGTGAGATTGTAGCGGGTGCCCTCAAGGAGCATGGCGTCGCAACACTGATTGGCGAAAAGACATTTGGAAAAGGTAGTGTGCAGCGATTGATAAATCTTAATGATGGTTCGGTGCTCAAGGTAACGGTTGCGCGCTGGTATACGCCAAAAGGTAACAATATCAATAAAGAGGGGGTTGCACCGCATGAGAAAGTCGAGCTGACAGCTGACGATGCAAATGCCGGGCGTGACCCTCAGCTCGAAGCGGGAATCGAGAAATTGCGCTAGTAGACGGAATGTCGGCTCTGTAGTACTATAAGCATATGCAAGACGAACCGCAAAAAAAGAAAATCCTCCTTGTCGAAGACGACGTCGCGCTCGCAGCCGTATATCGGTCGCGTCTAGAGCTCGAAAATTTTGAAACTTACGAAGTTAATGACGGAGATCAGGCGCTGCAGGCGGCCAAAGATTTCAAGCCAGATTTGATATTGCTCGATGCTATGATGCCAAAAATTAGCGGCTTTGATGTGCTTGATATTTTACGCAACACTCCCGAGACAGCAAATATTCGAGTAGTGATGCTGACAGCACTGAGCCAGTCAAAAGATAAAGAGCGTGCCGAAGCACTAGGTGCCGACGATTATCTCGTCAAATCACAGGTGGTGATTGGTGACGTTGTTGATCGCGTCAAGCACCATCTTGGTATGTCCTAGTGATTAGCGTCGAGAATAAAAAATCAAGCTACCAACCGGTAGCTTGATTTTTTATAATGTTTATGCTATTATATACAATTAGAAATATAATAATTATGAACAATAACCTCCCACCGAGTCCCTTTGGCGTCGGCACTGTATATACCGGTAAGACTGAACATGTAGTATCGCCAGAACAGCACGATGCTTTTCGTAGGCGTGAGGTGGGTGGCGAAGCATTGCGATCAGCGGCCGTCTTGCCTCCGCCTCGTATCTGGCGGCCCCAGGAGCATTTTTCTCCTGAAGTCGAGCGACGTCAGTACTTGGAAAAGATACTGAGATTCCCTCGTCCCGAAGATTACGATCAAGATTATGAAGAAGGATATGATGTTCGTACACAAGTAACTGAAAAAAGTGCTGCACATGCCGCCGAGGTATATCAGTGGGCGAGTCAAGATATCAAAGATATTATCGACAAGTATAATGAAGTTGATAGTGGTCAAGACGCGGCAGCGCTACTTCGTGCAAATGATCAGTTGCGAATTGAACTTGGTCTTCATATACTTCAAAAATTCGAACATACCAAGGGTCTACCGGAGCGTGTAGAGAATAATTTTGCCAATGTGCTCAAGAGTCCGAATCATACAAAAGGGTATAACGGAGAACGTTTTGAGAGTAGGGACTACGCAACGTTACTCGCGTTAGCAATGCTTGATGGTACGTTTCGTGCTCCAAGATGGAGCAATAATGATGCTGCTCAACATCGTATAGGTGCTGAGTTGGTGCTTGGTATATATCAAAAACATCTCTACGCGAACGATAGAGATGTTTCCGTATAAGTATAGTTAAGGATTAACTATTTGACGCTGATTTGCGTTCGAGGGTTGGTTTTGCCGGTAAATTTGGTCTTTTTAACCTTGGCAAATTCGACAACGCCATCAATCGCGGCATGAATAGTGAAATTGCGGCTGATATATGTACCTGGGCCTGCAATCTTGGTAGCGCCAGTTTGGCGGACGAGTACTTCGCCAGCGCGAACTGTTTGGCCACCAAAGCGCTTCACACCGAGACGTTGGCCAGCGTTGTTGTGGATGTTCTTACTTGAACCACCTGCTTTGACTTTTGACACGGTAACTCCTTAGTTGCTATTAACAATCTGAATCATTGTAGCGAAAAAAACTTGATTCGTCAACCCCTGTGGGCGGTTTCGTAAAACTTCTATTTATCACTGGCAAGGATAAGCGTGATTTGTTACAGTAGGGGTAACACCGAAGCATTACCGTCATTCGTCAAGACGAAAACAAACAAGGTAAGGAGTGTCGATGTCGCACATTAAACGATATCTTCTTGCAGCGGCGATAGCTGTAACTTCTCCTGTACTTGGAGGATCGGCATTCGCCAATGAGCCAGAGCAGATCGTGGAGGATAGTCAGTCTGTAGAGATCGCCTATGTTCCACCTCGAATCGATCCAAGTACGCTGCACGGTGAGATTCCGAATACTCATCCGACGCAAAAGTGTATCACGCTCGGTGCAGGCGAGCATTTTGCGTTGCACTTTGCGACATTTGTCCGACAGATCGATTCGCGACTGAATGATGAGGAGATCGAGCGGATTGTTGATCACCTAAGCCAAAGCCTCGAGGGGCAAGGTACGGGTGTCAGTTCTCGGGAGCTTAGCCCTGGAGTGAGTGCATGCGTCATGTACGCTTCGGCTGCGACGCGCATCGCGAGCGATGTCGCATCATGGAGCTTGTATCTAGGCAAGTACTCCGGCATCCTGCAAGATGATGAGTAGGCAGCTATGCCTAGTGTTACAGGCTAAAAATAGTCGATATCCCGCACGTGCGAGCAGTGTTTGCGCGTGCGGGATATCAACAACACAGAACGTATCTCAACATAAAAAGCTCTTCGTAACAGAGAGCTTTTTATGTTGAGTGAACTATATTTTTTCGAGGACTAGTAGCTCTCGTCCAACAATTTGATCTTCGCGATAGTAGAGTAAATCTTTTGTGTCTATATTTTTGAAAGCGTGTTGACGGTAGCCGAGCTGATCAAGTTTTTTAATCAGCGGCAGGTGAGTAAAGTTGCCGTGGCCATCGTTCCAGGCTGGTACTGCGACACAAAGCGGTGTGCCAGGTGCGATTTGATCACCGATATTTTTAAGGAATTCGCTAATAATGTGATCACAGTTGCCGCGTACTTGCACAAGTTTTTCGGCAGATGGCGGGGCGCTAAATGGTTGACCAAGATAGGTTTCACAAACAACTGCGTTGACTGGTTGCGACCAAATCGTGTTCATGGCATCGCCCTGGGCGATATCATGATCGGGTGCAACGTTGTATTTTGCCACGAGCCAGTCCATGTTGCGGCGCGAATAGTCGACCATTTTTTCTGATAAATCAGTGCCGTAAGTGATGTGGCCAAGTAGGGCTGCTTCTTGGAGTACGACCCCAGTACCGCAGAATGGATCGAGTATGCGCATTGCATCGGTAGTCTCGGGTTTGTTCGAGATTGCAAGATTAATCATGATGGTTGCAAGTTTTGGAGGAAGCATGCCAACAAAAGCATCGCGGGCAGGACGCTCTTGGTCGCGGCGGGCAAGGGCGGTGATGTTTTGTGAGCCGGTGCTCTCGGCGATGATGACTTTGCCTCCTCGGCCTCTGACGACAAGCAGCTCTACTTTGTTGTTGGCAAGCCCGAGCTTGTTATGATGGGCTGTCGCGGTACTTAATGCGATTTGTTCGTTAGGAATGAGTCGCAAGCTGACACCCTTTTGTTTGAGCTGTGACTTGAGTAAGATTCCGGTGCGTTGGACGTCGCGAGGTGAGGCTTTGAAGCCGTAGGCACTGATGCCAAGTGTGATCTTGCCTTGCGCAGATGACCAAGCTGAGGTGTAGGCGCGAACGATTTCTGTGCTTGCTTTTCGCCAATCAGCACCAGAAAGTTCGGCCACGATACGACCAGCTTTGATGGTGCCGCCAAGTCGTTGAATGTTAAAATCTGTCGCTGTAACAGTGGCGGCATCGTGAGCAAACCAGCTCACATCACCAAAGGTACGTTCGAGTTCTGCTATGCCGATAGCTGGCTGTCTGCCGAGGAGTGCAATATAACGCATTCTTTCAGTATAGAGCAGGGATATTTTAATAGCCATATTTGAATAGCCACGTTATACTAAAAATATGTCTTTTCGTGTTTGGTTGAGTATCGCGACAGCAATACTATTGATTGCTATCTTATATCTGTCACGACACGAGCTGGTGCGCGCCTGGGAGCTGATGGGGCAGGTAAATCTGTGGGTGCTCCTTCTTTTGATTCCAGGTCAAATTCTTGTTTATTACGCTAATGGTGAGATGATTTTTTCGTATCTTCGAGGCAAAGGCAATATCAAGGATGTCTCGCGCGGTGAGCTAATACGAGTGGCGCTTGAGGGAAATTTTGTTAATCATGTCTTGCCGAGTGGTGGCGTTAGTGGCGTGTCGTATTTGTCGTGGCGACTCAAACATCTCGGCGTGCCAGTGGGTAGGGCGACAATGGCTCAGGTGGTGAGGTATGTTGTGGGCTTTGTTGCATTTGCCGTACTACTTCTCGTTGCGCTGATTGCCGTGACGGTCGACGGCGAACTTAATCGTTGGATTATATTGGCGAGCTCATCTCTTTTTGGCAGTATTATCGTCACTATCGTGGCAGTAATATTCTTGTTGAGTAGCAAGCGACGTACAGTTATTTTTGGTGATTGGCTGTATCGTACGTTTAATCTCGTGACACGACGTGTGACATTTGGGCGTAAGCGCAAGCTGATTGGGCAGGATATTATTGAGGGGTTTCTAGATGACATGCATCACGATTATGTGGCGCTTCGTCATGAAAAAGAGTTACTCAAGAAGCCATTTATTTGGGGACTTATATTTACATTGACTGATGCTGCACTATTCATGATTACGTTTTGGGCGCTTGGACAATTTTTTAATCCAGCACCAATACTTATCGCTTATGGTGTTGCGGCAATGGCGGGCTTTTTTGTACTTACACCAGGAGGCGCAGGGGCTTACGAGGCTATCATGGTAGCGCTCTTGGCGTTTGCCGGTATACCGGGAGGTGTGGCGATTGCGGGTGTATTACTGACAAGGGTTATATTGCTACTGGGAACAATTATATTTGGTTATGTGTTTTATCAGCATGCGCTGACAAAATATGGGAGCAAGCGTCGTGCCGCCAAAGCTGAGCGTCAGTGATTTTATCGCCATCACAAATCAGACGCTAGAGTATGCGTATCCACTGATTGAGATAGAAGGAGAGGTAGCAAGCTTTAAGGTTAACCAGGGTAAATATGTTTTTTTCGACTTGAAAGATACAGGAGCAAGTGTTGGCTGCTTCATGATGGTGTTTCAGCTTCGAGTACCTATTGAGGATGGTATGAAAGTGGTCGTGACGGCAACACCAAAACTCACTCAGTGGGGCAAATTTAGTCTCACGGTGAAGTCGATTCGACCAAGTGGCGAGGGAAGTCTCAAAAAAAGTTTCGAGCTATTAAAAGCGAAACTAGATAAAGAAGGGTTGTTTGCGCCTGAGCGTAAGAGGATATTGCCGGCAATGCCGCGTCATGTCGCGGTTATTAGTAGTCCGCAAGCGGCAGGCTATGCTGATTTCATAAAGATTGTTGGTGATCGTTGGGGTGGACTTAAGATTGATGTAGCGGCAGTGACAGTGCAGGGCGCTGATGCACCAGATCAAATAATTCGTGCGCTAAAGTATTTCAATCAACAAGAAGAGCTTCCTGAAGTGATTGTTATTGTTCGGGGTGGTGGCAGTGCGGATGATTTGGCTGCATTTAACGATGAGCAGCTAGTGAGGGCTGTAGCAGAGAGTCGCGTGCCGACACTGACAGGTATCGGCCATGAGATAGATGAATCACTCGTAGATTTTGCTGCTGATATACGCGCGGCGACACCAAGTAATGCCGCACAACTGCTTGTGCCTGATCGAAACGATGTACTGCGCGGCGTACGCCTGCAGATTCAGTCTGTATTGCCGCATGTATCGCGTGAGGTATCGCGCTACCGCGAACAGGTGGCAGTTCGTATCGAAGAGGCTATCGGCATGACTAGCGGACAGATAGGGCGCTACCGCGAACAGGTGGCGAATGTGCGTAAATTATTGACGCAACTTGATCCGGCAAGAGTGCTTGAGCGAGGGTATGCGTTGATGCGAGGCAAGTTGAGTGTGGGCGAGGTGATAGATATTGAAGTAAGAGACGCTATAATAAAAGCAAGGATAGAATCATATGAGCACAAGTAATAATAAGCTGACAATTCGCAAAAAACTATCACAATTAGATGAGCTAGTGGCTTGGTTTGATAGTGATGATTTTCAGCTTGAAGAAGCAAGTATCAAGCTCAAGGAAGCGAACAGGTTGGCTGTCGAAATTGAACATGATTTAGAAGGTGTTGAAAACGAAATTACAATCGTAAAGCAATCCTTCTCGACTGACGAGTCGTAATGAGTTGGTGGCTATGGCTGCTTTTTGTGACTGTGCTACTTTTTGGCTTTGTTGTGTTTCGTGGGGCGCCGTATGTGCCGACAAAGCGCCGGGTGCTTGAGCGTGCGTTTGATACGCTTTATCCGATAGGCAAGGCCGACCTTTTGGTTGACATAGGTTGTGGTGATGGTGTCGTTTTACGTGCAGCGGCAGCGCGTGGTGCTCAGGCGGTTGGCTATGAGCTCAATCCGTTGCTTTATGTGATTGCCAGGTTTATTTCGCGGAGTCCATTGATACAGGTGCGACTGGCAGATTTTTGGCATGTGCACTTGCCACGAGAAACGACAGTTGTCTATACGTTTGGCGAGTCACGTGACATCGCAAAGATGTATGCTTTGGTAGAAAGAACAGCGCTTGCAAACGATAGTACAATTCATTTTATTAGTTTTGGGTTTGCAGTGCCTGGCAAAAAAGAAATTAAACACGACGGCAGCTTTTATTTGTACAGAGTAGTGCCTTTACAGACTGCTCAAGCATAAGTATAATGTCCGCATGACACGTCATCAACATCTTCATCACGAGCGCGGCGCCGTATCGGGCCTGCTGGTCGCCGTTATAGCGCTGAGTATTCTTGTGCTTGGCCTAGGGTCATTTTCTATCTGGGCTTATGTTTCATATAGCGAGGCAGATAGTGATTTGCAGGATAAAATCGCTGTTGCCGTTGCGCAGGCTCGCGATGAAAAAGGCGATGAAATGGAAGATAAGTTTGCTGAAAGAGAAAAGCAGCCAAACTATACATTTGTTGCTCCTGATGATTATTGCGGCTTACGCTTTAATTACCCAAAAACCTGGAGTGCGCATGAGTCGGAGGAGATTGCTAACGGGGGCACATACCGCGCTTACTTGCACCCAAAGCTTGTGCCGCCAATCAGTAACACGCGTCAATTTGCGCTACGGGTAACTATTGAGCAAAAAGATTATGACAATGTTTTAAGTCAGTATCAAAGTTTGGTGCAAAAAGGCGATCTTAAGCAATCTGCCGCTTCGTCTGAAGGTAATTCGGGTGCTCGTTTGACAGGTAACTTCAACAAAAATATTCGAGGTGATTCAGTGCTTTTCCGTTGTCGCGACAAGACTATCACTATCCGTACCGATGCTGATAGCTTCAAGAATGATTTTGAAGCTATCATCCGAACTATTGATTTCAACGCCTAGTCTGCTTGTCGGGCTCTCCATGCTACACTAGAAGTAGTCTATGAGGAGTGACGAAAGAGGGAATATGGATCAGGCTGGCTCTGCTATCTACGATGGACTGCCGAATGGTATTGTTGGTGCGTCAGCGAGTGAGCTGCAGGTGCCTCTATCACTTATTCGACAACTGAGCTTGGCGCTTGAAGATATGTCATTGCCTGAAGGTGAGCGTCGACAGTTAGCAGAACGTTTGACACTTACAGTCGAACGTATGTTGCGCCTAACACAGAATCTACGTGTCGATTACCGTACGCAAAGTATGCTCAATCTAGAGCCAGTGAATCCTATGACGATCTGTCAGGAGGTGGTATATGAGTTAACTCCTTTGTTTAGAGCGCATGGACGCACACTTGTGGCTCGTCCGCGCAATAAGTCATTATTAATGGTGGCAGACCGTCTGTTATTGCGCCAACTATTGCTTGGTTTTGTTGATAATGCGCTTCATTATGGCTCTGACGAACGTCCAGTTCAGCTTGTTGTCGGTGGTCGTGGTAATAAGGTGCGTGTGGGTGTGCGTGATTACGGTCCTGCGGTGGCGACAGATGTATTGATGCGACTCGATGAGCGGATTGCTCGACAGTCGCAAGTTTTGATAGCTCGTCGTCCGCGAGCAAGTGGAGTGAATTTGGCTATTGCTCGACAATTAGCCGAAATGATGGGGGGCAGTGCTGGTGTTGTGCGTCACCGTGATGGCGCAACGTTTTATGTCGATATGAATCTATCGGGACAAATGAGTCTGCTATGACGCGTGTGCTGATAGTCGAAGATGAAACGTGGCTTGGTGAACGATTTGAGCGAGTGTTGCGTCAAGAAGGTTTTATGCCAATATTGACCTCGAATGTGTATAGTGCGATTGATTTAATTGATAGCGAAAAGCCCTCGGTTGTTATTATGAGCCTATTACTGAGTGGCGCGAGTGGTATTGGCCTACTACATGAATTACAGAGCTATGTTGATACTGCCAGAACACCGGTTGTCGTTTATGGTAGTGCGCAATTATCTCTTACGGCTGATGAGTTGGAGCCATATGGGGTTCGCCGCCTTTTGGATGCGACGACAGTGAAGCCGCAGGATCTCGTGGCGGCTGTTCGGAGCGTTCTCGCATGAAAGCGGGTACTCATCGTACGCGCGCAGTTGTGTTGCGACGGACAAATTACGGTGAGGCAGATCGCATACTAGACTTACTGACACCCGATGGACGTATGAGTGTGATGGCGCGTGGTGTGCGCAAAGAAAAATCAAAACTTGCTGGTGGTATCGAGTTGTTTGCGGTGTGCGATGTTGTCATTGGACGTGGCAGAGGTGACTTGGGTGTACTGATGTCAGCCCGGCTAGTGGCATTTTATCGACATATCCTCGAAGACTACGATAGGACGCAGTTTGCGTACGAAACACTAGCTCAGATTGCTAAGATGAGCAATGACCTAGACGAAGTCGCTTGGTACGATATCGCTGCCGAGGTACTTGCTGGACTTGATGTTTTGAGCGTGCCGCTACCACTTATCCAGACGTGGTTTTATGTGCGAGTAAGTGTATTGCTTGGCGAGGAGCTGAGTGTGACTCGAGACGTCAAGGGAGAGAAGCTAAAAGCAGAGACGGCCTATCGTTACGACAGCACCGAAAAGGCGTTTGTCGAAGATATTCGAGGTAGTGTGACGGCGGAGCATATCAAAATCTTGCGTCTTGTAGGCTCAAAGCCCCTCAACGTTATCTTGCAGGTTGGCGGTATGGAGTCGTATTTGGCTGAATGTCTTGATGTTGCTCGTCGACATGCGGCACTCGAAAGAGTCTTGAAATAAGATGCACCCCACACTCAAGGCCGTGGAGGCATCTATTGAGGATGGGGTGTTAGGATGTTGAGATACTGCAGTCGGATCTGGTGAGCTGCTTTAGTCTCCGAATAAAATCCTGCGCCATGGGATTTTTGGCGCAGGATCTAGTCCGAGATGGCGCCGTATTTTAGGGTGGTTTGCAACCGAGAATGTCGGAAGTACCTTATCCTGTCCTGTGAGCTTCATATAGCAAAGCTCGCTGAGCTTTTTTGACCCTTTTAGCCAGGTGACCGCTGTAGCCATCTCGAGGAAGAGCTCATGGATGCACTCTCTTCTTTCTAGTGGGGGCAGCTCACCGATGCCGCCAGTGATGAGTCGAAACAGGTCTGTACGAGGCGGTTTGCCATCGAGTGTCCATCGCAGTATCTCATTCCGTTCTTTAAAGAGCTCCGACGTGCGTGTGGATGACCTGTCGGTTGGCCTTATGCTTGACATGGTTACTCCTTGGATAGGTATGTCTATGTATATATTATAATATTATAAACATTTAATCAAACATGGTATAATCAACAGTAATTATGAGTAATAAAACAGAGAAAAATGTCGCAATGGAGAATATCGTTAGTCTTGCAAAACGTCGCGGGTTTATTTATCCGGGATCAGATGTCTATGGCGGACTGAGCGGTACATGGGATTATGGTCCGCTTGGACTGGCGCTTAAGCGCAATATTATGCAGCTATGGTGGAAGATGTTTGTCGATGATCGCGAAGATATGTATGGTATCGACGCTGCAATCTTGATGAATCAGAAAGTTTGGCAGGCGAGCGGACATGTCGATACGTTTGTCGATCCACTTTGCGAAGACACGGTCAATAAAAGACGATTTCGTACCGATCATATTCTCAAAGATAATGGTGTCGACCCTGAAGGTATGACAATGGCAGAAATGGACGAGGCGATTGCAGCAAATGACATCAAGAGTCCAGACGGTAATCCGCTTAGTAAGTCGCGCACCTTCAATATGATGTTTACAACCCACGTAGGAGCTGCGCAGGACGATTCCTCGGTTAGCTATCTTCGTCCAGAGACAGCTCAAGGCATTTTTACGAATTATAAAAATGTTCTCGATAGTTTTTATCCAGACTTGCCGTTTGGTTTGGCGCAGCAGGGTAAAGCATTTCGTAATGAAATAAGCCCACGTGATTTTATATTTCGAAGTCGTGAGTTTGAGCAAATGGAGATTGAGTATTTTGTTAATCCAGATAAATGGCAAGAATCATTTGACGCGCTTCTTGCAGACACTCATGCGTTTTTAAATGCGCTCGGTTTGCCAAAGAATAAAGTACACGAATTAGAGGTTCCAGAGTCTGACCGTGCGCATTACAGCAAGCGCACAATTGATATTGAGTATGATTTTCCGATCGGCAAAGAAGAGCTGCTTGGTATTGCATATCGTACTGATTTTGATCTGATGAATATCCAGAATAATGCCGGCAAAAACATGGAGTATACGATAAAAGGTACGAACACCAAATTTGTTCCTCATGTTATAGAGCCGTCGTTTGGTGTTGAGCGTGTTGTGATGGCTGTGCTCAGCGCTGCGTATACCGAAGATGAGGTAAACGGCGAGAAGCGCATTGTCATGAAGTTCCCAGAACACCTAGCACCGATCAAATACTGTGTATCGCCGCTCCTCAAGAACAAGCCAGAGCTGGTCGCAAAAGCGCGTGAAGTATATGCGCTACTCAAGAAAAAGCACGGGAATGTCATGTGGGACGATAACGGCAATATAGGAAAACGTTATCGCCGCCAGGACGAGATAGGTACACCGTACTGCGTTGTCATTGATTTTGATTCGCTAGAGAGCAACGATGTCACGATACGTGATCGCGATACGACTCTGCAAAAACGTGTGAAGATTGAAGAGCTTTAGCTCAAGCTCAATCAGTACAATCACTAGATAAGATACTATTTTATCAATCGAGGCTTGTTTTCATTGGTGCTGTGATATGATGAATGAAACTTCGTATTGATAAGCATAAAAAAGACAAAACATGAGAGTCCCATTTATTAGCAACACGCCTGATAATATTCACTGCTTGCCAGTGTCTTTTATGATGATTATTCGGGCATTTGACCCGTCATTTGCTACGCCTTTGAGTGAATGGGCGGGAATAGTTGGATTTGAAGAAGGTAAGGGTACTTGGGCGAATGCAAGCCTCGTTTGGCTAAAAGAGCATGGCTACGATGTAAAACATATCACACGTTTTGACTACCATGCTTTTTCTCTGAACCCAGAAGAGTACTTACTGCACGCAGCAGGTGAAGAGGTGGGTCGGTGGCAGATCAAACATACAAATATCCCCGCAGAAGTGGAACGGGTTAAAAAGCTACTTGAGGCAGAGACGATTATCCAAAAACGGATTCCAGATCAAGGAGATATACGGCGATACCTAGATGAAGGCTATCTTCTTCGAGCGTGTGTGAATCTATCAAGGCTTAATGGCAAGGACGGCTATATTGGACACGCGGTTGTTATCACCAACTACAGCGAAGATGGTGTATATATTCATGACCCCGGTTTGCCTCCAGTAGAGAATCGTTTTGTTTCATGGGATGATTTTGAAGCTGTATGGGCTGACCCAAATGACGACGCCAAAGAGCTTGATGCAGTGCGTCTCCGAGCGTAGGTCTTTTTGCTGCAGTGTGTGAATAGGCAGCAAGCTGACAGCTTCTTTATTGCTTTAGGGAAGGGGCTACTTTCTGTTGGGTACGCAGCAAATTTGTTACACATTTAACTTTTTGTTACAATTATAACTATGACATCTGTTATGACTGCCGTTGCACAGGTAGTGGAAAACTCTGAATTTGCACGAAAAGGCTTGCAAGAGGGCTTGTTGAATATATCTGCCTATGCGAAGACTATCCATCACGAGGTGGAGGAAGTCACTAAAAAAGAAATCAAAAACCGAAGTAGCATTGTCATGGCGTTGTCTCGCTATGGGCGGAGGCTGCAGCAGAGCCCGCCATTGGTTGGAGATTTGCAGATTCTCAATATCACCAGCAGGTCGAAACTTGTGGAGGTTGCGTATAGTAAAACGACTGAAGTGCAGGAGCGGATGGCGACGCTCAATTTATTAGATTCAATCAAAAACGCATCATTTTTTGTTTCGACCATAGGTTTGGCGGAAATCACTATCATTATTGATTCATCACTTGTCGATATAGTGAAGGGGCATTTTGGAAGTATCGTGCCAATAGCCCAGATAGATGGGCTTGCGAGTTTAACGATACAGGTGGGCATCGAAACGATTAACCTTCCAGGACAGTCATATCGAGTGCTTGAGCGTCTGGCCTCGCGCAAGATTGCCGTCGTGGAGCATATGACTAGTCCAACCGAACACAGCATCATCCTTTATGAGAAAGATATTAGCCAAGCGTTCCAGTTGCTAAATAGTGTATTTCTGAAAAAGAGCTAGGCGCTGCTGCTGTATAATTATGTTCAGTAGTAATGTGTTTGCTCGCTAACACTAAGGAGTGAAATGAGAGAAATCGAAGTAAAAGCACGAGTCGAATCGATAGAAAGTGTGATAGCTCGGCTTGAAGCGCACGGCGCAAAGGTGAGCGACTTGGTTCATCAGCGCGATGAAGTTTTTGGTTTGCCTGGGGTGGCAGGCGACGATAACAACAGTGAGCCGTGGTTGCGGATTCGTACGGAAACAAAAAACAATGAAAAAACACACACCTTTACACTGAAGAAATCGATCACAAATCAGCTCGATAGTATCGAGCATGAAACAGCTGTTGTTGACGCCGATGAACTTCGACAGATTATTCTTCATAGTGGATTCGTGCCGTATTCGGATATCACAAAAACACGTCGCAAGGCAAAAATTGGTGATGTGGAAATTTGTCTAGACAATGTTGAGAGCCTAGGTGAATTTGTCGAGGCAGAAAAGATGACGAGCGAAGAGGCTGACTACGAGGCTGTAGTGAGCGAATTGTGGCAAGCGCTTAGCGAGATTGGGGTCGATCGTAGTAGTGAAGTAACTGATGGCTACGATGTCATGATGAAGCATCTTGAAGACATCGCATGATATACTCGGACTAATGATAGTTTATTATACAGATGGTAGTGCCAGTCCAAATCCTGGCCCGGGTGGGTTTGCCGTAATACGTAACGGTAAGCCGCATATTATAGGCGGAGAGCCTGGAGCGGAAACAACAAATATTCGCATGGAGGGCTTGGCGATCAAGGCGGCTTTGCAGGATGCAAAAGGCGAAGAGTGTCAAATCTTTACTGATAGCGAATTTTGGATTAATGTCATCACTAAGTGGGCTATAGGCTGGGAGCAAAAAGGCTGGAAGAAAAAAGGTGGCGAAATCAAGAATCTTGATATTGTTCGCGATGTTTATCCACTTTATCAATCATCGCGCGCAACGCTCAACTGGGTGCGAGGACATGAAGGTGACGAAGGCAATGAGATGGCAGATGAATGGGCGAATCGGGCGCGTGAGCTAAAGCTTGACGAGTGGCGCTACGCCGAACAATCATAAGCTTTATTTTTTATACATTCACCGTTATGCTAGAAGCAGTATGAAACGGATATTCTGGGCGATCGTGTTTGGTGTGGTAGGTGCCGTAGTGACTGCAGTGCCAGCATGGGCGGTTTCGGCTGACGGGAAGCAGTTTATCGGTGGCGATAATACATTTTATGCCTATGTGCGAGCGGGCGAGACAGTCGATGTATCTTTTTTGCGCGCTGCACACTCGGAGATGATTTTCACTGTGCAGGGTGACGTGACGATTACGATTGATGGTCCTGGTATGGAGCAGCAAAAATGTGTAGCTGCCAGAGACGTTGCTTTAGGGCAGGGTTGTCGGTTTGCAGGCATTAAGGTTGCGCAAACGGGTGTATGGAAAATCCAATTTACACCACCCGAATCAGCGGCCGTATTCGAAGAAGTAGCGCCTAGTGTCAGATGGGGTAAGAACTTATTTTCTTGGGATGTTACGGTAAAATCAAGTGAAGGCGAAAGAAAAGGGCGTGTTTGGACTGAGCAGTATGCGCTGCGGCAACCACCTGAAGTACAGTATAATACCGATCTCGAGCACTATTATGTCAGCGAGGATGGCTATATTTATAAAGCGACATCACGAGGCTATAATGGGCAGATTTCAATGCTAGCAGCCGATGGAGTAGGGCTGCGTAAAAACAAGACATGTGAGTCTGCGTATCAAAGCGCAGAAGTAAGTAATACGAAATTGTCCCCTGCATATGGCGAGTGTGGTAGTACGTACAAGCTCTTCTTTGAGGAGCCGGCAGGTGAACTACCAGCTCAAGCTAAGCGTTGGGACGGCAAGGCTGAGTGGATTAGGCCAACGATTAAACGTCCGGCAGTCAGTGAGTTGCACTTTATATCAGACGATTCTACTGATCAGCAGTCGGGTAAGATCTCGTATTATTTGCGTCATTTTGTAGGTCAGTACCAGGTGAAGATCGATGTCGATAATGATGGTAGTTTCGATGGCCAGAATGACGTAACACTTCATCAGCATATGCAGCGACTATCAAATGGCTTACAGAGTGTAGTGTTTGATGGTGTTGATAAATCAGGACAGATCATACCACCATCACAGCCGATTGGAGTCAAGGTAGAGATTGCACGAGTAGCTGAGATCCATTTTGTAGCAACAGACGTCGAGGTGCGCTCAGGAGGAATTGAGTTAACGAGACTTAATGGTGAGAATGCGCCGACTACACGGGTGTGTTGGAATGATACTGAACTTACTCCGATTGGAGCAGCTCTCATGCCGCAACTGATAGATGGTAGAGAGTGCCCTGAGAGTACTGGGGGAGTGCATGGTTGGGCATATGGCGAGGTATCTTGGGGTAATGCTCGATATATCGATAATTGGGTGTATGCAACGGCACGACTCGACGGAAAAGCAACTATCGTTTATCCAGAGGAAGAAATAATTGAAGCGAATACAGTAAGTGGCAATGGTGCGATGGTTGTCATCGTCGGTGTGCTTGTAGGCAGCGTTGTCGTAGGCGGTATTGTCTTTGTAGTTATAAAGCGCCGTAAAACCGCGCAGCTAAAAAATATGCAACTACCACACAGTCAGTATCCGCCCACGTATCCTTCGCAGCAGCAACCGGGTGTGCCACCAGTGCCGCCGATGCCCCAGTCACCTCAAAATCCTGACGTGCAACACCCGCGCGATAATGGTATTCAATAAGAAATACTGAACTATATTCAAAATGTTCTTTAGCTCGTTGGATCAAAGCTGAAGCTGTTGACGATAGCACAGGCGTGTACGTTATTGCCAGTCTTGAGCGCAGCAGGTAGGTCATTTAGCACGCCGTTGGCTACAGTGGGGTTAGTTGTTATGTCAACAAAGTCATCTTCAGGGCAGCCTAGTTCAAAGAAGTTGATGAACATAGTATCGACTGTTGTTATGGTACCGCTGACGTTTTTGACGGTGTAGAGTATTGGACCTACGAGCGTATCACGAAGTGTTTCATTGGAATTTGTCGGCATATTGCCAACTTTGCCTACTTCGGACTCAAGGCCAGAAGAATTGCTGGCAAGAAAGCTTTTGGCAGAATCCGATATCTTATACTGACCGCACCGACCATTGGGAAACGACGATGGTGAGCCAAGGCAGCGTGTGATTGCGCCGGCGCCACCATTGATTGTCGGCATTATGGGGTGAACAACAAACCGACTTCGGTAGATGTCAAATGTTGAAGACCACTGGCGCGTATCTTGTTCGCGTGCTCGATCGCGTGACAGAGCAGAAACGCCTTCCCAACCAACTATGGCTATTGAAGCAAGGATAGTAAGAACGACAACAATAATAAGTAGCTCAACAAGTGTGTAACCACGCTGCAAATGCTTCATATAACTAAGCATAAGCAAAATATCGACTCGTGGCAATGATATAATGGGCAAGTGAATCAAGGGCTTGCGTTAGAAATTATGTTAGCAGGAGAAAATATTCTGCTGACCGGACCTGCTGGGTCGGGTAAAACTTTTGTATTGAATCAGTTTATACGACTTAGTCGTGCTGAGGGAAAACATGTGTCGGTAACCGCAACGACAGGGTTGGCCGCAACGCATCTTGGCGGTACGACAATACATGCATGGTCTGGTATTGGTGTGGCCGATGAGCTACCGAGTGGTTTTGCTGAGCATATTAGTAAGGGCCGTCGTGAGATTATTGAAAAAACAAACATACTGATTATTGATGAGATTAGTATGCTCCATGATTATCGTTTAGATATGGTTGATATGGCTTGTCGATTGGTGCGGAAGCAGCCAGACATGCCTTTTGGTGGCATTCAGGTGATTTTGTCTGGAGACTTTTTTCAACTACCGCCAGTTAATCGTGGTGATGGACGAGCTGGTGGTTTTGTCGTGCACGGCAATGCGTGGCGAGAGCTTGATCCGGTCATCTGCTATCTTGAAGAGCAGCATCGGCAAGACGATAAAACATTACTGGCTATTCTCAGTGCACTGAGGAGTGGGGATGTGCGACGGCATCACGCCGAGCAGCTACTTGCTCGTACTGAAGTATCGCCGCCGGAAGATGACTTGACTGAGCTTCACACGACTAATGCTGATGTTGATGCTATTAATCAAACAAAATTACGTTCGCTTGATGGTGATGAGATAACATACGAGCAGTCGACAACGGGTTCGGCAAACTATGTAGAAAACTTGCAACGTTCGGTATTGGCGCCAGCGGAGTTAAAGCTCAAGCAAGGAGCTTTGGTAATGGCTGTCAAAAATGCAACTGATCGGAAGTACGTGAATGGCAGCTTAGGCACAGTTATCGATTTTGACCCTATGACGAATTATCCAATTGTTGAGTTTCGTAGTGGTAGAACAATGACGATGATCCCAGAGACGTGGGAGCTTCGCGATGGAGACAAGAAGCGTGCCAGTGTTACACAAGTTCCGCTGCGCCTTGCGTGGGCAATCACTGTCCATAAGTCACAAGGCATGACGCTTGATGCTGCGCGTATTGATTTGCGTCGAGCATTTGTCGAAGGTATGGGCTATGTGGCGCTCAGTCGTGTGCGCAATCTCGAGAATCTATATCTTGCTGGTATTAATCGCATGGCGTTACAGGTTAGCCAGGATGCGCTTTTAATCAACGAGCAGCTTTTAACGCGCACAATGGTTGATCGCAAAAGATTTGTACACTTGGAAGAGCAAGCCGTAAAGCGAGCGGACGAACCCGACGTGCCCTCAAAAAAAGCTACTGCTGGTACCTGGAAGGATAAGATTGCAAAAATGCGTGAAACATACCCCAAAGCATATATGCCGTGGGAAAAAAGCGATGATGATACCTTGAAGCAAGAATTTCAAAATGGTGCATCGGTTGCCGAGCTTAGTAAAAAGCTTGGTCGACACGAAGGCAGTATTACTATGCGCCTCCAGAAGCATTTTGGCGAAGATACAGTAGAATAGTCTTACTTGTGTGCAAGGGTACGAAGGTGAACGATTTTGATGCCACCATCTGTGATATAAAATGTACGAAACTGCTGTCCTCGAAACTTGAGTGACTCTCCAGGCTCGCCCGTACTGACATTCTTGACATACCCTGCTTGCCGGAGTGAATTGATAATAAAATCCCGTTCTTTATCCGAGTCATGACTGCCGCCATGAGTGAGTCTGCCGGTGCGCCACTGTATGTCGATAGCATGAGTTTCCTCGGTGGCTGCACCAATCCATATGACACGCTTTACTCCCAGAAGATGCTTCAGTTTATCGCTCCAAAAGTCGTAGTGCTTGGCGTTTCGTGTTTCTGTGCGTGGCTTTTCTAGTCGCCAAAAACGCACATGGTGTCGAGTGCGAGCACTTCCTGCGTTATTAGTGGGGATTTCAAAACCGATATCGTGCGGGCGATCGAAAAGGTAAAGATTCGATAGAGGTGCCTCTGGATATGAAGTATTAAAGATAATAGAAATAAGCTCACGAAATCCATTACGGAGCGTTAAGGGGTCTGCGACGTGCCAGCCCGCTCGTTTCATGGCTCGAGTGAGGTGTGATTTGTTCTTGGCAACGACCGCCAACGTAACTGGATCAGATGGCCAGCCATCTCCTGTTGTGACATAAAGTGGAATATGGTCTGGTCGGGAAAAGATATGAAAAAGTCGCATAAGATTGGGGATAACAACGTAGGCCATGAGACAGTAGGTGATAAGAAGTGTAGCAAAAGCTGCTGTCTGGCTGCCAGAGTCGGGCCAAAGTGTGGTGCTGATAATATAAAACGCACCGACGCCGAGCATGAATATAATTAGTCGCCAGAGCGAACGTAAAATGAAATGCAACATAAGTATGTTTATTATAGCAACAAAGCAGATGGTATACTGAAATGCATGAAAGAACCTTTTGCACCAACTGAACTTAAGATTGCTGTGATTGGTGGCGGTACGGGTAGTTTTACATTATTATCGGCGCTTAAAGATCACACTTCGCAAATCGCCGCACTTGTTAATATGGCGGATGACGGCGGCAGCACAGGGGTGCTACGTGATGAACTGGGTGCGCTACCGCCTGGCGATGTTCGCCAGTGTCTGGTTGCGCTAAGTGATTCACCAAAAGTACGTGATCTGTTTAACTATCGATTTGAAGAAGGTACATTCCGTGGCCATTCATTTGGCAATATACTGCTTAGTGCACTCGAAAAAGTCACAGGTAATTTCAGTGAGGCGGTTGATACGGCATCGGAGATACTGCGCGTTAACGGCACTGTTATACCTGCCACTCTTGACGATGTCCGGTTAAAGCTAGAGTGGCCAGATGCAAGTGTTATTTTGCACGGTGAGCGTGTTATTGATGCCGATTATTTTCAGCATGATCCGAGAAAAGCAACGTTATCGCTCGAGCCATTCGCAAGAGCTAACCCGCTCGCTCTTGCAGCGATTCGCGAGGCAGATTTGGTGGTGGTTGCGCCTGGCGATCTTTATACGTCACTAGGTCCGCTTCTCGTGATTGATGGTATTGGTGAGGCGTTGCGCACATCAAAAGCGAAAAAGATTTACGTTGCAAATTTGGTGACAAAAAGAGGGCAAACGGAGGGGTTTACAGTTGCTGACCATGCCGATGAGATCGAACGTTTTGCGGGTGTGAATTTTCTCGACGCTGTTTTGTACAATCATCAGCAGCCAGATGAAGCTTTGGCAGCTCGCTACAGACAAGAGGGGGCATATTTAGTTGATTCTGATATCGCTACATTGAGGCAGAATTCGTACCATGCGGTTAGTGGTGCGTTTTTGGGAGGCGTGGCCGATAGAGAGGTTGCGGATGTGTTGCCAGTCACGCGTTCGTTGATACGCCATGACACTGACGCGGTAGCAAATGCTATAATTGAGCTATATGATAGCATCCGCGAACAATGATCGAGAGTTTTACATTGTTGACTTTGATCGCACGCTTGCTGATACGGACAAGCTAAACGACGTATTTTTTGCGATTGTTGAACAGTACGCGATTATATCGCGACAAGAGTTAAAAAAAGCCGATGAAGATGTGAAGCGACAAGGGGATTCGTTTGATACTGCTGGCTATGTACGCGACAAGCTGCGTGATAGCGGTCGGTCGCATGATTGGCAGCGACTCGAGAAGCAGTATATCCATGAATCACATTCGCTGAATATGCTATTGCCTGGTGCGGCTGAGTTGCTGGCATATTTTGCATCACATGATTTACGCTATGGAATTCTCACCTATGGTAATCCGCTATGGCAACGGCTTAAGCTGGCAGCTGCTGGCTTTAATCATGTGCCTCGTATTATTATGACTAATAAAGAAAAAGGTCGTCTTGTGCGTAGTTGGCAGCAGCCTGACAAAACATTTGTATTACCGTCTGAGTTCGGTGGCGGAGTAGCCGATGTAATCACGATGATTGATGATAAAGCAGTGAGTTTTGGTGATTTTCCATATGCACCAAGTCGAGGCTATTGGGTGCTCGACTCGGCTCATGAATTACCTTCTCAGCAGGGGAGCGTGCCGAGTAATGTCATTCGACTCACAGCGCTTACAGAGGTGATGGATTTTATACAAACATCATAATATTGACAAAGCATAAATAGTATGCTAGTATAAAAACATGGCAATTAAAACAAAAAAAGTTACAACAAAAAAACTGACAGCAGACACGGAAGTCGCTGCGGCTAATTTTTCTCAGACGAACCAGGATTTGATGATTTCGATCTTGATCGTATCGCTGACAGTCAATCTCTTTATCTTGATTGGGTGGGTTGCGCTACAGGTAACAAGTGTCTACGATGCTGAAGTTGCTGCTTTCTTGTTCACTAAATAGGCGTCTTATCGAGTTAACAGCCTTTTATCCACAGATTTGTGGATAAAAGGCTGTCTTTTTATAGAAAAGTCAAAAATGGGGGTTGTAGTGGGTAATTGTGGGTAGTATCATAGGCTCAGTGGCAAACAACACAAACACCACAAATTAAAAAATCAAATCATCAACTCCACCTAGGGGAAAGAATAGTGTCTAACGTAGATTACTTTGAACGCAAGCTAGATGACAAGCGTCGATTGACGATACCATCAGAGCTGCGCGAAGAGTTCGCGTCGGGCGTTGTATTGACCCGCGGTTTTGGTAACTATCTGCATATGTATTCCCAGGATGTCTGGAACGAGCAGGTAGAGCCAGAGCTTAAAGGAAGCATACTTGACGAACGCATTGCCGACGTTAATGTTCGCTTTCGACTAGGTAAAACCAGCGTGTCGCTTGATGACAAGCAGGGTAGAGTAACTATCGAGCAGCATCTTTTAGAATATGCTGGCGTTGATCGTGAACTCGTAGCTGTTCGTGCTGGGGCGTACTGGAGGGTGATGAGACCTGATACTACCCAATAGTGTTGCACTACTGCTCTTTGACAATTTAAAACTCTCGAGAACACCTATCTGGTAACAGCGCGTGGAAAAATGTGGAAACCACAATTAGCGAAAAAAGATCCATTGCACCTTTCTCAAAAACACACCTCCCAAAAAAACTCCACCTCACAACACATAAGTCTCTCAATCGATGCCTTTATGCGTTACACAGTAACACTCGGCATCGACAACTTATAACTAAAAACAAACATACAAAAAAACAAAAAGCGCTGTTATCGGTTAGGTGATCTCGAAATCATAAGTCAGATATTTATATCTATAACTTATGAGTCCTCCTGTCAATCTAGTGATATAGTAGGGAGGATGAGTATTGAAGCACATCCACCACACAATCTGCACATTCCAGTGCTACTGGATGCAACGCTTGATTTGCTAAATCCACAGCCAGGCGAGAGATATCTCGACCTCACAGCAGGATATGGCGGTCATGCCGAGGCATTCTTGGCTCGTACGGGCGTACAGACTGGTGCTACACTTGTCGATCGTGATGACTATGCTATAAGCAGGTTGTCGCGGCTTAAGGATCAAGGTGTCATACTGATGCATGCCGATTTTGTCGGTGCTGCAAAAGAGTTGATTGACCGATCTGAAAAGTTCGACATTGTTCTTGCAGATTTGGGGGTGTCGTCACCACAGCTCGATCAGGGCGAACGAGGGTTTTCTTTTACAAATAGCGGTCCGCTAGATATGCGTATGGATCGTCGACAGGAAGTAACTGCCAAGCAATTGGTCAACACTGCCTCGACAGACGAGCTGGTACGTATTATTCGCGAATATGGCGAAGAGCCAATTGGCATATCTCGACGCATTGCCTCGGCAATCGTTGCAGAGCGCCCGCTACAAACAACAGAAGAACTCGCAGCACTGATAAAGCGCCAAGTCCGTGGCTACAAAGGGAGAATTCACCCGGCCACTCGCACCTTTCAAGCACTCCGTATCGCAGTCAACCAAGAGCTAATGCAAATTGAAGAGCTATTACCACTACTGCCGCGCCTATTAAACAAAGGGGGCAGAGTAGGTATCATCAGTTTCCATAGCCTGGAAGATCGATTGGTCAAACGCTATTTTACCGAGCAAGCGAAAGCTGGCTTTGAGGCTGAACTGCAGATAATGACCAAAAAGCCGATAGATGGGGCACTATATGACGTTCACAACCCGCGGTCGCGAAGCAGCAAGCTGCGCGCCGCAGTGAAAATTTAAAACAAAAAAGAAGGGGCACCACCACAATGCCAATCCATATACCAGTTCGCAACGAATCAAGCGACGCAAAAATTATCGTCCGCGTGAAGTAGAAAGCGATCGTAAGCAGGCGAGGGGAAACTCTCGCCGGTTTGCGTGACCAATGCTCTCAGATTGAGAATTTGTCACGTGAATCTAAACCACCACAACAAAAATAAAAACGAGACCACCACCACATGTCATATCAAACATCACCTCAACTATACACAAGTCGTCGGCGCACAAATTGGAACCGTAACCAAAATACTGTTGCCTTCGTTTCATCTGTTAAACTAGGAACAGTCGCACATACAGTTTTGATTGCGTTAATGATAACCGTCCTAGGGCTTATTTACGTCACGCAGGCAGCTCGAGCAACAGGGTATGATTATGAAGCGCAAAAAATCGATAGTCAGATTGCTGCACTTGAAACACAGAAAAGTGATTTGGAAGTTGAAAACGCACGATTAACTGCACTCGAGAACGTGCAACAAAGTAACGTGGCGAAGGCAATGAGCGAACCAGCTGCGACAGATTACGTACGATAAAGGAGGCTTATGCAGCTATCACTTCAAAAAGGCAGTCGGGCAGTCGTTCTTGGCAGTCTTTTGCTATTTGTGATGTTGCTTTTTGCTGCACGATTATTTCATTTGCAGATTATTAAGCACGACGACTATGTCGCACAAGCGCAAGCTGAGCATATGAAGCCTCTTGTTATACCAGCCAAACGAGGTTTGATCTATGCGCTTGATGGAGATAAGCCGATCAAGCTCGTTATGAATCAGACAGTTTATACATTATTTGCTGATCCAGTAGCGGTAGAGGATAAGCAGAAGATACTAGAAGTGATCCGTAAGGTTGCGGGTGGAAATTTACGACCTGACCTCGATAAATTACTTGCAAAATCAGATACTCGCTATCAGATACTTGGTACGAAACTAACGCGACATCAAGCTGAAATTATAAAAAAAGAGAGCTTAAAAGGCATTGGGTTTCAGGCGGTGAGTCAGCGTGTTTATCCAGAGGGCGGGCTAGCTGCTCAAACGCTTGGTTTTGTGAATACCGAAGGTAAGGGCCAGTATGGTATTGAAGGATCTCTCGACGATCGTCTTGTTGGTCAGGATGGTTTATTGAAGTCCGTAACAGATGTGAGCGGCGTACCGTTGACGATCGGGAAGGATAACATCAATCAGCCAGCACGTGATGGTGAAAATATCGTGTTGTCGATCGATCGTAATATTCAGGCGCAGACTGAAAAAGTGCTCACGGCTGCACTGGAGAAATCTGGCGCAAAACAGGGTAGTGTGATGGTGATGGATCCGCAGACTGGTCGGGTGATGGCAATGGCAAATATGCCGACATATAAGCCCGCAGAGTACTTTAGAGTACAAGACGCTTCAGCATTCAATAACGCGGTTGTAGCCGTGCCATACGAAGCGGGATCGGTCATCAAAGCGTTGACGGTAGCGGTCGGATTGGATAGGGGTGCTATCCAGGCTGATTCAACATATGTAAATACTGACAAGATTAAGGTGGGCGACAAAGAAATCGGTAACGCTACAAAAGGTCAGACGGGAATGATTACGATGCAGCGAGCATTGGACTATTCACTGAATACAGGTATGGTGACGATTGCACAGAGGCTAGGAGATGGCTCGATTAATCAAGCGGCTCGAAATGTGATGTACGAGTATTTTCATGATAGGTTTGGTCTAGGAAAACGTACCGGCATTGAGCTTTTGGGTGAGGCGCAGGGATCAGTAACGACCCCATCAGTACCGGGAGCTGCTGTGCAGTATGCAACCATGTCTTTTGGACAAGGTATGAATGTAACGATGACGCAAGTTGCAGCAGCATTTTCAGCCGCTATCAATGGTGGCGTGTATTATCGTCCAACTGTTATCGCAGGTACGGTTGATGTCGATGATGTGACATTTAATGAAAGTGCACCTGAAGTAGTCCGGCGTGATGTCGTGCAGCCAGCAACGTCACAAGCGGTGCGTGAAATGGTGTACGAGGCGAGGAAGCGTTTTCATGGGGATAAGGATCGCGCTGGATATGAAGTGGGTGGCAAAACAGGTACATCGCAGACACTGATAGGTGGTCGCTACGTCGATGAGCAAACAATAGGTTCATATCTTGGATATGGTGGCGATGATCGACCGCGGTATGTCATAATGGTGCAAGTGTCCGGAGAGGGAATGAACCTCGAAGGAGGCAAGCATGCGATGCCTATATTCACTGACATATCGAATTGGATGATTGACTACCTAAAATTACAGCCGAAAGGGTAACATGACAGCACCACTGACTATCGAACTACTAACAAGCGAACTGACAGCTACGTTTTTATTGAGCTGCGCCGCATTTGTGTTGGCGATGTTTCTGACACCAATCTACACGACGATTGCCTATAAGTATAAGTTTTGGAAAAAACAGCGCGATACGAGTACGACAGGCGAAAAGCTACTTGTGTTCGTCAAGTTGCACGAAGCAAAGTTTAAGCGCAATATTCCGACAATGGCCGGTATCATCGCAGTGCTTGCAATTACAATCGTCACATTATTGTTTAATCTTGATCGAGCTGAAACATATCTTCCTTTAGCGGCACTTATTGGGGGTGGAGTTGTTGGTTTGCTTGATGATATTATTAATATTCGCGGTAACGGCAAGGGTGTTGCTGGGCTGCGTTCGAGCGTAAAGTTCTTTGCTATCACAGCGCTCGGCCTTGGTCTTGGTTGGTATTTTGCAGTTAAGTTAGGGTATAACGCTGTTCATTTGCCATTTATTGGAGATGTTGCAATTGGGTGGTTAATGATTCCGCTCTTTGCTTTTGCAGTTGTAGCGACAGGAAACGCTGTCAATATTAGTGATGGGCTTGATGGTCTTGCGGGCGGGCTACTTATGTCGGCTTACGGAGCTTTCGGTGTTATTGCACTTTTACAAGGACACTTCTTACTAGCTGGTTTTTGTTTTACGGTTATTGGAGCTTTGCTCGCATATCTTTGGTTTAATATTTATCCTGCTCGTTTTTTCATGGGGGATGTTGGAAGTTTTGCGTTAGGTACTTCTCTCGGAGTTGTGGCAATGCTAACAAACTCATTCTTTCTACTGCCTGTTATTGGTATCGTATTTGTGATTGAAGCTGGCTCGAGTTTGTTGCAGATTATGTCGAAGCGATTGTTTGGCCGTAAAATTTTTATCTCGGCACCAATCCATCACCACCTAGAGGCACAAGGATGGCCGGAGACAAAAGTCACAATGCGTTTTTGGGTGATTGCGGTCGTCGCATCATTTATAGGTGTACTGCTTGCTCTTGCAGGAGGTCACATCTAGATGCAGCCACGACGACGTGCTATGGGTGGGGGCAGTCGTACCCTTGATACAATGAGCTCTCGACGACACAGACCTGATTACCAGATATTGCTTTACATGGCGCTCCTGATGATGCTTGGGCTAATCATGATATATGCGATCGGACCTCAGCGTGCTCATGTGCTCAATAATGCCTATGGTACCGATTTTTACGGCTCTTCACATTTTTTTATCAAACAATCATTAAGTATTCTTGTAGCGGTTGCAGCATTTGTGGTAGCGTCGATAACACCATATAGCTTTTTGCAAAAACATGCTCGCAAAATCCTCGGACTTGGTTTTATAGCTTGCCTGATTGTGTTCTTTTTAGGTAACGTGTTTCATGTAGAATCGGTGGTGCAGTGTAGTCTTGGTGCTTGTCGTTGGCTTGATTTGGGACCCCTAAGCCTACAGCCGGCAGAGATAGTAAAATTTGGACTATTGCTGTTTACGGCAGGTTTTTTAGGTGTACGTGCAAAACAAGGTTTGATTGATAGTCGCGATAAAACGTTGGTGCCATTAGGCATTGTAGTCGGTGTAGCGTTTTTGTTTATTATTGTTTTGCAAAAAGATATGGGTACTGGCATCACGGTCGCAGCAATTCTAGCAGCAATGCTCTTCATGGCAGGGCTCAAGCTACGGACTTGGCTACTGCTAGGTATCGGTATGAGTCTGCTGACAGTCGTGTTTATTTTGATGGCGCCACATCGGCTTGAGCGTATTGCTGCCTTTATGTCAGGCGATAGTGGTTCGGTTTCTGACGCCGGGACATACCATATCGCACATGCCAAGATTGCTATTGGCTCAGGAGGTTTGACGGGTGTAGGTATCGGAAACAGCGTACAGGCAACAGGCTACTTACCAGAAGCCATTAATGATTCTGTTTTTGCAGTCATGGGAGAGACATTTGGCTTTGTGGGGCTTATAGCGATATTAGCCATTTTTACGGCATTATTAATGAGATTACTGAGGGTGTCCGAACATCTTCCAGATATGCGCCATAAGCTATTGGTGGTAGGTGTGTTTGGGTGGGTTGCATCGCATGTTATTCTCAATGTAGGCGCGATGACTGGTGTAATACCACTCACGGGTATTACATTACCATTGCTCAGCTTTGGTGGTACAAGTATGGTGTTTATTGCAGCAATATTAGGTCTTTGTTTCCAGCTTTCGCGTTATACTGTATCTAGTAGGCGTACGACGGATTCGGCGACAGCCACATGGCAGAGTAGGGGAACGACAAATAGGCGCAAAAAATAATTATGAAAAAATTACAAGTATTATCAGTTGGAGGAGGCTCAGGCGGTCACGTAACACCAGTGGTTGCCGTGATGGCTGAGTTAAAAAAGCAACATCAGACAGTAGAATTGCGTTTTTGGTGTGATAAATCTTTTGCACCGCAAGCAAAAAAAATAATTGCCGACTTTGATAAGGATTTGTATGTGCAGACCGTGATTGCCGGTAAGCTTCGGAGATACCATCACTTGAAATGGTGGCAGCATTTTACGATTCCTTCTGTCGTCCTTCCAAATATTCGCGACGCTTTTTTGGTTGGCGTTGGCGTGGTGCAGAGCTTAATTCGACTTATTGTCTGGCGACCAGATGTTATTTTTGCAAAAGGCGGGTATGTATGCCTGCCAGTTGGTTGGGCTGCCTGGCTCTTGCGCATACCTCTTGTGATTCATGATAGTGACGCTCATCCGGGACTAACAAATCGACTACTCGCACCGATTGCCAAATCTATTGCGACCGGCGTGTCACTACGCCATTATAATTATCCAACATCCAAAACAACTTATGTGGGTATTCCAATTGACAGTGCTTATCAGCGCTTTTCACCACCAGAGCAAATTGAGGCAAAGAGAAGACTTGGTTTTGATACTAAACGACCTTTAGTAGCGGTGGTTGGCGGTGGTCAGGGTTCAAAACAGATTAATCATGCTGTTGCGACACAGCTTCATGCAATATTGCCACATGCAAATGTGTATCTGGTTAGCGGTTCGACTCAGTACGATGAAATGCGTAGTTTGACACCGCAGGATGATAATCGGTTTCAGCTCAAAGATTTTGTCTCACATGGGTTAGTTGATGTGATTGGTGCGGCTGACATTGTAGTATCAAGAGCAGGGGCAACAGCGCTATTGGAGCTTGCAGCAATGGCAAAGCCAACGATTTTGATACCCAGTAAGCGCTTGGTGTGGCAAGTAAAACATGCTGCGGTGTATGTTGAGGCGCAAGCTGTTGTGACGCTCGATGAGAACCGCTTTGATGATGACGGAGATAAGTCGCTCGCTAAAACGATCGTTGGGCTTTTGAAGAACAAAACTATACGAGAGAAACTTGCGCAACGGCTACATAGAATGGCGCGTCCTCATGCTGCTTCTGATATGGCGGCGATATTGCTTAGAGTTGCAAAGAGGCGTCGCTAGAATAATGGCTTGGAAGACGAAAAAGTCCGCAAATGTACCTCGTCGTCGACAGGTACAGCAAGAGGGTCGAGAAAATGATGTCAAAAAGATGACGCGCAGCCGGTCGTTGTTTCGTCGTAACCGTACATTAACAGGTAGCTCATCGGCAATTATCGGAAGCGCCAATGAACATGGCGGTGATTTGAGGTCGCCACGTGCACAAGCGCATCATCTTGCTGCGCATCGCCGTCGTCTCGTTAGTCTATTTGTGGTCGTAACCGTAACCACTATGTCACTTGCATGGCTGGTGTATGAGTTTACAGCTCGCACGTATCCGATTGCTTCATCTGCTGTTATGTCGCTTGATCGCGAGCGATACCAAAAAGTACTCGATGATTATTTTGCAGCGCATCCAATTGAGCGTTTGCGTATTCTGATTGATCACGATGCATTAAATGCGCATATGCACCGCTACGCTCCAGAGGTAAAGTTTGTCACGCCAGACGGCTCCGCGGGGTTTGCTATGAGTCGCTTTGTACTTACTTTACGCGAACCATTGGCTGGTTGGTCTATCGGTAGCGCACGACATTATGTAGATGACTCCGGTATTGTGTTTGATAAAAATTATTTCGAAGAGCCATCAGTCAAGATTGTTGATAATAGCGGTGTGCCTCAGCAAGGTGGTGCGGCTGCAGTGAGTGGGCGTTTCCTTAATTTTGTCGGTCGTACTGTAGTGATAGGTCGCGAGTACGATATGACAGTTATTGAGGCAGTGATTCCCGAAGCGACAACTCGCCAAATTGACATCAAGATTGAGGGGCGAGAGTATCCAGTAAAATTATCCCTTGATCGACCAGTAGGGGAGCAGCTTGAGGATGCACGGCGTGCGATAGGATATTTTGATAGCAAGGGTGTAAAGCCAGAATATATAGATGTTCGTGTTTCTGGCAAAGCGTACTATAGAGGGTAGGTCTCTTCCTCTCTGCTCTATAGTTCTATTTTTGTTCTATTTTTTTGTCTGGTATTGATTTTTGAAAAAACTATATAAACATATATAAAACTATAAAAGTCAAATAATGTCAAAACGTAGGGCGGGTGAAAGAGGGGAAAGGGTACTGGAAATAATTCGTGAAAAACTATACGAGAACTGTGGAAAACATAAATGTCAAACATAGTGCGGAAAAGTCAAACATGCGCATCATGTAGGTTGTATGCAATGTTGTGAATTATGATATGGCCGATCTGACCACTCTCGGGTTATGTGGAAGTTAAACAAAGAAAGGGCCTGTGTGGTGGTGAAATAAAAAAATATGTACGAAGAGCTGTATTATACGATAGAGATAACTACATATGAACAGTCTAGCTCCCCTTGCGGTAGAATTGGCACTCATTTGCAACGTATGCTGAATCATCTAGCTATTCGCTATTTAATGTCGTAAAAGGTATATTGTGCGACGTTAAGTCTGTCTTTCGTTCATGACTCTATATATATGCTTTCCATGACTTTTATATTGTTTTATTTAGTTATAAGCTCTTTTGCTGTTATGTTTATTGCGCTTGTACCCTATTAGTATCTTAGGTCTAAAAATGAGATATTTTGTTTTGCTGCGTTTGTATTTATTGTTGTTTGTATGTGCAATGATATTTTGTCGATGATTGTATCTGTTGGGTGCAGGAATAACAGGGGTAGTGCGTCATTTCACCCCTGTTAACTACCCTCTTTGTGGTCTATATTATAGTTCTATTTTTGTTCTATAATCTATTACAGGCGTGAAGTGACGATATTGAGGGGTCTGTTATACTGATAGTATGGATAATTCACAAAAACTTGAGGGAACAAAGCTGGCTAATTTTGAGCCACAATCAACTGTAGCCGAGTTGCAGATCATCGACACAATTGTTGGATCTGGTGACGAAGTGGCAGAGGGAGCGACGATTACGGCGCACTACACGGGTGCGCTGGTGAGTGACGGTACTATTTTTCAAAGCAGCCATGATTTTGGCAATCCAGTGACGTTTGGCCTGAGCCAGGTAATTGCAGGCTGGACACAAGGCGTGCCCGGTATGCGTGTAGGTGGCGTACGTCGTTTGGTAATACCATCTGATATGGCCTATGGCACAGCGAGTCCAGCTCCGAACATTCCACCAAACAGTGATTTGGTATTTGATATCGAGCTCGTTGCTATCAAGTAATGATTCTCACCTTGCTGCATACGTCGAAAAGTATGAGACTGCCAGTTGAATACGCGCAGCCACTTGACCAGCCGCAATATATAGCAAAAGCACAAGAGCTAGTGGGGCAACTACAGGTATTGTCTATCGAAGAGTTTGCCGACTTGATGAAGCTGTCTCGTCGAAAAGCTATCGAGGTGCATGCGCTTTACAGTCATTGGTCGGCGGCATATTCACAGCAGGCTGCGGCTATCGATACGTTTGTAGGTGATATTTATAGTGGATTGCAGGCACAGATATGGGACATAGACGATCGTCAGTATGCGCACCAGCACTTGTTTATATTGTCGGGCTTGTATGGCGTATTACGAGCGTGTGACGGCATACTGCCCTATCGCCTAGAGATGGGCTATAGACTTCCCAGTGGCGAGTCACTCTATCACTTTTGGGGCGATACATTAGCAAACGCCGTATCAAGTGATGTGGATTGTATCGTCAACGTCTCATCGGTAGAGTATACAAAAGCACTACTCCCCTATCTTAGCGTGCGCATCGTGACACCAAAGTTTTTGACGGTGAGTCCCAAGAGCGGTGAGCCGACTTTTGTGACAGTGCATACCAAGGTGGCTCGTGGTGCTTTTGCTCGGTGGATGATAAAGCAGCGAGTGCAAGATACGAGGCATCTTGATCGGTTTGAGGATCTTGGATATCGATATGACGTGGCCAGGAGTACGCCAGATCAGCCTGTATACGTCTGCCAGACATTTGGTGGACTAGGATTGAGCGTGCGCTTGCCGTAAGCTCCGTCTGATAGAAATTTAGTAACAGAATTGCTATACTGGTGACACAAGCATAAGGAGAGAATAGAAATGGGCATTTGGCCTTTTGCTCGTCACAAGTCTGATGAGTCTGAACGACTGTCGCAGTTGCCACTGATTGAAAAGTTTGGCGAAAACTTAACACCCAATATGCGTGCGTTGCGTCTTTCGATGACAATGGCTGACCAGCTACTTTCTATGGGCGTGTCAGCAAATAGTGTTGTCTCGAAAGTTCTCGATGTGACAGAAACATACTGTAAGCGACCGGTGCATATTGATATTAGTTCCAATGTAGTGATGCTATCTCAGCTACGCGGTATCGAACGCGAGCCTCTGACACTCATAAGGCCAGTGACGCTTCGAGATACTAACTATCGCACAATTCAAGCTATTCAGCGCTTGATCTATGAAATTCGCCAAGGCAATCATACGCTTACTAATGCAGAAGAGATGCTCAAGCACATACTTGAACAGCCCAAGCAGTACCCGTGGTGGGTGATAACGTTTGCGAACGCATCTTTGGTAGCGGGTGTAACCTTGATGTATACTACTTCTTTGCGTGCGATTGTAACGACGTTTTGTATAGGCATTCTGATAGATCGCTTGCTCGCGCTTTTGACGCGCTACGGTATTCCTGCTTTTTTCCGTCAGGTTGTTGCAGCTATGACGATTACGTTAGTTGCGGCGGCTATACATGCCGCAGGTAAGGCGGGAATGACGTTCTTTGCCGACATTAACCCGACACTATTAGTGGTTGGCGGTGTTGTGATGTTGGTGGCGGGGCTTGTCATCGTTGGTGCTATTCAGGATGCTATCGAAGAGTACTACGTATCGGCAAATGCACGTTTGACAAAAGTGATTATGTTGACGGTTGGTATTGTTGTCGGTATATTAATCGCCCTGTATACGGCACGTAAGTTAGGTATTGGGATTGCAGTGTCGCCTGATCCGCTTGTCGCCAATGTACTCTACTATCAAGTACTAGGTGCTGTAATAGCTTCTGCTGGTTATTCGCTTGCGCGTCATACGAGACTTTTGGCGGTAATAGGTGTCGGGGCGGTCGGTGGTATTGGTGTTGCTGTCGTTTCATATGTCACTAACTTTTTTGATATATCGGCAATTCCTGCTGCCGGTCTAGCAGCCGCGACGATCGGTCTAGCAGCCGCGTTTATATCGCGCTTTTGGCATACGCCATCCGTAGGTGTGATATCAGGAGCGATCGTGCCTTTGGTGCCTGGATTGATGCTTTATAGTGGTTTGATGCAGCTCATCAATTATCCGCCAAGTGATCCACTTTTCTCTAAGGCACTTGGTACGCTTTTTGCGGCTGTGGCGGTAGCCTTGACGATTGCAGCTGGCGCATCACTTGGTGGCATGATTGGTCGTCCGCTTCATCAAAAACTAGCTTATACGCGTAACGCAACGCCTTTTGTCGATTTTATGCGTCGTCAGCTCACCTCTCGTCGTAAGTCACCTCTTGGGTTTTTTGCACTAGGACGATTTAAGCCGCAGCATGACAATACAATTACTGAAGTCGATGACGATACGCCACATAAGCTCGACACAAGATAAGCAATAAGATATAGGAGGAATCATGGATTTACTTAGTGAAGTGCAGCAACACGCCGATACAAACGGTGATGGCAAGCTAACAGTTGCTGACTTTGAGGTGCTAAAAGAGAAGTTTCCAGATTATCATGAAATTATCGATCGAGCGAAGTTGCTCGCTGATCAGAATAGCGACGGTAAGGTGGATATAGCAGATATAAAGAGTTTAAATTGGTTTCGCTAAGTGTATGTTACGGTCGACGTATGCGTAGTATTTTGTCATCGGCCGCCTGAGGGTTGCCGCGCCCATCTTGGTTTGACGTGCTGAAATAGAGGTGTTTGGCTGTGGCTGTTACGGCACGGAGACGACCATATTTACCGCTAAAGTGGCGAGAAAGCACAACTGTATCATCGTCAATTCTTGCTTCATAGAGTGTTTGACCGCGTAGGCCCGCAAAAAAGAGTGAGCCATGACTATAGGCAATGCCAGCGGGCGCCCAGGTTTCATCCTCTCCGGAATGTATGACGGGTGCACGCATACCTGTATTTGTTTCGTCACCTGCGATAATCGGCCAGCCGTAGTTGATACCTTTATCAATAAGATTTAATTCGTCTTTGCCACGACCTTTGCGCTCTCCTGACGGCCCATGTTCAACTGACCACAGGCGCCCTCTGTCGTCCCATGTAATACCTTGAGGGTTGCGATGGCCATAACTCCAGACGAGATTGTCGAACGGATTATCGTCAGGGACACTGCCATCGTCGTTGAGACGAAGGATTTTACCGGCAAGTGATGATGTGTCTTGGGCTAGATTGCCCTGGGCGGCATCACCTGTAGTGATATAAAGCTTGTTATCTGGTCCAAAAGCAATAGTACCGCCATTGTGGTTATTGGCAGCAGGAATATTGGCTAGAATAGTTTGTTGTTTTGAGAGAGATGTACTGTTGAGCGTATAGCTAGCGACTTGATTTGTAAGTGTGTTGTTGCGTAGTGTCGTGAAGTAAAGATAGATTCGGCTATTTTCGCTAAATCGAGGATGCAGCGCGATACCTAAAAGACCACCCTCACTTGTCTCCTCTACTCCTTCGATTTGATATATCTGGCCATTGACGCCAAGGCGTTTTATCGATCCACTACGTTCGGTAATGAGGGTTTCATTGTGTGGCAGAAGCACGAGTGACCACGGTGTGTCTAGGTTTGTAGCAATCGTTTCGACAGCCCGACCGCTCATTTTGCCGTCTGGTATGCGAGACGTTGTAGGCTGAAAAAAAGAACGTATCAGGGTATCTTGCAGTAACAATGCACTAACTGCAATCAGTGCCACGATCAAACTAGCTGCTATCCACCACTTCTTCATAGCCCTAGTATACTTTTATTATCAGTAAAGTACGAGGAGGATGTATCGTAATATTACCGAACGCGCAGAACGGTAGAGTCACGTTCGGCTGGCTTGCTTGTTGGCTGTGTTCGTCGCCCCTCATTTTGTTCAGTCGAAGTACTCTTCGGTTTCAGTTGGGTGTTTGTTGGTTTTTGAGTTTCTGACGATGAGGTCGCCTCGTGTTCGGTTGGCTGGGTTGTTTTTTTACGACGCGAACGCGAGCGTCGCTTTTTTGGTCCTGGCTCTGAGTGAGCTTCGTCGCTACTTGTCGCTGATGGAGGGGGCGCTAATTGAGGTTGGTCGCTGTTGTTTGATAGCGCCGCGTGGCCAGCGGGAGTATCGATAATGATAGTGGGCTTGTTGGGCTGAGCGGGTTTGGCGCTCGGATCAATCGGCCATTTTGCTGCTTGAGCTGGCGACTGAGGTGGCTGAGGTTTCTTTTTCTGAAACTGTTCAGGTGGTTGAATGAGATCGTTGATTGATCGTTCGACATCTTCTCGACGACGACTGTAGTTTTCGCGCGTGTGGGCAACGATCGTAGCGGAATTATCGGCTTGAGCTGGCGGCAATTGCAGGGTACGGGCACTGAAGGCGGGCGCTTTTTCACCACCAATAACCATGTTGATAATGAAATTACGATTGTGCATCTGTAGTAAATCGTTTGCTTCAAACTGGGGCTCGAACTGCTTGCTTAGAATCGGGGCATCATCGGCTGATACACGGAAGCTTATCATTGTGCCGACATTTCCAAACACTGCCCCCCTCACTGTTTCGCTCATTTGTGAAATATATTGGTTGGCGACAGTCAGATTGAGACCGTATTTACGCGCCTCTGACAAGATAGTTGCAAAAGAGTCTGTCGCAAAGTTTTGAAACTCATCGACATAGAGATAGAAAGGACGACGGTCTTCGATGTTTGGGATATCACTACGACTCATGGCGGCGAGTTGGATTTTTGTCACTAGAAACGAACCAAGAATGCTTGAGTTATCTTCGCCAAGTAGTCCTTTAGAAAGATTAACAATGAGAATCTTGCCCTCGTCCATCATCTGGCGAACATTGAAAGTTGATTTTGGTTGACCGATGATATTTCGGATGATAGGATTGGCGGTAAACGCACCTACTTTGTTGAGAACGGGCGCAATCGCTTCTGCCTGGAACTTATCGGTCCAGCTATTGAATTCAACATTCCAAAACTGCAAAACAACAGTGTCTTTGCAATAGCTAAGCGTTTCTTTTCGGAATTTCTTATCAGTCAACATGCGTGTAATGTCGAGCATGGTTGTTTCGGGGCGATCGAGCAGTGCGAGAATGGTATAGCGGAGGATATACTCGAGACGTGGTCCCCAGCTTTCGCCAAACATACGCTTGAGTACCCCTATCACCTCGGAGCTAATATTGGACTTCATTGATGGGTCAGTGACTTCTAGCGGGTTAAAGCCGAGCGGAAATGCCGTATCTGCGGGATTAAAGTAAACAACATCTTTAATGCGAGCGGCTGGAATGAATTTCATATTGTCGATCGCGAAATCGCCGTGGGGATCGATGATGGCGTAGCCCTGGTTGTGATAAATGTCGCTTAATGCGAGGAGTGCGAGAGTACCTGACTTACCCGCTCCGGTTTGACCAATGATATACATATGACGCGATCGGTCGGATCGTAGCATGCCAAATTGATGATTGATTCCTCGAAAATTTGTCAATCCGAAAGCGCTAATATTGTTGTCGATGGCATCGTTGCCGGTAAGAATGGGCAGTTTAGATGGCGGCTCTGCTGTCTTGGCTGACGCCCAAACGATATTTGGTGTTTCGACGTTGGTGTGTGGCAGGTGGAAGACACTAGCAAGCTCTTCGATATTGAGGATATAGCCCTTGTCCGCAAATAAGCGAGCTCGGTATTTTGCGAGATCTTCCTGACGGAAGCTAGCGCCTGTCATGCGAAAACCATTGAGATTGGTGCTGTTGAACTGTTTAAACGTACCTACAAGTGCTTGCATCTGTAGCTTGGCATTGGTTTGATTTTCACCAAGATACGCCAAGCGAATCTTTACTTGATAGCCAAGCTTGGTCGCCTTTTTTTCAGCTTCTGAGATACGCGTGCGTGTACGCTCTGATAGTTCTGGTGCTGCAGGCTTGCCTCCACTCCCCTGCTCTGGTGGTTTCCAAAGTGCTGCAAGCGCACTAAATAGCCATTTGGCATCAAAGCCTTGGCCGCTGGTGAGAGACGAAAGTCCACCACCACTGCCGCCGTTTCTGACATTACCTACCCAGCGTTCAGTAGATTTATGCCAATTATCGGCTACAGGTCGTACGAGTACTTGAATCCACAGTTCCTCGCCTGTGGTCTCGAGCTTGGCGAGTGTGCCTGTGATGCCCGCAAGAGGGTCAACCTCAAAACTTTGGAAGGTTTTGATTGGAAGAAACTCACTGTCCGAGAGCGACATTTCGCTCGTATAGATCACGCTGTGATTGCGCTCATGAGCTACGTAATCTTCGTCGGCTTCGTGAATCTGAACAGTTGGGTATTGGGCGTAGATTTGGCCTTCAACGAAGCTACGGAGTGTTTTTGGCACCCATACATAAAATCTGATCTGTCCATTGACAGAGGCAATTTCGAAGCTAAGATGTTCTTGGATGCCGCCATTTTGTCGCAGCTCATCTTTGTCGCGCAAGATTCCATGAAGACTGGCGAATAATTGTTCGGCGGCCAGCTCTTTTTTATCATTGGCTCTTGGAATTTCAAGCACAAGAAGAGTGCTTTCGATAGCTTTAATTGCATCAATACGCTTGTAATTGCGCCATGTTAAGTAGCCAAGTACGAGAACGACCGGCAGCCAAACATACCACGAAAGCAGTATTCCGATAATCCACGAGAGTACTTCCATGTTACACCTCTATTGTCCCACCAAGCGGATTTGCATGCAAGCAAATCTTATTTTTCTTCAGCGAGCGTATATGTAGCCTTGGCGACGCGCTTGAACTGAGGCTTGCTTTGTAGGTTGAGTAAGATTGTCGTTTCTTTAACTTGTCGATTCTTGAGTACGCGTTTGACGATTTCATCACGATGAAGCGGTTCATTTGAGTTGCGAAGGATGTCGGTGATAGTATCGGCGACAGTACCCTTGCTATAGCCCCAGCTATCGAGTGCATAGATGCCGCGTCCGATAAGAACGAAACGGCTGTCTTTGATGAGCTCATTATGAATTGCCTGGGTGGTGACATTTTTGCGACTAAAGCTACTGTCTTTAATAGCGGCAGCGATTTCAGAAAAGTGCATTGGCTTGCTATTGTCCGAGAGAATAACGTAGATTTTGTCGCGGATATTTTTCGGATTAACAGTCGGCCATTTGTTGAGACCCCAGAGATTTTTGAGGTTTGATAGGTGTTTGCTGGCGGTTGCAAGCGCACGGACATGAGACGGGTGCTCGTAGCCGCTTAGACTGTCATGAAGCTGCTCAATAGTTAGTGGTTCGCCATGTTTTTTGATAGCTTTGACGACTTCATCGATCTGTGATCTGATTTTCTTCTCGTCACCGTACTCAGCGATACAGACGGCCGCACGGTAATTGTCATTTTCGTCGACAGTTGTAAGGTGTGGTGCAAGCGTGGCGATAAAAGCAACTCGAGCGCGTGCAAGAGGAACTGATTTGCTATTTTCCAAAAGAGCGTCAGTAAGGTCGGCGACTGTTGCAAGGCGTCCCATTTCGCTAAGCTGGCGAACAATAATCTTCTCGATATCTTGTACTTGAGGTAGTTTACCCTCTTCGCTCGCTATCTTAAGGCGAATAAGGATGGCTTTTTCGAGCTGACGCACGCGCTCACGAGTAATACCTAATAGTTCACCAATTTGTTCAAGAGTTTCCTTGCGGTCGTATAGACCGAATCGACGCGTAATGATTTCTCGTTCACGCTCCTGATCGATTGCGCCTAGGATTGCCTCAATTGCGCCATCAACATCGACAATCACTACTGTCTCGCTGGTTTTGGTTTGTGTGCTCGCTTGCGCCATGTTGGGGTTGTCCTCTCTGCCTCACCTCAGTTACTGGATGTTATTATAAGCTTAAATTCCATTATAAAACATATTGTTTATAATGTCAAACATTTTGTTTTGGGTCTGTGCTTTTACTAATTATAGCATGAAATAGACGTGTTTAGTAAACAGTGTTTTTGGACTTTTTTTATTGGGCAGATGTGATTCAATGCTCTATACAGTGTAGTGGGTATGTGGCATAGCGCTAAGGATAGAGCATATGCTTATGGACAAGCACCTTCTTTTGATGGGTTGCTCTGGTCGACATGATATAGGATGTCGGTATGTGAAATATGTGAGGCTTCAATGCAAAATGTACTGGGATCGCTTGGGGCTCGCGGAGCTGCAAGTGGTTGCTGCTGTACGCCTCCGTTGTTTGAGTTTGCCCAGTTATCCCAGAACGATACTACTGGAAAGCTGCCACCGAGAGCGAGAAAGCGTGTACTGAGTTCGCTGGCAAATTCTAACAGAGATGCTTTTTTATTAATACTCCACGCGTTATTGGATACATTGGCGTTGTACCAGTTATATATATCTGTCTGCGCAATAGATACCGAGAAATGTTGTGAGTGCCACCCGTTGATATGGAGCTGGTTGTAGTTATATACATGACAGCCTGTAAGGTACTGCTCGGTGCCTCCTCCAAGATTGGTTGCCGTGCCATAGCCTTCGGTAATAAGTTGCTGGCAAATATTATGAAATAGAACACCATTTTGTACAGACGTAAGGCCGCTATAGCCGCCAGTATGCTTAACAAGTCTGAGAGTGATGCCTGGTGATGCTTTTGCGTCAGGAGGTATAAGGTCAGGATAAGCACCGGTTTTGACTTTGCTCAGCTCCATGACTTTGACGACATTATTCAGATCTGAACGGGCTGAAGAGATGATAGCAGAGCGCTGAATGCCGTTGTATGCCGCAGTGACAATCGCTGCTAGAATGCCGATAATAACGATGACGATGAGAAGTTCCACGATCGTGAAGCCTGGTGTTTGTCGAGTTAGCGCCCCCCGATTGCTCATGCTATTAGTATAGCAAATTTAAGTATTTTTTAAATTCAAGAGAATGGCGAGCTAAGAAGCTATTTCTTACGGCGAGCAAAGCGTTTTTTTGCAGCTGGCGCTTCGTCAAGTAGTTTTTTAGCTTCTTCGTGGGTGATCGATTTGGGATCGGTATCTTTTGGCATCTTCGCGTTCTTCTTTCCATCGGTGATGTATGGTCCGTAGCGACCGTTGAGTACTTTGACACCATCGCCAAAGTCAGCAATGTTCTTTTCAGCTTCTGATTTTAATTTTTCAGCATAAAATTCAAGTGCTTGTTCGAGCGTAATATCTCGTGGATCATGAGGCTTGATGCTGACAAAGAGTTTGCCGACTTGAATGTATGGACCAAACCGACCAATATTAGCTTTGATATCTTGACCGTCGGATGTTTGTCCTACAAGACGTGGTAATTTGAAAGCTTCAAGTGCTTGTTCGAGCGTGACGGTTTCGATCTTAGCGCCAGTTGGTAGTGGCGCGAACTTTGGTTTATCTTCACTTTCGGTCTCTCCGAGCTGGAGCATAGGACCAAACCGACCAAAGCGTGCGATGATGAGTTTGCCTGTCTTTGGATCTGTGCCGACAGTACGTGATGCACCGACAGTGCTGCGATCGATGCCACCAGACTGTTCGATAAGGGCATGAAATGGTTCGTAGAACTCATTGAGCATGTCATTTCGCGCGAGTGTGTCGGTAGCGATTTTGTCGAATTGTTGCTCGACACCAGCCGTGAAGTCGTAGTCGACAACCTGAGTAAAATGGTCGCCAAGAAAATCTGCGATAAGTTCGCCAGATGGTGTTGGTACGAGCTTGCCGCGGTCGGCGCCTGTCTTTTCGGTGACAACTGCACGCTCGAGCTTGTCATCCTTGAATGACAGAACGATAGCTTCGCGTTCAGTTCCTTCCCCCTCTCCCTTGACGACATAGCCGCGGGTCTGAACTGTATCGATAATCGTGGCGTAGGTGCTCGGACGACCAATGCCAAGTTCTTCGAGTTTTTTGACAAGGCTGCCTTCGGTATAGCGCGCTGGTGGGCGGGCGAAAGTCTGACGAGCCGATGCTTCGCTAAGAGATAGTGTGTCTCCGCTAGTCACCGCAGGCAGGATAGCGTCCTCTTTCTTGTTCGTACCATACACTTTGAGAAAGCCGTCAAAGACAATCACTTCACCCTTGGCTTCAAAAATCTTTTCATTGGTACTGATAGTGATGGTAATCGTTGTTTTTTCGAGTTTAGCAGGCGCCATCTGGCTTGCAAGAGTGCGAGCGCGAATAAGATTGTAGAGCTTTTGATCGTATTCATTAGTACTGCCCTGTTCGAGCTGCATATCAGTAGGTCGAATTGCTTCATGTGCTTCCTGAGCGCTTGAGTTTTTGGTTTTAAACTGACGAACTTGCGAATACTCTACGCCATAAGTATTGGTAATGTAATCTTTTGCGGCAGCGATGGCCTGGCCAGACAAATTTGTGCTGTCGGTACGCATATAAGTAATCTTACCGGCTTGATAGAGCTTCTGAGCGCTCGCCATGGTTGCTTTTGAGCCAAAGCCAAGGCGTGAGTTGGCAGTTTGTTGCAACGTACTGGTCGTGAAAGGTGCAGCGGGATTACGTGTGCCAGGGTTTGTTTGGACGTTTGAAACAGTAAACAGCGCGTTTTGAAGGCTTGCGAGAAACTCCTGTGCTTCAGCCTCTGTTTTAAATTGTTGAGGCAGCTCTGCTTTAACCTCTTCTCCCTTATGGATAAAGAGTGCGATAACCTTGAATGTCGACGATCCTTCAAATGCAGTAATCTCGCGCTCGCGCTCTACGAGTAAGCGAACAGCTGGTGACTGGACGCGTCCAGCCGACTTGCCGCCAGGTACTTTTTGCCAGACTACCGGACTAAGTTCAAATCCAACAATACGATCAAGAATTTGGCGAGCCTGCTGTGCCTGTACGAGGTTCATATCAACAGTTCGTGGGTTTTTGATCGCTGCCTCGATAGCGCTTTTTGTGATTTCATGAAACACGATACGTTTTGTCGTTTTCGGATCAAGTTTCAAAACTTCACAAAGATGCCAGGCGATCGCCTCCCCTTCGCGGTCCTCATCGGTTGCGAGCCAGACATTTTCAGCGCCAACAGCTTTTACCGCTTTTTTGAGCTCGGTAATCACTTTTTTCTTCTCGGGGTCTACTTCGTATTGTGTCTTAAAGCCATCTTTAGTGTCGATTGGTGGCGTGCCATCCTTGGTCTTTTTGACGATACTACGGATATGGCCAACGCTTGAGAGCACATGAAAATCCTTACCGAGATACTTCTCGATAGTCTTGGCTTTTGCCGGGCTCTCTACGATTACTAAATTCTTTGCCATATATTACTTATGCCTCGTTTTACAATGACACAATGGATAATTGTATGCAAATTGTAGCGTATGTCAAGAACTGTGTTTGTACTTATGAAAAGCAAAGCGCCCACATCCTGTATAGAATGTGGGCAGCTTTGGCGGCTGGACGAGAGTGATCAGAGTGCGATTCCGTTTTGTGCGAGTACCTTGTTAACGAGCTCTTGGAACGTTAGTGGCGGTGGCGTTGACGGGCACGCTTGGTTGTAGTCGTAGGCGTCGTAATCTTCGCTAGAAGATACTGTGTTTGCTTTCGACACCGAACATCTCCTTCTTGATCTGGTGGACGAACGTGAGTTCTACAGCGTGTGAAAAAATCTTGCTGAATGCATCGATAAATCTCAGTTGCGTGAGCGAATCCCTCGGATCTTCCGCAGGAGGTGCTACGGTGATGACGTAGCCTCTCTGTGTTGCCGATTGGCCAAACACTTTTTTCAGGGTTTGCGGATGGATGTAGGGATGCGTGATGTTGTTGTCGAGATGAAACTCAAGCAAGCCGCGCTTGTTGTAAGTCACCTCGATCTTCTCGGTAATTGTCTCCGACACCGGACTTAATCAACTCCTTCGTTGATCAGCTGCCAAGCTTCTTCCGAAGAGGCAAGATTGGACCGCATGGCGGTCTCCAAGTTCCTCTTGGACTAACATATTATACCATGAAATGACTTGTTAGCGCAATGTCCACTGATTGCCACCAAGGCTACGTATCGTGCCCGCAATCTCCATGAGTGTAAGTTCGGTCGCAAACTCACCTTGACTCACTTTGGCTAGGTGTTGCAGTTCATCTCCATCGCGGAGGCCTTGTTGGAGCAATTCGATAATAAGTGTTTGGAGAGGATTTTCACCAAGCGCTAATTTGATTTGGCTTTGCTCCAGTTTAGGGGCGATAATTTCGATGATGTCGTCTGGGGTAAGTACTGGCGTTGCGCCTTGTCTGATGAGTCGATTGCAGCCAGCACTGAGAGGGCTCGTGATATTACCTGGGATGACAAACACTTCTCTCCCTTGTTCGAGGGCGTGTGTTGCGGTACTAAGGGTGCCGCTACGTGCGGCAGCTTCGGTAATCAGAATACCATCGGCAAGACCACTGACAAGTCGATTGCGTTCAAGAAACCGAAATTGCATTGGCGGAGTGTTAGGCTCGTATTCGCTGATGATTGCCCCGCCCTTTTCGATAATAGACTGCGCGAGCTGCTCATGAGGGCGAGGATAGATGGTGGCGAGACCATTTGCTAGGACGGCGATTGTTTTACCTCCCGCCTCGAGCGCTGCACGGTGTGCGAGACCGTCGACACCGAGCGCAAGGCCACTGACGATTAAAATGCCACGACGAGCAAGCTCATAGGCAAAGCTATGTGTTACCTCACTACCATAGCGTGATGGTTTGCGCGTGCCGACAATTGCAATAGTAGGAGTGCGTTCAACGGGCAGGTCACCGCGATAGTACAATCTTTTAGGTTTTTGCGCAATATTAGATAGTATCTGGGTGTAAGAGTTGTCATCTGGTAGTATGTTATTGATTTTCATGATGTTTTGTGTCAAAAAGTGTTGACAGTATGTCAAATGTGTGCTAATATGAAGCATGGTTGATGGCCGAAAGGTCCATCTATCGCACCTTATACCCCCTATTCTAACTTATGTTAGGTACTGTGCAATCTTTCTTAAAAGTATCTACCCTCCACTTTTCTGAACTAGCTCTTTGAGTTTGATGCAGATTGCACGGTTACTAACCCCTTTAACCAGCGGACCTCCATATGTTGTGAGGTGGGTCACGCTATGCCCTTCCACGGGTGGGTTGAAGGGTCAAACGGCGCCAGGTGATGCCCACCCTTACCTGGCGCCTTTTGATTTAATGAGAAGTTTAGTTTTTGGATCTATCAGGTGATCTCTAAGATAGACCTTGTGTA
The DNA here is from genome assembly GCA_964557445.1 of uncultured Candidatus Saccharibacteria bacterium. Lineage (GTDB taxonomy): Bacteria > Patescibacteriota > Saccharimonadia > Saccharimonadales > Saccharimonadaceae > UBA2112. The sequence continues at coordinate 112,394 of CAZLAF010000001.1, forward strand.
TATTGATATAACATGTTATAATTATAAGGTAACGGTTCTTTCAGCGGAAGAGTCACTACATTGACATCGTCCTGCTAAAGCGTAGGACATTAACAGAGGAGCATCATGAGTCTTTTTGGTCTCGCGGTAGCCATTGCAACGATCATGATCGGTGTTATGCTCTCAGTATTGTTCGTATGGGCGTTGAGCACACTCGATATATTCAACAGGAAGTCGACCGTCCGATCGACGATAGCGGTTATTGTGTCTGCCATTGCAACGATCCATGTTGTTGGCGTGCCATTGATGATCATGGAGAATGTATACGGCTCTCACTGGTTCGTGCGGCTCTTCGTGCTCTATGGCGCTATATTGGTACTGGCATCCATTTTAACTCCAAGCTCACGTCGTAAACGTAGAGTGAATGATGTGCGGCCGATCCAATAGTGATGCTCGGGAGCAGCGGACTCATTTCTCCTCTGTCTCCCCCAACTATTTTTATGCAAATCTGCATGGTGATAGCTGCGGGAGATGCGGTACAATAAATAAATGCATCCAGCTCACCCATTGCGAATTTTCGCTTTTTCGATATTCATCACACTTGTTTTTGCGGTAATCGTAGCAATTTATGGCGGCGTGTCGTCGTTGTGGCTGTTTGCTATACTTTGTATTTTAGAGGTGACATTTAGTTTTGATAACGCAGTCATCAATAGCCGAATTTTGGTGCGGATGTCGAAGTTATGGCAGATGCTGTTTTTGACCATAGGTATCTTTATTGCGGTGTTTGTCGTGCGGTTTGCGCTACCTATTGTGATCGTACAGCTGGCAACTGGCATTGGATTTATGGATGTAGTGCATATGGCGCTTAATGACGCTGAGCGCTATGGGGGTGAACTGCAAAAAGCCGCGCCAGTTATCGAGGCGTTTGGTGGTACATTTTTGTTGATGCTCGGTATTAGTTATTTTCTTGACCATGACAAAGTCGTTCACTGGCTGCGCCCAGTCGAGCGATTAATGGCACGTGCGGGCAAGATTCGATTTATCAAACTGATTGTCATGGCCATTGTGGCTGCACTGCTCTATTTTACTGTCGACGAATCGATCAAGCAGACGGTATTGGTGTCGAGTCTGCTGGGTATTGCGTTACAGTTTGGCCTTCATTCTCTATCAGTGTTGTTTGAGAAGAAATTTAGTAGCACTAATAAAGCGGGATTGCTCGTCGGCTGGGCGGCATTTGCGTCGTTTATGTATCTCGAGGTGCTTGACGCATCGTTTAGTTTTGATGGCGTGATTGGTGCTTTTGCGATTACAACGAGCGTACTGCTGATTGTTGCAGGCTTAGGTGTCGGTGCATTTTGGGTGCGTTCGCTTACTATTTATCTTATGCGTGCAGGGACATTGACCAAGTATCGCTATCTTGAGCATGGTGCGCACTGGGCAATTTTGGCACTAGGTATTGTGATGCTTATCAAGCTTTATCACGTTGAGCTGCCTGAGGTTGTGACAGGATCGCTAGGACTGGTGTTTATTATGACGGCTGTGATCTCAAGTGTCATCGAGAAACGACGGCTTGATAGTACTCAAGAGGTTAATGAGTAGCTATTGTCGCAAAAAAAGGAATTATTTCAACACTTTTGCAGCAATAATGAGTGTAGAGTAGACTGAGCATATGGATGAGAATTTATTATATATGCTACTAGCGATCGTGCTAGGTAGTTCAATATCGTTACTAGGTGGGGCATTGATTTTTACGACGAAAAAACGCCGTCAGTTCGCAATAGCATTGGCGATGCCATTTGGCGCTGGCGCATTGCTTGCCGCCGCATTTTTCGATTTGCTACCAGAGGCTTTTGAGCTGGGAGATGCGCGGCAGCTGCTATTATGGGCGCTTGGCGGCTTTTTGTTGTTCTTCATGCTCGAGCGCGGCGCGAGTTGGTTTCACCGTCATCATGGCCACGACAACCAGGACGAACAGCGTCACGAGAGTCAACGAAGGTTGATTATTTTTGGTGACATGGTGCATAACGCGATCGATGGCGTGGCTATCGGTGCTGCATTTGTAGTGAGTCCAGCACTTGGATTTGTGACAACCCTTGCTGTTTCAGCCCACGAGATTCCAAAGGAGCTGGGTACTTTTGCCCTCTTGCTCTCGCGCGGATGGAAAGACAAGAAAGTCTTGCTCGCAAATGTTGCAACAGCAGTTGCAACGGTCGTCACTGCCGTAACGGTATATCTTCTTGGTGCTGAGTATCAATTGCCGATTGCGCCTGTATTGGCACTGACTGCCGGCTTCTTTATCTATATTGCAGCTAGCGATATTATTCCAGATATTCACGAGCAACCTCATAAACGCGGTATGCAGCAAGCAGCAACGCTTCTTGTCGGTGTGGCGCTTGTGGGCGGTCTTATTACATTACTGCATAGTACAGGGCTTCATGGGCACGGGCATAGTCCTGAGTCGTCGCTCGAAGTGCATCATGATCACAACAAGCATCCTGACAGCAGTACGCATTAAGCATGTCTTTTTTGGCCTTGGCAAGTTTTGCACATGCCGGTAAGCTCTACGATATGTTTTGTGAGGGTGAAATCATGACGATTGGCAATAAGTGTCAGGACATCTTCGAGTGTGCCGCTTTCGATTTCCTCTGATGTTCCACAGGCTTCGCAGGTCATATGGTGATGATGTGGTCGAAACGGCTCAGCTAGCTCCGTGTAAGGTGTCCAGCCTCGTGTGATAGTTTCGGTAATATTGAGCTTGTCAAATAGCTCCAGCGTACGGTAGATGCTGGCTCTATCGACATTTGGTGTGCGTCGAGCTATTTCACCGTTTTTGAGTGGCATGTCCGACTGCGCAAGTGTTGCAAACACAGCAAGGCGTGGTTTGGTGATACTCTGTCCTGCTTGGCGTAAGATATGTTCGAAATCATTATACATAGTCACTACTGTAAACTATTTTGCGACAATTATGCAATATAATTGCATATTTTTTGCAAAAATATATATTTATAGTTTATGGCTAGATGCGGCGTGAGTGCCTGCGATAAAGCTATCGATCAACTCGCTGATCTTCGGTAATATATCGGCCTGTAGTTTCTTCTGCTCCTCGGTATTCATTCGTGATAGGACAAAATCGGTCGCACCTACTCGATCTGCTAGTTCGTTCCATATACCTACGCGGATACGAGCATAGTTTTCGCCCAAGTGAGCGTTGAGCGACTTGATGCCGTTATTGCCAGCGTCGCTGCCCTTCTCGCGAGTACGGAGTGTGCCAAGGGGTAATGCCAAATCGTCATGAATGACGAGTATATTAGTGACCTCTACCTTGTAAAAGTCTGATAGTGCTCGTGCTGTCACGCCTGTCTCATTGTAGTAAGTTGTGGGCTTGGCAAGCAGAATCTTTGCTCCATCGATATTTAATTCTGCAATCTCTGCATGAAATTTTGTCTTTGGCTGAAATTGAACGTTCTTTTGATGAGTATAAAAATCAAGCGCCAAAAAACCGACATTGTGGCGGGTTTTTTCGTATTCAGAGCCGGGATTGCCTTGGGCAAGAATAATTTTCATGACACTACTAGTATAGACTATTCATTTCGCTTATGATGGGTATAGATGGTACGCAAGAAAAAATCAAAGCGATCAACGCGTAAATTGCAGGCAAATGCGACACTGAAATCCTTGTTCAGGCTGAGCCGCGAGCAGTTAGTGACACGCAAAACAACTGGTGGTGGACTGCATAAAACTCGTAAAGACATTGCTCGCAGTGCGCAAAAACGCCAAGCGCTTAGAGATCAGATTTCTTAGCTCGGTCTCGATTTTTCTCAGCTTCTTTCTCTAGTTTATATTTTTTCGTCACAGGAGCCATTCCTTTGGCGACACGCTCTTTGTTTGACTTAATTTGCTTTTCGTCACGAAAACTAAATTTGATAGGTGTACCAGAATAATCATAGGTTTCGCGAATAAGATTCTCTAGGTAGCGCTTGTAGCTCCAGTGAACAAACTTGAGGTTGCTACCGTGGATGACAAACCATGGAGGTGTAGTATCGGTCTGTACCATGTAGCGAAGCTTTGGATGGGTATTTTTGAGCCCAGCTGGAGGATGTTTTTGGATAGCGCGCTGTAGAAGGTCATTGAGAACACGAGTTTTGGTTGGCTGTTGGCGGCGTTTCTCAATATCAAGTGCGAGATCAAATAGCTTGGTGACGTTTTGTCCGGTAACGCTCGAGGTAAAGATCAGTGGCGCCCAAGGTACAAATTTGAGGTGATGACTAATGCGTGGTGCCAATGCGTCGCGAGTAAAGGCGTCTTTGTCTTCGACGCTATCCCATTTGCTCACCACGACAACAAGGCCTTTGCCAGAGTCGGCAATAATACCTGCAAGACGTTGATCGAGCGCTACGTTTAGTTCGTTAACATCAAGTAGTAGGAGGCAGATGTCTGCCTGTTCAATTGCTTGGAGAGTGCGTAGAACTGAAAATTTTTCGATGCCTTGTTCTTGCTTGCCTTGGCGGCGCACACCGGCGGTATCGAGTAGCTCGACCGTACGTTGCCTGTAGCGAATTTGCACACGATTAACATCGCGTGTCGTGCCAGCGATATTAGCGACTAGTGCCTGTTGCTTGCCAGCAAGAGTGTTGAACAAATTACTTTTGCCGACATTTGGGCGGCCAATGAGTGCGACTCGCAATATGTCATCGGGCTTCTCTTCGGACATAGCTGGGATATGTTCGACAATTTCATCGAGTACGTCTGTGACGCCGCTGTTGTGTTCGGCACTAGTACGGATGATTGTTTTGATGCCCAATCGTCGGAACTCTTCATCTTTGAGGCTACCCTTGAGGTCGGCTTTGTTGGTGACAAGAATAACAGGTTTTTTACTACGAAGCGCTTTTTTAGCGACAAATCGATCGTCGTCGCCGGCATATTGCGTGCTATCGACGACAACTAATATGACGTCCGCAGCCTCGGCAGCTTCTGTGATCTGCTCTTGGATGCTGGCTTCAAAATCGTCGTTTGGATCCTTGAGTCCTGCTGTATCAACGAGCCAAAATTGATGATACTTATACTCTACCCTGCCGAGGACGTTATCGCGCGTCGTGCCAGCTTCACGAGCTACAATAGCTTGCTGTGAGCGCACCATGCGATTAAAAAGCGAACTTTTGCCGACGTTCGCTTGGCCGATAATTGCAACTGTTGGTAATCGAGAAGCCATAGATTTCAGTTAATTATAACAGATATAGTATCCATTGACAAACATAAGCAAATAATATATAATAAAAGATAGTATGAGTCACAGTGACTATGAGCAAAAAATGGCAGTAGCTCAGCAATTTCGTGACGCTGCTCGACGTCTTGGTCGCGAGGTATTGACTATGGGTATGAGGCTACCGGCAAATGTGAGGATGGTGCTAGAAGCGACAGACGATGACTTTTTGATAGCTCAGCATAGAGGTGTTGCGTCTCCCGAGGTGGTAGCTGCAAAAATCGAAGAGATGGAAGTGGCAATTGATCAGCTAGCACTTAAAAAACTAGGCGCTACGGCGTCTCAGTACGGTGGTCTCCCGGAGCTAGATCGGCCAGAGCGTACACTCCAAGATTCGTTCGATGTAACCGCTTGACGGTATAGCCAAGCGCAGCAAAAGTGCGACGAATTTGTCGGTTGCGCCCTTCGCTCATCGTGACCACCCACTCAAGGCGCGCATCATCGATCCGTTCGAGGCCAAGCTGGCTTTTGCCGTCTTCAAGATTGATGCCAAAATCACTGATCATTTGATGGTGTAGCGGCTCTAAGGCGTGGTCAAGTGTAACTTCGTAGCGTTTTACCTTGGTATAGCGAGGATGTGTCATCTTGAGCGCAAAATCACCATCATTGGTAAGTAATATCAATCCGCTGCTATCGCGGTCCAATCGACCAACTGGTTTTAGAGTATGATATTTGCTTGGTAGCAAGCCGTAGATTGTCGGACTATCTCCCTGTTGCTTGCGGGAGCAGACATAGCCAACTGGCTTGTGAAGTGTTAAATAGACGTATGCAGTGTCATGTGCAACTGATTTGCCATCAACAGCAATAGCGTCGCTGGGGGTGACGCGGGCGCCAATAATTGCCACCTCGTCGTTGATGCGGACTCGTTTTTTTGCAATAAGTTCGTCGGCTTGTCGTCGAGATGTGCCGAGTGCAAGCGCAAGAAATTTGTTGAGCCGAATGGGCTGCTGATCGTTCATCTGTTACCTATGATAACACGCTTGCCCTATAGATTAGGTGTGCCTGGGTTGGCAGGAGGCGTTTGTGGCTGAAGATTATCATCGGCAGATTGAAGCTGCTGGCTGTAGTCCGGAGCCGGTGCAATCGGACTCTCTGCCGGAGTGTCAAATGCAGGAGTAGCTGTATCCTGGGTTGGCAGAGGGTTGGGTGTGAATGGAGCTGTCGAATCGTCAGCAGATATAGCAGTATCGCTATTGATAGGATCGTCGACTTGGGTGCTCGCAATAGGGTCAGGTGTTGCCTGGAGTTCATTTGCTAGCTGGGCGCTTTCCTCTGGGGTGGTGCTTGGTAGTTCAGCGTCATTGTCTAATGCTGTGCTCGGAGTCGTGTCGGCTATCGGTGCTGATGGCTCGACAGGTGCTGCGATGCTCGAATCTTCCAATGGTTGAACAACCCGCTCGCCTAGATTGGCTGGTCGCGGTGATGAGAAAGGAGCTGTCGGCTGAGGTAGTGTTGATTCGCTTGGTTGAGGTGGCAACGGGCCTGCTCCATCATTGCCAGGGGCAGTAGTCGCTGCATCAGTAGTTGTTGAGTCGGCTGGAGCGTCGGCAGGAAGCGATGGTTCTGGAGCCGGAGTGGCTGCCGGTGTAGCTTGTGCGAGCTGAGGTGCTGACTCTCCGCTGGTGTCTTCAAGTACTTCGTGAACCATGCGAACGACATCTTCGATACCTACTTGAGACTTTACAAGATAGCGATCTGCACCAAGCTGTTCGCCTCGCTGGCGCTGGTCTTCGCTCGATAGCGCGGTCATCATAATAACTTTGATGTCGCGAGTCTCGGTGGTGCTTCGTAGTATGTCGAGCATATCAAAACCGCTGATTTTTGGCATCATAACATCGCTAATGATAAGCTGTGGACGCTCTTTTATTGCCATGGCGAGCGCATCTTCGCCGTCACCTGCAGATACAATATCGTATCCTTCGGCAAGAAGGCGAACGCCATAAATTTCGCGCAAACTTTTGTCGTCTTCTACTAATAGTATTTTTGTCATATTACCCCTATTCTACTAAACTATTTTTGCAAAAGCCATACCTCTTATGGTTTTAGCGGTCTGGCACGATAATCTGCCCAGTTGCCTGCGATCTTGCACCTGGTGCGGATTGCTCTGCGGCTGCTGTGCGTTGTTTTGCGGCTTCTAGCTTTGCCTGCATCTCAGGCGGCAAGATAGTGGCACCTTGCTGTGGTGGCGAGATAACCGTTTGAGGCGACGGCGCAATTGGTGGCGTCGGAGCCGCCGGACCTGGCTGCGGTGTTTGCATAAGCGGGTCAGCTACTTCAGGAGGAGTGTTTGTTGTTTGTTCGGGTGCCAATGAAATAGGAGCGACTCGACTTGTGACGATTGGAGTGGCAAGTGCAGTCGCTTGCTCCTCCGGGGTGCTTTCTAACTGCTCGGTATTGACGTATTTACGTGATTCTACAGGAGACGGCTGGGCTGCCGCTGCTTCGATAAGACGCTGTGCTTCCTCATGGGTCATGCGTGGCAGTTCGATGAAGAAAGTCGATCCTTTTTTGTACTCACTCTCCACCCAGATGCGACCACCCATAGCCTCAACAAGTTTGCGGCAAAGATAGAGTCCTAAGCCAGTGCCACCGATTTCGCGGGTATCGCTGTTGTCGACGCGATAAAACTTTTGGAATAAATGCGAAACATCTTCTGCTGGGATGCCGATTCCGCTATCAGTAATACTGATAATAACATGGTCATGATTGCCCTGTACGTCGACCACGATCTGACCCTCTCGAGTGTACTTGATGCCGTTTTCTACCAAATTAGCAATTACCTCGCGGAGATGATCTTTGTCGACATTAACATAAAAAACAGGCGCAAGATTACGAAGGCCGCCACCAGTAATTGTTTCGTCTGCGGCAGTGTTTGGTTTATAAAAGAGGCGGAGATTTTTTTCTATAGCCTTTTGATTGAGGCTATCGACAATACTTTCGGTAAAATGAACGGTGTCAATGACGCTCGGGTTACTAGAGAGGCGTCCGTCATCTGCTTTGGTGACATCAAGAAGATCTTGAAAGAGATGACCTAGGTGCTCGGCGGCTTCGTGCGCTTTTGTGATATATGTCCTGGCCTTTTCATCGATCGTGGCTGTCGCTGGGTTCAGTGCCAGGCCTAGATAGCCTTCGATAGACGCAACCGGAGTACGCATTTCATGACTTGCCGTACTGATGAACTCGGTACGTGATCTTTCTTCTTCTTGGTCTTTTGTGATATCGCGAAAAACGACGATTGCTCCCGAACCAAGTCGTCCAATTGGCGAGACAATGAGCTCACTACTTACCTTTTTGCCTGAGCTTGTTTGGATTTGTAAGTCGGTTTTGCGAATAGGCTGGTTGGTCGTGAGGGTGCTAAGCACGGGGTCGGTCGATTTATCGACTCCATGTCCGTTAGCGTTGAGTAGCTGAAGGACGGACTTGTACTGTAGGCCGAGAGCGTCCTGTTGTTTCCAGCCAACGAACCGTTGAGCTGCTGGATTGATAAGATCAATTTGACCTTGGTTATTTACCGCAATTACACCATCGCTAATGGCGTCGATGACCGCTTCGGATTTATTGGCAACTTCACTAAGCTCATTGGCGATGTCGTAGTAGGCCTTTTCTTTAATTTTTTCGTTTTTCGAACGACCGTGCCACAAAATATAACTCACAATCAGTGGTGGCGCGCCACCGAATACGACGGCAAAAAAGTTATAGGTTGTAAGATCGTCGATAAGATAAAGATGTGCGCCATAGCCAAGGTTGAGTGCTAAAAGAATGATGATTGTCCATTTGCCAAAAATACCAGCAAAAACAGCCGTAATAAGCCAAAGACCAAAAAAAGGCGACGCAGACATACCTGTTTCAAACGTCAATGTGCCTGCACCCATAATCATGAGCCAGTATGCGCCATAAATAGTATTATTGCGGGCACCTGGTTTCTTGAGAAAATACGAAGTAATTGCGAGGGCAACGCCACCGAGCGCATAGAGCACGACGCTTGTCGGAACGAATACGTTGGCGCTGATGTCATTGAAGCCGACAAGCATCAACCATGCGTATAGCGTGATAAGAATAAGGCAAATGAAACCAATCGCCTCACACAAACGGCGATGCCAAAACGGAGTGAGCAGTATGGGTTTTATTGGACGCCTCCCCTTTAAGTGCTGTTTTAGCAAGCTTAAACGCTATTATGATGCAAACCTATCCGTAAAACAAGCTTATTTGATACGCATCAGGTCAATAGACGACGACATATTGTTGCATTAAACATAAATCTATGCTATAGTATTACAAAGTATAGGTTGTAGATAAAGTTATTCATACTCACCCCATGCGCAGCATGGGGTGAGTATTCACGAAAGGACACTAGTATTCGGCATGCGTATATTTAAGAAAAAATCCCTCTCGGAGCTCGCTATGAAACGAGAATGGGGTGCAGAACAGCGACTTGAGCCGCTTCCGCGCATCCATAGTCGTCCTTCGACTCGTAAAATAGCACTTGCACGTCTTGCGGTCGTAATGACAGTCGTATTTTGGTTGATTTATGTTTTGACGACAATTATTCGCCAGTTCTTTTATGGTCCTCATACGTTTCGATTCGCTATGGAGGCAGCTAGCTACCTAATCGTCGTGACATTTTTGACGTTTTCTGCACTGATGTATCTTGTTGCCCGTCAAGGTGCGCTACAGCGTTTTGCAAAGCATTTCCGAACACCGCGTGCGACACTTGAGAAATATTTTTCAAAGAAACAACCATCTATTACCGTCTTAGTACCATCGTATGCCGAAGAGCCTGATGTGATACGTAAAACACTACTTTCAGCTGCGCTGCAGGAGTATCCATCAAAGCGAGTAGTGTTGCTTGTCGACGATAATCCTCATCCGACAGACCCTGATGTAGTGGCAAAACTAGCCGAGACACGAGCTATTGCAGACGAGATCACAAATTTTATGACAGAGCCACGTGAGAGGTTTGCGGCATTGCTTCGTGATTATGAAAGCGTCAAAGTGCGACCAACCTTGGAGCTAAAGACGAAGGTTGGTGAGCTTATTGAGGCGTATGAATGGGCTGCGCAATGGTTGAATGTAAAAGCTGATAAAGAAAAGCTTGAAGACCATGTCGATCACTTCTTTATTAATCAAGTGTATCGAAAACTTGCGAGCGACCTGCGCTTAACAGGTAAAGCCCTTCATGTATCTTATGAGCAAAATGCGACAATTCCTGAAGCTCGTATACATCAGCTGTATCGTCGACTGGCATGGACTTTTGCTGCCGACATGGCGGTTTTTGAGCGAAAGCAGTACGCTTCATTGTCGCACGAGGCCAATAAAGCTATGAACTTGAATTCATATATTGGCTTGATGGGTAATTCGTACCGTGTCGAAGAAACGCCAGATGGATCTGTGCTGATTCCGGCGCATCGCGAGAGTAAGCATACTATAACATTCCCTGATAGTGATTACTTGTTGACGCTTGATGCAGATTCAATTTTGTTACAAGAATATTGCTTGAGATTGGTGCACTTTCTTGAGCAGCCCGAAAACGAGCGTGTTGCTGTGACGCAAACCCCCTACTCTTCTTTCCGTGGTGCAGCGACGCGCATAGAGCGTCTTGCGGCTGCGACAACTGACATTCAGCATATTTTGCATCAAGGTATGACAAAGTTTAATGCAACCTCTTGGGTCGGTGCAAACGCTGTTATTCGTAAAAATGCCCTCGATGATATTGTTGAAAAAGAAACCGTTGGTGGGTTTGAGATAAAACGATATATTCAAGACCGTACCGTTATTGAAGATACTGAATCGAGTATTGACCTTGGGCTGCACGGCTGGGAGCTAGTGAACTACCCTGAGCGTTTGAGCTATAGCGCAACGCCTCCTGATTTTGGCTCACTTGTGATTCAGCGACGTCGCTGGGCAAATGGCGGACTGCTGATTATGCCAAAGTTTTGGCAAACGATTCGTAAGCGCGCCCGCCAGAATGACCCTGTTTCTGTACTGGAAGTTGCACTACGCGTTAACTACATGGCTTCGATTGCATGGGCGAGTTTTGGGCTCATATTCCTGCTTGCCTACCCGTATGATAGTCGTCTTTTGAGTCCACTTGTGCTTCTTGCCGCATTACCATACTTTATTGCAATGGCCAGTGACCTACATTATTGTGGCTACAAGCGAACCGATATCTTTCGGATTTATGGCTTCAATCTTATCCTATTACCAGTCCAGCTGGCAGGTGTTTTGAAATCTATCCAACAGGCTTTAACTGGCAAAAAGATTCCATTTGCGCGTACGCCAAAAGTAAAAAGCCATACGGTTGCGCCGTTGATCTATGTCGTTGTTCCGATGGTTATTATTGCCTTTTCGGTCCTGACATTTGTACGCGATTTCGGTGCTCAAAACTGGGGTAACGCAATTTTTGCTGCTTTCAATGCAATTCTAGCGACATGGGCAACTCTATCTTATATAGGTATTCGTCACGCTATCATTGATATATGGATCGGCCTCACCGATTGGATGTATGTTGATGTGAAGCCAAAGCATGCAGTTGCAGAAATGAATACCGAGCAGTCAATGAACTGGCAAGCAGTTTTGTATCATGGCGAAGAGAAAGGACACGTGCCTTTTGTTGAACACGAAGAAAATGAATGGAGGGCAACAGTATGAGTGCTGCTATAAAAACACGTCGTCTCTCTCCATGGAGAGTGTTGTTCGGTGTGAGTGTCCTTGTTGTGGTTGTGGCTGTGAGTGCCTTGAGTATTTTCAACTGGCAAACTAATAAGTCGACGATTTCTGATGAGCCATGGTTTGCACCATATGTTGATGTGACATCGACGCCAACCTTTGCGTTTGATCAACTTGGCTCAACGAAGCACAAAGACGCGATGTTGTCGTTTGTTGTATCGTCAAAAAACGATCCTTGTACGCCAAGCTGGGGCGCTGCTTATACTCTCGATCAAGCAAGCGCTAGGTTAGATCTTGATCGTCGTATTGCTCGATTGCAGCAACAGGGCGGACATGTTGCGGTATCGTTTGGTGGCGTGCTCAACGATGAGCTTGCGGTCAAATGCACCGATGAGGCAAAGCTGGAGCAGGCCTACAAAAGTGTTATCGAGCGATATCATATCGATACAATTGATCTTGACCTAGAGAGCACCGGTTTGCAGCAGGATGCCCAGGAACGTCGAGCAAAAGTGCTCGCGAAGATCCAACAAGAGCGTCGAGCAAGCGACGAAAAGTTGGCTATTTGGGTCACGTTACCGGTTATTCCATCGGGGTTGACGGAAGATGGCACCAATGCAGTTGCAGCATTGCTCAAGCATGTCGATCTTGCAGGTGTAAATGTTATGACAATGAACTACGGACAGGCGATCGAAGAAGGCCAAGGCATGGCCGACGCATCGAAAGCCGCATTGACGCAGACCCACCGTCAGCTAGGTATTTTATATAAACAGGCTGGGATTCGTTTAAACGAAGGAACTTTGTGGTCAAAAATTGGTGCAACGCCAATGATTGGACAGAATGAATTTAAGGATGAAGTGTTTAATGTTGACGATGCACAAGCGCTAAATAAGTTTGCGCAATCAAAACACATTGGACGTATGTCGATGTGGTCAGCAAATCGCGATACGCCTTGCGGTTCAAACTATGTCGATGTAAAAAAAGTGTCCGATTCTTGTAGTGGTGTAAAGAGTCCGAAAGGCAGTTTTGCAGATACTTTGAGTAGTGGTTTCGGTGGTAATATGTCATCGAGTGCGGGTATTGTTACGAAAAATGACGATGCCGAATCAACCAAGCAAACGAAAGATGATCCGGCAAGTAGTCCTTATCAAATCTGGACCGAAGTCGGTGCGTATCTTGAGGGTACAAAAGTGGTGTGGCATGGCAATGTTTATCAGGCGAAATGGTGGACAAAGGGCGATGTGCCTGATAGCCCCGTACTTCAAGCGTATCAAACGCCATGGGAGCTAATTGGTCCGGTGCTGCCAGGTGAAAAACCGGTCGAGCAACCTACTCTACCTGCAGGCACTTATCCAGAATGGTCTGGTGACGAAGCATACGATACTGGTGTACGTATATTGTTTGATGGCGTGCCGTATCAAGCAAAATGGTGGAGTAGAGGCGATAGTCCTGCGGCTGCTTCGTCAAACGCAGATAGCTCTCCATGGGTAGCGCTTACTCAGGCTGAGATTGATGTTGTACTTCAGGGTGGCGCTGCGAACTAGTCTGTTTTTTCCCAGCCGAATTCTGAGTGTCCAAAATGGCCATAGCTGGCAGTGGCTTCATAGACCGGACGCTTTAGATTGAGGAGTGTAATGATTCCTTGTGGTGATAGATCGTAGCCTTCAACTACCCTCTCGTTGCCATCGACTACGGCCGTCGCCTCGAGCGGTTGATCGTGACCAATGGCATAAGCTAGATAGACGAACACTTCTTTCGCCTGGAATTGCTTGAGGTAATCGAGGGCTATTTTACGCGCTGCATAGGCCGCCGAGCGATCAACCTTGCTCGGATCTTTGCCGCTGAATGCACCGCCGCCGATTGGAATACGCGGTCCGTAATTATCGACGACAAGCTTACGGCCGGTTAAGCCGGCGTCAGCATCAAAGCCGCCCCGATCCCAGTCGCCTGCGGGATTGATATGAAGCGTCACCTTTGGCTCTGGAGCATGTCTAGTAATACGGCCACTACTTATGTAGTGTGCAAGCTTTTGCGACTTGATCCATTCAACCGTAGCAGCTTCAAGTTCATTTTTTTTGGCGTGCCGAAAACTTGCGACAACCGAGACGATTTTATTATCTTGTAGTGTCACTTGTGTTTTACCATCATGTGGCCAGCGCTGATAAAGTGTTTGATTGAGTTGGCGAGCGAGCACGACTTCAAGCGGCAGTCGCTCTTTTGTTTCGTGTGTAGCGTAGCCAACCATAATGCCTTGATCGCCCGCTCCACCAGTGTCGACGCCTTGTGTAATTTCTGGGCTTTGAGTGGCAATCCGCTCGATTACTTCGACCTCTCCTGCGATACGACGAACGACTTGAGAGACGTCAATATCAGTTGCTCGCGAGGTTACTTCTCCTGTGACAAATACTGTACCGTGACCACCTGCAACGTCTATAGCGACACGGGCACTAGGGTCTTTGGCGAGATGAGCATCGAGAATGGCATCGGATATGCGATCACATATTTTATCCGGATGTTTGGGTGATACCGACTCAGCGGTTCGATAATTTGGCATAATAAAACTCCTTTTTGCATATATTTCCGCCCACGCGGTCAGACAAAAGGAGTCAAAGATTTCACGATATCTTCCCGCAGGGCTAGAAGGGGCACCTAATCAAAATAGGTTGCCGGCAGGTCATTGAGCTAGTTCTCTCGCTGCACTCTGGATATGCCTGATTAATAATGTACAACAGGTACTATAGCACAATTGTTTTTGTATCGACAAGCGAACGAAGGTTCCACATGCCACCCTTCTCTGCTTTGTAGGTCCAATATATCCAACCGATACAGTGTGTGTAAGCTTGCTGTTGCATAAGAGCGTTTTGGGCAAGTACATCTAAGTGTTCATTTTGCGGACGAGTATCAAAAAAGTGCTGCGGCAAAACGGTGCTCCATTCCCCAACTATCACTGGTTGCCATAGGCGTAAATAGCGCAGTAGAAATATGCGTACGATATAGGACAGCTTGAGGTATAGTGATAAGCTTTTGGTTTGAAAGGGAAACGCATAGAGATGAGTATCCATGATGACTGGAAAATTTTTGTCTGCCCGTAACGCACCTGCAAAAAGAAGCGGTCGAAAGCCATCATGAAAGACGATGTGTGTACCTGGTTGAAGTATTTTGCAAAGCTCATGATACGCGTGGCGATAAAATCTTATGAGCATCCAATAGCTACGCTTTGCCTTCGGTTCGTTGAGCAATTCAATGCCCCATAGTGCCGGTGATCTACCGTAGCGTTGAGCAATTTGACGAAGCACTTGGAGTGATTGTTGTTGATAATCTGGTCGCAAAAACCATCGAGGTTGTCCTATTTTGCCGCTGTTATCAAAGCCATTTTGTGATCCGCGAACCGCGTGAAGATCGATGAGAACTTTTATGTTATGTTTCGCTGCCCACGACATGGCGTTGTCGAGGTAGTGTACGGTTGGCGTATAGCCGTCGATTGATTCAAAAAGCCAATAACCGATCGGAATACGTACCAAAGTAATGCCCTGTTGACTGAGCCATAAAAAGTCGTTTTCGGTAATAAAATTTTGACGATGGTTTTCGATCTTTGCTTTCGCACCGGGGCGCTGCATAAACGTATATTCATCATCTGCTGCCGTGTTGGTAAAAAGATTGGGTGTTAGCCATTTTTCGAGTACGAGCCAGCCGCCGAGATTGACGCCTTTCATGAATTGTTATTCCCAGCGAAAAGTCTTAACACTTAAGAGTGTAATCAATATAATCCAGCCAATAATAACCGCAATCTGAAAGCCAAGGGATGCAAGGGTCGCACCCTCGATAACGACACGCTGCAGGCCTTCGATGACTGGTGTGAGTGGGAGGTATGAAGTGATGCTTTGGAGCCACTCTGGCATAAGCGCCCGCGGTACCCATAAACCGCTAAATGCGAGTGAGCCAATAAAAATGATTTGACCGTATATGTCTGATTGAGTTGTATTTTTTGCCCACCCACCTACTAAGACGCCAAATGCTATCATGAGTGTGCTGGCGAGAAAAATGAATACACTAAAGTCTAACCAACTACCATGCATTGTCATATCAAACGCCAAGACGGCAAGTAGCGTCATGAGAACGACAGAAGCGATACATACAATAAGATATGCCAGTGACGTGCCAAAGATAAGCTGACTTGAGCGAAGTGGCGTGACGCGAAGACGACGAAGCATGCCCGACTTTTTGTCGGCCGGAATAGTTGAAGCAACACCAAAAATACCAACCATCATAATACCCATAGCAGTAAACATGGCATAAAGATTATCAAATACCCGTACGCTTTGACCATCGACTGTCGCACGTGCAATAGTGAGTGGCGGCTTGCTGCCGGTAATCACTTCGTTTGTTTGGTCAATGATTTGATTCATGACGCCCATAACGATATCACCTGTCGAAAGCGATGCTTGATTGACGAATACTTTTGCTTCGCCTGAGGGCATGTCGTTTATTATGGCACCGAATGTGTTCGGCAGTACGACGGCAGCATCAAGTTCGCCAGCCTTGATTTTCTCTTCTGCCTGGACGCGATTCATTGTCTCTTCTGGCTGTTTGAGTATCTTGACTGTATCGAGTTGTTTTTCGAACTCCCCTGCAAACGCAGATGAAGATTCGTTTACGATCGCAACTCGTAGCGATATATTGTCGGTGTTGGTTGTAAACGCTCCAAACAAGACCAATAACAAAGCTGGAATACTAAATAATACGATAAGTGTGACAATGTCGCGGGATACTCGCTGTAATTGAGTTTTTGCAAATAGAAATGTAGTTTTCATATCAGTCTCTCAATGCCTTTCCTGTGAGATTAATAAATACATCTTCAAGATCGGCTTGTTGAACTTCTTCATTTTTAGTAAAGCCTGTGTCGAGTAGTTTTTTAATTAACCTCTTTGGTGTGTCGAGTGCAATGATTTCTCCGCTATCCATAATCGCCACACGATCGCATAATAGCTGAGCTTCTTCCATGTAGTGAGTAGTAAGAACGATGGTGACGCCGCGCTTTTTGATTGCTTCTACTAAATCCCAGAGATTGCGTCGTGCTTGTGGGTCAAGACCTGTTGTTGGTTCGTCGAGAAAAAGCACCTTGGGTTGGTTCACGAGAGCGCTGGCAATACTAAAGCGTTGCTTTTGTCCCCCTGATAGTTTTTCAGGATATTCCTTAGCTTTTTCGGCCAAATCAACATCTGCTAGTAGCGTATCAATGTCAGTGTCGACTCCGTAGATAGACGCAAAAAGCTGGAGTTGTTCACGTAAAGAAACCTTATCATAAAATGCAGAGCTTTGGGTTTGTACGCCAATTATTTTTCGTACTTGTTTGGGGTTTTTAGCGACATCTATACCGTTGACCGTTGCCGAGCCGTCATCGATAGACCTAAGCGTCTCAATCATTTCGAGGGTAGTTGTTTTGCCTGCTCCGTTTGGTCCGAGTATACCGAATATTTCTCCTTTAGTTACAGTAAACGTGACATTGTTGACGGTTGTTTTTTTACCATAGCGTTTGGTCAAGCCATTGGCAGCGACTATATGTATCATGCGGTTCCTTTTTTCTTACGTTCATCTTTGAAGTTGCTGTTACGGGATGGCCACCAGATTTTATGTCCAATGTCATATGAAAATGCCGGCACCAAGAGGGAGCGTACGATAATGGTGTCTATCAGCACGCCTAGTGAAACAATAAAGGCTAACTGTACAAGAAAGAGTACCGGAATAACTGCGAGTGCTGCAAATGTAGCTGCCAATACTATTCCAGCCGAAGTGATAACACCACCTGTTGCGATAAGACCAGTCAAGGTTCCTGCGCGAGTACCTTGTTTTAGTGATTCTTCACGTACGCGTGTCATGAGAAAAATATTGTAGTCGATACCGAGGGCTACGAGGAATATAAAGCTATAGAGTATGACCGATGGATCAGCACCTGGAAATCCAAAAAGATGATTGAATACAAGCGCAGCAATACCAAGAGTGGCGGTAAACGAAATAATCGTCGTAACAAGCAGCAGGAGCGGTGCAAGTATCGAACGAAGTAAGAGCATGAGTATGATGGTGATAACGATGAGTACAGCTGGTATGACTGTCGCCCTATCGTGCTCAGAGCTGATGCGTGTATCCAGCTGTACGGCAGCTGTCCCGCCTATCTGAATTGAGCTATCGATGTCGTGTAATGTATTACGAAGGCTTTGTATTGTGGCTTGTGCTTCTTCAGAATCTGCGACGTCTCGAAGGGTTACTTCGAGTAGATTTTCATTATCAACAGTTTTAATTGAAGCATCTTTGAAAGGATTCGCGGCGGCTATTATCTCTTCGCGACCAGGTACGTCAGCTGGCACTTGTTCGGCTATTTTGTTACTGACTTCGTTCGCAGCTTCGCCTAAGGGGAGCGTACCCGACGGTGAGTTGTTGGCGCGTGCCGATACAGACACGATACCGCTTGCTGCTTCGATTTTCGGTACTATCGTATCAGTAATATGAGCGGGTGTTATTACGTATGCAGGCGTGCCTGAGCCCCCAGGGAAATGCTTGTCGATAAGGGTTTGTCCGGTGCGAGCATCTGAGTTGCCGAGGACAAATTCGCTTTGAGGTACACCGTCAGCTTTTAGCTGAACCATACCCAATGAACAAACAACTAATATGGCCAGTATTGTTGACCAGATTGCTCGGGGATGTCGGCTGACAAATATTGCCACTCGTGACCAAACTCCTTTTTTTTCTGTCTCAGCAACCTTGGCTTTGTATGTTGGTATTCGTGGCCAAAACACGCGACGACCCCACATAAGCAACAGGCTTGGTAGTAGCGTGAGTGCCGATATAATAGCTAGAAGTATGCCGATTGCACCTACCGGGCCTAGTGCGGCATTTGATGTCAGATCTGAGAGCAGTAGACAGAGCAAGCCGGCAATAACTGTTCCTCCAGCAGCAGCAATAGGTTCAAGCGATCGTCGCCAGCTAGTGAGTAGCGCGCGATAGGGTTCGCGGTGGCGCTGGAGTTCCTCTTTGTAGCGCGCTACAAAGAGCAGTGCATAATCTGTGGCTGCACCAATCACAAGTATGAATAAAATACCTTGCACCTGTCCGTTAAGAGTGATGAGATCAGCTTTGGCAAGGTAATACACCGCAAGAATCGCCGCGCACAGTGCAAATACAGAAGTCGTTAATACAAGAAATGGTAATATTGGCGATCGATAGACAATAATAAGAATCACGAAAACGACACTCAGGGCGACGACTAGCAAGAGCCCGTCAATTCCAGCAAATGCCTTGCCAAGATCATCTAAGAATCCGACTGGACCAGTAACATAGAATGACGTCGAAAGATCAGCATCGTTTAGCTTTGTTTTTATCATTTTACTAAACTCTCTGTAATCGGTGTCGCTCGTCATATTAACGACCACAAATACGGCTTTGTTGTCGTCTGCGACTACTGGTGGCAATACTTTACCTAGGGTGCCTTCGATAGATTCAAGCTGGTTTGCTGCAGATTGAATTTTTGCAACTGCCTTATCGCCAATAGTGTTGTCACTGTCATGAAAGACAACAATTGCCGGTAGCGATGACTCGTCTTGAAATTTTTCGAGCTCATTAACTACTTTTGTAGATTCAGCGCTCGCTGGTAAAAAAGTCGACTGATCGTTGCTAGCGACTTCGCTAATTTTGCCGAAATATGGTCCGCCGAGACCTGCGGCTGTAAGCCACACGGCGATGAGGAGTGTAGGTATAAGGACGCGGATGTATTTTGGAATACTGTGGATGCGCTTAGTCACTATTTTTAGTATAGTGCAATTTATTGAGTATGAATAGCAAAAAATTCAAAATTTTCATGGGCTTATGTCTCGCTTTATATCATAATAATC
Source organism: uncultured Candidatus Saccharibacteria bacterium (assembly GCA_964557445.1). Lineage (GTDB taxonomy): Bacteria > Patescibacteriota > Saccharimonadia > Saccharimonadales > Saccharimonadaceae > UBA2112. Next base: position 132,179 of record CAZLAF010000001.1, read on the forward strand.
GTGATATCGAGTGGATGCGGACCGGTTATCAACTGGCATAAATTGTTTGCATATTTTATGATAGGCACTAATATAGCTATGAAAATGATTGTTGTTTATAACTCCAAGTCCGGCTCGGCTCTAGGCAAAAATGAGTTGCGTCATAAATTTCGTGCGGCAGATATAGCTATCGAGGAATTCGTAGAGATCCAGAAAGGTTTTGAGAAAAAACTTGCACCACATATAGCCAAAGGTAAAAGTATCGCTGTGATTGGTGGCGATGGTACGATCAGTGCTGTTGCAGGGTGTGTTGTGGGTACAGACGCAACATTAGTGCCGTTGCCTGGGGGTACTTTGAATCATTTTACCAAGGACCTTGCGGTGCCGCAGGATATCGATGCTGCGCTGAAAGCTCTCGTGACTGGTCGCACTCGTCGCATCGATATCGTCAGTGTACAGAGTGTGTATTTTATCAATAATTCGAGTATTGGCCTCTACCCTGCTTCGTTACATGAACGCAAAGAAATAGAGCCAAAAGGTGTCGGTAAATGGGCAGCCGCAAGCGTTGCGTCATTGCGTGCGCTGATATCATTTAAGACATACCGGGTGGCGATAGACGATCGTGTTTTGACGACGCCTTTTGTATTTATTGGCAACAATCGCTACAAGCTGGATATGATGGGTGCAGCTGATCGTGCTCGGCTCGATGAAGGTGTGTTGACAGTGTATGTCGCCAAGACACGCTCGCGACTGACATTGCTTAAGATTGCTCTCGCCGCTCTCGTCGGTAATGTAGATGATCTGCCTGAGTTTGATGAGTTTTATCCTCAGTCTTTAACGATTGAAGCAACAAACATACGCCTATCTGTGTCGCATGATGGCGAGGTGTCGCGTATAACAACACCTTTAGAGTATAAGATGCGCCGACAAGCACTAAAAGTACTGGCTTAAGTACTATGCTGCTTGCGTGGCAAGTCGACGTCGATAGACTGGTAGGTCGCCTGCTGTCAGGGTCGAGGCTACGGCAAGTGTGCGTACAAGAAAGTCAGCATAAGCAAGCTTCCATATATGATCAGGATTGATTGTCGGATCGTCTTCTTGGGATATTACTGTTACTTTGTCGGCAATTTGTCGACCGCGCCATATATCAACAGAAAATGCTTGAATGATCCGAGGCTTCTCACCGCCACAGGCATTTTTGACGGTCTCGGTGAAATATTGCTGATCGAGTGTCGTGCCCTCGGCATCATTAATGACAATCGTTTCTTCAATATGATGGCCAGCAAGTTCTTTGTCGACCGCGCCCGATTCAAGAATCTGTTCCATTGATTCTTTGCCTGTGGCGTCAGCGAAGTAGCCTTCGTTTTTGGCGAGCGCTTCATAAGTATCAAGTGTTTGCGTGATTTCTGGTTCATGATCTACAAATTCATCGCCATGAATCACTCGAAGCGTGTCGATTATTTGTCGACGGTATTTAACGGCATTGGCTGTAATGAGGGGGTATTTATCGATAGCGCCACAGCCGCAATTGCCTCCTTCGGCATGATCGTCGCTATGAGCGCCATGGCTAAATTGATGCTCAGCGAGTTTGCTTGCCATGAGTATACGATCTTGTCCAACGGTTTGGTTGCCGTCAACTGCACCTTTGATTGTACGCCACATGCTCGCAGCTACTACTAGCCCACCACCAAATACTTTTGCGCGTAGTTTTGATGTGCCAAAGAGCCGAATTTTTTTGCTACCATCTTGATCGATGTATTTTTGAATAATTCTTGTCCATGGACGCCCGTCACCGCACCCATCATCATCGACCTCAACTTGCTTGAAGGCATTTGGGTCGTTGGTTAGGACTTCGTGGATATGTAGCGGAGCATCTTCTGTCAATATACCTTGCTCAATCTGCTTTTTGACAGTAATACCGCCTTCGCCAAACCCAAGTCCATCCGGAGCGATACATTCGACGTTTGTTGGCGAGTATTTTTTTCTTGGTTACTCACAGAGTCACTTTCTTTATTATTCATTGCTGGGTTAATTCCTTTTTTATGCCAGCTTGTCATTATACTCTTCGTTTTTTAACAAATAAAGCACCTAATGCAGGTGCTTTATGATGTGATGGCATTTGGTGACCTCACGGGGAATCGAACCCCGATTGTCAGGATGAGAACCTGATGTCCTAACCGTTAGACGATGAGGCCATCAAATAACATCAACTGCCCTACTTTATCAAAAACAACAGAGGTTGTCTAGGTGTTACTGCAAGCTTTTTATGACGCCAAGAAGTTTTTTTGGTGTAATCTCGGCTTTGATGAGATATCCGTCTGCATGATGCTCCATTGCCATGCGTGATTCTTCATCTTGCTCAAAATTAGTGAGTATGATGATTTTTGTGTTTGGGATAAGGTCTTCTTTGCCGCGCAGAGCATCCATGATTTCGTTACCACGGCGCTCCGGCAACATAATATCAAGTAATATCAGGTCATACTGTTTGTTGCGTGCGGCGATAAGGCCATCATTGCCACCGATCATCCAGTCGACATCGTAGCCAGCTTTTTTAAGACTACGCACATACATCTCTCCGATAAATCGGTCATCTTCAATGACAAGTATTGTTTTGATAGACATTATTACTATGGTAATACAAAATGTAGCTTTGCGCTACCTATCCACGATAAAGCGAGTGATTGCGGATCCAGCCACTACCGTGCTCCACAAGAGCGAGATTGTCATTGCCGTTAGCTTCGAGCTTGGCGGCAACAGTATCATAGATTGGTAGCGTAAAGCTGAATGTCGAACCTTCGTTTTCAATACTTCGTGCAGTGATACTGCCACCATGAGATGCGACAATTGCTTTGCAGATATAAAGTCCGATACCTGTTCCCGCAACTGTTTCGCGAGAACGATGCGAACGATAAAATTTATGAAAAAGATTTGGTAGTACGCTCACAGGCATGCCTATCCCGCGATCGATAACAGAGACTTCGACAAATCCTGGCACCGTCCGTGCAATCACCTGGACTAGCCCGCCCTCGTTACTATACTTGATTGCATTGTCTATTAGATTGCTCAAGACTTCTCCGACTGCATTGTTGTCGGCGGCAACTGTCGGCAAGTTTTCGGGAATATCAACTGCGAGTACGCGGTTTTGTGCACTTGCGCGAAGTTGCATATCGTCGGCCACTGAATTGTAGATAGTGGCAATCGTGTCTTCGCTGATGTGTAATTTGAAATGGCGGCGATCGTATCGCGAAGCGTTGAGGATGTTATTTACATAGCTTGTTAGTCGGTTTGAGGCGACAATAAGTCGCTGCATAAGCACGACTTGGTCTTGTTCAAGTTTCGGCTGGAGTTCTTCGGACAGTACATCGAGATAACCTCGAATAACGGTGATTGGTCCTCGTAGTTCGTGTGCGGCAAAAGATATAAAATCTAATTCATCTTCCTCTGGTGTGTAGATATTTGTGCGATCAAATAGAGTTAAAACAGTTTCAGCAGGATTATTTTTGCGATAGCTGGCTGCGACATCGAACAGTCGTCGACTTTTTTCTCCAGGCAGCTTATCGCTGACACGAGTCCATTGTCGTTCGGCAGTCAATTTATTTTTGCTAGTACGCTTGAGCCACGCTTGGAGCGAGTCATCATCTGGAAAGAAAAGCTCAAGTGTTTGAGCGCCGTCTTGATCGGTGCGCACGGGTGCAGCTTTATTACTGAAGATAATTTTTTGCTGATTATCAAGTATAACGATACCTGTTTTTATATTGTTAATACCAGAGGTTAAAGTGTCGTCGCTTGTGGTAGGTTCAGATGAAGGGCTGTCTCGTGATGCAAGCTCGTAGACAGTTTGCAGGATGTCACGAAACCCGTCTTTTTCGTAGCGTGGAATATTGGGGTTTGGTGGCGTGAGTGCTGTTGGTTCGCCTGCGACAAGGACGATTGCGCGTACCAGATCACGTAACGGCCTCGCAAGAGCGAAAGTGAGTGCAATAGCACATGCGCTGCTAATCGCGGCAGCGAAGACGCCAATCATAGCAACAAGCCACCAATCGGCATTAAGAATATCCATGGCCTTAAGACAGACGATAAAAGTAAAAACAAATCCACTTTGAACGAGGGTGACGATAATGCCGGTGCGACGTTGAAATTTATCCCAATAATCACGGATAAGCGGTTTTTCTTCGAGAGTGGCTAGGTTTTGATCTACTGCCATGTGACATTTCCTCGCTGATTTACGGGGATAGCTGTAATCCATGTTTGGCCACGGGCAAAAGAAATTTCTTTTCCTGTACTGTCAGTAAAGTGTATTTGACTGCCTCGATCGGCTTTTGTCCAAGTAGCTTCGGTAACTGTACCATTCTGGAAAATACGGGCTTTCCCGTTGCCAACGGTTGTGATCTGCTCTCGCCAACCGTCTTCAAAGACCTTGGCCATGTTTGTGTCCATGACAATCACGACACTTGGTGATATCTGCCCTGCTTCGCGATCAGTGTGTGGTGCTCCACCTTGTGAACGCGCATAGGTATTGGTGGCGCTATCATATACATAACTGCTGTTGTAGAGCGGCCCACTGATCGTGACATTGATAGTAGTTGCGTTCGGTTCTTTGGCTGGCTTGCCGTTAGTTCGCGGCCATGCGGTAAAGGTTGATGAGGAGTAGCCTTTTTGACGATTGAGGTCGTCTAGGCGTTCAAAGCTGGTGTATACATTATGCGGTGCATAGCGATCGGAGGCTCGCCAATAGCTGCGACTGTTGAAAAACTCATCGATATCGCGATAGCTGCCATTTCTTACTTCATCGAGTGCAAATTTACTGCCACCAATATGAGCCACAGAAGCTTGAAATGGCGCTAGCCAATCGACGTAGTAGAGTCGTAGGCTGCGCACAGGGCCAATGAGCTGAGGCTTATCTTCTTGATAAAGTGCCAGGAATCGAGTGATGCCACCTTCGGCAATTGCCTCAAAGACGATACCAGCATCTTTGAGTCCAGACTGCGGACGGGCATCAGGGCTGTTTTCGAGCATGATAGCTGTGACAGCTTGTTTCGTCGAGCCTTCATCGGGGACTATTTTGCCGGTAAGAGGTGAATAGTAGACGATAGGCTTAGGCGTGGGGGTTGATTTGTTGCCTTGCTGATCTATTTGTTCGGGCGACTGATATAAGACAATGGTCGCGGTGAGTGCGGCTGCCAGTACAACCCCAAGACCAGCAAGTGCATACGTAGCGGTATGATGTGTGCGTATCCATGTGCGGATACGACCAAAAAATGATTGATGGAGTGATCGCATAGCTTAAGCACTATTGTACCATCTGCCCTATTCTATGGGTATGAATAAACCCGCCAGGCGGATGAGGGCCCGAGCGGGTGCTCAAGGCGGGTTCATTCATGTCGACGGGTTAATGATGGTAGCCCTCATCTGCTAGTCGGCGCCAAAGAGCTTTGAGGTCATCTCCGCAAAGTATGACCTCTTGGGTGACGGAGCCATTCGAGGCGTCGCACTTGATGCCTGTGACAACGCTATGCGCAACTGCGTCGCGTTTTGCGCGGAAACTGAAGCCCCCACCACCTCGACGGCGTTTGATACTATTGACGCTCGAAAAGCCTCCTTCGCCAGCGGTTGTTCGAAGCTTTTTTGAGCGACGTCCCACAGTATTGCGTACCGAGATGCGACCTAGTCGAATCGAAGTGATTTCAGGCCATGTCTCAAGTTTTTTGCAAAACTCTGTGAGACCCTCTACCCTTGATGAGTGGCCAGCTGTCACGATCTTTCCGTGTCGCGTCTTTCCTCCCTTTGCCATAGAAACTCCTTAAAGTATAGGCAGTGTGGATTATTATATATTATAACCAATAATTATTAAAAAGTCAAATAATAGATAGCGAGAGGGGCGGTTAGGCTGTTTCGGTAGCTGTCTGGATACGCTGGAGTGTGCGGTTGCGGCCAAGGATTGCCATAGTTTCAGGTAAGCCTGGACTAAAAGGCGCCCAGGTAAGCGCAAAGCGGATCAGGCTAAAGAGGGTGCCGGGTTTTTCGCCAGTTGTTTCAAGTAGCGAGTTCAGTGTGTCCTGTAGAGCTTCTGGTGTAAACTCACTTGATTCGAGTGCTGTCTTGGTAGTCTGCAATAGCTTGATGTGTTGTGTGCGATCGAATTTCTTGAGTTGCTTGTTGCTATCGATCATGGACCAGTCTGGTGTTGGTTCGGTAAAAAAGTAGCTTGTGAGTGACGGCAAGTCAGCCAGTGTCTTGAGTCGGTCTTGGGCAAGGGCTAGAATTTGTAAACGATAGCTGTCATTCGCCTCACCTGCTTCGATTGGCCAAAAGCCACTGACTCGATTTTCGAGTTCATCGAGTGGCAGCTGACGAATAAACTGCCCATTCATCCAAAGAAGGCGCTTCTCATCAAAACGGGCGCCACTTTTTTGAACGCGGCCGAGGCTGAATTTTTCGATTAGCTCTTGACGCGTAAAGACTTCTTGCTCGGTTCCGTCATTCCACCCGAGGGTCGCAATAAAGCTCACCAAGGTTTCAGGCAGGTAGCCATCGGCAATGTATTCGAGTACGTCTTTTGCCCCATCGCGTTTAGAGAGTTTTTTGTTGCCCTGCTCGTTCATAATGTGTGGCATTGTCGCAAATATCGGACGCTCAAGATTTAGTGCTTCGTAAAGATTGAGATAGTTGGGCATGCTGGCAAGAAATTCCTGCCCGCGAATGACATGTGTGATTTTCATCTCGGCATCGTCGACAATATGGGCAAAATTATATGTTGGGTAGCCGTCGGACTTGATAAGGATAAAGTCATCGATTACTTCTGCGCCCGCATGAAGGTCGCCCATGACTTCATCATGCCATTCATATGATTTAGGGTCTGACTTGAAGCGAAGCGGCATAGAACCGTCCCAAGCAGGTGGATTTTCTGGACGATGATTACGATAAAGAAACGGACGCTTTTCGGCCTGTGCTTTTTCGCGAAAGGCTTGCACCTCATTGGTCGTGTATGGGTCGGCATACGCCCTGCCCTGTTCGATCAGTCGTTGAGCCCATGTATGGTAAATATCGAGTCGATCACTTTGTCGGTATGGTTCATGAGCGCCACCAATGTCTGGCCCCTCATCATAATTGAGACCTAGCGCCTGAAGGCTGCTCATTAGATGTGTAGCGGATCCTTCGACTTCGCGCATTTTGTCGGTATCTTCGAGACGGAGGATAAATTGACCGTTATGTTGCCGTGCGACAAGCCACGCAAAGAGTGCCGTGCGTATACCGCCGACATGAAGATAGCCAGTTGGACTAGGAGCAAAACGAGTTCGGATTGTCATGAATAATGTAATTATAACAGTTTATAGCAAGCTTGTCGCTATGCGACGTATCTGTTCGCCTGAGAGTGGCGCATCGCCCTCGATAGTGTACAGAATTCCACCGTTCACCCACGCTGCGTTGTTGCCATAGGTGTATATAGTGAGGCCACGCTCGCTATACGGCATATAATTACCTCCTGCGCGTGGGGTGATGTAATTATCAAGTACGGCATCTGAGTCCCAGCCGCTTTTTGCCTGGTTGATCTTGAAGCCGGTATTTCCAGCGTTAGCCTTGAAGCCAATCGTGACGCGACCGTTATCGTAGGTGATGGGTCCGTTGAGGCCATAGCCATCGGGTCGATATGCCGGATAGGCGGCATCGACACCAGCTTGGGCAGCCGCAATACGCACCGAAAGATTCGGCATGTTGATATACGTAAAGTAGCCTGCTAGAAGTACGAGTGCGAATGTGCCCGACATAATGCTGGCAACTTGACGATTCTTGAAGCTCCAAAAGCGAGATTTTTGTCGTTTTTTCGCTGGTGCGGCTTTTGCTATTGCAGCAGAGAGAGATTGTTCTTTAACAGTAGATGCTTTCGTGTGGACAGGCTGGAATATGGCATCAGATTTCGCGGTTGATCGAGCATGGGCTTTGATTGTGTGCGGATGTGCGATTGGTCCGATGTCCATGACGCGTGCCTTTGGCGTAGGCTGAGGTGCAAATTTATGCACCTGAGTGTGTTGGGTCGCCGCTGTTTTTTGTGAGTGAGCTATCGCAGGCTGTCGCTTGATGATATCAGCATGAGATTGGGGGCGTTTGGTGAATTTGCGACTGAGAGTAAGTGAACGCTGAGTTGTTTGATGAAGGTTTGCCGAAGGAGTGGACTTTACTGACGCCTTGGCTACCTGAGGTTCTGGACGTGCAGAACTCGTCGCTGAAATCACAGGTAAACCGGTGATGGCGTCGTATTCTTGATCGTCGATCGTTACGGTGGCTTTTTTTGTCATTCCCTATCCCCTTTATGGCTACGTTATATATTATCTTAGACAGCGGCTCTGAATTATGCAAGACTTGGTATACTATATTCTGTATATGAATAATCATGCCTCACAGCAAAGTCGGCCATGGATGCGCGTCGCCATCTACTCATTTATGACATTATGCGTCGTGACAATCGTTTCGATTTTGGTTCTTGTCATACTTGGCTACTCGTTTAATCGTCAGGATGGTAAGCTCGAGCAAGGTGGTTTGCTGCAGTTTGCCTCTCGGCCTACTGGTGCGGCTGTATGGATCAATGAAGATCCGCATAGTTCACGTACCAATACGAAAGCGGCAGTAGTAGCAGGCAATTATAATATTCGTTTTGAGCGTGACGGCTATCGGACATGGCGCAAGTCGATTGCAATCACCCCGGGTCAAATCGGGTGGCTGAGCTATGCTCGTTTGATACCAGAGGAGCTGACACCACAACCACTTCGTGAGTTTGAATCGTTGGCAGGTGCGCTCACTTCGCCACAGCGCAATTGGATGCTGCTGCAGCTTACAGGTAACCAGCCTGTCTTTGAGGTTGTTAACCTACAGGGTGATGCTGTGCGCTATAGTACGTTGTCATTGCCAGAAGAATCTTATACTACTCCAGTGACAGCGGCGCCACAGCAATTTCATATAGAAGCATGGAGTTATGATGAGGCCGCGATATTATTGCGCCACAGTTACGACGACAAACAAGAATGGATTGTGCTGTACCGAAACGCACCGGAACGCTCGGTAAATATCAATGCGCTGTTCGCAGTTGCGCCAAACCATGTGGAATTCGCTGGTAAAGGTAATCGTTTGTTGTTTGTGCAGGCTGATGATGTTGTGCGGCGAGTAAACTTAGACGATCAGACATTATCACGACCACTCGCGTCCGAAGTGGCGAGCTTTAGCGGGTACGACGACAAAATGATAGCATACGTATCGCTGCCAAAAGACGACAAACGAACAGTTGGTTACGGCACGATTGATTTAGTGGATCAACAGATTCTATCGACCTATCCGGCTGACGACAAGCCTTTGCACGTGGCGATGTCTGAATATTTTAATCGACGCTATGTGTCGGTGGTGCACGATGACATGCTGATGATTGAGCGAGGGCGATTGCCTCAAGGAGACAATAAAGGCGATATGCGACATTTTGCTCAAGTAAAAATTGCAGAAGGCACTTCAAGGTTGTCGGCGAGCACCAAAGGGCGCTTTGTGGCTATGGACATGCCTGGAGGTTATGCAATGTATGACCTGGAGCTAAAAAAATACGACAAGACTGCCTGGACCTACTCTTCTGATTCACCGCGACCACTACGATGGCTTGATGATTATATTGTGTGGTCTGATAATGGCGGACAGCTACGGATTTATGATTTTGATGGCGCCAATCAATACACGCTGATGCCTGTTGTTGAGGGATTCGCTGCTGCGGTCAGTCCAAATGATAAGTTTATTTATGGCGTGACGGCATCGGATAAAGGCTTTGAGCTGAGTCGCGTGCAGTTGATTCAGTAAAGAACTTTTAACGAGCCCCGAACAAACGCTCAAGTGCCGATGGACCATTGCCAGTCATGACAGCGTTTCCTGAGTTGGTGGCACTTTGTGGAGCTTCAGCAGTGGCGGCCTTGCTTGGGTCGGGCGACACTTGCTCTGCAGTAACAAGGAGACGTTTTTCGGCAGTGCCAAGCGGCGTACAGGTGATCAATGTGAGGATTGGTTTATCGGTCGCGTAGGTTAGCTTATCGACCTGAGTTGGTAAGACAACTTCTTTTTTGGTGACAGTATAAGTGTACCGCACCGATTCGTAGTTGACGAAAATAGTATCGCCGTTTTGAAGCTTATCCAGTTGGGCAAAGATAAATTTGTAATCACCGGGATCGAACAGGTCATTGCTTGAGTGGCCAGATAAAACAGTGTTGCCTATTTGTCCTGGTACGCTGTTTGCCCCAGGAATCGAAAAGTGCGCTACGCCTTTTTCCATGGCTTTCATTTGAGAGTTATGGTCGTAGCCTACTCCATATACGGCTGGTACGTCGACATTGATCTTGGGGATAATTAGTTTTGGTTCGGCGCTCACCTGTACTGGTGCTGTTGGGTCGACTACGATATTTTGTGGGTCGATTGCACCAGGGCTAACATATGCACGAACAGTGCCAATCAGTAAGCCATTGTACTGCAAAAACGCCACGATGAGTACGACAACAAAGGCACTGGCAAAGGGTATGAAATGACGACTTTTACGAGCGTTTTTAGCTTTTGTTTTTGCCTTAGTAACAATTTTTTGTCGTAAATCCACGAGCGCTTCGTCGCGTTTTTCCTCAGGTGTCTGATCGGCCTTTTGTTGCTCGGTAATTGCCTGGTGGAGTTGCCCTACATAGTAGCGCTCATAGTAGCTTTGGTAGTATTGCTGCCATTGATTGTGGTATTCCTGCAGATGATGGGTGGTGTTGTTCGTAGTGGCTTGTTGAGTTGGGTGTTGCGGACGGTCTGACGGAGTGTGTGCTTGTTGAGCTGCCTGTTGTTGGCTATGTGTTGTCGGTGTTGTAATGGCGGACTGTTCGGGGTTATTGCCGTAGAGAGCGTCAATCTGGCTACGCGCCAAGCGAACCGCTGCGTCGCGATTAGTCGTCGGAGTGGACTGTTTGGGTTCGTTTGGTGGCATAGACTAGCTTCCTTCTATTGTTTAGTATACAATATACAGCGAACTCTTTGAAGAGGTCACTATACCACGCCGCGGTGGTGGAATTGGTAGACACGCAAGACTCAAAATTTTGTGTCCTTACGGACGTGCCGGTTCGATTCCGGCCCGCGGTACCAAGGATTGATTATATAAAAGCTCCAACCGGAGCTTTTATTTGTTATACGAGACTCGCGGTGGCCGCTTCGAGTGGTTTATTGGGGTTCCAGAGCCAATACGCCGACATCGTTGTGGCGACAGTGCCTTTCCAGATACCCATAGGATTATCCCATGGAGTGGTTGTTACTTGCCCTGAATGTGCAATGATAATTTGGTTTTGATGAAATGTTACCACTGTCACGGGGTACGTGATAGTAAACTTATGGAGTGTTTCTACAAGCTGTTGCAGCTGCATACTAAAAGTGAGGATCTTTGGATAATATACCTTGGTAAAAAGTTTTTGAAGCTGCGCAAAAGATACTACAAGGAGAGTGTTTTCTCGCTCGACCATGAGTTCGGGCGAGTTTTGGAGCAGATCGATCGCGTCTCGGGTGATAATTAGCTGCTTGTGATATTCACGTACAAAATCTTCGTAGACGATAGCTGTTTCGCTGTTGCGCCCAGCGTCACCAATCAATAGTATGCTTTCGGCCCAGCTACCAAGCGCTTGTAGGGAAATTTTGGCATCGCGACTAAGGCCTCCGGACGGATTGCTTGCGCCGTAAATAACGTCGGTGATAACAGGTGGAACTACCTTTTTGAGCGCATCTGGCAACAGAACTCGTATGTGCCCTACCCCGATTTCACTTGCAATGCCGTACGCATCGCCAACGGCAACAAAGCTCAGCTTGTTGCCACCAACGATGCCAAGCTTGCCCGCATGGGAGCGCTGCTCTGGTTTGCTCCACTCGATATCAGGAAAGAGCGGTTTACCAGGCGGCTGCTGCTTCCAGTATGAAAATACTTCCATGATTAATGAGTGTACTCCTGTTCGAGGCGGATGGCAGCACGTAACATGCCTTTTGCGAGCTTGCTACCGTAATAGCTGCCCGCTCCCCCTTCGCTTATTGCTATGAATTCTTTGGCAACGCTGTCGATTTCTCCTTGGCGATTTTCAAGCCACTGTACGCGTTGCTCATTTTCTATGAGCCAGGATAGCTCTTGTGTGGCTTCGGTGATGCGAGGCAAGGCGTTTGGGTCGGTTTTTGGAAAACGATGGCGAAACCACTCTTCCCACGTGGCGGGCTCTGCGACGAGACCTATGATAGTGAAGCGTTCAAAGCCGAGTTTTTCAAAATCAGCAATAGCGTTGTACCACACATCTTTTATATTGTGTGTGCTGTGATAATCTTCGATATGAGTACCGTACAGCGAGTCTTTTGCAGGATGCACAGCATACTGGATCGGTATATGTTGGTCGATTTCGTCTGCGAGTTGGGCGTATTCGTCATCAGAGTGAATATAGCGATATAGCTCTGGTTCGTCGTTGGGCCGTTGTTCGCGCGTCACGAAACCAGATACTCGCTTGAATCTATCATCGATTTTAGCGACATGATTCATGATTGTTGACTTACCTCCTGCGCCTGGGCTTACGATCGCATCGAACGACACTTGTGCAAGCAGACGCCTGTTGGCCTCGTTTGTGGTGTAGTGACCCTGCTCATGACGCAGCTTTTCGAACCATTTCTCCCTATTTGTCATAGTGTTAGTATAGCAAATTACAGGTGAAGATTAGTATGTAGTAAAGTAATGCTTACCCGACATGTAGCCGCCGATTTCTACAAAGTAAGGATGCTGACCTTGAGTAATAGATATTGTGCCGTTTGTGCCCCGTACCGATAGCGGGGCTTTGGTAGTTATTTCGTTTAAGCGTAGCGCGAGTTCATAATGCTGCTGGCTAAACGGCGCAAGTTCAAGTGTAGCTAAGGCGGTAGATTCGTTTATCGGGGTACTTTCGGGAGATTTCTGATGGTCAATATATATTGTTGTTGCCGCGACAAGCTCGCTCGATTGGAGGTAGAGAGTTTTTGTTTGTGGTGTAAAGTTGCTCAAAGTGACAGTGAGCCGAAGTGTATTGCCAAAGCCCTGCTTAGGCTCTAGGTTTTTTATGCCGATATGTGGTGGAATTTGCGGTGCAACAAAGTAGTACGCAGCAGCGACAATGGCGATAAAGATAATAAGTGAAAGTGGTTTCATGTTGGCATAAGTATAACACCAAGTGAAAAACGCCACCCGGATCAACCGAGGACGTTTTTCATCTTCGGGATGGGTGGCGTGGTGCTCTACAGGTTGTGAATGCGGTTGTCGTGGTGGATTGTGTCGGCCTCGTCCATGAGCCGGAGATGCTCTTGCCACTCGCTATATGCGCGAGGTATTTGCAATAATGCAAATGAAATAGCCAAAACGACACCGATGAGAGCGAGTACGACTCCCCCGACGCTCGACTGAGACCAGGCGTAGACGGCACTTAGTGCATGTATGCCTGCGATGATTGCAAATACAATCAACCAGGTGATTGATTTCGCCGGTGGATTTTCTTGAGCTCTTTTGAGCCTTTCGTCTTGCGTCTCCATGACACATTCTCCTGTCGAGGTGCGGCAGACTCCTTGATGAATCAGCTTATTGCATATAGTAAAATAAAATCTATATTATTTCAATACTCACCGGACAGTGGTCTGAGCCCATTTGATCGGCGTGAATCTGAGCAGATTGGAGGCGCGGTGCGAGCAACGCACTAGCGAGCCAGTAATCAATGCGCCAGCCAACATTGCGTGCACGAGCATTTGCCCAATGTGTCCACCAGCTGTAGTGGCCGTTGCCTTGAGTAAAGATGCGAAAGGTATCGACAAAGCCGGCATCGAGAAACTTCTGGAACCCCTCACGTTCTTCGACAGTAAAACCGTGTTTACCGACGTTTGGCTTTGGATTAGCCAGATCGTCTTCGGTGTGCGCTACATTGAGATCGCCACACACTAGTACCGGTTTTGTTTTTTCCAGTTCTTTGAGGTGCTCGAGAAACGCTGGGTCCCACTGCTTGTGGCGAAGTTCTAGGCGTGATAAGTCACCTTTGCTATTAGGGGTATAGACTGTCACGACCCAAAAATCATCAAACTCAGCGCTGATCACTCTCCCCTCTTTTGTTGGGTCGCCATAACTATCGTCGGCAAGTCCGTACTTTTCGGCAATTGCATCGGCAAAACCGTACACGACACTGAGTGGCTTTGTCTTGCTGAAAATCGCTGTGCCACTATAGCCTGCTTTGTCGGCGCTGTTCCAATATTCTTCATATTCGGGTAGATCGATCTCGGCCTGTCCTTGTTTGGCCTTTGTTTCCTGGAGGCACAAAATGTCAGGCTGATGTTTGGCAATAAATTTGGTAAATTCGCCTTTTTTGATAACAGCACGAATACCGTTGACGTTCCACGAGTATAATTTCATGATACAAGTATAGCATTGACAAGTTGTATTGACATGTTATATAAAAAGTTGTATGATTCAAGCTAGTTCGCGCATGTTTTGGCGAACCGCAAGTGCATGACAATCACGAAACACAATCGAAGGGTTGAACATTGCATTTTTCCATCTCCATGAAAAAGGACGTCCGGGAAATCGACAGAGCATTGGACGCAGTGCGCGCCAGCCTCAAAGAGCGGCAGCCTGTACAGTCGCAGGTGCTGGAGCTCACCACGTTTACCGATGCCTCGCTACAGAGTCGGTGTAAGGCGTCGATCCGGTTGCGGGTCGGTGCCGAAAACGGCGTGGCTGGTATCCAATTGGTTTCCCCTCGGCGGGCAGCCATTCAGCTCGAACCGATTTCCCTGGGTCGGTATGGCGGACGCGGCTACCATCTCGTGTTCGACATCACGACCAAAAAGGGCAAGCGTGCGCTGAGTCGGCTATTCTCAATGGCCGTACCTGTTCTCGCAGCCGAACCCCGGGACGTCACGATCGATTTGGTCAAGATGGTCGCATAGCCAAAACCAGCGACAACGGCGCTCACTTCTACTGATTAACCTCAGTAGAAGTGAGCGCCAATTGCATTTCTAGAAGTTTTTTATTGCACGATTTGCATCGCGTTCCTGGTCGCGGCGCTTGAGTGTTTCGCGCTTATCGTAGTTCTTCTTACCTTTACCAAGGGCGATAACGAGTTTGATATGGCGGCCGGCTGCTAAAAGGCGTGTCGGCACGATGGTGAGGCCATCTTTTTTGCCAATAGCGAGCTGATCGATTTGTTTGCGGTGCGCCAAAAGCTTTCGCGGCTCGGTATCGATAGTACGTGCGCTAGGCTCGCCGCGATTGTTGAGCTTTAGGCTAAAGCTCGCGTTGTTGAGCCACAGCTCGTTGCTGCGTATGGTGACAAAAGATCCTTTTAGCTGGACGTGTCCATCGCGTGCTGCGCGAACTTCGGGTCCAGTAAGTACCAGACCGACAATCAGCTCATCTTCGAGATCGTAGTCAAACCGCGCCCGACGATTTGTAATGACGGACGGTTTAGCGGTCGGTTTCTTTTTGGCGGTCATAATGATCTATTGTATCAGATACGAACGGATGATTTTGTTGCTGTCGTCGACATTTCGCACGAGCGGATGGTGGCCAGCCTCCATGGTTACCACCGTGACATTGGCAGGGAGGCGTCGGTTTTTGAGGTTTTCGAGATACACGACACGGTCGTAGCGGCCGTTAACGAGCAAGGTTGGCGTATGATTGAGGCGAAAATCTTGAAATATCGTTGCTCCGCCGATGATATTTTTGTATGATCCTTCGCGCGCCGCTGGTGACATGCTGGCGATATCGCTAAAGCTGATCGCTGGTCGCCGCTGGGATTTACTTTTTGGCAGCAAGCGGAGTGTGAGCCAGTACATATGTCGACCCTTTGAATACATCATGATTCGATATCGACGTCCGGTCGCTTTATGCTCGGCAATCATCTGTGATGTGTCGGTAAAAAGTGGCGGATTAAACAAAATAAGTTTAGAGATCGAATCTTGATACTGCGTCGCGTAGCGCAGTGCAATCAGTGCGCCCATAGAGTGACCGAGGAGCGTAAATGGCTTGTCGACGCCAAGGTGATCGAGTGTATTGTGGATCGCAGCAATATGATCGGCGTAGGTATAGCCAAGTCTTGGTTTTGGTGAGCGACCAAAGCCCAGTAGGTCGAGCGCGACAATACGATAGTCCGCCTCGAGCTGCTTGCGGATGTGTTTGAAATACTGCGTCGACGCCATGTAGCCATGTAGCATGATGATAGTTGGTTTATCTGGATTACCAGAGATAGTAGCGTGGAGCTGATAGTGAGCCATGTCTCTATTATACTGTTTTACTACCCCTGTTGAAGTATTGACTTTATGTGCAAACTATGCTATAATGATAATATAGCAGATTCGATCGAGGAGCACGGTTGGGGATTTTGGAACTACAACTACTCCATTCATGTCTGGATCGTGCTGATCTGTGTGGCGGTGTGGCTTGTGCTCGGTGGCGTGTGCGATGCCAAGCGCGGCAAGCGACTGCTGCCGTGGGGGCATGTGCCCGCACCAGTGTGGTGAGAACGGTCGGTCTAGTACTGTCTGCGTCAAGCAGATGGGAACGACCGACCTTTTCATTTGTATCGGTTTGTCGCGCCGTCCGCTATTTGCTATAGTTTGTGAGAATGAATGAGCAAAATCACCTACCTGTTTTGATTACCTTTGACGGGCAAGCTCGTAGCGGTAAAGGTACGATCGTGCAGGCAACAAAAGACTATCTGCGCGACGAACGACATTATAAAGTGATGCTCATCGATGCCGGACAGGTGTTTCGTGTACTAGTAGTGGCTGCGATGCGTGCTGGGGTGGATCTTGATGATGAGACGGCTGTCGATAGTTTTTTGAGTGACGAGGAGCAATCGCAAGAGTGTGCACGTTTAGTAAAAAGTGTATATCATATGACAAAAGATGAACGCGATGCACTGCTATATACCAACGAGGTTGGTGCAAATAGTGCCAAAATAGGCGCACGACCATTGTCGCAAGAGTTTAAAGACGAGTTGCTACGCAAGTGGATGCAAGATGCTCGGATCGAGGGTTATGAGGTCGTGTTGCTCGACGGTCGCGCTCTCGAAGAAACGGGCAATATGCTTGTTGGGACTGGTCTGTGCACGCATGCGATCGGCCTCTTTTTTGTGTGCGATGCAGTGATGGGAGCAATGCGAACATTGGGATTTGCAAGCAAAACGTATGCAGAACTGACAGAGTTTGAGCGTATCGAAGTAGATACATTGGTTCAGCAGATTAAGGTGCGCAATGCAGCCGACGAAAGTCGTGCTGTACAGCCTGTCGTGCCGCCCGAGAGTGCTCGTGCATGGCAACTTCCTGCTTCTGTGCCAGATGCCGCTCATACACGCTATGTTGTTGACACCTCTCGCTCTATGACAAAGCAGGAGATGTCTCGTCCGGTTTATGAATTTGTAGGAAATTATATCAATGGCGCCCGCTAAGTTAACCATTAACATGGTGTCAGAAAGCGATATCACCGTGCAAGGGCATGGTGTACATACTGCCTACGATGAGATCGCAACTGCGCTCGAGGCACGTGATGACGTGTCGTTGATCCGCGGAAAGTTCGGCGAGACTATTGATTGCGATATCGTGCATTTTCATACGATAGGCACTCACACCTGGCGTAAATTGTTTCAGCGTGGCCCTAAAAAGGTTGTGACGGCGCATGTTGTGCCGGCGTCGTTTTTGGGTTCGATTAAGCTTGCGAAGTACTGGCTATTTGCTGCGCGGTGGTATATGCGCTGGTATTACAATCGAGCTGATAAGGTACTGGCGGTATCGGGTACGGTTGCGAAGATTCTCGAGACAGAGTTGCGTGTGCCGGCTGTTAAAATTGAGACATTTTATAATACCGTTGACATGGCGAGGTATGCGCCGCGGTCTGGCGATCGCGACAAAGCTCGCAAAAAACTAGGTATCGCTAAGGATGCTTTTGTGGTGCTTGGCAATGGTCAGGTACAGCCGCGTAAACGCTTGGATATTTTTGCCGATATGGCAAACGAGTTGCCGGACGTGCAGTTTATCTGGGTGGGCGGTATTCCGTTTGGGCAGCTCGGCGCAGAGTATAGCTCTATGAGAGATGCGATGCAAAAAACGCCAAAGAACTTTATGATCACAGGCATGATTCCGCACGACGATGTCATCGCTTACCTCCATGCAGCTGATGTGTTTTGTTTGCCAGCTGAACAGGAGAATCACCCTATGTGCGTCCTCGAGGCTGCAGGAGCAGGTTTGCCGGTAGTGGTGCGCGATCTTCCAGAATACGATGATACGTTTGCCGATGATGTGTTGCGATGTCACGACAACGATTTTTTGACTGCCATCGCAAAATTGCAACATGATCGCAGCGAGTACGACAAATGGCAGTGTAAATCTGCACTTATTGCAAAACGCTTTGATAGTCGTAGTGCTATGGCGCGTTACGTCGAGCTTTACCGAAGTCTGGTATAATAGGCAGCAGTATTATGCGCATCGGTCTTTTTACTGATACCTACCACCCGGCCATTAACGGAATTGTAAATGTCGTTGATATTACTCGTGAACAGCTTGAAGCGCTTGGTCACGAAGTATTTATTTTTTGCCCAAAAGTCAACGGCGACAACCGCGAATATGACGATCATGTCATCAGATTTCGGAGTATTCCAAGTGGTTTGTTTGACGATAATCGATTAGCGGTGTTTTTCCCTCCAATTGCTATGCGCAAGATTCGCAGTCTCGAACTTGATGTGATTCATTTCTTTACTCCACTCCAGATCGGTATGATGGGTGTGTATGCTGCGCAACGTACGAATGCGATTTTGGTCGGACACCACTGTACTGATTTTTATCAGTATGTCGAACATTATCCGCAGGTTTTACCAGGAGTACTCGCGCTGACGCTTACCTTACCTTTCACGGTCAAATTTGATGGGGTCGATGCCCGAACTTTGCTAAAAAGCTACCGTCCGCAGCTGGGTGTGACTCAGTGGAATCGCGATGTCGTCGAAAATCTCATGGCGCTTGTTTATAGTCGTTGCGATGCGGTGATTGCTGTGTCTCGCAAGAGCCAAAAACAACTAGAATCGTGGCGCGAGCAATATTATTATGACGTGACGTTGTTGCCGACAGGTGTCGACGCCCTTCCCCGTGCGACAGCCGCCGAAGTGACAGCCTTTAAGAAGCAGTGGAATATTGCGCAAGATGATTTTGTGATGAGTTATGTTGGTCGTCTTGGTGCCGAGAAGAATCTTGCCATGCTTATACCAACACTCAAAAAAGTTCTTGCCAAGCACCCCCAAGCGCGACTGATGTATGTTGGCGATTTTGACTACCGCGAGACACTCGAAGAGCTAGCCGAGGCCTCTGGTGTTGGTGATCGGATTACATTTACTGGTCGCATGCCGCGCGAAGATCTCGGTGTTGCCTATCAGGCAAGCGACGTGTTTGTATTTCCTTCGACGACTGACACGCAAGGTCTGGCGATACACGAAGCGGCACTTTCGGGACTCCCTGTCGTTCTTATCGACAAACACCTTAGCGAGGTGGTTGTTGATGGCGAAAATGGCTTTATTGTTCCTCAGACGCAAGTTGCGCTGGCTGAAAAGGTTTGTCAGCTTATCGAAAATCCAGAGCTAAAAAAGCAGTTTGGTACAAGAAGTAAAAAAATAGCCCAGGCCTTTAGCGAGCATGATCAAACCAAGGCGCTTGTCGACATCTATCAGCAGGCCGTTTCGACACGAGAAAAATACTTGTAAAGACAAAGTGAGAGAAATAAATAACACCCGCTATTCCGGGTGTTATTTTGCTACACAGACAATCTATGACGCTGTTGGGTTCAAGTTGTGCTTTTTGATACTGTCTAGGAGTTTTGGTCGGTCAAAGCCCAAAATAATATCGCCTGCTACGTCAGTAACGGGTACGCCGCTATAGTTACCGCCACTTTTTTGCATCAGCTCTTCGTAGGCCTCTTTATCCTCTTCGATATCTTTTTTGACATACGGGACACCAAGGTGGTCGAGCCACTGTGCTTCAGTGTGGCAAAATGCGCACCAGCTGGTGCTGTAAATAATGACTTTTGGATCAGCGGTATCGCTCATAAGATCTACCCTCTTCTATTACTATACTTAGTATATTAAATACACCCCTCACATGCAAGTGTTTAAGCGTATTATAGCAGTAAAAGCGAAATGCCCGCCACAACGTTGTGACGGGCATCGCTCTTCAGGTTAGTGAGGAATCTCTGTGAGGCCGTTGATGATCAGTACGCCCTCATCCCCTGTGCCAGCGATTCGGAGTGTGGGAGATTCTTCCCCGGCAAAGCCGACGGTGGTAATCTTTGGCAACCAAGTAATTGCATCGGCTCCGGATACTTCGATGAACGCCGACGGATTGATCGTGCCTTCGACGACAACTCCGCTGCCATCACCGCTGACGCTGATGTAGACATCGTGACCGACATTGCCAGTAATCCATAGGCAGGAGTCTTCTCCGGTCAGGCCGATATGCGAACCAGTGCTGATATTGTCATAGACAACCACAGCTCGAGCGGCTCGCTCGTCGACTGCTCCGTTGGTGTCAAGGTCTCCGCGTAGTTGCTGGTCGATATCAATCTCGTCGCAGCCAGCCAGGTTTTCTGGGATGTTACCCGTGAGTACCTGATGTGCTTTTACATCGTTTTGATGATGTGATTCTGATGTCGTCGTGGCGCAAGCCGCCAGCCCGACGATAATCACGACTAGAAGCAGAACACCGGTCACTCGGCGCAGTGTGCGATTGACGTAGGGCATGTGAGCCTTTCTGTAGAGAGTGCGTGCTGATATGAAGAGCGATATCGACCCAATGTGTCGATAATTATACTATAGCATAAAATTATAAATAAAGCAATATATGCGCAGTGCTATAAGTCAGAGCCGCCCTGGCGCCTCGTTAAATACCACCCGCCATCTTGGCCCTGATAGACGCTCAGCTCAAGGTTCATATTTTCAAGCATGCGCAGTTCGGCAGCTTTTTCGGCAGCATGTTTTGAGGGGTAGCGAGTTTTGTTCGCTTCGTTGTTGACGCTTGGGGTATAGCGAGTATGTTTGAGCGGCGTATGGCGTCTAGGCATGGTACTAGTATACATTTATTGCTCTTCGACCTATTGTTTGTTATAGTCAACATGTAATGAGCGCTGCTGAGGCAAAAAACAGCGACAAAGAACCAACGCCGCCGAAAAAATCGACGGTTGTTTTATTGTTCACTATAGCGGCGGACACTACCTGGAGAATGTTTCTTCCGGTGATTGGCGCAACTATTTTGGGCGTATGGGGCGATAGAACACTTGCAACCAAGCCGTGGTTGACTATACTAGGTATTGTTGTCGGCGTGATTGTGGCGTCGCTCCTCGTTCGAGCACAAATAAGAAGGAAGGTCATTTAGTGGATAATCTGCATATTAGTATTGCTGCCGAGACACTGTTTCATATTGGTACGTTTCCGGTAACTAATGCTTTGGTCAACGGTATTGTCGGTAGCTTGATCGCAATCGCTATTCTTACTTATGTGGCAAGCAAGGTGCGTCGTGGTAGTTACAATCGTTTTGTTGGTTTGGTGCAGTGGGTGTTCGAGGGTCTTTTGAATCAAATCAATGCCGTTATTCCCGACAAAGAGCTGGCTCGCAAGATTACGCCGCTAGCTGTGACGATATTTTTTGTTGTCCTTATTAATTACTGGCTCAGTATTATGCCGGGTCTCGAATCGATCAAGTACAATGGTGTATCGGTATTTCGTAGTCTTGCGGCTGATCTCAACTTTACACTTGCGCTGGCAATCATCACTATCGTGACGGTGCAAGTGTATGCAGTCAAATATCTGACAAATCTTGGCAACTTAGGACGTTATTTTCGCAATCCATTCAAAGATTTTGTCGCTTCGTTCGAGGGCATCTTGGAGCTTATTGGTGAGGTTTCCCGAGGTGCGGCACTAGCGCTTCGTTTGTTTGGCAACGCGTTTGCCGGCGAGGTGCTTTTGATCGTGATTGCAGCTTTGACAAGCTATGCTGCCAGTGTGACGCTGCCATTCTTTATGGCGTTCGAGCTGTTTATCGGTTTTATTCAAGCCTACGTGTTCTTTATCCTGACGCTTATATTTACCGCACTGGCGGTGTCGCATGAACACGGCGACGACCATTCGACTGATCATTCACCTGCTGCTACTGCTAAAAAGACGGCCGTACAGACAGAATGATATAATTATAGGTAATAACAAAAGGAGATATATTAAACATGGAAGAACTAGCTTTTGGCCTCGCGTATGCCCTACCTGCTCTCGGTGCTGCAATCGGTATCGGTATGATCGGTAATGGTGCACTAAATGCGCTTGGACGCAACCCAGAGAAGATTGGTGAAATCCGCACATTGATGATTACAGCGATCGTCTTTGCCGACTCTTTGGCAATTATCGGTATTATCGTAGCTATCATAGCCAAGTTTTTGTAGGGGCTTAAATGGATTATTTGACACAATTTGCAGCATCAGAGACCGGAGCGGACAGCGATATCCTCTCTACTCTTGGTATTCACTGGGAGTTATTAGTACTGCAGATCGTTGCCTTTTTGATCCTTGTGTGGGCACTTGGCAAATTTGTCTATCCGTGGTTGATGAAGCAGGTTGATGAGCGTCAGGCGAAACTCGAAGAGAGCGTTCGAGCGGTCGAAGAAGCTGAAAAGAAAGCCGAATCGGCTCAAGAAGAGATTGCTGCCTTACTCAAAGAAGCGCGTCGTGAGGCAAAAGATATCGTGACGACAGCAAAAGACGAGGCGGTCGCAATGATCGCAAGTAGCGAGATGAAGGCGAAGACTCGAGCTGACAAGATCGTCAAAGATGCTCATGAACAGATTGAAAAAGATGTGATTGCAGCGCGCAAGACACTGCGCAACGACACGATTGAACTGGTTGCACTCGCAACTGAAAAAGTTGTCGGCAAGGCCGTTAGTGCTGATATCGATAATAAAATCATCACTACCGCAGTCAAGGAGCAGGCGTAAGTGGCAAGTATCCGACTTTCTCGACGCAAGATCGCGGCATATATTGCCGACGAGCTGATTGCTGGACGTAACGCGACCAGACAGCTCGCTGCGTATCTTGTCGAGACCAAGCGGACACGAGAAGTGATTCTCGTGGTACGCGATATCGAATCGGCGCTTGCCGAGCGTGGCGTACTGGTTGCTGATGTGGCTGCGAGTCGTGATCTGACTCCTGAGGCAAAACAGACTATTGCTGACTTTTTGCGTCAGACAACTGGCGCGCAAGATGTTCATATGAGACCACACGTTGACTCAGATCTCCTGGGTGGTGTGCGGATCGATACTCCTGGACAGCGCCTCGATCAAACAGTACGACACCGATTGAATCAATTAACAGCAAGCAAGATATAAGGAATCATCATGGCAGAACTACAAATAGCAGACTTAAGCAAGGAACTCAAAGACGCGATTCAAGCGCTTGATGTCTCCGGGGATATCGAGAGCGTTGGTATTGTGACGCGCGTTGGCGACGGTGTGGTGTGGGTGTATGGCCTCCGCGACGCTGGCTACAGCGAGGTGCTACAAATCGAATCTGATGAAGGTATCGTTGAGGCATTTGCACTTAACCTAAATGAAGACGAAATCGGTGCTGTATTGCTGGGTAGCGACGAGTCTGTGATTGCCGGCGCCAAAGTGACCCTTAAGGGTACGGTGCTCGATGTGCCTATCGGTCCTGAGCTGCTTGGTCGCGTAGTTGATCCACTTGGAAACCCGCTTGATGGTGGTCCTGCGATTACAACTAAACAACGAGGTTTGGTTGAGCGCGAAGCGATTGGTGTACTCGGTCGCAAGCCTGTCCACGAGCCGATGATGACTGGCGTGATGGCAATCGACGGCATGTTTCCTATTGGTCGCGGTCAACGTGAGCTGATTATCGGCGATCGCCAGACTGGTAAAACAGCCATCGCTATCGATACTATGATCAACCAGGGTCGTCAAAAAACTGGCGTGGTAAATATTTATGTAGCAATTGGTCAAAAACTGAGCAAGATTGCTCGTCTTGTCGAGCGCCTCAAAGAAGAAGGCGTCATGGATCAAACGATTATCGTGGCAACGGGCCCAAGCGATCCAGCATCACTTCTCTACCTTGCTCCATATGCCGCGACAGCTATGGGTGAGTATTTCCGTGACAACAAAGAACATGCGCTTATCATCTATGATGATCTGACGAAGCATGCTGTTGCCTACCGCCAAATGTCGCTATTGCTCCGCCGTCCACCGGGACGCGAAGCCTTTCCTGGTGATGTGTTTTATCTTCACTCTCGCCTGCTCGAGCGTTCTGCGAAGCTGTCCGACAAGCTCGGCGCTGGTTCCCTTACTGCTTTGCCAATCATTGAGACGCAAGCTGGCGATATCTCTGCCTATATTCCGACCAACGTCATCTCTATTACCGACGGTCAGATTTTCATGGAAGCAGATTTGTTCAACCAAGGTATCCGCCCAGCGATTAGTGCCGGTCTATCGGTGAGTCGTGTTGGTGGCGCTGCTCAGACAAAAGCGGTCAAGAGCGTTGGCGGTGGCCTCAAGCTAGGTCTGAGCCAGTTCCGTGAACTCGCCAGTTTTGCGCAGTTCGGTAGTGATCTCGACGAAGCAACCAAGCACCAGATCGAGCGTGGTCAGCGTCTCACGGAACTTCTCAAGCAGCAACAATATACCCCGATGGGCGTGTGGGAGCAAGTTGCGAGTATCTGGGCTGTTAACACAGGTAGCTTTGACAAAGTAGCCGTAAGTAAGATTGGTGAAGCCAAGACTGCTCTACTGACTCGTCTCTGGACTGACAACAAAAAAGACATGCAAGAACTCAATAAGGGTGATTTAAAAGTGACTCCTGAAGAAAAGGTCGCCAAATTGATCGAAAAGACTGCCAAAGCTGTAGCGAAAGGTTTTGAGGAGTAAGAATGGCTGAATATGGCGCACTTGGTATTAGAGATCGTGCCTTTGAGTCCGACCCAGATGATGAGCCGGTAGTTGTAGCTGACTATGATCTTTATGGATTGGATAATAATAGTCCTAATATGCATCAGCTTGATCGAGTGGCGGAAATAACAATAGTAGGCATTGGTGGTGTTGCTCTTGTTGCGACAGAGTTAGATATTGTTGTTGATGAAGATGACCCTGAGGCTATTCGTAAGGCTGAGCGTGCAGTAGCAGAGCGATACGGAAGGAGCGCTGATGTCTAGTACTCGTGCCCTTAAGACCCGTATTCGCTCGGTGAAAAGCACCAAGCAGATCACCAAGGCTATGCAGCTGGTCGCTGCGAGCAAGATGCGCAAGGCCCAGGAAGCTCAAAAAGCCTCAGCGCCGTACACGCAGCTTGCTAATGAGATTTTGACCCATCTTGCAAGTCAAGGCGAGACCGACCGGCACCCACTTTTTGCCGTTCCTGAAAAGATCGACAATCGATTGCTTATCGTCATCTCAACAGACAAAGGCCTAGCGGGTGCTTATGATGCCAATGTACTTAAGCTATATGCCAAGCAGCTACTCGATGATCAGCAGGCTGGCGTTAAGAATCAGACGATTACTATCGGTCGTCGCGCCAATAGATTCACGTCGCGCGTCAAAGGTATCGATGTTGTAGCGGCACACCAAGATCTACCCGACGATCCGGCTGGAGCGCAGTTGCGTGCGATTGTCGATGCTGCGATGGAGCAGTTTGTGAATGGCGAAGTGGACGCCGTCGATGTGGTCTATACGCAGTTTATCAGTAGTGTCAATCAGCGTCCGGTCGTGCAGCGTATATTGCCAGCGGGTTACGAAAAGGTTGAGGTGAGCGAAACTGTGCGCGAAGCCGAGTTTGAGCCGAGCGCCGAAGAGGTACTCGAAGCTGTGACGTATCGCCTCGTAGAGGCGCAGGTGTATCATGCACTACTGACTGCTCGTGCTAGCGAATATATTATGCGTATGCTAGCGATGAAGAACGCTACCGACAACGCGAGTGATTTGATCGACGACCTGACGCTCGCGATGAACAAAGCTCGCCAAAGCGCGATCACGCAAGAACTAGCAGAAATTAGCGGTGGCGTGGAGGCAATGAAATGATGGGTTATGGCGAAGTGCCACCGCATACGTTTGCAGGCAGTCGAATGGACGATTGGGGTAAGATACAGCTCATCGCAAGCTTGAACAGTAGGCAGAGGGAACGGCAGCAGTCCGAACATGGGTTGTCTGCTGAAACAAGACAAGGGTTCATTGAACTTAGGCCGGAAGTGGCTGCAATCGACGGAATGATAGCGGCACGAATAAGAGCACACAGCACATCAGACGAATTACACGCAGAAGGAGAGCAAGTATGACAAAGACAACAGATAAGACGAAATTAAAAGACGGCAAGATTATCCAGGTCGTTGGAGTGGTGATTGACGTCGAATTTGCTGGTATCGGTAAGCTGCCAGCGATTTACGATGCGTTAAAGATCGCACACGAAGATCGTACTATTACACTAGAGGTGGCACAGCATCTCGATGAGCATACTGTTCGTACGATTGCCCTATCGAGCACCGATGGGCTCAAGCGTGGCCAAGATGTCGTGAATACTGGTGCGCCAATCAGTGTGCCTGTCGGCAAAGAAACACTTGGCCGTATGTTCAACGTTGTTGGAGAGCCAATCGATGAGATGCCTGCACCAAAAGGTAAGACTGCGCCGATTCACGCTGCTCCACCTGCGCTTACTGAGCAGTCAAACAAAGCTGAGATTCTTGAGACAGGTATCAAGGTACTTGATCTCATCGCACCGCTGACAAAGGGTGGTAAAGCTGGTCTGTTTGCTGGTGCTGGTGTTGGTAAAACCGTGTTGATCCAAGAGCTAATCTTTAATATCGCCAAATTCCACGAAGGCAACTCAGTCTTTGCTGGTGTTGGTGAGCGTACTCGTGAGGGTAAAGATCTCTACGAAGAGATGGAAGATGCTGGTGTGTTGCCGCGGACAAGCCTCGTCTTTGGTCAGATGAACGAGCCACCTGGAGCGCGTTTGCGTGTAGCGTTGAGTGGTCTTGCGATGGCCGAGGCGTTTCGTGATGAAGGCCAAGATGTGCTGCTTTTCGTTGATAATATCTTCCGCTATACCCAGGCGGGTGCCGAGGTGTCTGCGCTGCTTGGTCGTCTGCCATCAGCCGTGGGTTATCAGCCAAACTTGCAGCAAGAGATGGGTATGCTCCAAGAGCGTATTACGAGTACTAAAAAAGGCTCTATTACTTCTGTTCAGGCCGTGTATGTACCTGCAGACGACCTGACTGACCCTGCGCCAGCAACAACATTTGCTCACCTCGATGCGACAATCGTGATGAACCGTGCGCTCACTGAGATTGGTATCTATCCAGCAGTCGACGTACTCGATAGCACTTCGACTTCTCTTGACCCAGAGGTTGTCGGCGAGGAGCATTATCGTGTGGCGCGTGAAGTGCAGCGAACAATGCAGGAATATAAAGACCTACAAGACATCATTGCGATCTTGGGCATGGAAGAACTGTCTGACGAGCAAAAGTCGACCGTTAACCGTGCTCGCCGCTTGCAGCGTTTCTTTGCACAGCCATTCCACGTGGCTGAGCAGTTTACCGGCAACAAGGGTGTCTATGCCAAGCTTGAAGACACTATCAAGGATGCAGCTGATATCTTGACTGGCAAGTACGACGACAAGCCAGAGAGCTGGTTCTATATGGCACCGGGTCCACTTAGCGAGAAAAAGGATTAATTACCAGTGAATTTCCAGCTAGTTACCCTTCTCGGCACAAAAATAGACAAAGATGTCTATGAGGTGATCTTGCCTACTGCCGCAGGTGAGATAGCGGTATTTCCTGGACACGAACCTTTGGTGAGCGTGGCAACACCTGGTGTGATTGCGGTTCGCTACAGCAAGGGCGATACTGACGATAAGCTCGATTATTATGCGATTAGCGGCGGCGTTGTCGAAGTGTCTGCGGATAGCTTGCGTGTGCTGGTGGATGAAGCCGATAGTAGCGATGAAATTGTCGAGACAGAGGCAAAAGCTGCACTTGAACGTGCGCTGAAACTCAAGGACAGTGCTAAAGACCAAGTCGAGCTCGAAAAAGCCAGTGCACTTGTCGATCGCCATGCAGTGCGTCTCAAAGTTGCCGATCTCCGTCGTCGCCATCGTCGTTAGCGCGTCGCATGACGCTTGTGCTTACCTCTTAGAATGTGGTACTATTTTGACATATACTAAAAATATATAACCAAAAGTGAGGGGTAGTAATGGAGACAGCGCAATTTGAGAATGCGCCTAAAAAGTCGCATAAGACGCTTTATGTGGCTATTGCTGTTATCGCGATTATTGCGATTGCGGTTGCCGTGACGACATATATGTTGCTCGGAGGTGTCAGTAAAGAGAGCAAATCAGTACAGGTCTCACCATCTCCGTCGCCGACAGCAGTGGCGAGCAACGAAGAGGTAGACCAAGAACTACAGGTGCTCGATGCGACTATATCGGTGGCGTCATCTGATCAATCGGCAGCAAAAGAAGCTATCAAAGATGGGGCAACCCCAACAAGGTTGGGCGAATAGATCATGAAAAATTATACAAATAAGTTTACTGCTGCAACATTGATCGTAGCAAGTGTTGTGTTGGCAATATCTGGGCCTGTGGCGCCTGTCAATGCTCAGTCCAGACTGCTCGCCTCTACCCAAGAACGATTCACGAAGCTAAAAGAAAGAGTGACGACGGCTATCGAGACAAATATCGAAAAACTCGAACAGTCCAAAGAAAAGCTTAACGCTAGCCTCAGTGTTAATGTCGGTAAAGACGGTGCGACAGTAAGTGTCAGTAGCTCGGCTGGCTCGCTGTCGGGTGGAGTCACAAAAGAAGGCGCTAATATATCCTCAGAAAGCCAACGGGCTGGCGCCGTAAGCGGCAGCATCGGTCGTGATGGTGTAAGCGGGCAGGCGCAGGGCGCAAATGGTGGCGCTGTATCAAGTAGTCTTAGTAAAGACGGTATCAAGCTTGACCTGAGTGGCGCAAATGGTGGTGATGCCAAGATTACTGTCGATACAGATGGTATCAGTGGCAGTTTGAGTGTTGCTGGCGACCTGAAAGACAAGCTCAAAGAGTCAAACCAAAAAGCAATCGATAAGCTCAAAGACATGAAAGAAAAAGTCGAATCGGCGACTGATATTGAGAATATTGAAGAGCGTGCAAAAGAGTTCGATCAAATCTTTAAAGAAATTGCGATCGCCAATGTACAGGCAACAGTAACAAAATCGATCGATAGCATGACAAAGGTACTCGATCGCCTACAGCTGACAGCTGATAAACTACAATCGCAAGTAAATAAAATCAAAGAATGTCTGACTGGTCTTCAAGATAGCGGCGTCGATGTCGACGCAAATATCAGTGGTAGCGGCGTGAGCGGCAGTATCAATACGTCTGCGGTAAGTTGTGATGATCTGAATGTCGATGTGAATAGCGGAGATATGGCAGCTTCATTGCAAGAGCAGCTCGATGCGACTAAGAGTACAATGAAGACGATCCGCACATTCCTATCGTCAACGATTGATTTGCTCGGTGAGCTAAAGCTTAATGACTATACGAATACATTATCATCGTTCAATGGTATTACTTCGCAAGTTGATATCGTTGTCAATCTTGCACGAGATGTTCAAAACAATTTGGGCAATCTCGCCTCTTCTATTCGTAAGAGTTAGAGAGTTTTAAGTAAAAAAGCGACCCCGCAGGGTCTACACCAAACGGTGTACCCTTGCGGGGCTTTTTGCAACCTGGTTAGACAGGTTGCGGATTTGTGGTGAACGAGCAGTCGGCCTGGTCGATCCATCCGGTCACTAGGTGTCCGTACATGGTTCCCGAGGCCTGTCGAAGCTCGACATGCATCGGTTGACCGGCTGGTAGTTGTTCGACCTGCACGACGACATTGGTCGGCGCGTTCAGACTGCCAAATTGGAATTCGTTGTTGAGCAACGGCTTCTGTGCGCCGTCGACCATGACAGTCACCGATGACTCGGATAGTTTTGGCCATCCGGGATCGGTAGCGAGTCTCGCGACAACGAGCTCACCTGCACGAAGCTCGCCGGTGAGCTGCAGTTTGATCGTCTCTTCATCGACGATCTGGCCGCACTTGAGACTCTCTTCCGTGAAGTCGCCGACGTTTGGTGCTCCGGTCGCGGCAAATGCCGTAATCGGGTTGACGTACGGCCACACGAATGCGACCGCCAGCGCGACGGCGCTGAGAACTATCTTGCTCCGTTTGTCGAGGATGTGCATCGAATTACCTTTCGGTTGGCCATGATATGGCAGGACACCGATATGTCCATCTTTTCATTATAACATATTATATAGCTAATGTAAATACCGCTCCTCGAGACTGCTGGCTTGCGAGGCGATTGTGCTAGTGGTATAGTGATGGCAGTAACTATCAAAAAATAGAGGTATGAGCGTATGGGGTTGGACTCTTCGGATGGTGTTGAAGTAAAGTCAAAAAAGACTGCCGTAATAGTAGCGATAGCAATTGTCGCCAGTCTATTGGTGGTTGTTGGAGCAATAATTATTTTTGCGTTTAGCTCAACGCAACGCGAAGATGCACAGGTATCGTCGGATAGCAGCGAACAACAAGAGCAAGCAATCGCAACGACTGATACTGTGAGGCAAAATATTAGTGATCTTAAAACGGCAGTCGGAACAGCAAAAACCGATCAAGAAGCGGCAAAAGCTGCTCTCAAGGACGGCGAAAAGCAGATAAGGGTAGATCAATAGTATGTTGCGTCATTTTTTCTCACAATACATAAATACTTCGCGTCTATGGACGCTGGCGCTTGCTTTGAGCTTGAGCTTGCTACTTGCGTTCGCCTCCCCTATGGCGCTGGTGACACACGCCCAAGCAGCCAACAACGCACGTATTCAGCAGATTAAAGAAAAAGCGACGAGTGAACTCGATCGACGTATCGCAAATTTCGAAAAAACCCTCAAAAGCCTGAGTCTTGATAGCGCTACAGATAGTGACGGAACTTCGACAACTGTATCGAGCGATAACGGGACAGCAACTGGCGCGGCAAGCAAAGATGGCGTCAGCGTATCTGGTGAGGGTGCTGGAGGCAGCGTATCGGCATCGGTAGGTACTAGCGGTATCGATTTTAATATCGAGGTATCACAGGAGCTTAAAGACAAAATCAAAGGCTACATGACAAAGCTGACCGATCGTCTCAAAGAGCTTAAGGACGAAGTTAAGCAAGAAGATTCTTTGGCAGGTATCCAGGATCTTGCTAAGTTGATTGACACACAGCACGTGCTCGACCAAGTCGCGAATGTGCAAGGTGCTGTCACGAAATCCGTAGAAACGATGACGGGTATCGTCGAACAGCTCAAGACAACAGCTGATGATATTCAGGGACAGCTTACAAAGATTCGAGAGTGTGCGACCGGTGTCGCAAGCGGCGATGGATCACTCGATATTCAGGCAGACAAAGAGGGAGCTACGGCAACTGGCTCTGCGCCTGGTTGTGATGATTTCACTGTCTCGTCAGAGGAGATCACTGCGCAATTAGAAGAACAGTTAAGCACGGTCAATACTTCTATTAGTTCGATCGCGACGGTCGTCACTTCGGCGGTGACGTTGCTAGTGACGCTAAGTACGAATTTTAGCGACGTATTGTCACAAGTTGGTGATCTCGATAAGTTGACAGGTAGTCTCACTGACATCACCAAGCTCAGTAGCGTCGGTAATGTTGGTGGGCTTTTGACGTCATTTAACGCGATTACTTCGCAGCTTGATATAGCCAGTATGCTTTCTGGTGCGACACTGACCGATATGACAGGCATCTTTGAGCAAATGGTCGAAGACTGTCAGTGTTGATTGTTGCGATAAGTCATATAGGGTCGGTATACTAAGTACTGACCCTATTTTGATGGGTAGTACACGACAACGAGGAGCGTTATGTACCGAGTGTTTTACTATGTGCTCGGGACACTGCTAAAGGTAGTGTTTCGGGTGCGTGTCGAAGGCAGGGAGAACATCCCGAATCATGGCGGAGTAATTTTTGCCGCCAATCATGATTCGTTTTGGGATTCGCTGATCCTACTCGCAGTGTTGCCGTTGCATCTACGTACGATGCTGACGGCCAAAGCGGAGTACTTTTATGGCCGTACATGGCCCCGGAAGCTCTTTGCGCGACTTGCAAGCATCTACGCCCTACCCGTGCGACGACAGGGAGATGATCGTTCTCCAAGAGACAACGAAAATACACTTCTGACACTAGAGCATTATCTGTGCAGAGGTTTTGGTGTCGGCAATCATCTCGAGGGTACGCGTACCCCGATCGGCTACATGTATGCCGGTCGTCTTGGTACGGTGCAGCAAGCTCGTAGAACCAGAGTACCAATCGTGCCAGTGGCGATTCTCGGGGCTCGCGATCGCGGACTGCCTGGTGTTGTCACGGTACGATTCGGCACGCCGATCAGCGTGCAAAAGTATGCTCACGACGACTACGACTACGACAAGCTTCAGCGTCGCGAAGATATCGATGATACTCGACGAGTGGCGCAGGCAATTGCACAGCTTGGTGGGCTGCGGTATGTCGATAGAGTATTGACTCCTGCTGAGGCCAGGCAGCTGCGCTCACAAGGTGGTGACGAGTGGCCCGAACAAGCCGCTTGTGATGAAGCCGCATGAGCATCGAACACTCTCTGGCGGTACTTGATATCGCCAGAGAGTGTTCGCCTACTTTTCGTTGTCGTGTATTTTTTCTAATATCTCACGCACCTCTTGGGTGCTTTTTGTATGCATCAGCTGATCGCGTAGCTCGCTGGCTCCGGCAAAGTCGCGGACATAGATTTTAAAGAAGCGTTTGAGTGGATCGAATTTGCGTGGCATTTTTTCGTTGTATTTGTCATGAAGATCGAGCTGTAGGCTCAAGAGATTTATAAGCTTATCTTTATGGGTGTTTACTGTGGCACTATCGAAACCTTCAGAAACGGCTTCGCGCCGGATTTCTGTCGTGCTCCCTCCGGCAGAAATCCGGGCTGCAGATGTTTCTTCTGGTTTGATAGTGCCTTGCAGATGCGCTGCTTCAGGCTTGGTAGAAGAGCCACCCGTCGCAGACATGGGAGAGAACGCAAAAGGATTATGAAAGATACCGCGTCCGATCATGACGCCATCGACGCCATACTTCTCGACCAGCTCTACTCCATGCTGTCGGTCGCGAATATCACCGTTGATCGTGAGAAGTGTCTGTGGTGCGATATCGTCGCGTAGCTGTTTTATCTCTGGGATAAGTTCAAAATGTGCGGGGACTTTACTCATTTCTTTTTTGGTACGGAGATGGATGGTGAGATTGACGATATCCTGCTGCAACAGATGTGTGAGCCAGTCGTGCCATTCGTCTATTTTGCTATAGCCAAGGCGGGTTTTGACACTGACTGGTAGACCGCTGGTTTTTGCGGCCGCTATGATTGCTCTAGCATTGTCGGGTGTGAGTATCATGCCAGCTCCCCCGCCGCTTTTGACGGCACTTTGGTCGGGGCAACCCATGTTGATATCGATACCATGGTAGCCAAGTTTTGCGCAGTGCTGGGCAAGCTTTTCCATGCTAGCAGGATCACTCCCCCATAATTGGGCAATGATTGGATTTTCATCCTCTGTTTTGATAAGGCGACCGCCGATCGCTTTGTCGCCAGCATGTGCCCAGCCAGTAGCGTTGGTAAATTCGGTGAACCATACGTCTGGCGGCGCAGCGGCTGCCACGACATGGCGGAAC
This sequence comes from uncultured Candidatus Saccharibacteria bacterium, assembly GCA_964557445.1. GTDB lineage: Bacteria > Patescibacteriota > Saccharimonadia > Saccharimonadales > Saccharimonadaceae > UBA2112. The sequence goes on from CAZLAF010000001.1 coordinate 165,938, forward strand.
ACAACATCGGTCACGGCCTCCATAGGAGCCAGGATAAAAAATGGTTTCGGTAGGTCGTGCCAAACAGTATTCATCAAAGTATAATTATACCATAAATTGAGTGAGCCCTCGCGATGCGAGGGCTCTATGTGGTAGTGTTGATGGGACGCGGGGACGCGGCGGACTCCTAGTATGAGAGGAGCCCGCCGCGTGGCAGTGCGAGGGTAGGAAGTCAGACCTGTCTTCCTATTCGCTACTTACCTCATGGCGGTCGCACCGCGCCATGCCCATTCGGGTGGCTTGAGTAGTTACTTGCCTTGAGCGGCGCGTATGACGTTCTTGTCGCCGGCGGCGATTGCGCGATTGATCTCGGAAACTTGGTTGGAATGCAGTCGTTCGCCGCGTGATTGTCTGCGTGCGAGCTCAGCTTTGTCATTGCTGCTCGTTGGATCCACGATCGACATGCTTAACACCTTCATCTCGTTGGGCTCGCCAAACGGGATGCGTGGCGAGTTGTGCGCTGAACAGGACTCGAACCTGCAACATCCGCTGTGTCACGGCGGCGCTCTGCCAATTGAGCTATCAGCACTGTACTGCCTAGGATAGCGCAGATCTTGGCGTGGTGGGTCTGGCCGAAGCTCGACCCACCACGCCGGGCTAATTAGTATTAGCTGTCGGGCTGACAGGATTTGAACCTGCGACCGCCACATCACGTGGTGCGCTGCCAAGCTGCGCCACAGCCCGGAACTCCATCAACACTGAAATGTGCTATGAGGTTGAGAGTAAAAACTGCCAACTCTTTTCAAAAATATATAATACACGAATTTTACTCAGCGGTCAATAGATAATCTTCGAATGCCAACAATCCTTTATAGTCTGACGAGTAGCTGCTAGTATCTGGAAAGTCGAGATCCATAATGCGTTGCCATATAGCACCGACAAGCCGAGTGAAGCGTTCGAGCTCTTCGGGTTCGACAACACCAAGTCGAATATCAACAATTGCCCCGGCATTAGTCGGTTCGACAAACTGCAAGATGCCTTCATCCATTGTGTACTGTTTCCAGTCACGCGAATTTTCGATGAGCAGCTTGTAGAATAGTAGTTGCTGACGATACTTATGCGCTTTGACGCGTTGCCAGTCCTGACCCTTGTCCCATGCGGTCAAAGCACCGCCCGTTTTGTAGTCAGTAACAATGGCTGTTCTGGCGTCTTTGTTGAACTGTACGACGTCGAGTTTACCGGTGAGTCGGGCGTTATCGAGTACGACGTCTTGGCTGAAAAAATTGAGCTCGGCTTGTTGATTTGCTGTAATAGTATCGGCTTTTTCGCGCAAAAATGCCCGCAGCGCATCACTACCTTTTTGCGTATACGATCGTCGTTCATCGTCGCTAAACGGTAGTCGACCGAGATGGCGTTCAAACTCATGCAGTATATCTTCTTCAGGTAGCGGTGATTTGGTGGCTCGAATATGATCATGGGCTCGCTGCAAGGCGGCATGGATAGCGATACCGTAGCTGTTAGCTGCGGCAGGAGCGCTCGGAAACCGCAGGAGCGTATCTATCAAGAAGCGCTGCGGACCACCATGTGTGATATCGATAAAATTATTGACATGGGTGGCGCTGAGTTTGTAAGTACGTAGCAACGGCTCGAGATATTCGCGCTTAGTAACAGGTGGTACCGCAGCGATTGGAGCGTACCACAGTTTTTCGGCAGCAGCAGCTTTGGTTTGTGGCGATGTGTTGGCATCGACCGTGCGCGCAGGCAGTGTGCTGCCGATCAGCATAGCAGCCGGTAGCATCTCTTTGGCGGTGTCATTTTCTTGGGCATACGAGATATGCAGGCCTTGACGAGCGCGTGTCATGGCCACATAGAAAAGTCGCAGCCGTTCGTCATAAGTGTTGCTGTTTTGGCGGAGACGCAGATGTGGCGGATAGCTAATTTCCGAGGTACGGCCACGGGCCTTTTCTCCCCACATAGCATCGGTCGCATTGACAATAAATACATGGTCGAATTCGAGGCCCTTGGAGCTGTGAGCACTTATCAGGCGCACTGATTCGCTGTCATCTCCGATATGTCGATAGCTTGTTATGCGAGTATCGGCAGCCTGGTTGGCAGCGATAAATTCGAGAAAATCTGCAAGCTTTGGCTGTGTCGTGTCGACAACATGATCGCGTAAACGTTGTCGTAGTGTCGATAGGTTTTCGAGGTGTGTTGTGTAGTGTGTGAGATCGGTTGTTTGGCTTATGTCTGGGAAAAAGTGTGCTTTGATCGGCGAAGTATACCCTTCAAGCGGTTGATGACCGACTAATATATCGAGTGCGCGCTCAAGCGGTAGATGGAGCACCTGGGCGGATAATGTAATAAGCCATGTGAATAAATCTTTGGTGGCATCGTGCGTACGCATAATCTCTAGCCATAACTTTTTTTGATCGCGTGCAGCTAGGCTGATATCCCAAAGCGTCGTCGGCTCTATGCCCCATGCTGGGTGCGCCATGAGTCTTGGGAGGAGTACATTGGCTTCATCGAGTTTATCGACGCTCAGACTGTGGACTATATTGCCGCATTGTTCGAGCAGTTGTATGAGCTCATCGTCGAGAATATTACTTTGCCTGTCATAACTGACTGGAATGTTTTGTCGAGTCAGGTATTCGAGGAGCGGCACAAGATCAGCGTGCTTACGAGCTATCACAGCAATCTCTTGAGCAGATGTGCCAGTATCGAGGAGCTGGCGTATAGATGTGGCAATCCACTCGCGCTCCAGATGTGGCGTGGTGTGTGCGGTAATCTCGAGTGTATGCTCATGGGTGTGATTGGCGGTGAGTTCTTTGCTGAGCTCGACAATATGGTTTTCGAGACGCTCTTGTCCCTGAATGATTACCTGCCGTGCGCCAGTGAGGATTGGCTGAACGCTTCGATAGTTTTGTGTCAAGGTGATGAGCTTTGTGCGCGGATAGGTGTGACGGAAGTAAAGAATATTGCCAACATCTGCACCCTGAAAGCCATAGATTGCTTGATCGTCGTCCCCTACTACTAAAATATTAGGCGTATCGTCAGCGACCGGACTATCGATAAGATTATGCAAGATACGCATTTGCGCCAAGTTGGTGTCTTGGAACTCGTCGACCATGATGTACTGATAGGTTTCTTGTAGTTCGGCACGAAGGTCGTCGTGGCTTTCTATGGCTTGGATTACCTGCATGATCATATCGTCAAAGTCAATCAGTTCGGCTTTTTGCATAATTTCTAAATAAAGATCATAGATATGACATAATGCTCGTAGTTTTGGGAGTGCGCGTTTAGCTTTTAGGACCGGCTGTTTATGTTCGTCGGTCGTCATCCATTCACGCTTCCATGCTGTGAGTGGCGGAGTTGTTTTTTCGTGACTGTCGGCCTCGGTCAGGGTGTGTTGCATGCTACTGACTAATACATCGCGCAAAGATGCGACGGTCGCCAGCGGCGTGGTTTCGACAAGCGCTTCGATATGCTCGAGCGCTACGGCAAATGTGTCTCGGCTAGCCTTGACAATGCGATCAGTAAATACGATTGTGAGCTCGGTATTAGCTGCGTCAATAGTCGCTTCGGCGGCGTCGAGTAGCGACTCAAACTCGCTGCTGGTGAGACCGGCGCGTTTGAGATCAGAAATAGCCGACGATATATCTCCAATAGTTGTATATTTGTCGTTCATGCGTCGTCGCAAAGGATTGTCGTAGTCGAGAGAATCGAGTATTTCGGTGAGAATACGATGTCTTGCGAGCTCATCGGCTGGACGAAAATCGGCACCACTGTAAAAATACTCGCGGTGGCGGCTCATTATTTCGGTGCCAAATGCGTGAAACGTATGTATCGGTACGCTGTAGGCGGTGCGTCCAATGATATTGATGAGGCGTTTTTGCATGGCAATCGAACCGGCTTCGGTAAACGTCAGGCACAAGATGTTTTGCGGTAGCGCATCGGTTTTTTTGAGAATATTTGCAACACGCATACCCAGTAGCTCGGTTTTGCCTGTTCCGGGCCCTGCAACAACCATCACTGGGCCATCAATAGTATCGACGGCTTCACGCTGACTGTCGTTTAGTTTTTTGTAACGACTTTCAAAGCTCATTACTGTTAGTATAGCAAAATTATGCAGCAATAGGGCGTGGCTCGAATGCACCAGAAACATGATGGGCAGCACTGAACAGCGCAGCTCCACCAAGCGTGACGATTGTTGGGTTGGATTCGATAGCTTCGTGTACACCTTCGAGTCGGCGTTGCCATTTTTCTTGAGCGCGCGGCGCTGCAATACTGAGATGACCTCCGCCTTTTACGTTATCGACGACAAGGTTGTCGTATTCAGCGAGTATCGGCTGCCAGCGCCGACCTTGACCCATGATATCGCCAAGAAAGTTTGTCACATAACCAAATGTATCTGTAGGCATGTGGCTTGCAGCCTCGCCTGTCTCACCACTGAGGAGCGCCGGAATCTCTTTCATCTGCTGGAAGAACATGCGCGGATGTATTGCTATTGTGCGTGGGTACGTCAGAACCGCATTGAGAGGAAGCTTGACGAATGACGTCATTGCGCCAAGTTCGTTTTTTGCGAGTTCCGGTAGTTGACCAAGGTCTCTTGCGGGATCAAATCCGAGCGGGAAACACGGCACCATATTATCCATATAGACAACCTTTTTATTGCCAATGTACGGAGCTTTCGCGGCAATGCCAAATCCGTGCATGGCGCCGCGTGATATTCCGTCGTTCCATAGGTGATCAGGGTCGCGATCGTGACGATGGTTGAGGTAGTCGTTGATATTGATAACGTTACAGACATTACGTCCAAAATGTCCGATGCGGTTGAGGTTTTGTTGCGGCGAGACAATAGTGTAGTCGATACCTAGTTCGGTGGCACGTTCTGCGCGGTCGCGATTGATACCGAGCTCATGCGTCAGCCAGGCGGTTGTAGCAATGATACCTATGTCAATACTGCGTTTTTTGGCTATCGATGATGTAACTTCGTATGTTGCACCATTGTCCATCGTGATGCTCTCTTTGCGATGGATGGCGTGCTTGGTTTCATCCTCGTACATGACAGATGTTTTTGTCGGATTAACGTAATTATCATAGGGTTTTAATAAAAAATCCCCGCTTTCGCGAGGCATAATTGCAGTATCTAGATTTGAGGCGTAGGACATTTCCATATTGGCGGACATGACATCTCTCCTTTTGTGTGATTGTGCCGCCAGTATACATCTGTTACTTATGGTTGTAAAGGGTGGGATGCGTAGTGCTATACTGGGTGCAGTATGAAAGATCAGATATATGATGATCTCGCGATTGAAGAAATCGCCAAAAAGCAATTTGGAGTATCGCTCGATATTGCGACGGCGATTGTTCGCCAGGTGCCGGTGAGCCATACCGCCGCGGCGACTGTGTTTTTGACGTCCAAAAAGCAGCTCTATGTGTATATTGCGGCACAATCACCTCAGACATTGGCCGATGCCAAAAAGATTGTTTCGCGTATGGGACTTCGGGCTGACCAGTATCTATCACCTGTTGGACGACCCAACTATTTTGATGATATCGGACGAGAACATGTGCGACGCGTATTTCCTGGTAAGGCAACAATCACCTCGAGTGACCTTGTGTATTATCGTACGCTTGCGCCTTACAATCCGGCCTTGGTGCAGATCGCCGAGATCCCTACAGGAGAAATCAAACAGTTCGACACCGACGCACACAGGCAATGGCGCACAGTTGCCAAATTTACTTATCGACGTATCAAAACGAGTTAAGTGAAATCATATGACAAACGAATACCCCACCTCTTTCTCGAGCATGGGGATTCGCTCATGCGAGAAATTGCGTGGGGTTTAGCAGGCGGCGGAGAGATTGAGTGTCGTGTATTTACGAACTGCGTCACTCGGTAGGCGCAGATTGTTGCACGGCACAACGATATTTGCCAAAACCACTGGATGAAATGCCTTGCGCCGATGAGTGAACGTTGCGAAACACTTATTGATGATCAGTGTGTCGTTGATCTTGTTCAGCGCTCGGTAGCAAAAGCTCAGTGTGAGGTTGTCGTCTCCGCGCTGGTAGTCCCAGCGAAATTCGATAACGTTCTCTTTGCTTTTGGTGTGCGCTTGGAGAAACCGGATGGCTTCTTGTTGCGATGAAACTTCAGTCTCTTTCGAGTTGTCGCCGATGAGAACTCGAAGAAAAAAACGCTCCGCTTCAGTGGTTTGCATTTGGTCGAGCATCGTTGCTGGCGTGTGCATGGCTTTCCTCTCGTCGCGTGCCTGCCCTATTTTTATCACGCTTATGTTAGAAAAGCAAAATACCCGCCCCCTCTCTCGAGCAAGCGGGTATTTCGCGTGCGAGCTAGGTGGCGGGTGATAGACCAAGAGACTTGATGTCGGCTTGAGATGCATCGAGCTGAAAGATGCCGTTCGAAATGCGCTGAAGCTCTTTGCATCGATCCCCTCTCAGGATATCTAGCGGTACTGATACTACTGGCGGGCCCTCATCGTTGACATGAGCTACGACATTATCAGGAGAAATGGCGATATCGCAGACACACGCCTCATCTACGCCTCCTACAGTATTCCAGACCCATTGACTGGAGCCGTTACTGTAGTGGACGAGTCCAGCTTGCCGAACATCAAATGGGATACTGAAAGAGAGCTCAAGATCTTTCGATCTACTGCAGTCACGTGGTTTTATAGTGATACGATGCTCCATGCTGGCAGCGTCGCAGCTAAAGGGGCTTCGCCCGACAAGATTGTTGAGTTCACAGTGCTTGTGGGTGGTACCACTTGGTGTGGCGCGTGATAGTGGCCGCATGCAACTGCAGTCGTGAGTGCGGTGGTTATGAAAAGAGCAAGAACAGCCTTTTTGGACATCAGATTCCTTTACTTGAGGGATGTACCTTGGTCTTTATTTATTAAATCATAAAGCTGCTTTTTTATCAAGTATGACTAGATGCTCAATATGTGGCGTGCGAGGGAAGAAATTGTAGCCTTGGTGGTGACGGATGCCGTATTTTTCGGCAAGTCGTGCGACGTCACGAGCTTGAGTGACGGGATTGCAGCTGAGATACACGATTCTTTGAGGTTCGACTTCGAGCAGTTTTTCGATAACATCTTCGTGTAGTCCTGCGCGTGGCGGATCGACGATAATCGTCGCGTCGCCAGATAGGTGTTCGAGGGCTTTTTCGCTCGCAGCAAGTATAGGTCGTGCTGTCGGTACTCTACCGAGTTGAACAATATTTCGCTCCATTTCACGTACCGCATGCTCGTTCACTTCGATAAGTGTCACATCATCGCCGCCAATCGTGAGTCCGATAGTACCGACGCCACTATAGAGGTCGATCACTGGTTTGTGTGGATCGATCCATTCTTTCATGTCTGTAAGCGCCTTTTCGTAAACAGGCAGGTTAATCTGGAAAAATCCTTCGGTTGCATAACGAAATGGTATATCAAGGATAGTGTCTTCCAAAACGATGTCGTCACCAGCATATAAGCGTTGTGTGATGACGCTGGCGGGGCTTTTGGGGTTGGAGTAGATAATTTCGCCGTTTTTTGCCAAATCACCAAGATGGTCCAAAAGCCCTCTTGCATCAAAATCGCTCTCTTTTACATAAATCTGCCATGCGCAGTTACCGGAACGACTAGAGCGTACAAGAAGGGTTTTGAGGTGACGGCCGTCGGCTTTTGCGGCATTGAGTGCCTTTACGACACCGCGTGCTGTCTTTTCGAGCTCTGGCGTTGCTAAGCTGGTGCCCGTGACTGGGATTTTTCCGTGTGTGCCGCGACGAAAAAATGCAAAACCAAGCTCGTCTTTTTCCTCGTCATACCAAAAACTATATTCAATCTTATTGCGGTAGTGATACTCTACCCCATCGCTCCAGGTAGTGATTGGCTGAGGTAGTACGATATCATGTAGCTCAAAAGCTTCCTCGATTAGCGCTGATTTATAGTGCTGTTCGCTTTTATAGTCCATGATTTGCCATGGGCTAGTGCTTAGGTGGCTTTCGGGATCTTTCGGCGTAACTCGTTCATTTGAGGGCGATATCACCTCTATCACCACGCCTTCAACAAAACTCGATTTTTTCTTGGTGAGCTGTACTTTCACTGTTTCACCAGGTAAACCACCCCATACAAGGCATTTTTTGCCTTCAGTTAGCGTGCCGATAGTTTGACCCCCGCCAATAATGCGGTCGAGGGTTAATTCGACAATAGGTAAAGATTTTTTTGACATTAGATATAGTATAGCATATTTCTGTATCATATTATTGACAAAAAGCAAAAACTATGGTAGTATGGAACAGATATGACTAAAGAAGCAGTCGCGACTATCGAACAGATACGAGAGCCTCAGAAGACGACCGAGGCTCTTGGTGGGCGCGCGATTGCGACAACAGTCGATGAGCTTGATAGCCTATTTTCGCAACCAGGGATCGATAGTGTTGACCGGAATACTCCTGAAGCTACAGCTGCCCAGGCCAAACACGATCGACGTGTTGCGGCCGAAGTTGCATGGCTCTACGAGCGTGTCTATCACGATAAAAAGTCGGCCTTTGATATCGCGCCGACAGATACATCGACAGATAGAGCGCCTCGTCATCTTGAAACACTCGATGATAACGAAGAAGCTGTTGCGCCAGAGCGACGCTTGGGTCGTTTGGCGCTCGATTCGCTAAAAAAAATTGATACATACGCCGCTTTAGCAACTCCTTGGATTATTGATAAATTTGGCGGTAAATCACGAGACGAGCACACTGCACATCAGCAGTATCTTGATGAAAAATATGCCACATCCGAAGACGATACATGGTATAAGCGTGGCTGGAATACAGCGATGCGCAACCGTCAGCGTATCAGGGATCGAATGTTACCCTACGGTGTTGTCGGCTATATCGGCGCGATTGCGGTCAGCCGCGCTATCCCTGGTGCTTTGGACATGTGGGATGACTGGACAGGCCCGCGTAGTGTTCATGCCGATCACGATACGCTAGCTGTAGTGCACCGATATGACACCAAAATGGTGGTAGCTGGAGGCGCTGGCCAAGGTCACGATGCGCCAGATGCTGAAATTCAGCGAAAAGGTCTCGACAATAGTATTTATATCGAAGAAGTACGCTATTCGGCCGAAATCGGCCCGGTTGTTGGTCAGGATCGTATGGATCAGTCTGCTGCGGGCGGTACACGTGATATGTATCAAAAATCTATCGACGACGTGAGAGCTGGACGTGATGTTCATCTGGTAGGCTATTCCGAGGGGTCGCTAGTTGCGATAGACACTGCAAATGCAATTGCTGCTGAAAACGGTGGTCGCCTGCCAGACAACGTCAAGCTGACACTTATTGGTTCTCCATACACCGAAAATGGTATTTTTAACAGTTCGTTTGGTCGTGCGGCTGACCCTATGCTTGATCGTATGGGTATTCCGACAAATCGTACGTTGCCTCCTGGCACCGAGGTCGTTTATTACGACAGCGACCCTTATGCAAATGGTGCTAATATGAACGCCTCGACGCTGCTTAAGAGCTTTCTTGAGATTCAGGCTGGCTCGCATGACATTCCTGGCGAAGGCTATATACACGAGTTTACCGATGCAAGCGGCGTCGTGCACAAGGTCTATACGCGTGACGAAGCAATTGTGCGCCTCATGCAAGCCAATGGTATCCATGTTCAGGATACAGCAAGCGCTAATGCGGCGATTCGCTCATTCTTCCCTATCGGAACGAATGGCGAGCCGTTGCCAGCTGATTTCCGCGGAGGCCTGGCGCATACTGCGACTGCTCTCGACCATCAGATCGACCCTTCGGGCAATACGCATGTGGTGCGTCGTATCATCGAGCAGATGCCAGAAGAGTTCAAGGTGCTTGGTCAGTCTGGTTTTGATTCAGTTAACAATATATCTGATGCCGCAGCCCGGATGGCAAACGGCGAGATGGATCCAATGACTGGCATGGGTATTATCAACAATGAAGTAAACCATCTCATCGGCAGTATTCAGGCGGCGATTCCAAACCCTGAGGCTGGCCACACGCCTGTGCGTGATTGGGGTGCTAACGCAGCTGGTGCGGTTGTCAAAGATTACAGTGGTCAAGACTATACGCCGCAGATTCGTCACGGTATGGATACAACCATTGCGTTTGCCGAAAATACTGCGCAAAACTTTGTGCAGCAACAGCAATCTGGTGCTGTTCCCGCCCCTATAGAGCAGCTTGCACCTCTTGTGAATAACTTCGTTCAAGATGTCGTCCAGCCAATTATCGGATCAGTAGCGCAAGCACCTGCCCCAACGCCACCGGCGGCACCTCAGGTTGGTCCAGCTGTTGAGCAAATTGCGCCAGTGGTGATACCACAAGTACAGGATGCTATCAATCAAGGACTCAATGTATTAAACGGTGTACTCGGCGACCGACGTTAAAAATAGTAAAATGATCATATAAAACACCCTCGCGATTACCAGCGAGGGTGTTTGCTTCGTGGTATGATACTACTTATGGTAACCTCTGTTTTTCCGACATCAGAGCGATTGTCGCGTGTCGATCCGTGGTTGGCGCCGTATCAGTCTCGCATAAACGAGCGCCTTAAGTATGTCGTTGCATATACAGACCGGATCATTGGTGATAAATCGCTCATTGATTTTGCATCGGGCTATGAGCATTTTGGTCTGCATGTTACGACAGATGGCTGGGTGTTGCGTGAATGGGCGCCGGCCGCGACCGCGATATACTTGCATTGCGATAGCTCAAAATGGGTAGATAACGAAGATTTTGCCCTAACGCGCCGTGACGATGGTCAGTGGGAGTTGGCTATGCCGAGGGCTACTTTGCAGCACGGCAGTCACTACAAACTGCATGTGTATTGGGATGGCGGAAGCGGCTATCGAGTGCCGGCGTGGGCAACGTATGTCGTGCAAGATCCTGACACTAAACTATTTGATGCAGTTGTATGGCGGCCAGATACTCCGTACAAATGGCAAAGTACTGATTTTCGCCCTACTTCTCCCCCGCTGATTTACGAAGCACATGTTGGGATGGCGAGCGATGAGCCAAAAGTAGCAAGCTATGCTGAGTTTACAGCACACGTGTTGCCGCGCATCAAAGCTGCCGGCTACAACACCGTGCAGTTGATGGCGGTTGCCGAGCACCCATACTACGGTAGTTTTGGCTATCATGTATCGAGTTTTTTTGCACCGAGTTCGCGGTTTGGTACGCCCGACGATCTAAAGAAGTTGATCGACACTGCACATCAAATGGGTCTCGCGGTCATCATGGATATTGTGCACTCGCATGCGGTCAAAAACGAAGCAGAAGGCATTAGTCGGTATGACGGTACGCTCGATCAGTTCTTTCACACCGGCGAGCGTGGCAATCACGACCAGTGGGATTCCCGAGTTTTTGATTACGGCAAGCCGCAGGTGGCGCACTTTTTGCTGAGTAACTGCCGTTATTGGCTGGACGAATTTCAGATCGACGGCTATCGGTTCGATGGTGTAACGAGTATGTTATATACGCACCATGGTTTAGGGGTCGATTTCGACAGTTATGACAAATATTTTGAACATATCGACAACGATGCACTCGCTTATCTCACTCTCGCCAACCAGCTGATTCATGAAACAAAACCAACAGCTATCACGATTGCCGAAGATATGAGCGGTATGCCGGGTCTTGCGGCGCCTGTCGCCGATGGTGGCGTTGGCTTCGATTATCGCCTGAGTATGGGTATGCCCGATCTATGGATAAAATACATCAAGGAGCGTCGTGATGAAGATTGGCATGTATCGCAGCTGTATCATGAGTTGGCGCAGCACCGCCCCGAAGAGCGAACGATTAGCTATGCTGAAAGCCATGATCAAGCTTTGGTGGGCGACAAGACGCTGATATTTCGTCTCGCCGACAAAGATATGTACGAACATATGTTGGTTGACGACGATAACTTGGTGATTGACCGCGCATTGGCGCTTCACAAGTTGATTCGATTACTAACGGCAAGTCTCAATAGTGGCGGTTATTTGAATTTTATGGGTAATGAATTTGGGCATCCGGAATGGATAGACTTTCCTCGCGAGGGCAATGATTGGTCGTATCACTACGCGCGGCGTCAGTGGAAGCTGGCCGACGATCCCAAGCTCAAATATAAATACCTAGCTTTGTTTGATAGCGCCATGATGCAGCTATTGCCGAGCATCAAAGGGGCGCCTGATTATACGTGGCAAAACGATAGCGACCATGTCGTGAGTTTTATACGCGACGATCTATTATTTGCGTTCAATCTCCACCCGACTCAATCATTTACCGATTACTCTTTACCAGCCCCTACAGGAGATTATGAAGTGATCGTATCGAGTGATGACGCGCAATTTGGTGGTTTTGATCGTATCGATACGAGCCTCGCCTACCCGGCTGGCAGCGACGAGCGTGTCAAGTCGTACTTGCCATCGCGCACAGCTGTTGTGCTTCGTCGCGTCGTGTAATCTGCTATCATAAGTATAATAACTGGAGGGTTACATCATGAAAATTGCTATCTCGGGTCTTGGTCGCATGGGCGGCCAGATTGCCAAAAAACTACACGAAAACGGTCATACGGTCATCGCGCACAACCGCAGTGCTGAAAAAGTTGACGAAGCTAAGGCCTACGGTGCGACACCTGCCTACACTGATCAAGATGTTGTCGACGCTTTTAACGGCGATCCAGTGGTGCTTTGGATTATGCTACCGGCCGATATTATCGACAGTAAAGTTGACGAATGGCTGCAGGTGTTGCCAGCTGGCAGTACGATTATTGATGGCGGCAACAGCGACTATCGTGGCGATGCAGCGCGAGCCGAACGTGCGGCAGTAAAGGGTGTCAAATTTCTCGATATTGGTACGAGTGGTGGTGTATGGGGTCTGGAAAATGGCTTTTCGATGATGGTTGGCGGCGACAAGGACTCGTACGACACAATCGTTCCAGTGCTCGATACACTTTCGGTGCCTCGAGGTGGGCATCAGTATTTTGGTACAAATGGCACGGGGCATTTTGTCAAAATGGTACACAACGCAATCGAATACGGTATGATGCAATCGCTTGCCGAGGGATATCGCGTGTTGCGTGAGGGGCCATATAAAGAGCTCGACTTGGCAGCTGCTGGTGACGTATGGCAGCAGTCGAGTGTGGTGACGAGTTGGCTCAATGACTTGACGCGTCAGGCATTGCACGAAAACCCAAACATGGATGGCATCAGCGGCGTTGTGGCCGAGAGCGGCGAGGCCCGTTGGACTCTTGAAACAGCCGATGAGCTCGGTATTCCTATGCCAGCTATTCAAGCATCGTTCGACGTACGCATAGCGTCACAGCAAGGTCAGGTGGATTTTTCTACAAAGCTACTTGCTGCTATGCGTGCCAAGTTTGGTGGACACGACATCAACGGTCAGCAATAAATAACTAAAAACTCTGTACTGTGACGCGACCCATTAGGCTGCGTACAAGTGCAGAGTTTTTGCTGCCCTAATTGATTTTTGACTATTAAAATGCTATCATATGCGAGCATTTACAACGGCAGCGAGCCGTTTGTAAACAGGTACATTTCATCCAATTCTACAGTGAAAGGCGGCGACCTTGTGTCGTATCTACGAACGACCCTGCGAAGTATCGTGGTGGTTGTCTCTGCATTTTTTGTCATGGTTGGCGTGATTGCCGTGCCATCTCTTGCGGCAACGGTAATCTACATGCCTGGTTTTAACTACCCCGAGGGCGACACGAGCATGCAGCATGTGCTCCAAGGGATGTTTGACCAGCCGGACATGACGCAGATTCATCTCAACGACAAGGCAACTCACCCAGCGACTCTTGGGCTGCTAAACGGGCTGCGCGGTATGAGTGGCGACGATTCAGTTGCCACGAGTATCGAAACGCTCGCTCAGCAGGTGAAGGTGGTGCGGACAACCGATCCAGATGGCAAGATTTATCTGGTTGGCTATTCGCACGGAGGTCTCGGTGTATCAACTGCCATATCGCAGATGATGGCAGACGGTGTTGACCTGACAAATGTCGAGGTATATACGCTCGGCGCACCGCTGCGTCCACAAGGGGGCATTTTGACACGTTTTCCAGAGGGATTTTATATCCCAATCGTGCGCCTGACTGCCGGAGCAGAAACACCAACAGATGGACCAAAGGTGACTGAAGTGTCAATTCAGTACGATGGCATCAGTGACGCACCGACCTACCCGCTCAATCTGCTGGCTTCGGCCTCGGCGATTCTCGGGTATTTCTACTACCACCCTCTTTATAGTGCGGTTGATCTGGAAAGCCCAGACAATATCGTGCGTGAGTCGGGTAATTTGATCGATGTCTTGGTGCCGATGAAGCCTGCTGTCTTGGTGCCGCTTGAGCAAATCGGCATTCCCAAGGATATCGTGGATGCATTGGTGCCGTTGACAAAGGCACTCGTGGAGACGGGCTATGATCGCACTGGTGATCCGGCTGTGCGGCAGACATTTCGTTTGTTGCCACCGGTGTCGCAGTGGGGTGCAGATGCTCGCTCGGTTATCCAAGGTGCCAAGCAAACAGCACACCTTCTCAAGGAGGCTGTCAGATCACGAAAGGAAGCATTGCATCAAGATGAAGATATGACAGATGCGTCCGTGCAATCTGACGCTTCTGAGTCATCGGTATCGGCCGTAAAGCTGCCGGTGCGTGAGTCGGTTTCTGTGAATCGAGCGAAAAAGGCTTTGGTTGAGCCGGTGATGGTGAAGCCTGACAAGCTCGAAGGCGCTGAGGCCAGAAAGGCGTTACGGAGTGAAGGTTCAATATACTCGCGCCGTGATGTCGAACAGCTGTCAGTAGCAGGCAGTGTTCGTGATGCTCTCAAAAAAGTCACTGTCCAACGCAGTGGTCCGAAAGTCGATGAATCGCAAAAGTGGTCGTGGCGTCGTGGTAAGGGCGAAGATGGCGTCGAAGTGCGTCGGCTGCCCGCGCACGGTGTCACGAAGAAAGAGGCATCCTCAGAAGACCATGACGCCAAGCGTCGTGATCTAAAAGATGCTTCGTAGCTGCAGAATTGGATTGATCCCGCATTTATCCTGCACAGGGTAAAAGCGGGATCTTTTCATTTATAAAAAAACATGTTATAAAAAGCAAATCCCCACGCGTTGCGCGTGGGGTTGCTTGAGAGATGTGGTTATGCCGAAGCCGATGTCGTCTGTCTTGCCAGATGATATTTGAGTAGCATGACGATGTAGTCGTATTCCTTTCGAGGCAGATGACGCAGTTGTACTCGTCTCCAGTCACCAGTGTCACTAACGACGATATTCTTGCTGTTACGTATGCACGGATGCCATCGTAGCAGTTCACCGTGTTCACTGACCGCGTATAATTGCGATCTAATCTGAATGATCGATGTCAATTTGGAGTAGCACACTGCTCGCGATTTGCGTCGCCAGCGGCGAGTGCGATGCACAGCGATCACGTAGCGCACTTTGACTGCATAGCTATCGGTATCTGAGCGCTGTGCAATCCGTACGAGCAGGTCCTGCAGCTCGTTTATCTCGGACTTGAACAGCGTCTGTCCTTCGCTGAGCGGCATTGTCATCGTGTCTATCCTGTCCGCGTTTCTCTCAAGCTCATGTTAGAGCTCGATCTCAAAAGAAACGGCTCTAACTAAACTATAATATACAATAATATACTAATATATGCAATAAGCTTCGGTCAGCTATCTTGGATAGCATTGTTGATGTAGGCTATACTAATAGTATGCAACATGTACTTACTCTCCCTAGAGGCGCTGAGGTTATATCAGAGCTCAATAAGTATGCGATTCAGTACAGTCTTGGAAGTGCGTGGGTTAATGGTCTTGGTGGTGCAAGTGATGTTATCCTTGGTTTTTACGACATAAAAACGAAACAATACATATGGAAGCAATATAACGAGGCTCTTGAGATAGTAAATATCACTGGAAATCTATCGTGGGTGGACGGTAAGCCTCATTGGCATATGCACGCTGTTTTGTCTGACAAAACCATGAAAACCTATGGCGGTCACGTCAAGGTCATACGAGTCGGTCTGGCCTGCGAGTTGCTGATTAGTCCGCTGGAGCAGAAGTTTACTCGAATACCTGATGAAAAAACAGGTTTGAAACTATTGAGTCCAGTGTATAGTTAAATTAACTGCGCGTTACATTTTTGGAGCGGTGTATAAAAGCGCTATTTTGAGTACGTTTGATTTGTCATGCTATAATAAAAAAAGCTTAATAACCATAAATATAAAGAGTGCAGCGAGAGTTCTAGCTCGATGACCTGTCAGCAACCTACGCGTGAGCGGCGTAAGGTGCTCCATCTAGCCCGCCATATGACAGGGAAAGATATTTATCTTCTAGTGAAACCATAGATTTCTCCGTCCTTTTGGCAGAAAGGATATTTATCACAAAAGACTCGCACGTCGCATCTTTTTTGCGCGCCAGTATTACTTTTATGGAGAAAAATCATTATGTCAGATACTAATAATTATCGACTCGAAACGCTGAGTTTACACGCCGGACAATCGGTAAATCCGGCCACACAATCACGGGGTGTTGCCGTAGAACGCACCACTTCGTACCTGTTTAAAAGCGCCGAGCATGCCGAAAATTTATTTGGGCTCAAGGAGCTCGGCAATATCTATACGCGCATCGGCAATCCGACGCAGGATATATTGGAGCAACGCATTACTGCCCTCGAAGGTGGTGCTGCATCGGTGGCTTTTGCCTCTGGTACGAGTGCGATTCACAATACAATCATCACGATTGCCAAGCAGGGCGATGAGATAGTAGCGGCGAACAATTTGTATGGCGGTACACATACGATGTTTAATGCGATTTTGCCGCAATTCGGTATTGCAACGAAATTTGTCGATCCGAAAGACCCAAAAAACTTTAAGCAAGCAATTACATCAAAAACAAAACTTATTTTTGTCGAAACTATCGGCAATCCTGGACTCGATTTTACAGATATCGCAGCAGTCGCAAAGATTGCGCATGCACATGGGTTGCCCCTTGTCGTCGACGCCACCTTTACGACACCGTACCTACTACGCGCTATCGAGCACGGTGCAGATATAGTGATTAATTCGCTGACAAAGTGGATTGGTGGACACGGTAGTGCCATTGGTGGTATCGTGACCGATGCCGGTACATTCGACTGGACAGACAGCAAATTTGAGCTGTTTAATCAGCCCGATCCGAACTATCATGGATTGCGCTGGGCGCATGATTTGCCTGCGCCGCTGGCGCCAGTAGCTTTTGCGCTGCGTCTTCGTACTGTACCGCTTCGTAATCTCGGTGCCGCTATTTCGCCAGACAACGCGTGGATTTTTATCCAAGGAGCCGAAACGTTGCCGCTGCGTATGGTCAAGCATTCAGAAAACGCATTGCGTGTTGCTGAGTTTTTGAGCAAAGACAAGCGTGTCAGCTGGGTGCGCTACCCTGGTCTCAAGCAAGATCCGTCGCACTCACTCGCTAGTAACTATCTTGCAGGTGGCTATGGCGGGGTTGTAGTGTTTGGCGTCAAGGGCGGTCACGATAGTGCGGTTAAGCTGATCGACAATATCCAATTATTTTCGCATCTAGCGAATGTTGGCGATACGAAAAGTTTGATACTGCACCCAGCATCGACCTCGCAGTCGCAGCTGAGCAAAGACGAACAAGGCAAGAGTGGCATGCAGCCCGAGTTGCTACGACTATCGGTCGGACTGGAACATGTCGACGATATTATCGAAGCCCTTGACGCCGCGCTCGATATTTCGCAAAAATAAACAGTAATTTGCAGACCGATAACGATTGTCGTTTTTTGGCATAACCACTATACTTAATTTATAAATATAATGCAGGGGTGGGTATGAGCGCAAAAACAGAGAGAAAAGCAGTCGATAAGGTGTTTATTTTGCTAGGCGTTGCAGCGACAGTTGCTCTGCTGGTAGCGGGGGCGCTGGCCTGGTATGGGTATAGTTTTGCCACCAACATGGTGAGCACCGAACTCAAGGCGCAAAATATCTATTTTCCCAAAAAAGACAGCCCTGCCCTGACCTCGCTGGGCAGTGAGGATCGTGTCGAAGTGGAACGTTTTGCTGGCGAACAGCTGGCAACTGGTGAACAGGCAAAGGCGTACGCCAATCATTATATTGGTGCGCACCTGCGTGATATTGCCGATGGCAAAACATATTCAGAAGTGAGCGAACTGGCTCGACAAAATCCAGACGATGCGGCTTTGCAGAGCCAAAAGAACGCCCTGTTTCAAGGAGAGACACTTCGCGGTATTTTGCTCGGCACCGGTTATGCATTTTGGACATTTGGCATGATCGCCAAATATGCAGCACTCGCAGCGTTTGCTGGCGCGGCAGCGATGCTCCTGCTGGTATTGGCTGGTATTCGCCACCTGCGCAAGCTAAAGTAGGCTCTACGACCCAAGAAAATAGCCTAGATCAAAAGATCTAGGCTTATTTTCATGGCTGGGATGGAGGGATTCGAACCCCCGAATGCCAGGACCAAAACCTGGTGCCTTACCACTTGGCCACATCCCAATAGCGTTTGCTGACGCGATATACAATATACCATGTTTTCTCTGTCAACTCAATGCCGGAGAGGGGCTAGGACGGCCCAGTAGAGTATACTCATAAGTGGGAAAAAGGGTTTATAGTACCGATCGCAAACCAGAAACCCTGCGGGGGGACCCAAGACACAGGCTTCTTGTGAAGCGCTAACTGTTAGGCGGTCACCTGAAGTGTTGTTATACTAGTTTTGTTATGCTCGATCATCATATTCAGCGGCAGATTGTCTATGACCTCGCATTTAGCGATGGGATGCGGTTTGGTGAACTAAAGCCGGATACGCTTGAAAATAAAGCGTTTGATTATCATCTAAAAAAGGTGGTGGCTGCAGGGTATGTACAAAAGAACGAAGACGGCACATATAGCCTTACGGCCGAGGGTAAGCGTGTGGGCAAAGGAGCTCTCAAAAAGCAAAGTCGACTGATAGATCGCGCCTACTCCACCCTCCTACTCGCAGTTCGTCGGCCAGACGACGGAGCGTGGTTGCTTGTGAGGCGCAAAACCCAGCCGCTACTTGGTCTGACGGGTTTTATGAATGTATCTCCGGTAGCGAACCAAGAAACGGTGCAAACGGCTGCGCAGGTATGCTACGAGCAAACTGGACTTACCGGTACGTTCGTACCGCATGGTCACGGGTATTTCCGTATTTACCGCGACGGAGCGCTCGAAAGCTTTATTCATTTTACGCTCCTGACGTGCAGCGATATTCAGGGAGAGTTGCACCAAAACAGTGAACTAGCGGAATACTACTGGGATACGGATCCGCGTTGGCAGGCACCGGAAATGCTACCGAACATGCAAACACTTTTTGAAATGTCTCAAGCTCCCGCGGGGTGCTTTGTTGAGAAAACGTTTGATATTTAACGACTCGCTTGCTGGTGATAGTGTTCATTGCTTTGCTCCTTTGCTTACCTTATGTACTTAGTATGACTTTTCGGCAAAACATTAGCAGTGAAGAGTTTTTCACTAACTTGTGAGTCCGAAATCGCGCTGCGCTTGTTCGAGGGCGTGGAGTGCTTCGCCGCTGCGCGGGGCGTTGTCGCGCCAGTCACGAGAGAACGGACTGTCTGGGTGTGCGAGCTGTGCGATAGATGCGTGATAGCCGGTTGGTTGGTGGCTGGTGCGAGCCTCTTCGAGAAGGTCTGATGCATAAAGCACGACGGCATCTTGGATGTCTACCTCGCTCATGCCGAGTGGCGCATTGGCATTTTGGAGATTGATGAGTAGTAGTGCTGTGTTGCCCATGTTGCGCCCAAGTTTTTTCTCGGTACGGATACGAGAGGTTTCGTGATTTTTTGCATGATGGATGGTTACTGTACTCGCCAGATTCGCGGACCGAGACAGCCCCTCTCGTACGCGTGCTTCTAGAAAATCTTTTGAGGCACGCCATGAGTCCTCTGCGTCGGTTTCGTCTTCTGCAAGTATAGGTAGCTTTAGCTCGCGTCGCATGAATATCTCTGGGGTTTTGGCGCTGTCGGCAAAAGTATACCAAGCAGAATTGAGCAGCGGTATAGCTAGTCGGCGACGTATATAAAGAATATCTTCTGGTTCGGCGACCGGATGGCTATATATTGCTTCGGCTACCTTTGCTCCCGATGCTTGGAATTCGCGAATAAGCGTACCTGGTGGTAGCTGCTGACGCCGAGCGATTTCTTTTGGGTTACGAGCTCGCGGCGGCACATAGTTGGCGCCGTCGGTATCGTTGATATGTTTTGTGGGTAGGTCAAAATTTCTTCGTGGTTTATTCATGCACTCTACTATGCGTCGAGAGAAGAAGATAAGCAGTGAAGAGTTTTTCACTACCATAAAAACCGCCCATAGTTGGGCGGTTTTTAGGAGAGAATGCTACAGGCTAAGAGATGCGGACGAGCTGCAAGCTGTTCTTGCCGAGATTGGCTCCCCATTGGATAGTGTCGCTAATTGTCTTGCCGACAAGACTTTGTCCCAATGGGCTCTTGATACTGATGCGACCGTCGCTTGGATTGGCCTCAACGCTGTCGACAATGGTGTATACGACAACGCGACCATTGGTATCGATGAGCTCAACAACTGAGCCAATAGCGACCTTGAGCGCGTCACGCTTGCGTGGAAATAGTTTAGCAGTGGCAATGAGTGTACGTTTTTCGTCGAGCTCGGATTCGATTGTTTCGAGCTGAGCTAGCTTTTCAACACGTGCAAGACGTTCGTCGCGCGTATCTGTTTTGTCTTGCTCACGCAATGATCCGATGATCTTTTTCTGGTCACGTTCTAGTTGATTGATGCGTTTTTTGAGCTCTTTCATACCCTTTTTGCTTAGGTAGACTGTTTCTTTAGTGGCGGTGGTAGTCATATTATTGATCCCTCCTTCTTTTGTTAGCCCTCGCTTATGGCGGTGGCTTGTGGTTGTAGTATGACAAACGTTTCTGAGAAAATAGTGAAAAATCAGCTTTTGTCGCTACTTTTTTTGCCATTTTTTGCCATCGGCAAGAGTACGCGAAATGTTGTATCGTGATTTGGCGCGCTACTTACAGATAGTTCGCCGCCATGAAGCTGTACAATTTTTTTGGCGAGCGATAGGCCAAGGCCAGTACCTGTGGTAGCGCGTGATTGATCGGCGCGATAAAAACGCTCAAAAATATGCGGTAGCTCTTCTGGAGATATACCCTTGCCACCGTTGGTGATGGCAAATTGAGCTTGTCGGCCTTTGCGGCTTAGCGCAATGGTAATTTTTGAATCTTTGGGACTGTATTTGAGAGCGTTGTCTATGAGGATTGTGATTAACTCTTCGATACTAGGCTGATTGGCGCGAAGAGAAATCGGCTTTGATGGTACATCAAAAACGATACGTTTGGCGTTTTTATCGTATCGCTGCACCGCCTCGCCTACTAGAGTACCTAGGTTTATATCGCTGAGTTCAAGGTTGGTGTGGTCAAGCTTTGATAGTTGAAGGAGTGTTTTGGATAACGCTGTGAGTTTATTGACTTCTTCGAGGTTGCTTTCGAGAAGTTCACGCATAGTGTCTTTGCTGCTTTTTTTGTCGCGGAGCGCTACTTCGAGCTCGGCACGCATCACCGCAAGTGGTGTGCGAAGCTCATGACTGGCGTCGCTCGTGAACCGAACTTGTGCCTCGTGAGCTTGTTCGATATGACCAAGTGTTCTCCGTGCCAAAAGATAACTTAGCACGCCTCCGCCAAGCAAAATGAGCAGGTTGACGTACAACAAGGTCATTAGTAGATTGTGGTTTGCTGTGTCGCGCTGAGCCTGCTGAAACAATGAATATTGTGTTGCGGGATGAGTGCTATAGTTGCCGAAGCGATCCTGAATAGCGGCCAGTCGATCACGTACTTCTCCGGTGGCGGCGTTATAGATGGTGATACTAAACAACATGCTGATCGACATAAGGATCAGCAAGTACCAGCCAGTGAGTTTTAGGATGGCGGAATGGAACATTGTGGTTATTGGGCCTCTATTTTGTATCCAAAGCCGCGCACTGTTTTGATGAGCGGCGTATCAAATGGCTCATCTATCTTGGCGCGCAAATATTTGATGTATACTTCGACGGTGTTGAGCAGAATATCGGCGTCGTAATCCCATACATGGGCAACGATGGTCTCTTTGCTACTTGGACGTCCTTGATTGCGGAGGAGGTATTCGAGCAGAGCGAATTCTTTGCTCGTAAGAGAGATCGTTTTGCCTGCTCGAGTGACGGTAAATGTTGTGGTATCGAGTGTTAGGTCGGCGGCACTCAGAACGGTGCCAATCTGCTCGGCAGGTCGACGCAGTAATGCTCGGACGCGCGCGAGGAGTTCTTCGAGAGCAAAAGGTTTGACAAGATAGTCGTCGGCTCCAGTGTCGAGACCTTTGGTTTTGTCGGCTGTGCTGCCAAGAGCAGTAAGTATAAGTACTGGAGTATGGATTTTTGCCTCACGCATTTCTTTGACGATAGCCAGGCCATCGTACTCACCAGGAATCATCCGGTCGATAATAGCAAGATCGTATGGCTCGGTGGTTGCCATAGCGTAACCCTCGTCCCCATCGTAGGCAATATCAACGGCGTAATTTTCTTGTTCGAGAGCACGCCCGACAGCGCGGGCAATTTTGTGTTCGTCTTCGACCACTAAAATCCTCATACTTTTTACTATACTCCCCTATTCTGATAAAAACCTGACACTATGCTGTGCTGGCAGGATATTTGTCCGTCCATGCTTCCATGGCATGGAGCACTGGCAGCAGATCGCGTCCTTTTGAAGTGAGCGTGTACTCGCTGCGACTACTCGTGGCGGCTGGTTGCTTGTGAATAATACCGTGTGCCTCGAGCTCTTCTAGGCGGGCACAGAGTGTGCGCGGATTGATGCCACCAACAAGTTCTTGGATTTGGCAAAATCGAACTGATTCTTCGTTGAGAAAATAACGGAGTAAACGTGGTGTCCACTTGTCGCCGAGAACTATCGTGGCGCTGTCGACGCAGCCCACTGCTTTTGCTGCCGTTTTCATATCATTACTATACATTAGATAGTGCTTTTTCGCAAATTGTCGAGCGCCCGTACAAGTGCATGCCGTACTTTGTTTTGCTGTGCGAGCGACATGTCTTTGGAGCGTAATAATTCATTGCGAAATTCACTGACGACGTTGTCGATATTTGTTTCGAGCGTTCCGGCAAACGTGAGTGCGGCGTCGACACTCGTGTCGAATGTTTTCTTTAGTGCTTCATAGCGACGAGAGACACCGTACTCTTCGATGAGGTGGCGTGAAATCATGTCGTAGTCATTTTGTCGGTCGTGCAAAAACTGGGATTGATAGCGCAATAAATTGCCAGCGGTATCGATAATATGTTCGACAGTCGAGTCGCGACCACGGAGTGCTTCGAGTGACAGGTCGCTGACGATTTCACCGATGGCACTCGGAACGCTCGAACTACGCGCAAAAATATCGTTTGTATCGGCAATGACGAGTGATGCGGCAACCGGGTCGTTTGCGGCTTCTCGTATGCGCTTGAGCGACACTGAAACACCGTCAAAGGTGACTTCGGTTGCGACGATGGCCATCGCAACGCGTCGCCTATCGTTCGATGTATAGTTGCCGCGCGCATGCATACTTCGTATTGCGTACTCTGCGCTCAGCTGCTCATCGCTTTTGCTGTCATCGTCATGAAGAGATATGGTATCTGTGCCGGTGGCTATGTCGAGCTGTTTTGTATTTCGGAGCGCTCCTTTGACGATGTCGTGGGTGCTGCTAGCGATGGCAGCAAGCTCAAAAGTATGTGAATCAAACTGTGTGTCGAAAGCCTTTTGCCACGTATCGAGTAGCCATAAAGTACGAGTCGTGACGCCATAAGAATGATTGTCGTTATGGTATTGCAGGTAGGTCGGTTGTTCAGGGTCGCCATAGGTTTTGCGAATAAAATCGAGGTTATCGCCAACAAGTGCGAGTCCTGCCGGTGATAGTTCAATGCTAGGGTGCTTATCGGTGAGATGCGCCTGAAACCGTTCAGTGTAAGATCTGTCCTCTAGTGCACGTTCGCGGCTTACGGGAAGAATATTCATGGCTCTATCTTTATATTATAGCATATTTATATGATATATGCCACTAGGCGGCGCTTGCGTGCCTTGAGCGAAGCTTGGCCTTGATGCCCCGTTTGCCACTACTTAGGTGAAAACGGCTATTCATATCGTGAACGACTGATTGCAAAGGGTCGTTACTTTCTAGTGCGTCGGGTGTAATAAAAGCGGCGACTTCCTGTGAGTCGACACTCGCAAGGTGGTTATGAAATTTTATATTGAACTCAATATAGCGATCCAATAATACCTCGCGCCCGATGACTCGACGTGTGCGCTGGTCGATCAGGCGATCGGCAAAGCGAGGGTGGTTCATCTGGGTAAATGATTTTTCACGTTGTTCAATATCTATCGCCTGTTTGGCGTGTTGAAATAAGCTCATAGCGATATGCGCCCCGCGATCACGCTGTTTAAGGCTCATATAGTCTGGAGGATTTTCTTGGGGCACCATTAGGACGTGCCATAGGTCATGTAAATCATCTGGAATAACAATTTTATTAAAGACATTTTCACGGACTCGCTTTGGGAGCTCAGGGTCAATATCTTCACCGTCTGCATCTACGTCGCTTGCATCAAAATTATTTGGAGAATACTGGCTCGCCTCATAAAGCAAATGATGGACTTCGAGCTCACCCTGCCAGTGATAATCGTCTTTGACGTGACTATTGATATAGTCGAGTGTCGTATTGTAGTCGATAAAGCCCCGATCGTCGGTAAAAGCAGGCATGCCATATATATCATGAAAACGACTGAGGCCGAGTCGACCGTATTCACGGAGGATGGGGACGGCTGCGACGGGAGGGAGATCCTGATTGCGGACGCGCGGCAAGGTCTCCATGGTCATTTTAGTCCCCGATTCCCCTGTTGGTGTTCCTCATGCTACTTATGTTATATCGCATGAGAAGATGCCTGTAAATAGCTAGGCAATACTAAGCAATGTCCATATGCCGCCGCGGTTGTCGCTTCGGAGGCGATATGTCTGGTGGCCATCCGACAACGTGACAATACGAGCGGTTTTTTCTCCACTATGAATAGTTGTTTGTACGCCGTTATCGACAAATGTAATATAACGACCGTCGTATTCCATGGTGCGTGGTGTGGCGCGAAGATCACGACCGAAGCCGACGCTGAGAATGTTAACTGGTAGATTGTAAAGAGTGTTCATGATCCTTATTCCCCTTTTGGATTCGTAGTAATAGTGAAAAACGAACAAGAGTGCTCGTGCGGGTTTGTTGGGGAGCTACATCGGCTGGCAGATTCTACCGCATGATCTGTATAGACGCCTTTGTAGTTGATAACCGTCTGGTGACGGCAATGTATATAAAAGCTTGTAGGTAGAAAGGCAGAGATACTCCCGACCAGTACTCACATAGCTACTATCATTATGCGCTAATGTACGAATAGCTGCAATACGGTTTGTCTATTTTACAATGCTTGTCTACCTCTGTTAAATGTGGTAGAATAATCTGAATGACAAAAGCGCTTGAATTCAAAATTCACCACCGCCTAGACGGTGCGTTGGCACGAACAGGAACAATCACCACGCCACATGGCGTTATCGAGACACCAGCATTTACTCCTGTGGCGACACAGGCAACCCTAAAAACGTTGACACCAGAACAATTGGCAGATACGGGCGCACAGGCAGCGCTGGCAAACGCCTATCATCTCTTTTTGAGACCTGGACACGAAACGATTGATCAGGCGGGCGGTCTACATACGTTTATGAACTGGCACAAGCCGACATTTAGCGATAGCGGTGGATTTCAGGTCATGAGCTTGGGCGTAGGGTTCAAAAAAGTGATTGATATGACGGGTGATGGCGAAGCTAATGTGACGCGCAAAAAAGACAAGCTGGCGTGGATAGATGATGAGGGGGTGACGTTCAAATCGCATCTCGATGGCAGTACGCATCGTTTTACTCCCGAGCTATCGATGCAGATTCAGCATGGTATTGGTGCAGATATTACTTTTGCATTCGACGAGCTGACAACGCTGCATCATGATTATGATTATCAGGTTGAATCGCTCGAAAAGCGAACTCATCCGTGGGCTGTACGTAGCCTCGCGGAGCATCAGCGTCTCAATGCCGAGAGGGTGCATCGGCCGCCACAAGCACTATTTGGCGTGGTTCAGGGGGCAAACTACGAAGATTTACGTCGTCAATCGGCCAAGTTTTTGGGCGAAATGGACTTTGACGGCTATGGCCTGGGTGGAGCTTTGGAAAAAGCGCGTATCGGTGAGATTGTGCGCTGGATGAACGAAGAGTTGCCCGAGGGCAAGCCGCGGCATATGCTCGGTATCAGCGAGCCGGACGATATATTTGCATGCATTGAAAACGGCGCCGACACGTTTGATTGCGTCTCGCCTGCCCGCGTCGGTCGCAACGGCGCATTGTATACGTCACGCGGTCGAGTAAATATTACCCGTGCGCAGTACAAGACCGACTTTACGTCATTTGATGCCGAGTGCGATTGCTATATGTGTATCAACTACACTAGCGCGTATGTGCACCATTTATTCAAGGCCGACGAAATTCTCGGTAAGTCGCTGGCAACGATTCACAATATTCGCTTTATCGTGCGATTGGTTGATGATATCCGGGCAAGCATTGCAGACGGTACGTTTTATGAGTTTAAAAAAGCGTTTTTGAAAGAATATTATTCTTAGAATAGCCTGTGCGTTTGTGCAAAACACCGCATTTGCGATATACTGACAGCAATGAAAGTCCGTATCGAGATTGAAACAAGAACATTTGTCCGCTTTTGGCTTGTCGTTGCTGGATTCGCGCTCGCAGTACTGCTGATATTTGCAGCGCGACAGGCTCTTATTATTATCGGTGCAGCGTTCTTCTTAGCGCTGGCGCTTAATCGTCCGGTCAATGCATTGGCAAATATACTTCCAGGTAAAAGTCGTATCGGTGGGACGGCCATTGCTTATTTTGCCGTAGTTGCGGTGCTTAGTGCATTTGTGGCATTTGTTGTGCCACCAGTTATCGAGCAGACGGCCAAGGTTGCAGAGTCGGTACCTGGACTGGTTGACCAGGCTCAAGTGCAATGGAAAGGCTTGAGTGAGGTTATTCAGCATTACGGTATGCAAGATCAAGTTGATCGTGCGGTCGAATCGGTAAAAGATAACGCTACACAATGGGCAGCCAATATCGGTATCAATGTTGTATCGAGTGTGGGGTCGTTATTTAGCTTTCTTGCCGCCACTTTCCTCGTGCTTGTGCTGTCGTTTTTGATGCTTATCGAGGGGCCGCGCTGGTTGCGGTCAATCTGGAGTGTTTATAATGACAAAAAGCGTATGGAACACCATAGGAATGTTGCACAGCGCATGTATGGTGTCGTGACTGGTTATGTTACAGGACAGCTTGCGGTGTCTGGTATCGGAGCGTTCTTTACTGCCGTTATGGTGTTTGGTCTTAGCTGGGTATTTAACGTACCGCACAACCTCGCATTGCCAGCTGCGGCGCTTGCATTTATCTTGACGCTTATTCCGATGTTTGGCTCGACTATAGCAGGCATTCTTATCAGTGTATTAATTGCTTTTAATGATGTGACAGCTGCAATTATTTTCGCCGTATATTTCATTGTGTATCAACAGATTGAAAACAATTTTATCTCACCAGTTATCCAGGCAAAGACAGTCGAGCTTTCGGCATTAGCTGTCTTGGGTTCGGTGACAATCGGTTTATACTTGTTTGGTATTGCCGGAGGTATTATCTCTATTCCTATCGCAGGCTGTATCAAGGTGCTGCTAGAGGATTATCTTGACCGTTCTCGACGTGAGCATAAACGAAACGAAAAGCCACTTCGCAAGCTTGTAGAGAAAATCCAAAACAACGAAGCGTAAAACTTATTACAAAGAAACAGCCCCGGCTCGAAAGAGCCAGGGCTGTCCGTATTCAAAAGATCGCTAGATCTCAGGCCACCAGTGGGGAAAGTGAGCACTGTATGCGAATTGAAGTTCGGGGTTTGGTATGGCGCCTGTCTTCTTCTCTCTTCTCTTCAATAGTGCGATTCGAAGCTTGGCTTCGTAGTCGTTCCAGCTCGGGCCCAGCGAATCAAACCACTTGTCAGCACTCCAATTGATGAGCTCTAGATAGAGCTCGAGCTCTTTGGTGTCATCGATAAAGGCGTGGTAGTCGGCGAGTCCATCGTTATCGATGTGCGTGCCAATATCGCTTGCGATCGGCTTCATCATCGAGTTGATTGTGTCGCTGAAATGAGGAGCTCTCACGTGTATCTCTCCTGGTTGGGTATGTACGGACTTGTCTACGCTATCATAAAATATCGGTGCAGTCAATATTGCTTATGGCTATATTCCCATATAGTGCCCGCTGGAGTGTCGCGAATTGTTAGGTTGTCTTTTGCGAGTTTATCGCGGAGCTCATCTGACCTCTCCCACTCTTTTGTCTCTCGAACACGCTCTCGCTCGAGGATGAGCTGCTTTTGTTGGTCGCTAATATCGGGTGTCGTGTCGAGAAGGCTAACACCAAGAAGCTCGTCTATCGCCTCTAGTAGCTGTACGAGCGTGCCACGATTTATCTTGGCGAGACTGCGTGATTCGATATGGCTGAATGTTTCGTCAATGATACGGAGTGCCTCTGGTGTATTGAGGTTATCGGCAAGCGCCTCTTTGATAGCACCAATAGCAGCTGGTGACGGGTCCATCTCATCGTGAGATTCGATGCCCTTGTGGGTTTGATGACGAAGCGCAGCGATGTTGCGCCAGTGATGGAGGCGATTTTTGGCGGCAGTAAGGTTATCGAACGTAAAGTTACCCTCGTTGCCATATTGTCCTTGTAGTACGAAAAGGCGAAAATCAAGTGGCGTAAATTTCTTTTTCTCTAGATCATCGAGCGTATAGCCATTGCCAAGCGATTTGCTGATTTTTGTTCCTTCGACTTTCATGTGGTTATTATGAAGCCAAAAATGACTAAAACGAACACCTGTAGATGCTTCAGATTGTGCAACTTCATTTGTATGATGTACTGGAATATGGTCGATGCCACCGGTGTGGATGTCGAGCGTGTCGCCAAGAATATCCATAGCCATAGCAGAGCATTCGAGGTGCCAACCCGGGAACCCCATGAAGGGGGTGCTCGCATCAGTCGTCTTTTCGCTACCGTCAGTATCAAGTAGGTCTACGGGTGTCATCCACTCCATATCGCGTTTTTCACCTGTCGGGGTAAATTTCCAGAGTGCAAAGTCGGAAGGATTGCGCTTTTGGTCGTTGTGCGTCACGCGAGCGCCAGCACGTTGCGCATCGAGGTCGAGGCCTGCAAAATCGGCATATGCCGGGAATTGGCTGGTATCAAAATAGATACCATCGTCGACCTGATAGGTGTAGCCCTTTGCTTTTAGTCGGCGCACGAGCTCGAGCTGCTGCGGGATGTATTCGGTGGCTTTTGTGATGTGTTGAGGGGCGATAAGGTTGAGTCGCTCCATGCCTTTGATAAAATCATCACCGTAAAATTCGGCAATATCCCACGCGGTCTTGCCTTCGCGACGAGCACCTTTTTCCAGCTTGTCTTCGCCATCGTCGGCATCGCTCACCAGGTGTCCGACGTCGGTGATATTCATAACGCGCTGTACGTTGTAGTTGGCGGCCTGTAGTACGCGCACAAGGGTATCCCAATAGATATAGGCAGCCCAGTTACCAACATGCAAATAGTCATAAACAGTCGGACCGCAGGTGTAGAGCTTGACCACACCTGGCTCTTGGCTGGCAAATTGCTCTGTTTGCTTCGTGAGGGTGTTGTGTAGCCGTATTTGCATTGTCTACTTTCCAGTCTCTAGTTCGTGTATTGCTTTATTTGTTGCCTCGATAAGTTCTTTTACGATCGTATCGTAATTTTCGTAGGCGCGGAACCCAGCAGCGTATTTATGACCGCCGCCGCCAAAGTAGCCTGCCACTTGCTCAGCGATTGGCAGGTTGGCACGGAGCTTGCCCGTTACTTTGCCATCTGGGTAGGTTTTTACCGCCACACCGATCTGTACGCCCTCGACGAGACGCATTTCGTCGAGCACGAGCACGCTTGGATTGTACTGATCGCTATACTGCTGGATATCTTCCCAGGGTATATGCACCAGCGCAAGTGCTCCGTCTAGAAAGTATTCGATACGCCCTATCAGCTCGCCCTTGTAGGCAAGGATTTCGGGAGCTTTTTTCATATATTCACGGCGGCGCTCTTCTATGGCTGAATTACTGGCCCCAAGCCGTGCCAACTCGCCCGCTACGTGATAGGTTTCTGGCGTGACGCTTTGTGTTGTAAGACCGAGGCTGTCGCTCATGATAGCTATTAGTAGATTTTCGGCAGCTCGTTCGTTGATCTTCCAGCTGGCGGCTGCCGCGAGGTCGTAAATCAGTTGTCCTGTCGCGACGACATCGGCGGTCAGCATGGTGTGCTCGAACGATAGATTACTGGCTGTCGTGTGGTGGTCGAGTACTAGGACGGGGTGTGACTCTAGGTAGTGACGCACACCACGGGCCTCAAGCACCTTGGTGATCAGGACATCAGCTGCGGTATCAACGATGATTGCAAGGTCTGCGCTGGTGTCAAAACTGCTCACTACCCTATCCCAGCCCTGGATATAGCGCATATATTTCGGTATTTCTACCGGACAGTACATAACAACGTCTTTACCAAGATCGCCGAGAATCTCTTCGAGCGCTATAGAGCTTGCGAGACTATCGCCGTCGGGATTTTCTGCCTGGATAACAATTATCTTTTTGGCGTCAGAGATGAGTTGGATAGCAGAATCGTACATTTACTCTATTGTACCAGAGGTAGAGCTGATTAGAGGACTTTTCGGCCTTCGAGCGCATGACCGAGCGTGATTTGATCGGCGTACTCTAGGTCGACGCCCACAGGGATGCCGCGCGCGAGGCGACTCAGCGTCACGGAAAGTCCAGATTCTTGGACTTGGCGTTGCAAAAACAGCGCTGTCGACTCACCTTCTACCGAAGCGTTGGTCGCGATGATAAGCTCTTTGACTTCATCCTTTTTTAACCGTTCGAGGAGCTCGGGTATATGCAAT
This sequence comes from uncultured Candidatus Saccharibacteria bacterium, assembly GCA_964557445.1. Taxonomy (GTDB): domain Bacteria; phylum Patescibacteriota; class Saccharimonadia; order Saccharimonadales; family Saccharimonadaceae; genus UBA2112. The sequence goes on from CAZLAF010000001.1 coordinate 197,048, forward strand.
TGCTCGGGGCCGATGCCGTCGATTGGACTGATCGCGCCGCCGAGGACGTGATAGGTGCCTTTATACTGCCCCGTTCGCTCGAGTGCGACGATATCAAGCGGCTCTTCGACGACCGCTATGGTCGTTTTGTCACGTTCAGAGTCGCTATATAGGGGCGAGACGTCCATATGAGAGTCTATGAGCGCAAACGTAACCGGACATGATTTGACGCCTGTATGGAGTCCCCGCAAGCTATCGGCTAGCTTGTCTGATGTTAGTGGATTGGCACGCAGTAGATAGTACGCATAGCGCTCCGCTGTGCGTACTCCAACACCCGGCAGTTTACCGAGCTCCTCGATGGCACTTTCAAGCGCCTTTGGCAGCAAGCTGCTCATCAATTACATTCCGAGATTGCCGAGGCCGCCCATGAGCGGTTTCATCTTCTCGGCAGCGATTTCTTGTGCCTTTTGCATACCATCACGAAGCGCGATTTCGATATTGTGCTCGAGGTCTTCAATGTCCTCTAGGTCGACTTGCTCTGGGTCAATTTTAATCGCCTCTACTTTAAGCTCACCATTGATCGTTACTTCGACCTGTGGGTTATCATCGTCGTCACCGCCAGCGGCTACAACAACCTTTTGTTTCTTGAGTTCTTTTTGCGCTTTACGCAAATCATTAAGCATTTTCATCTGGTCAAAAGCCATACTTTTCTCCTGTATTTATCCTCACTAGTGTAATCTAGCATCTATTATAACATCTGTCATTTACGATATATATAAAACCTATCGGCATTACTCTTGGTATCGTTGACGATCACCTGCGCAACAGGCAATGGAACACGTGACTTGCCTGCACGAGTGGCGGCAAGTCGTCCCGTATTGGCGGGCGGCATGGTTGTGGTGACAGTCAGTGGTGACTTGTCGTCGCCGCTGAGATGACTAATTGCCGTATACAGTTTGAGTTCGTCGTTATGCACGATGAGGGTGAGCGGTTTGTCTTGGTGGCGGACTTTGCTTTCAAGAAGACGTATGTCTGTGTCAAAATTGCTGGTAATCGCAGGGTCGTGACGGTAGCCCGTAAAATAGCGGTCGAGTCCTGAGACTACTAACCCGCTTACTAAAATGACGAGGGGTATAAAGCCGACGGCGCGAGCATATGGGTTACGCGGGAATAAGCTATACCACGAGCGCTGCAGGAATTCGAGACCACTTGCGAGAACAATAAGAAGAGGTACGAAGGATACGCTTGTGAAGTTTGGGTTGACGAGCAGCACTGGTATGATCAGCGCCACCCAGGCAACGAGCGTGTAGCTGCGAGCGGTATAGCGAATTTTGAATAATCGCCATGCGCCTAAAATGATCAGTGTGACAGAACCAAGACCGAGCACGGGGGTAATAAGCGCACTGCTCTGTGGATGGATAAAGTTAAAATACTGGTTGAAGAGCGTCGTTGCGTTAGCGAGTAAGTCTGGTGGCCATGCTTCTGGTGCGCCGAGTAGTTCGAGGCCAAGCTCTGGTCGTAATGTCAAGAAATACACGAGCGGTGCGACGATAACAAGACTCAAGGTGGTGAGAGATGCGAGGTGCCACTTGCTCATGCGACGTATAACATAGCGAACGTGCGGATGCAAAAGCCCCGCGCTAATAAGCGCGACGACAATATAGGCACTCAGTGGCGTGTAGAGGCTCAGTGGTGCGATAACAAAAAACAGAAACTTCCACACGCGAGCATGTTGTGGATTGAGCGTGATCAGCGAGGCGGTCAACAGGAGCCAGACTGGCCAGATGATATAGGTAATACTAGGACTCGCGGATTGAGCGATGTATAAAAATTGTCCAGTCGTAATCATGATGGCAGTGGCAAGGAGCGCAATGTTTGGCTTGAACCACCGTCGCAGTAAAAATACCGCACCAACACCAGTCACAAGCGAAAGTATGGCGGGGAGGATTTTGATAGTGAGTGAAGAAAAGCCAAAGTATTCGATAATACCTCGCTGCAAGGCATGAAACGGTAGGTTTGTTATCGTGAATGATTGGTGATTTTGCAGATCAATACTGGCTGCTTTGATGATAGCGGTATGCTCGCTATTGCTGAGGCCACTTGGTGTTTGGGTGGCGGCCAAAAAAAGCAGCCACATAAAAGCGAAAATAATAAAAATATAGCCCAGACTGTAGCGGTGCCGGTAAAGCCATGAGTCCGTAGAAAGTAGTGCCATGTACGTTTCAGTATAGCACGAGCAGACTATTCGTGATGGCGGTCGAGGGACATAAAGCGCAGACGCTCTGGATGGAAGTAGAGCTCTACTTTGCCGGTCGGTCCGTTACGATGTTTTGCAATGATAAGATCGGTAATATTTTCACGTTCAGTATCGGGATTGTAGTAGGCTTCACGGTAGATAAACATGACAATATCGGCGTCTTGCTCGATCGAGCCTGATTCACGAAGATCGGCAAGCTGTGGTATCTGCGGGCTACGCGATTCGACCGAACGAGAAAGCTGACTCAATGCGATTACCGGGACGTTCATTTCACGGGCAATCAATTTGAGGCCACGACTAATCTCACTCACCTCTTGTACGCGGTTGCCGTCGCTGCGCGCACTCGAAGCCTGCATAAGCTGCAAGTAGTCAACGATGATAAGACCGAGGGGCGCTTCATGGGCGGCTCGACGGGCCTTGGTGCGCATTTCGAGAACGCTCAGACCAGGTGTGTCGTCGATAAAAATTGGCGCTTCTGCCATCTCGCCCATTGCTTCGGATAGTTTACTAAAATCATCGTCGCTGAGATTGCCGGTACGGATATTCCAAGCATCGACACCACTTGCGTCGGCTAGCATACGGTCGACCAGCTGCTCTTTGCTCATCTCGAGGCTAAAAAACAGTACTGATTGTTTGTTGAGTGTCGCGACGTTATATGCGAGATTGGTTACGAGTGTCGTTTTACCCATCGCAGGACGAGCGGCCAAGATGATAAGATCGCTACGCTGTAGGCCAGCCGTCATATTATCGAGATCACGATAGCCAGTTTTGACGCCACGTAGCATTCCCTTGTTGCGATGCAGCTCTTCGAGTCGATCAAAACTGTCGGTCAGAATTTCTTCCATACTGACGAGATCCTGCTTGAGGTTTTGATCGCTGACAGCAAACAGTTCGGTCTCTGCTTTTTCGAGCAGCTCCTGAACCTCGACATCATCATCAAATCCAAGCTCAGATATGTCGGCGCTCGCCTTGATGAGACGACGACGAATTGCTTTTTGAGAGACCATTTCGGCATAGGTAGCAGCATGAGCTGCGGTCGGCACATAGTTTGTCAGATCGGTAAGGTAGGCGGTGCCGCCTACTTCTTCGAGCTGCTTCTTTTTCTTGAGTTCATCGGTAAGAGTTAAGAGGTCAACAGGCTTACGATGTTCGTAGAGCCGATGCATTGCTTCGTAGATAGTTGCATGGCGACGATCATAAAAATCACGTGCGGTGACAAATTCGGTCACGTCGGCAAGTACGTCTTCATTGATCAAGACGGCACCTAGCAGGCTCTTCTCGGCATCAATGTTTTGGGGCGGTATCCTGGCTTCTATGGTCTTTTTGGCGCTCATGCTGTCTCCTGTGCTCCATCTAGGGCAACCTCTTGTCCTCCACCCATCATAGCAGCTATAGCGGCTAGCTTCTCATCAGCCGGAGGTTGAGCGGTCGGAATAGTGATAATTGTCAGTTCATGGATACCCTGAGTGGCGAGCGCTTCGTGGAGTTTTACTAAGTATTTAGGATCATCAAGCTTGGTTTTGCTGAATTTGCGACCAGTGAAGAGCGTGAGCATGTCGTCTTCGAGTGTATGCGTACATTTTTGCAAAACGCTGTGGAGCGCCAGGTGATTCTGGCGCGTTTCATCGAGGAGTTGCTGCCAATCAAGCGCAATAGGTCCAGTTGATTTTTTGGTTTTTCTTTTGACTGTTGGCTGTGCGCTAGCGTCTGGCTCGGTTGCGGGTGCATGGCTTGGTGGGGATACTAGCGGTGCCGGAGATTGCTTTTTACTTGGTGTAGTCCGTGCGACTTTGGTGAGTTCAGCGATTGGTTGGCTGATGGCTGCGACAGGCGCTGCTATAGCAGCAGCTGAACGTGGCTTTGCGGCCTGGACGAGAATACTCAGTAGTTTTAATGTCGGCTGTGGTGATCGTAGTACGTCAATCAAGCTATCAAGTAGCCCCGCAAGTTGCGGCTTGTTGCCTATCTGTGTGCGAATACTTCGAATAAGCTGCTCTGTCGTTGTTGTGGGCTGCACGCCTGCTTGTTCGAGCGCATTTAGCTGCTCGACAACATCGGCTGGGTTGCGCTGTAGTACAGCCTCGAGCAGGCGTGCTATGGCGTCGGCGTCGGCGAGGCCAAGAAGATTTTCAACAAGCTTGGCATCGATACCTGTTTTTTCGTCGGCAAAACTAGAGAGCTGGTCGAGCAAGCTGATACTGTCACGAAAACTGCCACCGCCACGCTCAGCGATGGTTTCGAGCGCTGCTGTGTCGATTTTGAGTTTTTCTGCATCTGCAATCGTGCGTAGTTGTGACACAAGGTCGGCGTGCGAAATGCTACGGAAAGCAAAATGTTGCGTGCGGCTGATGATTGTGGCGGGGACTTTATGTAAATCTGTCGTCGCCAAGATGAATACGATGTGCTCGGGTGGTTCTTCGAGTGTCTTGAGGAGCGCGTTGAATGCTGCTTTGCTCAGCATGTGTACTTCGTCAATGATATACACCTTTTTTTTGGCAGCTACTGGTGCGATCTGTACTTTATCGCGTAAATCGCGCACGTCATCAACGCCATTGTTGCTAGCAGCATCGATTTCGATGATATCGAGGTGAGTCGTTTCGCTGTCGTACGGCAATTCGTTGATTTCATGTGCCAGTATGCGTGCGATTGACGTCTTGCCGACGCCACGTGGGCCTGTGAGTAAATACGCATGAGCTACCCTGCCCTGCGCGAGACTCCTCTTTAGTATCTCTGTCACGTGCTGCTGCCCTACGATTTCATCGAGCGATTTGCTGCGATACTTGCGGTACAACGCCTGACCATCCCTGCTCTGGTTCATTATGTCTCTATTGTACGCTGTTTCATTCTTTTTTACCGTTGTAAAATACCTGTTTTATATGCAAAGGCACCTCTTGTCTAAAAGGTGCCTAGGAGACGGCCGTAGAAGAAAGGGTTACTACAAGGCTGCTTCGACAGCAGCCCACGTAGCATCTGGGTTGTCTTCGGGGACGATGATCGTAACTTGATCACCTTCTTTAATACGGAAGTACGTCACGCTCGCGAGCAAAATTCGGTATTCCCGACCGTTTGTCTCGACATAGTATGCACCGTCGTGCTGCACGAGCGTACCGATAATTTGCTTGCGTTCGATAGGGCCAATCTGTTTGTAGATAAAACCACCGTCATCGGCAATTGTAAGCTTGAGGATATCTCCCTCGACGAGCTTTGATTTGCTCGCATAGTTGGCCGGTACTGGGTAATTTTTGCCATCAGGTCCAACCATGACTTGACCATCAAATACACCCTCAATGACCTTTCCAGATACATCTTCTTGGCTTGATTTAGGGGTAACTACTGTGCCATCGTCACCGATAATACTGATAAGCAACTCTTTTGCAGCTGCTAGGTTTGTTTCAGCTTCTTGTATCAGGGAGGTCAGGCGTTTTACTTGTTTCTCTGGTAATTCAGACATGCTCGCATTCCTTGTCTGTTTTTGATAGTGATACCCTATATATAACAGCCACGCTAGTGTTGTGTCAAATAAAAAATATTTTGTCCACACAATTAACTGTAGTAGGGTCAAAATTGTTGTAGAAATAACGAAATAAAAAACCATCCTTGTGCAAGGATGGTTTTTTATGGTGTGACTTTCGGATCGAATAAGTATTTGGGCAATGTCGACTCGATTAAACGAGTTCGACAGTTGCACCAGCTTCTTCAAGAAGTTTCTTTGCGTTTTCAGCGTCGTCTTTGCTAACCTTTTCCTTAACAGGAGCAGGAGCGCCGTCAACGATAGCTTTTGCTTCACCAAGACCAAGGCCTGTGATTTCTTTTACAGCCTTGATGACTGCAACTTTTTGTGCACCAGCGTCTTTAAGGGTAACGGTAAACTCAGACTTTTCGTCTGCAGCAGCGCCAGCGTCGCCAGCAGGTGCAGCAACAGCGACAGCTGCAGCAGCAGCTGGCTCGATGCCGTATTCGTCCTTAAGGACATTTTTTAGTTCATTTACTTCGAGGACAGTTAGCTTAGTTAGCTCTTCTGCCAGTTTCTTTACATCTGCCATGATATTTCCTTTCGGGAAATTAGTAGTTAGTAGTTGATTGGTTGCCTAAAGTTAAGCCGTAGCTTTTGTTTCGATGCCATCGAGCAAAGCGTGCAAATTGCCGCTAAGCGCATTGGTAACATCGTTGACTGGGCTGAGCAATGTGTTGACGACTTGGCCGATAAGCTCGTTCTTGGTCGGAAGACCAGCCAGAGCTTTGACGCCAGCAGCATCAATCGCTTCACCTTCCATGCCAAATCCGCCGACAAACTGCAAAGCCGGGTTGGCTTTTGCAAATGCGTCAAGCACCTTAGCAGGAGCTACTTCATCTTCGTTGCTGACTGCGTAAAGCAGTTGACCAGCAAGAAGTGAAGTGTCAGTGTTTTTGTAGGTATCGTTTTCGCTCATCGCAACGCGAACCAAACGGTTTTTGACAACCTTGATAGTAACGCCAGCTTCGCGAGCCTGGCGGCGTAGCTGTTGGAGATCACCAACAGTGAGGCCGTTGTAGCTTGCAAAGACAGTGAGTTTTGCGTCTTTGAGCAAATCAGAAACTTCAGCAACCAATTCGTTCTTTTTAGCTTTTGAAATTGCCATTAAGATTCTCCTTGGTTATTTTGATAATTCGATCCGAATTGTCAACGAACACATTACTGGGTCGATCACTGGGTATAAAAAACAGGTCTTTGATACTCGCAGTGACCAAAGACCCGGACGGTGGAAAACGGTGGATAGATTGTTTTCACCTCGGTAGCTTATTAAATTCCTGAGAATCGCTACTGTCTTTGGTAATGTCTGAGCTAGTATAGCAAACGTAGGCACAATGTCAAGGGGCCGGCTCTTCGACTGGATCTTCGGGCTCTGGCGTAGTAGTTGGTGACGGTGTGGGAGTAGTGACAGGTGTTGTGGCTGGTGGTGATGCCGGGGTGCTCGCACGGGGTGCCGGGGTGGTGCTGCGCTTTGGTTTTGACGCGCCACTACTTGGTCTCTGACGTGTCGAGGCGTCAACAGGTGCAGTGTGCGATGGGGGTGAGTCGTCTTTTTTGCGTTGAGTCTTTGATTTCTGCGGCGATGGCGTCGGGCTGTAGTCGGGTGTTGGGTTGCGTTTATATGTAGTCTCCCCCATGCCGCCAGCTTGAATGTGCTTTATGATAGAGAACGCCGCCGCTCCAATCAATAGAATCGCCAGAATAATCGCGGTTCTTCTGTAGTATTTGCGATAAGGTGAATGATTTTTGACTGATAGCATGCGAACCTCTAATATAGCTTACGCTTTTAGTATACCAGCCGAGCATATATAGCCAAGAGTCACCCCTGATGCGAAAATTGACATAAAAGTGACTAATTATTGAAAATATGGTATAATGAAGGTTGAAATGAAAACAAGGCTTAGGCCGCCTCATGGCTCGCAGAGCGATTGGCAGCGGTATCATCCACTTGCGTTGGATGCCTGGACTCCTGTGTATCACACAGAGGTAGGCACGTTTATGCCTGATGCATCTCAGCAGCACCCTGATGCCAGACGGTTTCTTTCCAGCTCTGTAGATCAGGCGCAACGGGTTGCCCTAAAAGAGGTATCCAGTCTAGAGGACGGTAATCTCAGAGAGTTTGCGGCGCAAGCGATATTGCACCTTACGACTAATCAAGCGAATCGAAATAGTCGCTATTTTAATAATTCTACAAAAGCATGGTTAGAAGAGGCCTATCCTGACCAAGAAGAACGGTATGCGATTCAATACGGAGATGCTTCGCAGGCAGAGTTGGCTCGTGTGGTACGTGACCATGACGATAAGATTACTTCACTGGAACTCGCACGACACACGCATATCGGTGCGTGGCAGAGAGGCGATGATATCAATACGTATGTTCGCACACAGCTTCTAGAAGATACTGGCTTAGATGTTATGGAGAAAAAAGGCAATCCGCCAAGGCACAAGATTAAGATGTTTGGAGAGGGAGTGGCGCTTGCGGAGCGAAAACGAGCGGTCATGTGTGTCGGCGCAAGAGTACTTACGGTGATGAGATTTAGCTATTTAATTGATCGCACCCACCCCGATACTCCTGAGAGTCTTCAAGAACTCATCCAAGAAGAGTACAGTTATTTCAAGCAGCGACAGCGAGAGGATGGTGAATATAATTTTGACAAGGAAAACGAATTACTCAGTAGCCTTGTTGATTCGCATGTGCGAAACCGTGATTTTCGTGAAAAACCAAAATATATCATTCCTCTTCAGACAGGTTATTACGCTTACTCCGAAGAGGCTCATCAACGCGAAAAGATGCTAGAGGCGGAGAATACTAAATAGCAAGTAACGTACGGATGTCATGCTGGATATCCTCGCGAGAACGCATTGTACCTGCTGTATCGGTGCACATGATGGCTTTGTACTGCTCTGGATATAGTGTACAAAGCTCTTCGTAGCACGCCTTTACCTTGTCGAGATAGTCGGTGTCTGCTTCGTGGATGTCACGTTTTTTATCGGTGTAGTCACGAGTATTTTTCTGGTCAACATTTTGTTGAGCCGTGAGCGATGGTACGAGTAAAACGATATTAACATCTGGCTTTAGCATACAAAGTACATTGTATTCGTAGGATTGGAGTTCCTCGTAAAACGCATGGCGCTCGGCTTTATCGGATATCTTTGCTCCCTGATGGGCGAGGTTTGAGCCAATGTAGCGATCAAGTACGGCAATACCGTGAGGTTGTTCGTTGAGCCATGAGGCGATCTGCTCGGTGCCAGCCATGCGATCGACAGCAAATAGCATACCAGCTACCTCTGGTGGTAGACTGTCCGGACTATTTCCGTATTTGCCGTTGAGGTATCGCTCGACGTAGCGAGCCGACTCTTGTCCGTAACGTGGAAACGACTCTTTGAGGACAGGTCGCTTTAGTACGTCTTGAATATAGCTACGAGTTAATTCAGCTTGAGTGCCTTTGCCTGAGCCATCGCCACCTTCGATCGCAAATAGCATGCCTCGCTGCATTGTTATTTGACACCTTCTGGGAGGCCATCGATCCCTACAGGAGCTTTGCGAGCGTCTTTGTAGGCTCGCGGGAGCATATCTTCGGGCTTCCAGGTGCGCATAAGCTCTGCGAGGTCGCTGGTATGTTGATATTTGCCGCTCATGCCGTGGCGGCCGTCGCTATAGTCGCCATCTACTGGTCCGGTTTTATGGAATATCAGCTGCCCGATACGTTCACCCACTGGCAGTACGACACTCTCGTGCATATTCAGGTTGTAGATTTCGAGTGTGATGCGATTGATATAGCCAGGATCAACCCAGCCAGCGTCAAAGCAAACTGCGACGCCATTTCTACCCCAGCTACTGCGTGACTTTACTTCACAGGCACCGCCATGTGCGCGGATTCCGACAAACTCGTGTGTGTGCGCCAATATGCGCTCGCCAGGACGCAGTACAATAATCGGATGATCTTCGGGGATATTGGCAAATAGTTGATAGCCGTGTTTGTCGCACCACTCTTTGTGTTGCATAGCCTCAAGTGGCCCCTTGAAGTAGCGCGCGACATCGTCTTTGTCGAAAGGATTATAGACTTTTGCGTCCTCTTGGTATTCTTGTTTGAAAAAATAATGACCCAAGGTGAAGTCTAGGCTAGCTTCAGACACATTGGCTTGGTCGTACGGTACACAAACAATTGTGTCATCACTAATTGCCTGTTTGATTTCGGTATTACTATAAACGCTCATGACAAATAGGCGTAGCGCCTCCCCCTCTTAAACTTATGCTTATTGTAGCATATCACGGCAGTTGCTAAGATACATACATGAAGTATGCGATTGTAGCCTATGATAAGCACCGTGCGATTGGCGCTGGAGGTATGTTGCCATGGGAGGGTCGCATGAAAACTGATATGGCGCGGGTAAAACAGCTGACGACTGGAAATGCGATTATCATGGGGCGCCGCACGTATGATTCGATAGGTCGTGCACTGCCAAATAGGCAAAATATCGTCATTACTCGTCGTCCATTTGAGGCAGATAACGTGAATGTTGTTAGTTCGCTCGACCAAGCGTATGCAGCAGTTGAGCCGGGTCGTGATGCCTATATTTTTGGCGGTGGACAGATCTATGCGCTGGCTCTTGATACTATCGATGAAATTCAGGCGACAGAAATCGATACGGTCATTGACTCCGCCGATGCGTTTTTCCCAGAGCTTGGTCCGCAGTGGCAAGAAGTCTCACGCGAACACCATGAATCTGACGAAAGTAATGAATACCCATTTGATTTCGTGACGTATCAACGTCGCAGCTAGACGGCTATAGGTGCTTTGATCGGTGGATGTGGATCGTAGTCTTCGAGCCGGATGTCATCGAAAGTGAAGTCATCAATATTTTTGATAGCTGGATTAAGCCAAAGTTTTGGCAGTACTTTTGGTGTACGTGATAGTTGCTCGTCGACTTGCTCCATATGATTGAGATACAGGTGTGTATCGGCAAGTGTATGGACAAACTCGCGAGGCTTAAGGTCTGTCACCTGTGCGACCATGGCAAGGAGTAGCGAATAGCTGGCGATATTGAACGGTACACCCAGGAATGTATCGGCGCTTCGTTGATAGAGATGGAGGTCGAGCCACTCACCAGAAACATTGAACTGAAACAGCGAATGGCACGGTGGCAGGCCGCCGATTTCAACGATTGAATCGATCTCTGCCGGATTCCAAGCGCTTACAATGATGCGGCGACTATTCGGGTTGGTTTTTATCGTCTCTATTGCATTGCCGAGCTGGTCGATTTGCCCACCCTTACCATCGGGCCACTTGCGCCACTGCACTCCGTAGACAGGTCCAAGATCACCCCATTTTTCTGCAAAACTATGGTCGGTCGCCACTCGTTCGATAAACGCTTTCATCTGTGACTTCCATTCGTCAGAATTGACTTCTGGTATCTCTAGATTATTTTTTTCCAAGTAGGCTTTAAACGGCCACTCGTCCCATATATGAACATTGTTCTGCGCAAGATATTCGATATTGCCCGTGCCTTTGAAAAACCACAGTAGCTCATGAACGACGCTATTGAAATAAAGCTTTTTGGTGGTGACAGCTGGAAAACCTTCGCGTAAATCATAGCGCACCTGACGTCCAAAGACGCTCTTTGTGCCAGTGCCAGTGCGATCGCCTTTTGTCTCGCCGTTGTTTTTGATGTCACGCAGCAGATCCAAATATTGTTTCATATGTCCCCCAATCGTTGATGCCTATTATTACATAGGCATTCACAAAATGAATACTACCAGCGCCACAAGATGTATGGTTTCCGCAAAAAGAACAGTGCTTTTGCGGGACGATCACCCAGCTTGAGAAGATGCGTGTGTTGATGTGCGATAGTTTTTGCGACATTTTTACTCGTACGCCCATAGGTTGAGTAACCTTGTTTGTCATATTTTGCGAGGGTCATAGTGTATTCTTCGAGCTCAGTTGGCGTAAAGTGATGCAAAGAGTCGACATGTCGTTTGGGTACTATCATGAGATGATCGAGTACTTCAAGATTCTCCCATAAATCGTAGGGAAAAATGTTTTTTACGATCCAAAACTCTTTGCCTTCATGGACGACTTGGTTGTCGTTGACCTCGAACCGACAAAATGGACAGCCGACGTTTTTGTTGTTGCGACGGTGTTTGATGTAGGTTATTTCGGTGCGACGTGTACGTGTGGTCATCGGTCGCCTCTAATCGACTTAATAATAATTAATTCCCCCGGTAATTCTCACCAGTATGCCATAGGTTACCTGGAATCTCTAGCGTGAATGTTACAACGAAAACTGTGACAAGAAGTGCCAGATGAGATCGTTTGATGTAAGACCCCAGGTGTGGCCACCGCCTTGTATGCGGATATTTTTGACGACTGTCCCCTCTTTGCACTCTGTCCAGTCTGTCGAGTGGGTATTGAAATCGACTTGGCGCGTGACAACGTTTTGGCAGCCATTGAGCTGAGCGCGTCGTGTCGTCCACTTTTCTATATCAGGCAGCTTGCGTAACGGTGATCCGCGATATGGAACCGATAGGTCTGCGTCACCATGAATATTAAACAGCGTCGTAGGTTGTTTCGGCTCACAGTTGTCACTAGCTGGATACATGGCGCCAGCCACGATTGCATAGGCCGCAAAGCGATCTGATAGTTCGCAACTCAAAAGAGCTGTGAAGCCACCTCCGTTTGACATGCCAATAGCATAGATTTTAGTACGATCGATACATAGCCGTGTCTCAAGCTCATTGAGTATGTTTGACGTAAAGGTGATGTCATCTGCAGACGATGAGTAGGGTGCGCCTTGCCAGGACAGATAGCCATCGGTACCTACGGTTGCCTGAGGGTAGACAACGATTGCAGGGAGTGTGTCGAGGCCATAGTCGACCTGGGCGACATGGGCAGCTCCCCCTTTGCCAGGATAAACCATGACAAGTGGAAGATACTGATCTGGCGCAAAGTCATGCGGTGTATGCACGAGCAAGCTGCGGTTATCAACAGTGAGTGTCGTAGTGCTGTTGGGCTGCCAGTCGCCACGTACTTCGCAAGTAGATTTGGTGGGGCGTTTGGCGGTCTCTAGCTGCTGCTGGAGGGTGGCTACTTCCGAGCGTAGGGCCTGATTTGACCCCCACGCACCAAAAATACTCCCCAGCAATACCAAGCAAACTACTCCCCATGCGGCATGGTGCTTATTGGCGCGGCGAAATTTCTGTCGATTTTCGCGCGCTCGTTGCTTTCTGGCGTCAAACCTACTCATTGTGTGGATTATATGATATCAAAAAACAGCTCGTTTGTGGCGAGCTGTTTTATGAAATGCTGATTTTTAGTTGAGACCTGCGTCTACTTTGATGCCAGGACCCATCGTGGTGCTCAAGCTTGTCGTTTTGACATAGCTTCCCTTGATGCTGGTAGGCTTTTGTGACTTAAGGCTCTCGATAAAGGCTTGGGCGTTGGCATTGAGCTTTTCTGCACCAAAGCTTACTTTTCCGATACCAATATGAACGATTGCTTGCTTATCGACACGGTATTCGATCTTGCCAGCCTTGGCTTCGGTAACCGCTTTGGTGACATCGGCTGCGACAGTGCCGCTTTTTGGGTTTGGCATAAGACCGCGAGGGCCAAGCAAGCGAGCATACTTACCAAGCTTTGGCATATACGCTGGTGTTGCGATAAGCGTGTCAAAGTTTAGCTCTTCTTTGTCGAGTTGCTTGAGAAGTTCTTCGTCGCCGACGATGTCTGCACCTGCTTTTTGGGCCGCTGCATGTTCGCTCTCTGGAGCAAATACAGCAACACGTACAGTCTTGCCGCTACCGTGTGGAAGGCTAACAGTGGCACGGATATTTTGGTCTGCTTGGCGCGGGTCGACACCTAGACGAACGTGCAGTTCAACGCTTGCGTCAAACTTCGTAGGGTTTGTCTTTGTTGCAAGCTCTACAGCCTCGCTAAGCGAATAGGTTTTATCGGCTTCTACAAGTTCAGCTACTTTGCGGTATGCCTTACCACGACGCTCGATGCGTGGTCGTGTGACAGGGCGTGGACCTTTCTTGATAGTAGCCTCTGCATCATCTGACTGAGCAGATGTGTCGCCGGCTTCTTTGCGAGCTTCTTTTTCGAGCTTTTCAGCTACTTCGCGCTGTGATTTTTCACTACGCTTACCAGCTTTTGCGGCTGTTTTTTCTACTGGAGCTTCTTCAGCAGCCTCTTCAGTCTCAGCTGCTGGTGTTTCTGCGCCGTTAATCGCTGCTTCGATCTCAGCGATTGTGTTTTTTTCGGTCACCGCAAGACCTAGTTTCTTTGCTTCTTCAAGCAGATCGGCTTTTTTTGCCATGGATAATATAATCCTTTCTGTGGTACGAACGGTTTTTGAGACCTCCCAACATTGATTTTGTGTACTTTACATTATAGCACAACAGGGGCGTATTGTCTATATGTATTGACATGAGTGATGTATTATACTATAACCATATCAGTTCGTGATTGACGACCTAGCCACCCGGCAAGTACATTTCGAGAAAGGCAGTACAACGATGTATATCGATGACGAGACGCTTTCCTTTGATAACTCTGCGGTGCGGTATATGAACGACATATGCTGTGACCCGGACGGAGATCAACTCATGCCCAGTTCTGATGTGGGTAGCGCTGGTGATCTGGGCGGCCATGGTAAGTGGCTGTTCTGGCCACCGCTTTCAGACGAGGACCTGCACAAACCCATTGAGCGGCCCGTGTACGACACAAGACCATCGGAGCCGGTCGAGTATCCACCGGATTTACCTTCGCTGTACTGCTGATCTTCACCCTGGCGATATGGGTGCGTACTGCGCCCATATCGCCCCTAAACTCCTACGGGAGTTTTTTGTTATCTAAAAAATATCGGCTATGATAGTATTAGAATAAGCTTTTCGTAACAAAAAAGACATGAGGTAGGAATAGGATATGGAAGAGATTAAGCAAGCGCTTGCTCAACATGGTTTTAGGGGTGATATCGAGGATGATAACGATAAACTAGAGCTCTACTCGCACGATGCGAGTATGTTTGAAATCAAACCCAAGCTCGTCATTGCACCAAAGGATACAAAAGACGTCGAAGCGGCAGTCAAGCTGATTGCTGAGCGCAAGGCGCAGCAGCCGCAACTTTCTTTGACGGCACGTAGCGCTGGTACGGATATGAGTGGCGGTGCGATCAATGATTCGATCATTGTTGATTTTAAAAAGTATTTTACAAAAATTGGCAATATCACCAAGACGAACGCAAAAACCCAGCCGGGCGTTTATTTTAGAGACTTTGACGCAATCGCAAAAAAGAGCGAGGTATTGATGCCTACCTACCCTGCTTCGCGTGACCTCTGTACTGTGGGTGGCATGGTGGCTAACAACTCTGGTGGAGAAAAATCTATCGAGTTTGGCAATGTGAATAATTTTGTCAATGAAGTTGAGATGGTGTTTGCCGACGGTGTGGCGAGAATTGTCAGGCCGCTCAACAAGAAAGAGCTCGACAAAAAGATGGCTCAAAAAGATTTCGAGGGCAAAGTGTATCGCGAGATGTACGAGCTTATCGAAGAGAATTACGACATAATCAAAGCCGCCAAGCCAAATGTCAGCAAAAACTCAACAGGCTATAGTCTGTGGCGTGTGTGGGATCGCGAGACCGGTATTTTTGATCTTACCCAAGCTATTGTTGGGGCTCAGGGTACGCTTGGCCTTGTGACGGATATCGAGTTTAAGATGACTCATGAGCGCGCTGATGAAGGGCTTTTGGTGATTTTCATGAAGGATATCACGAACCTTGGTGAGTTGATCAAGGCGATTGTGGCGCACAAGCCATCGCGTTTTGAGTCGTTTGACGACAACACGCTATGGCTGTCTATTCGGTTTATGCCGGCGTTTCTCAAGCTGCTTGGCCCACGCAAATTTATCAGGCTGATATTTAGCCTGATTCCAAATGCCTTCATGTTGCTCAAGGGCATCCCTCAGCTGATACTTATGGTGTCGATCAAGGGCGACGACACGCCAGAGATCGCAAAGAAGATTAAAGCGCTTCGCCACGAATTGACAGAAAAAGCAGATTTTTACGGCATTTCTAGTTTTGAGGAGCTTCCGACAGAGGCAAAGGGCGAAAAGTTTTGGACTATGCGACGCTATAGTTTTCAGATTTTGCGCAGCAAAGTAAAGGATAAGCACACGGCGCCGTTTATCGACGACCTGATTGTTAATCCTGAGCATCTGCCAGAGTTTCTCCCTAAGATTCGCAAGATTATCAAGAAGTACAAGCTTTTTGCGACAATCGCAGGCCACATGGGTGATGGTAACTTCCATATCATTCCGCTCATGAATATCGAGCTTGAAAAAGAGCGCAAAAAGATCCTGCCTGCCATGAAAGAAGTGAATAATCTCATCTTGAAATATGGGGGTAGTTTGAGCGGTGAGCACAATGATGGATTGGTTCGCGGTCCGTGGCTCGAGCAGATGTATGGCAAAGAGGTAGTTGATCTCTTCCGCAAGACCAAAAATATCTTTGACCCACAGCATATCTTTAATCCACGCAAAAAAGCCAATGCGACATGGGAGTACAGCTACTCGCATATTCGTAAGAACTTCGACGAGCCAGGTAAGAAATAGTCTAGTTGGTGCATCAATCAAAAACGAGCCGATCATGGCTCGTTTTTGATTGTATCGATGGCTTGTGGTCTATTCGACGACTTCAACGCCCATGCTGCGAGCGGTGCCAGCAATAGTCTTAACTGCTGCGTCAAGATCGTTTGCGTTTAGCTGGTCCATCTTTGCATTGGCGATTTCTTCGAGCTGTGCACGAGTAATTTTACCAACCTTGTCGGTATGTGGCTTGCCACTACCTTTTTTGATACCAATTGCTGCGCGGATAGCGTCGTCAACTGGCTGGCCGAGGCTCTTCCAGTCAAACGTGCGATCATCGTACACTTTGATATGAACGATAACGTCTTTACCCATGTCGCCTTTTGTAGCGTCGTTAAATGGATTGATAAAATCCATCATGTTGAGACCCCATTGACCCAAAGTTGAGCCAACTGGAGGACCTGCAGTCGCACGACCAGCAGGAATACGGAGTTTGAGGTTGCCGATAATTTTCTTTGCCATGTAATTATTTTCCTTGTACTAAATATCTAATTGAAGCGTGATATTTTAGTGCGTAACTTTAACATTATAACAGATACCGATGCAATATTCAAGAACGGTTGTATATACAGTGAAGGGGTCGCGAAGCGCGGCTATTTGCGAAATGTTTGATCGCTATAAGCTTGCAGGATGGCGATATCGGTTTGGCGATATTTGTCAGGGTGTTCATCGGCGTCTTTGAGCAAAAAGTCGAGTTCAAATGCCCTGCCAGCAAATGTGCGACGCAAATCTGTCTTTCGGCCAGTGCATGCCTCGAGTACATATCCCTCTACTCCGTTGGACGGGCTTATTCTTGCCACGGCAGATAGATGTTCGAGGTCAAAGCAAGCTCGTGCGATTCTCTGGGCGGCGTGTTCAAAGTTTTCTTTTGGTTCGATATGGCCGCTTGGAAGTTGAAGATCATGATTTAATATCACCGATTCTCTGTCGCTCGAGTGAAGTATCGCTACACGAAACGGTTTTTCATCTGGCATATGGTTGGTCATAGGATTTCTTTCTAAAAAAGAAGTCCGGATTTCCGGACTTCTATGATTGCTAAACTTTCTTTACCTGCAATGCGTCGAGCTCGACTGGAGTGTCGCGGCCAAACATGCTGACCATGACACGGATCTTGCCCTTTTGGGTATCGATTTCGCTGATAGCGCCGTCGAAACCTTTAAATGGACCGTCGGTGATGCTTACAACTTCACCTTCAGCAAAATCAATATGATGCTTAGGATCTTCAACGCCCATTCGTTTTTTGATCTTGCTGATTTCGTTATCAGATACAGGTGTTGGCTCTGTGCCGCTACCCACAAAACCAGTTACGCCTGGTGTATTGCGTACAATGTACCATGTTTCGTCGGTGAGCTTCATCTCGACCAGTACATAGCCTTGGAAAATCTTGGCTTCAACGACTTTTCGTTTGCCGTTTTTGATTTGAATTTGCTTTTCCTTCGGCACCATAACGTCAAAAATCTTATCGGCCATGTCGACCGCGTTGATTCGCTGGCGAATGCTATCTGCAACTTTTTCTTCGTAGCCGCTGTAGGTATGGATAGCATACCATTGGCGAGTACTGTCATAACGATTTTTTGACACAATATTTTCCTTATTTACCTAGTATTATTTCGAACATTGATTTAAATAGTGCGTCGAGCAGCAAGATAAGCGCTGTAAAAAACGCTGTATAGATAAGTACGGCCACAGTGAGACTCCATGTCGCACGACGGGTTGGCCAATGCACTTGGCGTAGCTCTACCCACGCACCTTTGAAATAGCCGCCCATTGCACGTAGCGGATTAGTGCGCTGCTTTTTGGTCTTTGCTGGTGCTTCGACCGCAGTAGCTTTGGTTTTTTTTGATTTAGTCACTTTTGTGACAACAGCTTCTTTAGGTGCTTTTGTTGTTTTTTCATTTTTGGGCTTGGTATCGCCCGCCTTGATACGGACAACATTCGCCTCTTCAGCGCTTGTCGCGCCCTTGGTGCGCGAAGACGACTTCTTTGCCAAAATACTTCTCCCAAATTTAAAAGTCTGCCGTATGCAGACTGTCAATAGCAAGTATAGCGTACGAAGCGAATTTGGTCAATCTTTAACAGCGTCTTCTGTATGTTATGATAAGCATAATGCTTGTTATATTACTGGCCGTAGTTGCAGTGATGGATGTCATTGTATTCTACAAACTAGCTATCACATTTCGTAGGTTGCGTCCCGGACACTACGGAGACAAAATCGATCGCGATGCGCTACCGACTGTTAGCGTGTGTATATCGGCGCGCAACGAAACCCATGCGATGACACAGAGTCTGGAGCATGTTATTGCGAGCGACTATCCCAAGCTAGAGGTTATCGTGCTCGACGACGGCTCACGCGACAACACGTCGATGCTTATCAAATCGTTTGCGCATGCGGGCGTGAGGTTTATCGAAGGCAAGCCGCTACCAGAGGGCTGGTTAGGTAAAAACTACGCCCAGTCTGTCTTGGCTCGCGAAGCAAGCGGTAAGCTCATATTGTTTCTCGATGTCGATACGCTCATAGAGACGCGCACTATCACTCGACTCGTCCAGTATTACGAGCACTATCAGTCGACAATGGTGTCGGTAGTGCCTGTGCGCAATGATCATTGGGCTAGCAGTACGCTTTTTGCGACTATGCGTCACTTTTGGGCGGTGCTTCGTTTTACACCACGCAAACCAAGAGGCGCGGCTAACGCGTGGCTAGTGAATCGCCAAGCAGTACTAGAGGCGTTTGAGTCCGATAAAAGCTTACAGCTATCGATGCAGATGGTCACCAATCTTGGTCGACGGTTCGCGGCTACGGGCAATTATCGATTGATTTTGAGTGATCGCTGGCTAGGTTTGCGTTACGAAAAAAAGTGGTCGTCGCAAGTCGAGACGAGCATTCGACTACTTTATCCGCAGTTTTCCAGGCAAGTGTCTCGCGCCTTTTTGGGTATGTTACTATTAGTACTCTCGCTGACACCATATGTCATTGTGTGGTGGAATATATGGGCGCTCGGTGTGATTTTATTGCAATTTGCTCTCGCCTACTACTACGTCAGTCATGTCTGGCGACGCTATCGCTTTATCGGTGCGCTCTTGTGGCCTCTCGTATTGCTACAGGAGATAATTTTAATTGCAGTGAGCGTCTATCGCTATAATTTCGGTACCGTCACTTGGAAAGGTCGTCCGATCACTCTCACGAACACTAAATAGTCGGAGAGTTATTCTTAAGCGCACGTCGATGTGCTTTGTAGTGCGGATCGGCCGCCTCAACCAGCTGCCAAAAAGCTTGCGAATGATCCATCTGTTTCGTGTGAGCCAGCTCGTGTACCAGTACATAATCTATTAGCTCATGAGGTAATTTCATAAGAGCGATATTAAGACTTATCGTGCCTGTGCTACTGCAGCTTCCCCAGCGGCTGCTGGCATGAGAAAAGCGTACTTTGCTATAGCTATAGCCATGCTCTTTAGCGAGATGCGCCAAGCGGTGCGGTAGATAACTTTTTGCCTCGACACGCAACACTGTCTTGATGGTGTCGCGAACTTGTTGTTGAACATGTGTGTCCTCAAGGCTTGTGTCCGGATCGAGTTTAACGATTATATACTGCCCGCGTCGCGTCACGCTGGTGCTCTGGCTGTCGCGTATGAGTATTTTGTGGCTTTTGCCGATTTTGGCGCCATCTGTAATTTCAAATGATTGTTTTTGTTGATCCAACATCGAACGCAGTTGTGTGCGCGACGACCCAATAAATCTTTTGAGCAAAAACAACGGTGCATATGCCGGTACCGAGGCGCGAAGCGAACCATTGGGCCCAACACTTATGCGTATAGCTGATGCACGAACATTTCGCCGAACTGTAATTTCGCCAAATTCTTTGTCGTTAATCGTCGGCATAGAGACTATCCTACGATAATGCGCCCAGGTCGTTTCTGGTCGTCGATACGAGGCGGAATAACTGGCGTTCGGACGGTTGTCGTACGGGGAGCAACGAGTTTTTTGAGGACTACCTTTGCCTGCGAGGCATAAGTATGCCGACCACTGATGACTACATGCGGTTCGTGTTGCTCTAGTGGAGCAAATACTTCCGATTGTGCAATATACTCATCTTCGGTATAAGAAGCGTCTTTTGCGTACACTGAGCGTTTGAGAGTTGTCTTGCCGTCGGCTTGTACCCATACATAAAACAGCTCATAGCCCTTTGATTTTGCAAGCTTAGCCAATACTCCTCTGTCTTGCTTTGTTTCGCCACGGCCTTCCATTAGTATTGTCTGCTTTGTGAGAAAGAGTTGACCGAGTAGCTCAGTGGCCACGACATCTCCCGTATCTTCGCTGCCGACAAGTTTATGAAAGTGTCTGTAATCAATATAGGGCGCCCCAAACATATCGGCGAACTGCTTGGCAAAGAAGCTCTTGCCAGCGCCAGGCAAACCGACAATAACCAAGAGATGTGGCTTGTGTAACTGTAGGGTCTTCATCTTTTTACAGTATAACAGAGGAGCCATAGTGTGCAAAAAACTCGTCTATAGCATAAACATTATGGTGTATACTCGAGGTATGACAGAAGACAATACCCGACTGGCAAAGCCGGTAGCTTACGGTACGCTTGTAGCCTGTCTATTGATTGTCATAATACTATCCTTGCAGATATGGGTGCAGTTCATTACTTTTGATTATTATCCATGGGTACTTCTATTTACCTATGTATCAAATGGACTCGTTCTCCCGGTACTTTTGCTCCTAGCTACAAAAAGTGCGCGTTTTTTGATGCCGACTTTGGTGTGGCTGCATTTTTCCATGGGGGTTGCCCTTCTTTATTTCAGTCAAATATATAGCCCGTTTACCGTTACCTGGGCAACATTGATTTTACTGTCATCGATTTACTATAGTTGGCGTGGTTTTTGGCTCAGTTCGGCTGGCTTGATAGTATTGACGCTCTGTTATATCAGTATGTTTCCTGAAAATCTTCTTCAAGAAGGTGGCCTTATCACCTACTCGCTCTTGTCAGCGCTTGTGGTGTCTCTCACTATTTTGACATCGTATATGTTTGTAGTGGTTATTAAGAACGCACAAAAAAAGAACAATGAGATGCGCCAAGCACGACGTTCCGAGATGTTACAGATGAATCGCCTAAACACGCTTCTTAATAGTATAAGTGACGCCGTACTGACACTTAATCGTTACGGCCGTGTCACTTCACAAAATGCGGCAGCGCAGGCGTTCTTTGATACCAACCAGTCACTTATCGGCAAAGATATCGATAGATTGTTACATTTTAAAAATGAAGCCGATAGCAAGGTTCGCGTGCACGATCTGATGAGTGAAGTTAAGTCGACACTGCACCGTGACGACCTGACAACGCTCAATGGTGAAGAGCTTAGGCATGTGAGCTTGCAGATGTCTCGTATCAGAGGGACATTTGATGATGACGAGGAATATGGGGTCGTTCTGATATTACGCGATATTACCAAGCAAAAAACCTTAGAAGAGGAAAAAGATGAATTTATCAGCGTCACGAGTCATGAGCTTCGAACTCCTGTAGCGATCGCTGAAGGTAGCATCAGTAATTTACTGGTGATGCATGATCGACAGGCAGATAGCGACTCACTCCGTGCTGCTACCGAGACGGCCTATGATCAGATTATTTATCTTGCAAAGATTGTTAACGATCTCTCTACTCTGTCGCGCGCCGAGCGTGGTGTTGGCGATACGGCCGAGGAAATCGATGTTACTGACTTGATTCATGATATGCACGGTCGTTATCAAAAAGAGGCTCGCGATAAAGGCTTACGACTGGATATTGACGTCAGGGCATCGCTCCCGAAAATAATGGCGAGTCGTCTCTATCTTGAGGAGGTTTTGCAGAATCTTTTAACGAACTCGATCAAATATACCCACGAGGGTTCGGTAACGCTGAGAGCGCAGCTACTTGATGATGGGCGAATCGAGTGTTCTGTAAAAGACACAGGCATTGGCATTAGTAAGTCTGATCTCGACAAGATATTTCAAAAGTTTTATCGCAGTGAAGATTACCGAACGCGTGAGACAAATGGAACGGGCCTAGGGTTGTATGTTGTTGAAAAGTTGGCTGCAAAATTAGGTACAGAGATCAAGGTTGAAAGTCGCCTCAATCATGGCTCTACGTTTCGGTTTGTTTTGCCATTAGAAAACACCGAATCAAAAAACTAACCGGCTGTAGTGAATCAGTAAGATAATAATCTGAGCATACACGGGTATTGTATTTATATAAAGTATATGATATAATATATAATACTGGGTATCATACACCACGCACCTTGACCTTGATTGGAGAAACATGCAACACTCAGTTAGCCAGCTTGGGAAGCTCATCAAAGGCGTGAGTCAGGCTGATCAATTGCTTGCATTCGCCCACCTCGCATTCACAGAAGACCATCTTAATCGACTGCGCAAAGAGTATTTTGTACGCTACGAGCGCAACGAAGTCAATTTTGATGAGCTTTGGGATCGAGCATATCAGCTTTCGCTGACAAATGCTCAGATGTTGTTCGGCGCGTCAGAGGATTTGTCTTTCTCGTTGCAACACGCGTGGGATGGTTGGGTTGAGGTTGTTCGTACATATCTCGATATCGCCAATATTCCTGGCGATAGAGAAAGCCTCAACCTCGCCCTCGACGAATTTCTTGAGATGCTGAGCGAAGTTCGTGCTGGCATCATCGCAGTGTCCGCGCAGTCGCAGTCCGCGCGTTTAAAGTTTGTCAGACTGCTTTGCACTTCTCCGCTCTAGTCCTGCTGCCCTACATGCAAATGTTCTGGTAGCAGGACATTTGTATTTCATGGGGCTGCGCTATTTTACTACGGTCGTATATAATAGACATAAACCATATCAACTCACACGAAAGGTGTAACAAATCCTATGCCGATGCCAGATCATCTATTCCTCATGCGCCATGGAGAGTCGGAGGCAAATGTCTTATTAGAGCAGATTGCTGCAGACCCTCAAAATGTCGAGCGTAAAGATGATTATCACGATAGTCGTATTCGTTTAACCGAAAAAGGTATTGCGCAGGCCAAGGCTGCCGGAGCGTGGTTGCGTGAAAATGGATTCGATACGTTTGATCGTTATCAGGTGTCGCCCTACGCACGCACGCGTGAAACAGCTGGCTATCTTGGTCTGGGCGGCAGTTGGCGTATTGATGACCGTATCCGTGAGCAAAACTGGGGCGAGTACAATTTGATCGGCATGGATGATATCGAACGCGATAGTAAGCGATCGCGCACGCTCTATAGTCAGTCGTATTGGTACTGGCATCCACGAGGCGGCGAGTCACTATCGAGCGAAGTTCGTGCACGGTTTACTCGCGTGCTTGATGGCTTGCATCGTGATCCATCGAGCAAAAAAGTACTACTGGTGACGCACGGAGCGTTTATGCAGATGGTGCGCTTTGAAATGGAGCGTATGACACCTGAAGTATGGGAGGATACATGGAAGCAATGGAGTATCGACAACTGTCAGATTCTTCACTATAGCCGTATCGACCCAGAGACTGGCGAACAGGCTCCAAGTATTCGATGGATGCGCTCAATTAATCCAAGCGACCCTTCTCGATCGTGGAACGGCGGCGCCTGGCAAAAAATCGAACACCAGACATATACCGATGCTCAGCTGCTTAGTATGGCCGATAACCTACCTCGTATGCTCTAGGCTGCAAATGAAAAACACCTCATGGATAATAAGTCCATGAGGTGTATTGTAGTCGGTGGCGGATTCCTGACCGCGCTTGCTCGTTGCCGAGTCTACTACCGTGGCCTATCTAGCGAATGACATGTTTCGCGATGAACTTGTCGACTGAGTGGTCTCCTGTCATGGCTGGCGGCTTCTCGATGCTATCGTCGTGCCGTGAGAGCAGTCTTTTGCAGGGCATCAACCGCACAAAAGTACGCTGCTCAAACAGACGACTTCGTCGATCATCGAGCTTGCCGCGAAATGTCACCGACACACCCATCTGTAAGAGGCTCCTGATAGTTGCTTCGCCTTGGGTTGTTCGCGCAAGCTCACCGAAGCTTAGGTATGGCTTTTGTAGCCGAAAGCTCCGAGTGCTCTCAAGACCTTCGCAGCCTTCGAGCGCATCCTGAAATTCCTGCATAACCCGCAGATTGTAGGTGGTGAATCTTCGCGCTAGACATATGTAGATGTCCTGGTGGATCAAGTCACCATTCACTTGTGCCGTGCTTTGATGAACGTGAGCGTATGGGTGTACATAGTCGTGAGACGTCAGTTCGCTATAGAGATCTTCGAGTGTGCTCATGAAAAAGTCTCTCTGCCGTAGGTGCTTGAGCTGTATATATTATAACATATTTTTGTGGTATAGCACACATTGTCGTTTTGTGTCCGATCCTAAGAATTATAGATCGTGTGAATGGGTATGCAATGCTATTTTGGCTTTGTTTTATCGGGCGGGACGATTAGCTCTGTTCGTATTTGGTAATTTGCCCTATTCGTCGTGCGTGACGCTCTTCGCCAGTGAACGGCTCGTCGATAAATATATCGATAAGCCGTAAAACTTCTGCTTCGTCGTGCTGTCGTGCGCCAATCGATATTATGTTGGCGTCGTTATGCTGCCGCGCTAGCTTTGCGGTTGCCTCGTTCCATACAAGCGCGGCGCGTATGCCCCGTACTTTGTTGGCAGCTATTTGCTCGCCATTGCCAGAGCCACCAAATACCACGCCAAGCGCACCTGTGCCGTCTTGCTGATCGCTCGCTACAGCCCGAGCTGCAGCAATGACAAATGTCGGATAATCGTCTTGTGGGTCATATTCGTACGCTCCATGGTCGACAACTTCATGGTCTTTTTGTGACAAATGATCGGCAAGCTTGTTTTTGAACTCAAGACCCGCATGGTCGGTAGCGATATGGATTCTCATGTTAATAGTATACAAGGTACAGCTTGTATTTTACGAGTGGTTACTACAGTGGTGCGTGCTACGCTTTTGGATTGACAGGCACAATCGCCCACAAAATAATGTATGGCAAGAGGCCAGGAAAACCGCCTGGCAACAATAGTAAAACAGCGATAACGCGTACGATAACCGGATCGATACTAAAATATTCGGCGATACCACCGCACACTCCGGCTACCATGCGGTCTTTGTGTGATCTATAAAGTCTTTTAGGTCGTTTGCTCATATGTATAGTATACGATATTAATACGTATGTAGCGTAAAGTTAGAGACGCCCATGTCAACAGTCAAGATGATTTTCTTGGTGGTATTTTTGTAGTTTGCTGATTGGTAAACATGATCGTCGATCTTTTCAAAGTCAGAAGGCAGGTGTCGACTGCTGAGTCCTGCATCGAGAGTCAATGCGACGCCTACGCTTTTTGGCACCCGTAATGTCACTGTGCTTACGCCGGTATCAATACTCACGTCAGAGCGATCCAGCTTGTCGCCTAGTTTGATATCAATTGAAGTAACGCCAGTATCGACGCGTAACGATTCAAGCATAATACGAGATAGGTCGGCATCGATCTTTGTGGCACCTGCATCAATATCGAGCGCTGTGCGAACCTGTTGATTGAGCTGTACTGACACGTCGTTGAACGATTTTGGTGTGAACCACTGCCAATTACGCTTTTGAGACAGTGTAATAGTCTGTGTTTTGTTTTCTACCGTCGATGTATAGCTCAGGTCGGCGAGCCGACTATCGATAAATCCTTTTGCGGCAGCCTTGCCATCATGTGACGATATTGATAACGAGCTAGCGCCCGTATCAATATTGACAGCTAGCTTTTCGATTGCACTGCTAGTACGGTCAATACTGAAACTTTCTTTGACTGTTTTGCTTTCGTTTTCGCCGATAGCACCGGTCAAAACCGCCCATGTAAGACCGATGATAGCCACAGTAGCGACGCCATATACTACACCAGCTACCCAGCCGCGCAGCGGTAAGATCGATAGACCTCCGAGGACAATGAGAATTGGCCATAGTTTCCAAAGCGAGCTCCAATCTACCGATACAACACCAATATTGTTGAGTAATAGCAATAGGCCGCCCAAAAGCAGCAAGCCACCCCAAAACATATTTCCATTAAGCCATATATTTGTGTTGGTTGTATCGACGTCCGGCTCCGGATTAGTTTTTTGCTTGCTTGTATCTCTTGATTTCGCCATAACTACCTCTCTATGATAAATGTATTATACACCCAAGACCTATAGTGTCATTAATCATTGGTTAGATAGCTATCTATACGCGGAGTCGCCCACTCATCTAATTCATCGTGAGTGTAGTTGGCAAGTTCTCCGTTAGGAAAAGTAACATCGATAACATCACCTTGAAATGGTATTCCACACCAATTAAGTTGTGTGCCGTCACTGCGTTCACGAAAAACCATGCGTGTTGCGACACCGCCGAGCCCATCGCTTGCGTTAGATTCTGCCAAGATATCTCCCTCGTCAAATTGACCTGCAAGCCGGATAGATTCTCCGCGCAATGAATCGCAAAGCCAGAGTGTCGCACCGTCTTTAGTTGCTATGATTGGCGTGACTAGTCGTTCGTTCATATACTGATCCTCGGCTTAGGAGCCGTTTATATCGTAAAGTTATTATGACACAGGTAAGCTGTAGTTATGCGATAAGGCACCTTTGAGTATGCGACCGTGGCGCTCGCTAAATATGTAGATTTATAGTATGGTAGCAAAAGACCTTGTTGTTCGTTGAGAGATTGGAGTGGACGTGAGTAATGTCGTGTTTGTTCATACAGATTTCATGACGGCTCTCGCCGAGCATATGCTGGCGTGGTTTGAGAAAGAAGTCATGGCGCTACGTTGTGATTGGCTCGATGAATCGGCTGAAAAAACTGCTGTGAGGTATGCGCCATTTGTGGATGAGCGTCATCCCAAGCGAGTGCACTTTGCGTCGTTGCTGGCCGCCGAGGAGCGGTACTACTGCGAAGAGGTGTGCGTGAGGATCTTGGAACAGGACGATCAGGTGACGTATCTGGATCAGCAGCGCAAAAGGTTGCACGATTTGTTTTTGCGTCAACTGCGACTAGGCGACGAACAGTACATGGCGGACGAGCTGGAGTCGGTGTTCGAACAGGAGCGGTTCAGTATTACTGCGACGCGCTCTAAGTTTCTTCAGTTTGGACAAAACGTCGTTACGCTGCTCGATCAGATGAACTATACAAATCGTCATGCGAAAGATGAATACGACGAGGCCGAAGTCCGAAGACTGGCTGCGCAGGTGATGCGCACAGTTCGGCTGGAGCGACGCAACTTAAAGTTGTATGTTCCATGACCCTGTCACCGATCCTTGATTGGATTCCGGCGACGGGGTCCTTTCATATCCAAAAGTATACTCGATTATGACCCTGCCCATGGTGTGCCGACAACTCCAACTGCCAGTTCAAGCCATACCAAAAATACGACAAGAATCACGATTGCAACTGCGACTAGTGTGCGTCTGGTTTGCTTCTTCATGCGTCCCCCCTGCTACTATCTAGTATATCCGAAAGGAGGGGTTGCCGACGAGACCCGCCTGCTTCGTGTAGATTTAAAGAAAACAATGATTTTCATCACAAAAAGCATTAGAACTATTGCATTATTTGTATAAATATGTTATAATGTAATTTAAGGTCAAACTACTATCAAAGGAGATCGTATGACCGCGTTCATTTCCATCGCTCCCGCCAAGCCGCGCACCCAGCGTACCGCCAAAGGTTTGAACCTCAGTGGCGCTCAGGGCAAGCACGCTCGTCGCGACGGACGCCGCATACGGCACGAAAAGTACGACGGCAAGAAGCCCGAACCCAGTGACAGCAGTGTTATTGCGGAGTCACTGGAGTGCGGTCTGTTCAGCTCGAACACGACCAAACTCACACGTACTCCCGCGCCTCGTCCGGCCTACACGATCGAGTCCAGCGGCTATGCATGCAAGCCGGCCAAGCGCGGTCTTGTGACGACAAAGATGGTTCAGTGTCATCAGCAAGTCCTCGATACCCTGCGGCCTCAGTATGACGAATCTGGTCGGCGGATCTTCTATGTCGACGCCAAGTACGACGCGATGAGTTTGTGTCGGCGCGGACGCTACTAGTACAGGAGCGATGGAACGCCCCAAGCCATACGGTTTGGGGCGTTTCTCATTTTGGGGCTTAGATAGCCTACGAGAGGTTATTTTGACGAACAAACAGGCGTATAATATATAGAATACGTGTAGCAGTGGCGTATAAATGGAGGGCTCTATGGTACAGAAAATAACACCGAATATATGGTGTAATGGCAATGCGCAGGAGATGGTTGATTTTTATACCGAGGCATTTGGTGATGTGGCTGTGATTCACACCGAATACTATCCCAATACAGTTGCCGAAGGACTTGCGGATTTCCAGCTTGCTCTTGCTGGCAAAGTACTATCGGTTCAGTTCCGTATATATGATTTAGAATTTGTGGCAATTAACGGTGGTTCAGAATTCGAGCCAAACCCATCTATTTCGTTCTTCGTAAATTTTGACCCATCACGCGACGACAAGGCTCGAGAGCACTTGGACGAGCTATGGCAAAAACTAGGTGACAGCGGCAAGGTGCGTATGGAGCTTGATGAATATCCGTTTAGTCCTCACTACGGCTGGCTAGAGGATAAGTTTGGCGTCAACTGGCAGCTCATTTTAGCTGACCCAGATGGCGATCCGCGCCCTATGATCATGCCGTCGCTGCTATTTACCGGTAGAGTGCAAGACCAAGCGCGTGCGGCAATTGAGCACTATGTTTCACTGTTCGACGATACTGAGATTGGCACCATCTACCCTTATGGCGAACCTACAGGTCCAGCAAAAGCAAATGCACTCGCATTTGGTGAATTTCGAGTCGGCGATCAGTGGATTGTTGCTATGGATAGCGGCGGCGATGTCCAGCATGAATTTACCTTTAGCGAAGGTGTCTCACTTGCCATTTCTTGCAGAGATCAGGCTGAAATCGACAAGCTTTGGAGCGCTCTTTCGACTGTTCCCGAGGCCGAACAGTGTGGTTGGTGCAAAGACCAGTTTGGTGTTTCGTGGCAGATTGTTCCCGAAAACATGAATCAGCTGATGGCTACCCCAGATGCGTTTAAGATTATGATGCAACAGCATAAGATTGTGATTGATGAGTATAATCAGTAGCTAAAACTTTCGACGAGCGTGTTTGCTATGATGAGTGCATGACGCACTATGTTTACATCCCTGGCCTGGGCGGCATGTTTGACCCCCTGCGGCGCGTGGCGCTATGGCGGTGGAGGCGCAGCGGAGTACAGGTGACGCTCGTGCCGATGCGCTGGAGTAACAGAGCAGAGACATACGAGCAAAAATACACTAGAATCGCAAAGAATATTGACGCGATACCTAGTGGCAGAATCGTGCTGATTGGCGAAAGCGCAGGAGGTGCAATGGCGCTACTTGCTTTTTCTCGCAACCCTGCAAGAATCAGCGGTGTCATAACTATCTGCGGGTACAACCATGGAGCGTCGGATATTATCCCCTATCGACGATGGCGAAACCCGGCGCTGCACCCGCTATTGGTGAACGTCGATAAAGTAATGCCGGACTTATCTTTGCGGCAACGCCAACAGATAACGACCCTCTACTCTACCAAAGACCGTACCGTTACGCCCGCACATAGCATGATCGATGGAGCGAAAGAAATCGTTGTTCATACGCCCGGGCATCTGATAGCAATTGCCCGGATACTGAGTAGCGGATTCAAAAAGATTATCCCGAATTAGGACTAGTCTCCTTTTTGGTTAATGTAGTCGATGGTTGCGGGATCTCGGTATCAACAAGGCATAAGGTCGAACCTTGTGGGTCAGGTTTATTTCTTAAGATTTTTTGGTTTTACTGCACCACTGTGACCATTTAATAGTAGCTCCTGCACTGCAATAGCAACGTCTTGTTGATCAAAGTTGATCCCGCAGTTTTTCTTGAGGCGCAGTCGAACCGCACGAATAACGTCTTCGGTATATATAGCTTTTGTGAGACTTGC
Organism: uncultured Candidatus Saccharibacteria bacterium; assembly: GCA_964557445.1. GTDB lineage: Bacteria > Patescibacteriota > Saccharimonadia > Saccharimonadales > Saccharimonadaceae > UBA2112. Next base: position 227,403 of record CAZLAF010000001.1, read on the forward strand.
TGGTGTGAGTGCATCAAAACGCTTCCAGTAAGTATCGAGCTCTCCTTTTGATACAGACTTTTTCGTAAGATAAATAATGTCATTTGCAGCTTGCTTCATGGTCGTAAGGTCGGATAGATCATAGTGAAAAACTGCATGATACGAGATAGGCTTACCAAAAAGTACCCGGAAAAGTTTGATTTGCTTACCATTGAAGAGTAGTATCCAATCAATACCCTCGTTGGCTGCGTAGCTCAGACTTTGACGAAGGTGGCGATCGTTCAGGTCGATTTGGATAGACTTTACTTCAATAACGATATGTTTTTTACGAGCAAGCTGAATCACGTAGTCGGCATACTCACCGCGTATATTATATTCTGTTTTAATATCATCTAACTCTAGATAGCCTAGTACTAATGTGAGAAAACCATTAACCATAATCCGTGTAGCAGATTCATCTACTTCGAGGTTTTGCTTTTTGGTTAAGTACTTTTTGCGATATTCGCGTAATGCTTTTTCGAGTTGATTGATCTGATGTACGGTAGCCATTAAGCCCCTCCTTAGATACTTTTCAATAGTATAGCATGTGCCTGCGCTAAGATTGATTTTTAATATTAAATATGCTATAATAAAAGTATGGACAGCAATTGCTGTCTTGTCGTATTTTTGGTGCCACTTCTATCCAAGGAAGGTGTCTTTGATGCAGAAACAAGTACGAAAGATCATCCGGCAAATCAATCGACTCATAGTGTGGACGCCCGATGCGTCTCACAGCAGAGTCATGAGTGAAATGAAGAGTGTAGCCGACAGGCTTGATGATTTGACGTTTGAATGTCCAGAACTACGGACATATGAGCTCACCGTAAGTGGGCGCCATATTCCAGACGATATTCGGGTTGTCGAGACTGTATTACCGGTGATGTTCGCGGAGCTCATGGTTTCTGGAAAGTCAAAACCTCATGAGATGCGGAGTGCTCGCGAGAGGGCCGCTTTGACGCTGTTGCCGATGGCTGTTGAGGAGATTTACGAACCGATTCTCACCAGCATGCCGCGTATCACGCAGAGAAGCATCAGTATCCGCGTCGTGGAGTCCGACGACTAACCCCGATCTAGAGAACCTCGACTTCTCGGTCGGGGTTCTCTATTTTGTAATTATTTATTCTCTATAAATTCTTCAGTAATTTTAATGTCCGCGTCGTTTATAATTCCAAGCCGTTTGTCGCTTTCGTATTTGGCTCGCATCCAAAATCGCATATCGTCAGACGAGTCGTTTATGTGGTTTTTTATTTTATTAGTATCGTTACATGCACGCCAAATCTTAAAAAACAAGATAACATTCAGGATAGCTGCAACAATAAAGACGATAAGTGTCGTGTTAAATACTGCTTCAGATATTCCTATGACACTCTCTACGTTTGCTAGTGAGTCTGTTCTGATGCTGTAGTCGTTCATGGTTTACACCTCCTAGTTGTAGTCATAATGTACTATATTATCCATTACGACTCTTCGCGCTGCAAGCGTGCCTGGCTCTTTGGTGGGTCAATCTTCTTTGCGTTGCAGCTGGGAATAGTTTATTGCCTGCCATTTCGCAGCCTTGCAAGATTCGAGCATATTGAAACCCTGGGAGATTTCTTAGATTACTAAAAGCCGGCGCGTCGTAAGCATTGGCTGTGCAGATTTTGAAGTTGCTGCATTGCACTCGAATTACCTGCACCGTGTATTGATAGCTGTGCCCTCGCGGAGCTATAGTCGCTTTCGCATTTCTGCTTCGCAGCGTAATTGCGTGTATCTACAGGTGGAGTCGGAGATGGCGTAACCCTATCGCGCACTTTTGTGCCTCTATATATTGTTTTGTCATATGGATCATACGAGTTAAGTATTTTTCCATCTGAGCATACTAGCTTCCCTCCAGTGATTCCGTGCCCTTCTTCTATCTGGCCTACATATAGCCAATCGGCATCTTTGTAGATTGTCTTGTAGGGCGTACGCTCCAGATTGCAGTTCGCTGGTGCATCTTGGCGAATGCTACCGGGCGGATTGTCTGCTAGAGTAGTTTTCGTGCCTTGGCTATTCTCGGCGCAAAAGTCGGAACTTCTAGACGTAAAGCCAGTATTCGAGTCTTTAAACTGTTCATCTGTGTAGTACCTATAGGTGCCATTTGAGCAGTGCATGTACTGTCAGCGTTTTGTCCCTTCGCTAACAGTTTTCCCGGTAGCCTCTTTGATGATTGTCGTGCTTACTATTTGCCTTATCGGCTCTTTGCCAATCAGCATGTCGAATAGTGATCGCTTTGTCTCATAGGTGCTTATTTTGTCTCCGCGCCGACCTTCTGTGTTGACCTTGGTTTGGCCTAGTTCGAGATCGCCGCTCTTTTGGTAGGTCGTACGATATGGAATTGTTTCATGCAGCTCTTCCGTACTCGAAAAAGGCACGAAGCTACCAATTGCGATTGCAATAAAAAGTATCAATGCTCCAATGCGATACGGAAAAGCTATTTTACTGGAAGCTTTCCCTTTTTTTGGTTTTCGAGTCTTCGAGATTTTACCTCGTGTCATATTATCCAATTTTTTTCATAATTCGATCAGTTTCAATGAGGATTGTGAGGATGCGCTGGTAGTGTTCGACGTCTTTGTAGGATAGCTCGCGGCCGCGGCGGTCTTTGAGCCATTTTTGGGCGGGTTGGTAGCCGCCGATGTGAAAATTCCAGGCTGCCAGAGGTACATTTGGGAAATATTGGGTGTCGTTGATGTAGACGTTACCTGTGGTGGCGTTACTATCGGGCACACCAGATGTGGTGTCGTCTACGCTAGATGTAGCGCGTGGTACGAAGCTGATCTTTTCGACCAGACCACTGCCCTCGCCTGCCAGCGGAGCGTTAAACGGCTGCACGCCTTGCATGAGGTGGAGCTCGCGGAGTTGTTTGCCTGCACTGCTGAAGTGTTCGAAGTCGCCCATACTCTCAGGTATTGGTAGGCGCGGAAACTCGCTCTGGAGCTGCTCCTTATAGCGTTCGCGATACTTGACGCTATGGAGTATCCCATAGGTATAATCGAAAACAGCAAGCGGCGTTATAGTGTTATCTTTTGTGTCCTGAGAGGAATCTTCAAAGTATCGATGAGGTGTTAGATTAGCTAGAAGCTTATTGACTTCTTCTATGTTGAGATTTGCGGTTGCTGTTCCGTCTTCATGATGAAGATATAAAGGTGCAAGGTATGACTGAAAACCATAAAGATTAATATCGATCATATTTTCATGCACCTGGATGGAAGAAAGAGTGTCCGTATTGACAAGGCTACGCATAAACGACATCGCGACGTTTGGCTTGTGCATGTTTTTCATAAATTCGCGGCGAGGTCGTTTCACTTCTGAGTTGTAGTTGATATAGCGTTTGTCGAAGACCTTATAGTCGTAAGAGTGGTTGTTTTCGCTGTCAAACTCATCAAATGACACAAGTTCTTTGTCGTTGGATGTTTTGACGCCGCTCATGATCGATAAGAATAGTTCATCGATAGCTATCATTTTGCTATATTCGTCTTCGAGACGCATATCTTTTTTGACCAAATAATAACTCGGTGCCTTGGGCGTAATATTCTCAGAGTCGATCGACTCTGCTAGCTTGTCGTACTTTACCGCTCGTTTGCCATAGAGTTCGGCAAAGTGAGTATCGGCAAGCTCACTCGCCTGCTTGTGGCCTGTCTTTGTCATGATAACGATGCTCACGCCTTGCTGGATATCGAACACGTTTTCGTCAGCACTGCCGTCGGGTGCGGTTTCTTTTTTCTTGCTGTTGCCGTGCAGGTCTATCACTCGGATGCTGTCGAATGTTTGTAGCAGGTGCTTGCGCATTTGGCGGTGGATCAAGCCGTCGATATAGCTGTTGTTGGTGATCATAGCGACGATACCGGTGCCGGTCTTTTCGATCATGCTTTCGGCGTAGCGGATGAATTTGATGTAATCGTCGCTGAGGGGCTGGATGTTGCGCTCATTCAAATCCTTTTTGTAGTCGGCCATCAGGTTATCGATATATTTGCTTTTGTTGGAGCTGCTGACGCTATATGGCGGATTGCCCATGACTACCATGATCGGCAGGTCGCGCTTGACCTTGTCGGCGGCGACGGATTCTTCGGTGAGGGCTCGGTTCATGCCTAGCATGCTAATGATTGGCGGTTCGTCTTGGGCAGGCTCTTCGAGGGTGTTGGTGAGGTATACGCCGATACGTGGATGTTGGCGACTCGGCACATAGCCGCTTTCGGCGAGTGTCAGGCCGAGGCGCATGTGCGCCATGCTATAGGCGGCCATCAGTAGCTCGAATCCGTGTAGGCGTGGCAGCAGATTACTCTCGACATAGCTGCTCCAGCTGCTGCCAAGGTGCTGCTTGCGCTCGGCAATCAGCTTGATGGTTTCGTTGAGGAAGGTGCCTGTGCCGGTGGCTGGGTCGAGTATTTGCACGCGTGGGATCGGCTCGGTTTTGGTGAAGTACTCTTTGCCACCTGTACCTTTACCCTTTTTGTATGGGTTCACACTGTAGGTGTGCTGCACGGTGCTGTCGTCCGCGAGGCCATCTGCCAGGCCAAATTCGTCTTTGAGCACCGTATCGACCGCTCGTACGATGTGTTGCACGATAGGTAGCGGCGTGTAGTAGACGCCGCGTGCCTTGCGGCGCTTGCTGTCGTATTCGCCCAGAAATGTTTCGTAAAAGTGCGTCACTGGGTCGTGGTTCATACCGGTGGTTTTGCCGTAGCTGGCCATGATTTTGTGGACGTTGGCATGGCGGAATAGCTCGGCAAAGTTGTTGAGTACCCAGTCGAGGCGCGGGTCTTTTTCGTAGGCGGCTATTTGTAGGAAAAACTGGCGCAAGAATGGGTTTGTTTGCGGTACTTTTTCGGCGGCTTCGCGCAAGCTAAAATCGTCGACGGTATCGTCGTTGTAGCGAGCGGCAAACAGACCGTAGGCTATCGTTTCGGCGTAGATGTCGGCAAAATCTTCGGTACTGAGATCGCCGATGAGCGTTTCGCGAAAGGCAGTGTATTGATCGGCTAGCGTGGTGCGCTCGCCTGCCTCGATGTCTTGCTGCAATGCGGCGTGAATAGTGCGGCGGATAGGTCGGGCGCGGTCTGCCATGAGCAGTGCCAGGCTTTTGGCGGTGCGAACTGTTTGGGTGGCGCGAGTGATTGTCTCTTTGAGGTAGTATACGAGGTCTTCGTTTGCGGCGGGGTTTTCGACAATATGGCGGTTTTCGTTGACATGCGCTATCGAAAGCGTTTTGACGAGCTCTTTGTCGAAGTAAAAGCGAAACTCGAGACCGTCGGTATGAACAACATTGCCAAGCTCCATGTAGCGTTTTATCTGCTCTTGATGCTCGGGGCGATCGAGGATGCCAGCCACGATGTCTTTTGCTTCTACGAAACCAAGTGGTACATCGGGAACAAGTTTAGCTTGCTCGGGACGCTCTTCGCGTTTGAATATGACGAGATCTGGTGCGCCAACATCGACACGCTTGCGCTCGTTGATAGCGATATAGTCGGGAAAAAGATCGTGGATTAGCTGTTGCAAGGCGGGACGGTAGCTATGCTCGGTGGCATCACCACGATAATACAGCTCTTTGACCTCTGATAAATAATGATTTATAGCAGCCTGTCGGTCGGTTTCGTTCATTGCTTTGAATTATACCCTAACTGGCCTCTGTTTCGCTAGCGAACTCTATAGGATTGGCGCAAAACTCAAAATATGGTTATATAAAGGTGTCCGAGTATGCAAGACGGTCGAGCTGAGAGTGAGGATGTAATGTTCGCATTAGGTAGGCGCGATTGCTTGAAGCCGGAGCTAGAGTTGATCGAGCTGTACGTACCAATGAATGGTCATTTACCGTCCAGGATGCCCGATGTGGGTGCTGATTTTTTTGTAGTGCTTGGCGTAGTGTTTTGGGATGGAGTTGAAAAACTGAGCATCTGTGAGACGCTGCGTGATATGCAAAACGAAGCAATCTGGTGCTGCCAGCTGTCATCGATGACTAGGGCAAGAGGATTTATGTGGTATGCTGCCGATCGCACTGCCTGCATGCAGGCATATAGCGAACGGGTTGCCGCGGGGTGAAAGACGCTGGCTACAGAGACGGACAGGGCTGGAGGTAGTATCTGGTGTTGCTATAGCGCCAGATACCACCCCACCCTATTTTTTAAATCGTTTTCAGGTAGCCATCTTCTATTTTTTGAGCATTGAGCATGTCGGTGAGGTTTCCAAGCTCATCGAAAAGTGTGGCGTGATCGTATGGTGTGGTGGCACGGGTTGTGTATTCGTATCCAGACGCGCCGATAATGTCTGGTTCGTCGATTGTCGCTACCACCGACTCCCTGTTTGCGCCAAAGTAATTGATTTGATAGACGTTAATAATAGGTTCTTTGTCGATGTCGCTTTGCTGGACATCTGTAACGAGCGCTATTTGATACTGTTCGGTGCTTGGGTTGCCGCTAGAACGCAAATAGCGGATATCGACAGTCTTACCTACAAGCGACCATGCCCATCCGGAGGAGCTATTCGTATCGGTGTCGAGATAGTGAAACAAACGAAACGACGAATAGTCTGTACTGGTTGCTTCTGCCGCGCCAGGAAAAGTGCCGTCTGCGCTGTAGGGTGTTTCGAGGATATCGTCGAGCATATCGGTGACAAGCAGACACTCTTCGAGCCGCTCGTGCATAGCTTGCTGCGCATATTCTTCTCTGCCACCAAGCTGTCGTTCGCTGTCAAATTTTTGTCGCATACCATCACTATACTCCACATTTATTTTTTATCGAGATATCGTAAATATATCCATTTGATGGTATGATATCGCTAACCTCGTGGAGACGATAGGAGCACCTAATGGATTATGTGGCTGTGGCCGCAGAAGTAGAGCGGCTCATGGAGAGTGATGACAAGCTGATCGACGAGATAGGAGCAGCTTACTATGCGCAGATGGATAACTATTACGGTAGTCTTCAGAACAAGCTGTTGGCACAGGTGCACAATTGGAGCGAGCGGTTTCCGCAATTGAGCAGTCGATTATGGTCTCTGATGTATGCGAGTAACGATCTCGATGAGCATGCGTGCATAGTTGATCTGCGGACGAGCTACGACGACATAGTGCGCATACGTGAGAAACGCCACGAGCTACACTGTAGTATTCGACTCGAGCTGATGAGCGACAAAGGTGGCGCTACCCTGCCCGATAGCGAAGTGGAGCTGTTGATCGAAAATCACTGCGAGCTGGAGGACGATGAGTATGTGCAGCTAAGAGATATCGTGGTTCAAGGCGACGTGGTGTTTGCCTGGCGACGAGTCGTGAGCTTGTATCTGGCACAGCAGCGACCCGATGATGCTCTCAGGATAGCGCAGCTCGTACAAGACCGTCTGCGGACAATCTATCGCGAGATAACCACATGATCGAAATATAAACCCCGTATAGGCTGAGGCTGCGCGCCTCCCTATACGGGGTTTTAAACATTCTCATATACTTGACTTTAAAATAAATTTATGCTATAATGTTGGTATAAATTGAATCGTACATTCCTAGGAAGGGTCAATCATGACTGCTATCGTGAACAGCGAGAACGGCATTACCTTGACGAGCATGGTCGAGGAGTTCAACCGCAATATCTACTGTCAGCGCGCCGACACGCTGTACCCACTGCTGAGGCAGCTCACGGAGTGTAAGGTGTGCGTCAAAGGCGCTACAGCGAAGAGCACTCAGGAGTTTGTGTCGCGACTCGCTTGCGAACTGGCAGGGTATGAGGCGCGATCGGTGCAACTGTTCTTTGACGCAGGCGAGACTCAAGACACTCTCAGCTACTGCTGGAGTGAGTTTCAACTCCACATGGGTCTTCACTACGAAAACGTGGAGGCCTGTCCTGCGCATTTCGATATCGGCAAGCAGATTGATTGCTTGCGCGAGCACGAGGAGGAGCTTCGCGAGAATCTCACCAGTCGCCTGCAGGCGATCGAGGAGTTCGCAGGGCTGATCGAGACGATGTTCAAGACGACGGGCAAGCTCAACGTGGGAGCGTTGGGATGTCAGCTCGTCGAGATGCTCAAGTGACTGCTTGGCCATCTCATTTGACCCCATCTACCCGTTACCGAAGCCTTAACAAAGGGCCTCGGTAACGGGGCTTTTTGTTTTGAGACAAAAGAGGATAGTTTGCTATAATTGATACATACATAATGGAACAATCACCTAGCAGGAGGGTGTGTATGGCAAAAGGTCAGAACAAACGAAAAGAAGTCAAAAAGCAAAAAAAAGACAAGGTCGCGATTTAGCTAGCCGACGATGAAAGCGCACCGTGAGAATAGCGGTGCGTTTTTGTTTGCTACGAGCACATTGTTGTATTTGATATTTTTAGTAAAACATGACATAGTGATACTATCAGTATCGAGCTGTTATCAAGGTGCTCGATCTGGGCATCTTGGAACTTCGACATAAGGAATATGTATGATTGTGCTAGCTGTAGTGTCACTTTTGTTTATGCTGAGCGCAAAAAGCGGGACGCGTCGCTGGCGACTAAGCTGTGCGTGTCTGTGGGTGACGACCCCATTTGCTGCCATCGATCATCTGCCAGATGAATGGTCGCTCTATGGCAAGGTGGTTGCGCTACTTGCATTACTGCTTATCGTGCATATCGGTGCGCTTGGACTGGTGGCTCTACCGGCGTGGCGTCGGCTTATTGGCTGGCTCTCTGCTCGGTGGCATGAAATGGATGCGTCGATGCATGCTTCTGAGAAGAGGCGACCATCCGGGTCTGCTCAAGAGCCGCAGGCAAAGAATCAGTCGTAGTATGCGACCCTGAGTCGTTTCAAGATGAACCGAGTGTTGTCAGTATCTTTTTGGTGCGACAACCTCGGTTTATTTTTTTGCAACACCCCTACTCTGTTCAATAAGTATTTTATGTGGTATAATATAATTATACGTAATGTCGCTCTTTTGAAACTGAGGAAGGAAGAAATGTCGCAATCATCGGCATACTGCCGAATAAAAACAATGTTGGATTTGACTGATCACTCACTGAGATTGGCTCAATCCTCACGGATATTGGCCGCACTGCGACCTATCGAGGTTGCGTGTCTCGATGCTATGATGCTTCGCGGCCTGCCCTGTAGTGATTTGTTGCTACGCATGCGAAAGTTGCAGAGCGACGAAACCTCTTTTGGGCTGCTATCGACCGAGTTTGAGGCTAACTGCCTTGACAGCGCATGGCGTGTGTTGGCAAAAGACATCGTGTATCGGCTCGAGTATGACATGGTCGCAGATCTGGATTTTGGCGCTACCACACACGCGCTGGCTGATTTTGTCGACAAGCAGGATGTGGTGCGAAGTGGACTACAAAAGGCTACTCGCGGTATGAGCGAGCTGCTAGAGGCGCTCAGGCGCATTGACGATGCCGAACATACGCCTATCTACAGCGCACTTCGAGACTCTCTGAGGCAACTCGGTGAGCTCGTGGACGAGCAAAACTCCTTCATCAACAGCCCGTCACTGACCTACTATACAAAGGAGCCCCGGTGACGGGGCTTTTTTGTATATGGCTATGAAATGAAAAAGGCCGCCGTAACGGTGCGAAGCCACGTGCTTCGGCGACCTTTTCGGCGGTTATTGCTTACGACTTCGGCGTCTCTTTCTGAACTTGCTGATGCAGTATGGGATACTACTGGCAGCTACTAGGATGCTGCAGTATGCAAGGATAACGACAGGCAGGCTGATGCCTGTCGATCTGTGGAAGGAGTAGCTGGGAAAAAGAATAGCACAGCTAAAAAAGGATACAAACAGCGCCAGAGCCAAGACTCCAAGCCCTGCTGTGTATACCCAGTCTCCGCCATTGTCGCGTTGCTGTTGAGAATTCAAAGCCATCATTTCTCCTAGGTGTGTATGTACAAGCCTTGATAATTATATTTTAACATATAAATAGAATAAATGCAATGACTAAGAGAGGTGGTGAATTTTATGATCAAACAGGTCGCGAGAGAACGACAGGGGTGCCTTGGTGGATTTGTAAGCTACTTTGGTTGATTGTGTTGAGATCTACGTACAATTTCTCGTGCCACTTTTTGAGCGGCGCATCGCTCGTCTTTGTATTCGGCTACTGTGTCAGCACCCAAAAGATCCTCTACTGTCGTCCTTCTGCGCATGATAGCATTCCTGAAACCTATAGGGAGTAAGCGCTTTACTGGCATAATGTCTTCTTTGCTCTCTTGTGCTGTGCTTGTGGTGTCACGTCCGTCTAGGTGTTTTTCCATACAAAAAATTATATCAATAAAGACAAGGTTTGTGTCAAGGTACCTCTATGGTAGGGGCACTAGGACGACGCTTCGATGTTCTGGCTATTCTAGCCGAGAACATCGGCTAACCCCTGTCAAATCAGAAATTGTGACAGTGGTCGAACCTATCGACTTCGTCGGTCGGTTCGACCCGGATGACTCCACCAAGAAAAATAGATCTACATAAACGCAGATCTATTTTTCTTGGCAGGGGCACTAGGAATCGAACCTAGATCTAAGGTTTTGGAGACCTTTATACTAGCCGTTGTACTATGCCCCTTTGTGCTTGATTATTATACCATATAGGCACAATACGGAGGATTATTTGTGGCGCGCGATGCGGATAGCGCGTTGGAACCGACGGTCGGCTTCTGGGTCGGCATAGCGAGCGATTGGATCAAGCGCGAGTAGCTTGTCTGCTTTTTTGGCGTCGTCGTCGATTTTTTTGATAGCGTTGACAAAGTATTGCTCCATAAGCCATTCGCGCCCAGGTGTCATTTCCCCGACGACGGTGATGCGCCACATGCCCTCGCCCCACTGCTCTGGCTTGGTGACTTTGAGCGGTCGTGCGAGTAATGTCGCGCCAGTTGGCATGGCGTTTGCGACACGCTGAATGGCTTTTTCGGCAGCTGCGGTATCTGTAACAAATATATCGACTGCAATCGTACGTACGCCGCGAGGGGTGACGTGAACTGCCTGAATCTGTTGGTTGTGAATCCATATGACTTCTCCGCTGAGACTACGGAGTTTTGTTGAGCGGAGAGTCATGCGTTCGACGACACCCTGCATGTCTATGAAGGGCTCGACCTTGATAAAATCACCAATCGTAAACCATTTTTCGATGATCATAGTAGCGCCAGCAGTGATGTCGCGAAGCAGAAGTCCGATTGTGGCACCAGCAAAGACGATGAAAAATGCACTAGCACCGATAGCAGCCGCGCCGGTGCCACCAATCATCTCACTACCTGTCGGCGCCAAAATGCGCCAGGTGATAAATGCCACGATAGCGACAACGATTGCTCGGACGGCAGCTACCGCAACACTGAGGTAGGTTTCGACTTGGCGGTACATGACGACGCGTTCGTCGCGTGTCTCGGTGTCGCTGCGGACCGATACTTTTTGAGCTACATAGATGATGATTTTAGCCAAAAAATGACTTAACCAGTAGGCAAACACGATCGAGAGGATTAAAATAAGGATAGTTCGATAGTCGTTTGGCTGTGTGAGTAGTTCGTATGTTTCTTTTATGATGTTGTCTGTAAACGTAGATAAGTTCATTATGTTTTATTATAGCATAAAAGGTATCATAAATCAATATTTAGCAATAGTTTTCCCCATGTTTCACGATACGCTTATATTATTGCGTGAAACGGTTGAAAAAACACTAGCGTATTACTATAATGAGGCCAGAAATACATAAAACAAAGGAGCTTTCGGGTGGTTAACACTGCTCGTAGTGTGTAAAATGAAAATATTGATGCTCGGGTGGGAGTTGCCCCCGCACAATAGCGGGGGCCTAGGCGTCGCCTGTTACCATATGTCGAAAGCACTCGCTCTCAAGGGTGCGAGTATAGACTTCATACTTCCCTACACTGCTCAGCATCCCGGTACTGATTTTATGCGTGTTCACTGTGCGATAGACGTTCATCCGAGCGAGCGCTTTCATCTAGGAAGCTATGATCATGAAGGTGCATATGAGCGTGATCTTGATGATGTTGCGCCAGGAGATGTGAAAAGTATGCGCGGCGTACAGAAGCACTATGTGCGCTACGTCGAAAAAATGGTTCGCAGCGGTAATCTACAGCCAGATGTTATTCATGCGCACGATTGGCTCACTATGGAAGCAGGCATGCGCGCCAAAGAGCTGACCGGTGCTCCATTGGTGGTGCATGTGCACGCGACTGAGTTTGATCGGTCTGGGGAGCGTTATGGCAACCCTGTTGTGCATGAGATCGAGCAGCAAGCTTTGCAGATGGCCGACAGGATCATCGCGGTGAGCAATATTACAAAAGCGATTATTGTAGAGCGCTACGGTATTCCTGCCGAGTATGTCGAGGTGGTGCATAATGCTATCGATGTCGATGATTTTACGGCATACGAATACGACAGTCGTGATTATCGATACTTTGAATCGCTTCGCAGTGAAGGCTATACGATTGTTGCAACTATCACGCGTTTTACGGTGCAAAAAGGTCTGACGCATTTTATGCGAGCGGCTGCTCGTGCCTGCGAAAAGTACGACCGTTTTGTGTTCTTGTTTGCGGGCGATGGCGAACAGCGCGACGAACTAATTAGGATGGCGGCCGAGCTGGGTATTGCCGATAAGGTGTATTTTACTGGCTTTGTGCGCGGCAAGCAGTGGCGCGATATATATACGGTAGCAGATGTATTCGTGATGAGTTCGGTGAGTGAGCCATTTGGTCTTACTGCTCTCGAGGCTGCGCATCATGACAGCGCTTTAATCATTAGCCGTCAGTCGGGTGTAGGTGAAGTTTTGAAAAATATTTTCCGTTATGATTTTTGGGATACAGATACGCTCGCCGATCAACTCGTCGCAATTGCTTTATCGCCAAGCTTGGCAGCATCGCTGCGCAAAGGTGTGCGCGATGAGTACGCGAAGTTGTCATGGAATGACGTCGCCCAAAAGTGCCTGCGTGTGTATGATAAAGCACCGTTGACCCAAGGAGTGCTCGCGTGAAACGAGGCGTAAACTTATATTTGCACATTCATCAGCCGTTTCGTGTGCGACCGTATTCGGTGTTTGAGATAGGACATCAATCCCACTACTTTTTGTTGCAAAATGATACAAATCTCAATAATGAGAAGATATTCCATAAGGTTGCGACAAAATCATATCGTCCAATGCTAGGTATGATCGAAAAGCTGCTCGCTCAGCAACCAGAGTTCCGTCTATCGCTGAGTATTAGCGGTGTATTTATCGACCAAGCCGAGCTTTGGGGTAATGATTTGATCGAGACCTTGCAACGTATTGTATCGACAGGGCGCGTTGAGATCGTGACGGAAACGTATTACCATAGTCTCGCGTTCTTCTATAGTCGTCGTGAGTTTGAGGCGCAAGTTGCTTTGCATCGCGACAAGATTTATCAGCTTTTTGGTGTCTCACCAACGGCGTTTCGCAATACCGAACTCGCCTACAATAATGATCTGGCGCAATGGGCAGAAGCTGCTGGCTACCAAACGATCTTGGCAGAGGGTTGGGATCCGGTACTGGCCGGACGGACACCAAATACAGTGTATCGACCAGAAGGCACCGAATCTATCAAATTGTTGCTAAAAAACTATCGTCTTAGCGATGATATCGCCTTCCGCTTCAGTAATCGCGGCTGGACAGAGTGGCCATTGACGGCGACCAAGTTTACAGATTGGCTCGACCATGCGACAAACGAGGGTCCGCTCGTCAATCTCTTTATGGATTTTGAAACATTTGGCGAGCATCAGTGGGCAGATACAGATATTTTTGGATTCTTCGAAAAGTTCGTCAATGGGTGGCTGGCTCGTGATGATCGGACATTTTATACCGTCACCCAAGCAAGCCGCGAAATAGAGGCACAGGATACGGTGAGTATGCCGCACGTTGTGACGTGGGCCGATGCCGAGCGCGACTTGTCGGCCTGGATGGGTAACAGCTTGCAGCAAGAGGCTTTGCGTCATTTGTACGCTGTTGAACACGATGTTATGCGTAGCGGAGACAATGACCTGATTCGTGACTGGCGCTACCTACAAAGCTCAGACCATAGCTACTATATGGCGACCAAGTGGCTCGATGATGGCGCCGTGCATAGCTATTTTAGTCCGTATGAATCACCCTATGACGCGTTTTTGTATTATATGAATGCTATCCGAGATGTCCGTTGGCGCGTTATGAAACACAATCGTCTCGGGGGCATTGATGGCTAGACCTGTAGTACTCTCCAATGGCGAGCTACATGTTGGTATTAATAATTTTGGCTTAGTACACGATTTTTACTATCCTTATGTTGGTCTCAACAATCACTCTGCCGGTAAATCAACTCAGCATCGCGTTGGTGTATGGGTTGACGGTCAGCTGAGCTGGCTCGACACACCTGGCGAATGGCAGATACGGTTTCGATATCCGCAACGGGCACTTATTGGCCATACGATTGCAAAAAACGAATCGCTTCAGATCCTCTTAGAGTTTGATGATTTTGTCGATGCGCATATCAGTGCATTTATGCGTAATATTCATGTTGTAAACTTGGCTGATCGACCGCGTGAGATCCGTCTCTTTATGCATCAAGCGTTTGCGATTGATGATTCTCGGAGCAACACCGATACGGCGCAATACCTACCTGATAGCGACGCCTTGCTGCACTATCGAGGACGTCGAGCATTTGCTATATCTGGCATATATGACGGTAAGCCATTTGATCAGCATAGTGTTGGGTTGTTTGGCATCGAGGGTCACGAGGGTACGTGGCGTGATGCCGAAGATGGCGAACTGTCGGGTGGCAATGTTGAGCACGGTCGCGTAGACTCGGCACTGCGTTTTGCTACGCAAGTAGACGCGCATAGCTCAAAGCGAGTGCAGTATTGGATCACAGCAGGTTCATCGATACGTGAAGCGCTTCATATTCATAAGCAAATACAAAACAACGGCGTTAAAGATAGGTTGCGGAGTACGACAGATTGGTGGCGCAAATGGCTCGAGCCTGCTATTGCGACGGCTGCAAAAATAGATCCGATTTATCACGAATCGTTTCTGAAAAGTGTGATGATCATCAAGTCGCAAATTGATAAGCGTGGTGCGATTATGGCAAGTACCGATAGCTCAATGCTCAACTATAATCGTGATGCCTACGCCTATAGCTGGCCGCGTGACGGCGCTTATGTGTTGTGGCCATTGATACGCATGGGGTATACCGAAGAAGCTTATAGGTTTTTCGAATTTTGTCGAAGAGGTATGCACTCGAGCGGCTATTTGCTACATAAGTATTGGGCTGATGGCGGTTTGGGGTCGAGCTGGCACCCATATGTGCATCCTGATGGCAGTGCTGGACCACCTATCCAAGAGGACGAAACTGCGCTGGTAGTATTTATGTTTGCCGAATTTTATCATGCAACAAATGACTCCCGAGCGTTGCGTGATTTTTACGAAAGTATGATCAAGCCAATGGCAAATTGGATGGCAGGATATATCGATAGTTCGACTGGCTTGCCTCGACCAAGCTATGATTTGTGGGAAGAAGTGTTTCTGACGACGACTTACACCACGGCTGTTACTTATGCTGCACTCAAGGCCGCGGCCGAGCTTGCTGAGGCTCAAAACGACCGCAAGAGCGCTATCGAGTGGCGTGCGGTTGCCGACGATATTCAGTCTAATGCGCGCAAGCAGCTGTTTAACAAAGATCGACAGGCATTCTACAAAGGCATCATCAACCGTCAGGGTGAGATTCATCGCGACGATACACTCGATTCAAGCAGTATCTTTGGTTCATTTATGTTCGGACTTTTCCCGACTGATTCTGCCGAACTGACTGCGGCTGTCCGGACATTTACCGATCGTTTTTATAGCGATGGCATCATAGCGTATCCGCGATATGAAAATGATCCGTATCATCGAGTTGATCCTAATACTCCAGGAAACTGGTGGTTTATTACGACGCTTTGGATGGCGCAATACCATCTGGAAACGGAGCAGCATGAGATAGCACGTTCCATTTTGGCCTGGGTCAATAGCATTAGCACTCAAACAAGTATTATGTCTGAGCAGATTAGCCCGGTGGACCACTCTCTCATCTCACCATCGCCGCTCACATGGAGTCATGCAGAATATCTTTCTGCGCTGCTCGACACCATAAAGAAAGAATCCTAAGCATTATGGCGACCTGGAAAGCGCGCCATATTCAGCAACAAGCCGCGAGAGTGTATCGAACACTGGGGTCGCCCGCATTGCGGCATCAGGATATTATGGAGCGCTTCGCTACAAGCCATCAGTTGACGTATTTCTCACCCGCACTGCCGCCGTCGTTACTCGAAGCGATAGATGAAGTCCGTACGCGAGGTACGCATGGCTTGTGTATGGGCGTACATGCAAACTACATGACGAGTACGTACAGCTTAATGGCAACAGCGAGGCATCCGAACTTTGCTATTACTGAAAAGGGATGGCTAGAAACGCATGTAGAGCTACGAACTGTCACACAATTGCCATTCATATACATTGGTACGCGCCAGCAAACCAAGACACAATACGCTGAATTGTTGACGCGATATCCCACGGCGCAATATTTGCATATTGCGTGTCCTCCCTCTCTCGATAAGCGATTTCATGAACGATATGCTGTATTAGCCGCTGTCGAAGATGTTGAGTATGTGAAGCGGCTATTTACCGATGATGTCATTGAGGCGCTTGTGACAAGACACGAAACAGTGGCCTTTCACCTTGAAGATAGGCAAATAATTGCAATAACAGAGCTGCGTAAGCCACGCGTCCAGGCAGTCGACAGATTATTTCATGCGGCAATCTGGATGGCAAAAACGGTTGACGATAGGTTTGGTATGGATCAAGATAACAAAACCACCGCCATGTGACGGTGGTTACGATGCGTTTTGGGTATGTTATGATTTGCGCGCTTTAACTTCGTTACGGCCAAGACTCTTTTTAGTCTCGGTGTATGTTGCGTGCTTGCGAGCGATTGGATCATACTTTTTGAGGCTAACCTTGTCGGTCGTGTTCTGTGTATTTTTAGTCGTGTAATACGTACGGTGGCCAGTTAGGTCGCTAACTAGTCCGATCAATTTACGCTTGGTATTCTTTTTTGCCATTTCTCACTCACTTACTTTAATAAAACAATCTTATATATCTTAGCATAAAAATACCTCTATGGCTAGAGGAATTGTCTCGATTTCTATGGAGCCACGATCGGGATTTGAACCCGAGACCTCTTCCTTACCATGGAAGCGCTCTACCAACTGAGCTATCGCGGCATTATCTTGGCTAATTGTACCAAAAAACAGAGATGATTCCAAGCTGCGACGAGAGGTGAGGTCGCTTACTCAAAGCAAGAACCCACCATGCGGTGGGCTTTTGCTTTGGTACAGGGGGCAGGATTCGAACCTGCGAAGGCATATGCCAACAGATTTACAGTCTGTCGTGTTTGACCGCTTCACTACCCCTGCGTACTATATCTTCCATACGCAAAGCAACGAACAAATCGTTACCTAGCCGTGGAGCCGCTTCTCGGATTCGAACCGAGGACCTACTGTTTACAAAACAGTTGCTCTAACCAACTGAGCTAAAGCGGCATAGGTTTAAAAAGTACAGATGTAAGTATATCGCATAGAGCTATTATATTCAAGGGCTCTTGCACTAGGTGCTAGACTTTTCGTGGTACATCACATGGTGTCGCATGTTTCGCATCGCAACAAGGTGTCGGTTGGTAGCAAAAACAGATCTCAGTGCACCTAAGAGCGCCAGTGCTGTTAAAAAGAGTGCGATCAGTAGCGTTGCAATAGATATAATAACGAATACAGCAACAGAGAGGTCGCTACCGCTTAGGATGACAGCGAGGCTGGTGAGTGCGATGAGCGCTACGGCTCCCGCCGCATAAGCGAAGTTGACGTATTTTGTTTTTTGGGTGTCTTTTTCTGTTGAAAGTCTTGGGATAAGTACATCGTTTACATAGGTTGAAGCGCCCTGGTGTCGCGCCAGGAGTGACTCTATAAAATATGCCGCGGCTTGTCTGCGCCCGTCGAGCACATTGTCTGTGAGAATATCTTCGTGCCAAACAAAATCTATAAACTCACGATTGATTTCGATATCACAGTTTCCGGCAATTGAAATCAACTTGCGTAGCATTGCAGCGTTGAGTAGCGTACGAATCTCTCTTTGTGCGCCATGTACTGTAGTAATCGATAGCTTGCGGTCAATTTCAGGTGAGATGGAGATTGTTGTACCATTTTTGTAACGATATGGCAAAAGGCCACCTGATTCGACGCTCGAGTTAATAACTGTCATTGGAATGGCCAGTCGCATCGAAGATACTCGAAGCATCATATATGTCCGTCTGTGTTTTGCTGAGGTCAGGTGATACCATGTAGATTCATACTTACCAATTTTAGTGCCAAAGAGAGGCTCTATGTGCAAGATATCTTCGGGCGATTGGTAGTCGAGCAGTGTGTTGAGCGAGTGACTGGCGGCGACAGTATGTGTATGCGTACGCGCGGCTATATAGTTATCTCTTCGATTCGTGTCGTCTGCACTAGGCCAGGGATTGGCAGGAAAATCATCACTATTGTATACGTGTAGCGCGTCTCGAGCCAAAATAGCAGCACTTACAGTAAGGCTTGCTAGCAATATAAGCGGCCACGATATGATGATTGCCACTGCCATAATTGGTAACACAAACGCTTGAGCTGTTTCGTCTGAACCCAGTAGTTCGAGTGCCCTAGCGGCAATATAGAGATAGAGTGTGATTGTAACGATACCGAGAATAGTTAGTGACATTCTGTAGAGCATCTCATACCGACACTGTTGACGGGTACGAAATGTAATTCGGTGCGAATAGCGACCGATAGCGTTATCTTTAGAGCTGTCTTTATCCACCATAAGACATTTATTTCTGACTACATTACTTTTCGTGTTTGCGCTACTCGCTTGGGCTGGCCTTGTGGGATAATCATACGAGCAGCTTTTTCGCGCAGCTTCAGAGATAACTCATTCTGCCCTACTCGCTCGTAGGCATCGGCTAGTATAGTCAGCGTTTGTGGAATAGGGTCGATCTCGACGGCACGCTCAAGTGACTCGATCATCTTTTTGTTGTGACCAAGTTTCTCCTGCACCTTTGCATAGGCGATATGGCGGGCCGACAGATCGCTTTCGAGCGCAAGCGCTTGTTCAAATGCAAGTGCGGCTTTTGTGTAATCTGCCGTTTCATAATAAATCAGACCGACATTATGCAGGCTGCTTGCACTTGGCTCGAGAGACTGAGCGATCTCGAAACATTCAATAGCGTCTTTGTATGCTTGTTGTTTTGCATATAGGATACCGAGACGGTTGTAGGCTGTGGCGTTTCGTTCATCAACACGCAAGATGGTGAGCAAAGCCTTTTCTGCACGGAGATACTTCTTTTCTCGTAGGGACTCTTGAGCAATGCTCCATAGTCCGTCGAGCTTCTCTGATAATTTCGTCGGCAACTCTAGTGTCGTCGCTTCTGGCGATTTGTTGTACATAATCGCCAATCCGCCCGCTAGTGCCACAATAATAAGACCAAACATTACTGAACAATTATAACATAGCAGCTGCAAGCTGAAGCCTTATGTTGCCGCCTCCGGCAATGCGAGCGTGTGCTTCGAGGCAGCGTTGAATTTTGACCGCATGGCGCACGTCAGCTTGTTTGCGCATAATAACCTTGAGCTGTTGAGAAATATCTTCGAGCAATAGTAGTGCATCAGGGCGTTTATCTCGATATGTATGCATGACAGCGAACGCGTTATGATCGGTATTGCCAATAAGCGTCTTTGCATCAAGTACAATTTTGACGCGGTGCTCGTAGAGCTCGTTGTCAGTTGCAAGCCGTGTAATGAGCGCAGGCAAGCCACGACCGATAAAGGCAAGCCTCGATCGTATAGTGGCATCACGTATACCGAGTGTGTCGAGTAGACTACTCACCTGTTCGTCGCTGAGCGGCAGTAGCGGCACTACCTGACTACGGGATCGTACGGTTGGCAGTAGTTCGTCTGGACGATGTGTTGCAATAATAAAGTGTACGCCCTGTCGTGGTTCTTCGAGAAGCTTCAGAAAAGCATTTTGTGCCGAGGGTGTGACACTTCGCTCTCCAGTGTCGAGAATATACACTTGCCTTTTATTAGTCTTGCCTCTTGTTTGTTCATAAAGCGCACGGATGTCCTGGATGATAATTGATCCCTCCAGCTCATCGACAACTGGCTGGTTGGCACTCACCTTTTTGGGCTTGATAACTATTGTTTCGGCCTGCAAATGTGCTGCGATAGACTGTGCGGTGGCGACGACGCCACTGCCAGATAAGCCTTCTAGTACAAGTGATTGCGGCATATGATTAAGGAGTGCGTCAATCTGTCGTTGTGTGCGCTCATGAAAGATGAGGTCATTGTTCATGACTACTCCCCTATCTTGGCTTCAAACTCGGGTGGCAATGGTGCTTCAAAAGTACGGCGTGTACTGGTAGGTATAGTAATTTCGAGACTCGTAGCATGCAGATATAGCCTATCTGCAGCAGTACCATATACTCTATCTCCATGGATCGGCGTGCCAAGATATGCCATGTGGACGCGGAGCTGATGAGTTCGGCCGGTAGCTGGACGTAACTCGACAAGGCTATGCTTTTCATTCGATTTGATAACGCGATATGTTGTTTGGGCTGACTTGCCGTTGGCATCGACCCGAAAAGTACTAGGAGCGTTCGGGTTGCGCGCTATAGGAAGATCGATAAGCGCTTCGGCCTCCTTTGGATGGCCGTCGACGACGGCATAATAGAGCTTTTTTACTTTTCGTTCAGAAAACTGACGTTGCAGCAGACTTGCGGTCTCAGAATTACGTACGCCGATGATAACACCGCTCGTATCTCTATCGAGTCGATGGATGATACCGGGTCGATTGCTGTCGCTATGGTATGTTGTCAATGGTCGCAAAAATTCGGCCACCGTAAACTCATCGTTGAGCGCACCTTTGCTGTGCGTGAGAACGCCAAGAGGTTTATTTATTACAATGACATTATCATCCTGATAGATAACAGGTAACGTTGACTGTGAATGGTCAGGCTTTTCTGGTAGTGTGTACGTGACAATATCATCTTCGCCAATGGTACGTTTGGAGCTGCTTTCGAGCGTTCCGTTCACCATGACGTATCCGTTTGCGATGTACTTTTGCCATACCGAACGAGAGTATTCTGGCCAGTATTGTGCGAGATATGCATCGAGACGCATTTAGACCGCCTTTGGGCGCAGGCCAACTGCTTGCTGTACTCGATACAGGGTTTGATTAGCTTGATCGTTGGCACGTGTCTCAGAGCGCTCGAATGCAGTGCGAAGAGCCGTATCGTCAACCGCGGTAAGACGGGCTTGGAAGCCTTCCAAAAACGCAACGACTTCATCGGCTACAACCTTTTTGAAGTCACCGTAGCGCTCTTGCCCCTTGAACTCCGACTCAGTGGCGTCGATAGGCTGTCCTCGTAAAAGAGCGAGGATCTGCAAGAGATTGCTGATACCGGGCTGATTTTCTGGATCGAAATTGACACTAGACTTGTCGTCAGTTGTAGCTGATATGACTTTTTTTGCAGCAGCCTCTGGTGTGTCAGTCAAGAAAATCACACCCTTGCCCGTATCGTCAGACTTGCTCATCTTTTTGCTAGGATCCATAAGATCTTTGATACGAAGTCCTTGTCCTTTGCCAAAGAACTCGTGCTGTTTGCTTACTTCATTTGGTACTGTAAATAAATCGCCAAAACGCCGGTTCATGCGCTCTGCGATGTCACGCGTAAACTCAAGATGCTGTGTCTGGTCGTCGCCAACTGGTACGTACAAGGCATCGTAGAGCAATATGTCAGTAGCCATAAGAACTGGGTAATTAAATAGGCCGACCGACGTACGTTCGTCGCCAAGTTTGCCCGTCTTGTCCTTGAACTGTGTCATGCGTTGCATCTCACCCATACCGGTAAAGCAGTCGAGTATCCACGTTAATTCGCTATGTGCGGAAACGTAGCTTTGACGGTACAGCAAAATATCATCGCTATCAAGCGGAAGTCCGGCAGCCGCAAAGAGACGGGCATTGAGCATAATCTGCTCCTGCAGCTGATCGTGATCAATAGGTGTTGTAAAACTGTGAAGGTCGGGGATAAACATATTGATTTGAAACTCTTCGGCTCGCTGTAGGGCCATTTCAATAATCGGCAGCATACCTCCAAAATAGTTACCAATCGTGAGATTATTGTTGGCGCGAAGTCCAGTCAGGATTACAGGTTTAGTCATAGGTACTCCTATTATAGCGCAGAACACGCAAGGTTGATCGTATGTTTACTCTTGTGTGTTAGATTTATGATGATTTTGGTTGAAATAGCCTTTTCTTTTTAGGCACTGACAGTAAGCCGTTGATTTCGCGCACGATTGCGGGTATGAATCGACCCTTTATTTCATGTCCCGATGCGACGGTAGTCAACCGAATATTTGCGTTAGCTTTTGCAAGTTTGCGTAGGTTTTTACTCACAACAAATGGATCGAGGAGTCCTTGCAAAACGACAGTAGGGACTGTTATGTCGTGAGCATCGCGTAAAGATGTCTGATTGATGATCATGGTTTTGAGCGTTGTCATGTAGCTGTCGATATTGTCCGCTGTGACATTGAAGGCTTTGTTAATGAGCTGATACTTCATTGCAAGCGTACAAAGACGTACGAACTCATCTGGTCGTTCTGTTGCAGCGAGATACAGCTGCCGAAGCAAAGCATCGGGTTTGATAGAAACTTTCTTTCCAATTGCCGAGGTGTCATATAATGGAGGACTGCAAAGGACGAGCGCATTTATAATGATGGGGTATCGTTTTACTACTTCTATTGCCACAAGACTACCAAGAGAGTGCCCGACAATAATAATGGGCGTCGTGATGCGTAGCTTGAGGAGTGTTGCTAATACGGCGCGAGCTTGCGTTTTGGCGTTGTATGAAGCCCAGTCCGGTCGAGGTGACCTACCAAATCCTAAGAGGTCAACAGTAATAATATTCACATTGTGAGGCAATCGTATAATGACATCGTCCCAAGCTTC
The DNA here is from genome assembly GCA_964557445.1 of uncultured Candidatus Saccharibacteria bacterium. Classification (GTDB taxonomy): domain Bacteria; phylum Patescibacteriota; class Saccharimonadia; order Saccharimonadales; family Saccharimonadaceae; genus UBA2112. The sequence goes on from CAZLAF010000001.1 coordinate 250,435, forward strand.
AGCTGAATTACCGAGTCCATGAATAAACAAAACGGTTGCGACGGGTTTTTTGATGCGCCTTTTATGGTGGACGTTAAGCGTATACGGTATACGAAGCCATTTATGTAGCACTGTCTCGATCACTGCCTCTATTATACAAGCAAAAGCACCCTTTGGGAGGGTGCTTTTTGTGTACGCAGGCAAGATACCTAGCGCTTTGAGTACTGTTCGCGCTTGCGAGCAGAACGAAGACCATATTTCTTGCGTTCTTTTTCGCGTGGATCGCGACGAAGTAACTCGGCTTTTTTGAGCGTGCCACGCAGATCAGCTGCATCAACAGTGATTGCTTTTGCAATCGCTAGTTTGATTGCATCAACCTGGCCTGCCTTACCGCCACCAGATACCATAATGGTAATATCGTAGTCTTTTTGTTTGCCTACGAGTGCGAGTGGATCGGTAATCTCAGCTAGTAGTGTCTTGTTGCCCTCTAGGTAATCAGCAGCAGGTTTGCTGTTGATTATGAGCCCACCCTTGCCACCAGCATAAAGACGTGCGCGCGCAGTTGCGCTCTTACGCCTTCCTAGTCCGTAAAAATACTTCTTATCAGCCATATTACTTTACCTCTACCTTCTCTGGTGTTTGAGCAGCATGATTGTGCTCAGGGCCAGTGTAGATTTTTAGTCGTTTCATACGCTCAGGTGCCAGTTTGTTCTTTGGCAACATACCCTTAACAGCGTTTTCAATGATACGCTCTGGAAACTTTTCGCGCACTTCTTTGAGTGTTGCGTCTTTGATGCCACCAGGAAAACCTGAGTGGCGATAGTATACTTTGTCGGTTTCTTTGTTGCCAGTTACAACAGTCTCTTTGGCATTGATAACAACGACATAGTCGCCACCGTCAACATGAGGTGTGTAAGTTGGCTTGTATTTGCCGATCAAGTACTTTGCGATCTCTGTCGATACGCGACCCAATGGTGCGCTTGCAGCGTCGATCAAGATCCAACGACGTGAAACATCAGCAGGTTTTTGCGAAAAGGTCTTGGCGTTCTTTACAGTACTCATGCCTTTACCTCTGCTTTCTTCGGCTCAGCGGCTTTTGGCTTTGCCTCGATATTATCTACAAAAGAGATCGTTGCTAGCTGCGCGCCATCTCCGATGCGTAGTCGAGTGCGCTTAATACGTACATGACCGCTGTTACGAGCTGTAAGCTGCGGTGCGATTTCGTCGACTAGCTTAAAGGCAATCGCTTGTGTTGATACACCTGCAATAACCATTCGTCGGCTAGCTAGGTCACCTTTTTTCGCTTTTGTGATTAGTTTTTCAATGTAACGAGAAAGTTCCTTTGCTTTTGGCAATGTTGTCTCGATCTCGCCATGTTCGATCAAGCTTGACGCAAGACCCTTCAAAAGGGCGCGTCGCTGATCTCGTTCGCGGCCGAATTTACGACCTTTATATCCGTGACGATGCATGTTCTAGAGCTCCAATTCCGCCAGTTTATCTTTGACTTCATCAAGCGCCTTACTACCAAACCCCTTGAGTTCACGGAGATCCTGTTCGCTAAGCGTGACAAGATCGTGAACTGTGCGAATATCATTATTGATAAGCGCGTTTGCAGTACGAGCAGTGAGGTTCAATTCCTCGATTGGTGTGTTGAGCTCATTGGTTTCATCTTCCTCTGTCTGTCCGAGTGCAGGAGCCGCTTCTACGGTTGTGCTACCTGATAGAGCAGTGTATTGATTGACCAAGATAGCCGAAGCTTCTTCGAAAGCCTCACGTGGATTCAATGAACCGTCAGTGTCGACTGTGATAATGAGCTTGTCTAGGTTTGTTTCCTGACCAACACGAGTGTTATCAACCTTGTAGCGTACACGTAGTACTGGGCTGAAAACGGCATCAAGTGCGATCATATCGCTGTGAAGACGCTGTACGCTACTATCTTCGATAGTGCGGTAGCCGCGACCAGATTCGACAACAAGGTCCATAAGCATACTTGCCTTTGGATCATCAATAGTTGCGATAATCTGTTCAGGATTAACAACTTCTACGTCGGCAGTAGTTTTGATGTCTGCTGCCGTGACAGGACCTGCGCCCTTCTTTTCTAAGCGTAGTTCGACTGGTTCATCAGTGTGAACTTTGAGACGAACGTTTTTAAGGTTAAGCATGATATCAACCACGTCTTCTTTGACGCCAGGTAGCGTCGTAAACTCGTGAGTTGCACCATCAACGCGAAATGCGACGATAGCTGCACCCTTAATGCTTGACAATAGGACACGGCGCAAGCTGTTGCCGAGTGTGTTTCCGTAACCAATATGCAGTGGTTCGATGACAAATTCCGCACTAGTAGCATCGTTCTCGTTGATAGCAGCGAGTAGCGGATTGTGAATAGCTTTTGACATTGCGAATGCTCCTTTGGTTAGCGCGAGTAGTACTCGACAATTAGTTGTTCGTTGATATCGGCTTCTGCTTCACTGCGTACAGGAAGACCAGTCACTTCAATCGTCATCTTCTTATGGTCGGCTTTGATCCAGCTCAGCGGTGACTGTGCAGAATTATTAACGACATCATCGATTTGGGTAAAGTAACCAGATTTTGTGCTTTTTTGACGTACGACGATCTTGTCACCGGCCTTGAGACGGATTGATGGAATGTCGACGCGACGTCCATTGAGCTCAAAGTGGCCGTGACTGACAAGTTGTCGTGCCGCACGACGGCTAATTGCAAAGCCTGCACGATATACTGCATTGTCGAGGCGACGCTCGAGTAGCTGTAGGAGCAATTCACCAGGGAGAATGCCTTGGCTACTTGCGCGATCGGCTTCTTTCATAAGACGTGCGAATTGCTTTTCAAGCAAGCCGTATGCGCGTCGAACTTTTTGCTTCTCACGTAGTTGTGTCAGATACAAACTCGGTTTGCCCTGACGACCATGTGCATGCTGACCTGGAATGCCAGTTTTGCGTGCCATGACCTTGTGTGCTTTTGGATGCAGCGCATAGCCCTCACGGCGCGACTGCTTGACGATAGGTGAAGTATCTCGTGCCATTATGCTCTCCTCTGACCCTTTGGACGAACGCCACCGTGCGGTACGCCGGTTACGTCTTTAATGCTATCGACATTGATGCCATAGCCGCCAACGGCACGGACAGCCGCATCACGACCAAGACCGACGCCCTTAACAAAGACATCAACACTCTTTAATCCGTACTGAGTGTTTGCAATTTCGGCTGCTTTTTCGGCCGCCACTTGTGCTGCGTACGCGGTACCTTTTTTGCTGCCGCGGAACCCGCATGCACCAGCACTACTTGCAGCAATCACGTTGCCGCGCTTGTCTGAAAAGCTGACGATAGTATTATTAAATGTTGCTTGAATATGCAGCTGACCTGCAGGAACAGAACGACGCTGTTTCTTGCGTGAGGTAGCTTTTGCTGTTGTTGCTTCTGCCATCTTCGTTCCTTCCTTTATGTCTTAGATGCTGACTTAGGTTGAGCGCCACCAACGGCTACTGCGCGACCCTTACGAGTGCGAGCGTTTGTACGAGTTCTCTGGCCGTTGACAGGAAGTCCCATCTTGTGACGAAGACCACGGTACGCGTTGATGTCTTTCAGACGTTTGATATTGTTGGTCACCAGGCGTTGGAGATCGCCTTCAACGGTGTAATCACGATCGATTACTTCGCGAAGTCGCTGTTCTTCAGCCTCGGTGAGATCTTTCACCCGAGTGGTCGGCTCAATTTTTGCCGCCGCAAGGATGTCTCGAGAGTGCTTTTTGCCGATGCCGTATACATACGTCAGCGCAATGTGCACTTGCTTCTCGCTAGGGATTACAACCCCTGCAATTCGAGCCATGCTTAACCCTGCCTTTGCTTGTTCTTAGGTTTCTTCTTGTTGATCACTCGGAGGCGGCCTTTACGACGCACCAACTGATCATCCGGACTAATTTTCTTTACACTTGCACGAACTTTCATGAGCGCAACAAAAACTCCTAATTAAATTAATATATCTCTCTAAGCGTTCCGTGAGGTCTGCTCATCTTTCAAGCGAAAGCTGATTCTGCCCTTCGTAAGATCGTAGGGGGTTAGCTCAACTTCCACTCTGTCGCCCGGTACCAAACGGATATAATGCTTGCGCATTTTGCCCGATATATGGCACAGCACGCTATGGCCATTCTCCAATTCGACACGAAACTGCGTGTTTGGCAGGGCCTCCACGACCTTACCTACCAGCTTGATGACTTCTTTTTGACTTACCATAGTTAACAAAGGTTCATTATACAGCAAACTTTGATGCTCGTAAAGTGTTTCGAGCAAAGACTTTCGCGTTTTTACCGCGATGAATCAAAACGATAGTTCTATTGTAGCAAAATGAGAGTGCTCGTCAAGTGAACCTATTGACTGATTGCAGGTCAATATACAGTAGTAACGACTACTCGACCACCACAGCACGTACGAGAGTTTTTTTGTTAAATACCTTATCACGAGGCACCCAGCTACCGGCGTCTGTAATCAGCCCCAACCCCTCTTTATCGCTTTCATAGGGCGTCATGATACGCTGCAGACCTGATGTATTTGCCTGTTCAATAGCTTCTGTTTTATTTTCAACCACTACATAAGTGATCTTCTGGCCATCGCCACGCTCAATAACGATTTGATCACCATCCTTCAAGTCGACAAGCCCCTTAAATACCCCATCGCGCATAACGCCGCTATTGTGTCCATTTATTACGACAGCTCCATAGCCCTGGCCTGGATGCGCGCTTTTAGGATACCACGCAGTATCACTTATATTCTTTGGCGTGTCGATCGTATTATTTTTCGTGAGGCCGACTTGCTGTACGCGCGCTTTATCGATACCTAGCACGGGAATACTGACGTAACGAGGATGAGTTGCGTCGACCACATAATCATTGATCATACGCGACGATACTGGCGTTTCATCAATAGTAGAATTAGCGAGCGCATGAGCAGGTAGCGATATAAGCGGAGGCTCTTGGCCGGTCGTAAACCATTTATAAGTAAACCAACCGCTCATACCAAGAAATAGTAACGCTACTGCTACGAGAAACCATCGTACGAGGGGAAGATTTTTTCTTTGTATATATAGTCCCGTCACCGACATTACGTATACCTATTCGTAGTAGCGTTCACATGCACATAGGCATGTGAGTGTGTTGTTATTTATAGTCATCGTACGTCACCATGAGCGCACGTGAATTGATCTGGCGGAGGCTTTCAAGTGCCACAGAAACAACAATGAGAATACCAGTACCACCGATAGCAAGGTTTTGAATACCTGTAATACCAGCTTGTGCAAACATATATTCAGCGACAAACGGAAGGACAGCTACCAAACCGAGTACAGTTGATCCAAAAAGGATAAGTCGGTTCATCGTACGAGACAAGTATTTTTCGGTCTGAAGACCTGGTCGTACTCCTTCGATAAATCCACCTTGCTTTTGAAGGTTTTCTGAAATTTCGTTGCTATTAAACACAATGCCTGTGTAGAAATATGTGAACAAAATGACAAGTATAAAGTACGCAGCGGGATATATCATAGCACTCAAAGTGTCTCCGGTGAACTCGCCAGGGTTTGGCGCCTGGAACCACATAATAAGATTGTTGGCTATGCCCATATACTCTACATTACCGGTTGCCTTGAGTATCTGACCCAAAAATGCTGGCAAACTAAGGAAAGCGACCGCGAAGATGACCGGGATAACACCTGCTGCAATAAGCTTGATCGGAAGGATACTCTTTACTCCACCGTAGCTACTATTTCCCTGCACACGCTTGGCGTAGTTAATAGTCACTACGCGCTGCGCTTCGTTGATTTTGACAAGTATATATAACACCACCAGGGATGCGGCAACGATACTGAGCGTCACCCAGAAGGCGACAGGGTTCACCGGCAACTCAAACCAACCAAAGATACTTAGCGCACCAGCTGACGTATCGACAAGTGAGGTGCCTAACGACGCGAGCGTACTCGGCAATTGACTGATGATGCCTGCAAAGATAAGCATGGAGATGCCGTTACCGACACCCTGTTCAGTAATAAGCTCTCCCATCCACATAAGTATCATAGCGCCGGCCGTCATAGCTGTTACTGCAACAATCCATTCGATAGGTGTTGCACCGTCGAGTACTGTTGTATTGCCCGCGAGTACTGTTTGTCGCAATATATAGATGAAAGCAATCGACTGCACGATGGCGAGCGGTAATGAAAGCATACGTGTCCACTGGTTAATTTTACGGCGACCAGATTCGCCGTCCTTGTGCAGCTCTTCAAGCTTTGGAATCGCTTTGGTAAGCAGCTGTGAAATAATGCTGGCTGTAATAAATGGACTGAGTCCTACGAGCACAATTGAGAAGCTCGCTAGTGCACCACCCGAAAGTAAGTTCAAGAAGCCACCAAAATCAGTTGAGTTGACGACACTGTCGATAACCTCTTTTAGTTGTGTTGGTTCGGCGAGCGGCACCGGTATATGTGCGAGTAGTCGATATGCTATAACGATACCAAGCACGATACCAAGGCGCTTTTGCATGTCGCGGTTTTTAAATGATTTAAATATAGTTTTCCAGTTCATAGAAATAGTTCCTGTTTGTCAGCCTCTCTTTATTCTTACCTATTGTACTATAGTCTTGTAAAACGTAAAACAGTTGAGCCCCGATCCATACAGGAGCGAGACTCAACTGCATAGTCGGGGCTATTGCGAAGCTATTGTGCCTGAACCAATGCCAATAAAACGACGCCTCCTGTTTGGCCCAGTTTGAGATACAACCCGTTCAATCTTGACCGAAGGGACTATCTCTCCGTAGGCTCATGTCCGCAATATTACGTAACATGTATATATATTATACCATAAAATATGCTAAAAATAAATCAACACCCATGTTTCAGGGTGTTGATTTAGCTGGAATAAAAGACTATTTATCAGCTTTTTCAGCTTCTTTTGCACTCTTCTTGAGTGGAGTTGGCACCTTTTCAAATGTACCACCAGCTTTAGTAATCGCTTCTTGAACCGATTTGCTAGCACCTTGAATCTTCAGGTTCACTTTTTCGGTTAACTCTCCACGAGCGATGACCTTGATAGTATGAAATGGCGTTGCAACAAGACCCTCTTCGAACAATGTGAAGTTATCGGCAGTCTTGCCCTTGAAGATATTGAGATGATCAAGGTAGACAACCTGTGCAGGCGTACGCAAACTCTTAAAGCCACGGTGCTTTGGCACTGCTGTTACTAAGCTGCGCTGACCACCCATGAAAGTTGCCCGTAGCTTTTTACCAGTACGAGAGCCTTGGCCTTTTGTACCGCGGCCAGCAGTCTTGCCCTGACCAGCTGCGATACCACGACCAACACGCTTCTTGTTCTTATTTGGAGCGATTTGGAGTTCGTTGTATTTCATTTACTTAGTCTCCTTTTTTGCTACCTTTTTCGCAGGCTTTGCATTGAGCCATTGCTCACGAGGAACAAGCGTCTGTAGTGCTTCAATTGTCGCATAAGCGATGTTGACCTTGTTGGTTGACCCAAGGCTTTTTGAAAGCATGTTGCGGATACCTGTGACGCCAATGATCTGACGAACAACACCGCCGGCGATAATACCAGTACCAGGTGCTGCCGGCTTGATCAATACGTGTGCTCCAGATACCTTCGTCTCGACATCATGTGGAATTGTCTCATTGGTGATTGGAACTGTAATCAAGTGCTTCTTTGCGACATCAGTTGCCTTGGCAACGGCAGTCTGAACGTCTTGACCTTTTGATACACCGACGCCGACCTTACCTTTATTGTTACCAACGACCACAAGTGCCTTGAAGCGGAAGCGGCGACCACCCTTCACAACACGTGCAACGCGATCGATGTTGATCACAATTTCTTCAAATTCTTTTGGCTCCTGTGGTACCTGTGCCCGACGGTCATCGCGTCGGCCACCACGCTGGCCACCACGTTGTGGCGCGCCTGTGCGTGGGGTAGTCTGTGCTGTATTTTCAGCCATACTAAATCTCCAATCCTTCTTTGCGGGCAGCATCTGCAAGCGCGCTTAGGCGGCCAGCATACTGACGACCATTACGGTCGAATACTGCTTTTGCAATCTTTGCTTTCTTTGCTTTCTTTGCGATATCTACACCAACAAATGCGGCGAGTTCTTTTAGGCTACCGGTTTGTTTGCTACCAACACTTGTGCTTGCTGCAAGCGTACGTGCAGATGCGTCATCGATCAACTGTGCACTCACGTGCTTGTTACTGATCGTCACGCTCAAACGCGGGCGCTCAGCGGTGCCGCTAATCTTGGCACGCACACGATTCTTGCGCAGGCTTTTGTTGAGAAGTTTTTTAGCGAGATCTGCCATGATTACTTACCTGCCTTTCCTGCTTTTCGAAGAATCACTTCGTCGGCGTATTTAATGCCCTTACCCTTGTATGGCTCAGGCTTCTTAAGTGCACGGATATCGGCAGCGACTTGTCCAACCTGCTGCTTATCAATACCATTGACACTAATTGTCATTTTGTCATTTGTGACAGCGACACCTTCGGGCGCCTTGTATTTGACCTCATGGCTAAAGCCAAGGCTCATTGTAAGTTCATTGTTGCTGCTCGCAACACGAAAACCGACGCCGTTAACTTCAAGCTTCTTTTCAAAACCTTTCGTAACGCCTTCGACAGCATTGTTAAGTAGTGAGCGCTGCAAGCCGTGCTGACTTTTTGCGATACGCTCTTCGTTATTGCGCGTTACTGTAACAACGCCGTCTTCCATCTTAACGGTTACGTCGCTCAAATGCGGTACAGTTAGTTGACCCTTAGAGCCAACAACAGTAATAACATCTGAATCGACCGTGATTGTCACGCCTGATGGAATTTGAATTGGTAGTTTTCCGATTCGACTCATCTTAGTTTTCCTTTGTAAAATTTGTAAATAATATTCGGCACTATGTACCGTTTGGCTACTGCTTTTTAATAAACTTTCAGCAGTAGTTCACCGCCAAGGCGCTGCTTAGCTGCCTCATGGCCAGTAATAACACCCTTTGAGGTGCTTACAAGCACCAAACCGCGGCCAGATTTGACCTTAGGGATTTCGTCAGCTTTGACGTATACACGGCGACCAGGCTTGCTGAGACGTGTCACTTCGTTGATGACGCTATTTTCACCCGGCTTGTTGATAGTGATCACCAGCGTACCTCGTGGTTTGCCAGCCTCTTCCTTGACATCAACTAAATAGTTATTTGCTTTTAGCTGCTCAGCGACAACCTTTTTAAGCTTGCTTGTCGGTACACGAACTTCAGTTTTGCCAACCATTGCCGCGTTACGGATGCGGGTCAGGAGGTCAGCGATTGGGTCTGTAGATTGTAAACTCATATTCTTTTCTCCTTTCCTTTACCAGCTACTCTTTGTTATGCCAGGGATCTCACCCTTTGATGCTTTTTCGCGGAAGTTGATGCGACTAAGACCAAACCGACGCATGTATCCGCGCGGGCGTCCACTGAGCATATCGCGATTCTTCCAACGAGTTGGGCTACTGTTTCGAGGTAGCTTCTGGAGACCATCGAGATCACCAAGCTCTTTTAGTTCAGCACGCTTGGCTGCGTATTTTACAATCAGCTTTTTGCGCTTTTCGTCGCGAGCAATCATTGATTTCTTAGCCATTAGCGTTTGCCTCCTTCTTTCTCAAATGGTAAACCGAACTTTTCAAGCAGCGCACGACTGTGTGCCGTATCTTGGTTCTGGATTACAAATGTGATCTGTAGTCCATGAATCAACTGAGTTTCTTCAAAGCTTAGTTCGGTAAAGATAGACTGGTCTGTCAAACCGAGGTTATAGTTGCCACCTTTGTCGAATTTGGTACCAACACCATGGAAGTCGCGAACACGCGGCAACGATACGTTGACCAAACGGTCAAGAAATTCGTACATACGAGCACCACGTAGTGTGACACTTACACCAACTGGTGCACCCATGCCGGCGCGGATCTTGAATCCGGCAATTGATTTCTTCGCAAGTCGCTCAACTGGTGCCTGACCAGTGATCTTCGTCAAAGTGTTTTTAACAGCTTCGATATGCGCTTTGCTTTCTTTTGCTTTACCAGTTCCTACGCTTACCGTCATTTTCTCAAGCTTTGGTACCTGATGTACGTTTGCGAGAGCTAGTTCGGCCTGGAGTTCCTTGACATACTGTTCTTTGTACAAGGCTTTCAAGCGAGGAGCCGGAGTAGTAGCTGTTGTCTTCGCCATTACTTGATCTCCTTATTCTTTGCTTGTCGGGCAATTCGTGACTTCGCATCTTCTGCTACGCTGTAGCCGACACGACTCGTCTTGCCTGTTTTTTCATCAACCACCAAAGCAACCTTGTGTAGTGGCACTGGAACATGAATGTCCTTGTGACCACCAGTTGGATTGAGTTGAGATGGCTTTAGTTTGCGATGCTTTACACCGATACCCTCTACAAGGACTGCATTCTTTTTTGGCAACACGGCAACAACTTTACCTGTCGTACCTTTGTGTGCACCGCTAACGATCTTTACGAGATCATCTTTTAAAATACGATTAGCCATACTAGAGTACCTCCGGTGCAAGACTGATGATTTTGGCGTAGCCAAGATCACGCAATTCGCGTGGGACTGGACCAAATACACGAGTTGCTTTTGGCGACTTGTCGTCATTGATAATAACGGCTGCATTGTCGTCAAAACAGATTGTACTGCCGTCCTTGCGTTTAATTTGATCGCGCGTACGGACAATGACAGCTCTTTGAATTGTCTTTCTCTTAACGTTACCTGTAGAGTTAGCGTCTTTGATCGTGACAACAACAACATCGCCAACACGAGCGTAGCGACGACGTGTGCCGCCGAGTACGCGAATAATCAACGCTTCTTTCGCACCGCTATTGTCAGTTACTTTGACACGAGATTCTTGTTGTAGCATATTATGCCTCCACCTCGTCTTTTAGCTCAACGCTACCGACTGACTTCTCTTCAATACGATCAAGCTTGAAGCTCTTGGTCTTTGAGACAGGTCGTGTTTCGATAATACGAACCTTGTCGCCATTGTGCGCTTCATTGTTTTCGTCATGCGCAGTATATTTGCGACTGACGGTGTACTGCTTGCCGTAAAGAGGGTGTGTCTGACGGCTGGTTACCGTAACGGTAATCGTCTTGTCGCGTACATCAGAGGTAACGATACCTGTGAGTGTCTTTGCCATCTTACTTATCTCCTTCTTTCAATTCCTCAGCACGGATCGCGGTCTTGAGGCGCGCGATATCTTTGCGAGTCGTAGTAATAACACGAGGATTGACGAGCTCGCCTGCACGGTGTCCGCGCTTAGCATCAAGCATGTCGTTCTGCTTTGCCGCAAGCTCAACCTTCAGTTCGTCGAGTGTCTTGACGGCTGAGGCTTCTTTTGCCGCTTTAGCTGGTTTTTTGGTCACTTCTGCTTTTGCCATGCTATGCCTCCTCTCGCTTTACGAACTTTGTTTTAACTGGCAGCTTGTGGCTCGCAAGGCGCATTGCTTCGCGAGCAACTTCCTCGTTAACACCCTTCATCTCGAACAGGATAGTTCCTGCCTTGACCTTGGCAGCAAAGAACTCAGGGTTACCTTTACCACTACCCATTTTCACGTCTTGCGGTTTGCGAGTACGTGGAGTGTGCGGAAAGATACGAATCCAAATTTTACCACCACGCTTGATATAGCGGGTCATCGCCTGACGAGCTGACTCGATTTGGCGAGAGGTGATATCGTTGTTGCCTTGTGACTGCAAGCCGTAGTCGCCAAATGCAACGTAGTGGCCGCGAGTCGCGTCGCCCTTATTCTTGCCTTTACGAACTTTTCGATACTTGGTTTTCTTTGGTAGCAACATATCGATTAGCTCCTTTCACCCTTGTAAATCCATACTTTAACACCGATGATACCAACTCCAGGCGCGTTTGCACGAGCAGAGTGAAAATCGATATCAGCGCGTAGCGTGTGTAGTGGCACCGAACCTTCGATAACCTTTTCGCGACGAGCCATTTCGGCGTTATTCAAACGACCAGCAACTTGGATACGAATACCTTTGGCGCCAGCGTTCATAGTGTTTTGTGCGCTCATTTTGATTGCACGACGGAAGTTGATACGGCGTTCAAGTTGGCGTGCGATGTTTTCAGCTACTAGCTTTGCATCGAGCTCTGGACGCTTTACTTCTTCGATATTGATACGAACCGGAAGGCTTGCGATCTTTTCGATCTGACCCTTTAGTTCAGTCACACCAGTACCGCCTCGACCGATAACAACACCAGCCTTGGCTGTGTGAATTGTTACGGTGATAAGATTAGCGCTACGTTCGATTTCGATACGACTGATAGTCGGACGAGAGGCAAATCGCTTTTCGATTAGCTCACGAATCCGAATATCTTCATTGAGCCATTTCGCAAAGTCTTTTTTGCCAGCAAACCAACGTGAGCTCCAGTTCTTGTGAATCTGCAGACGGAAGCTGATCGGATTGACTTTTTGTCCCATTACTTTGTCTCCTCTTTCTTCTCAACAGCTGCCTCAGTTTTCTTTGGAGCGGCTGGCTTCTTCTTTGGTTTCTCTACACCAGCAACTTCGACCAAAATGTGACTGGTTTTTTTCTCAAATGGCAATGCACGGCCACGACTTGCGGGCTTGAAGCGGCGCAAGCGAGGACCTGTTGTTACGCTCAATGTCGTAATCGTAAGACTCTTGGCGTCAAGGCCGTGATTGTTTGCTGCATTAGCGCGGGCGCTTTCGATAACTTTCTTTACTGGAAGCGCAGCGCGTTTTGGAACGTGCTCCAGAATAACAAGTGCATCGGCGACAGAACGGTTGCGCACAAGTGCAGCAACGAGACTCACCTTGCGTGGTGTCTGATCGACACCGCGCGCAATAGCACGTACTTTAATAGTGTCAGCCATTACCTTGTCTTCCCTCCGTGCTTGCGGAACTTACGGGTTGGACTAAACTCACCGAGTTTGTGACCAACCATGTTCTCGCTTACAAGTACCGGTACATGAACCCGGCCGTTATGAACGGCGATAGTACGACCAACCATTTCTGGCGTAATCGTGCTCGAACGAGCCCATGTTTTGATGATTGTACGGTCTTCGTGGCCAAGAGCAGCCACCTTTTTGGCGAGCTTGGCATCTACGAATGGACCTTTTTTCAGTGATCGACTCATGATTTACCTCTTCCTCTTAGCGTCGTGACGCGATTTAACGATCAAACCAGCGACATCTTTGCGGCGGCGCGTACGATAACCGAGAGTCAACTGGCCCCATGGTGTACGTGGTGGCTTACCACTACCGTGACGACCACCGTCACCACCACCGTGCGGGTGATCTGTGGCGTTCATAACAACACCGCGAACACCAGGGCGAATACCCTTGCGTCGGTTACGACCGGCTGATCCGATCTTGACATTCTGATGCTGGACATTACCTACAACACCTAGTGCAGCTGTTGCTTCTAGGCGGAACTTGCGGACTTCACCAGACGGCAAGCGCACCTGAGCATAGTCGCCCTCTTTGGCCATAAGCTGCGCTTTTGCACCAGCACTACGAACCATTTGAGCGCCTTTACCTACAGTGATTTCAATCGCATAGATTTGACTACCGACAGGGATCTGGCTCAGTGGCATCCGGTTACTTGACTCGATAGGTGCCTCGGCACCACTCTCGATAGTTTTACCCTTGTGCATGCTCGTATCAGCCAAGACATAGTGGTAAAGACCATGCTGATCTTTTACTCGTGCGATACGCGCACTACGATTTGGATCGTATTCGATCTCCTCAACAGTTAGCTTGAGGCCAGCTGCAAGGTTGTGATTTACCAAACGATAGTGACGCTTAACACCACCGCCACGATGACGAACTGTGATACGTCCGGTATTGTTGCGACCAGCGTTCTGCTTCTTGCTCTTGAGCAAGCTTTTGAGTGGCTTTCGTGTTGTAATCTCACTCAGATCCTGAGTAGTCATACCACGACGCGCAGGAGTAGTTGGATTATATTGTTTAATCGCCATTACTTCTTCTCCTCTTTTGGTGCTTCTTGTTCAGCAAACACCTGAATCTTATCACCTTCAGCTAGCGTTACGTACGCCTTTTTGTTGTCTTTACGATTCGTTGTACCAGGGTAGCGGTTTTTACCACGGCTAAAGCGAACTGCTTTGCCGGTTTGAACCAATGTCTTGATACGGACAACTTTTACGCCATACTGTGCTTCGATAGCATCGGTAATCTGATTTTTGTTAGCAGTCAAAGGTACGTTAAATACATATACGTTGTCCTGACTTTGCGCATAGGCTTTTTCGGTTGCGCGTGGATATACAAATACAGTACTCATATTACGCTTCCTCCTTTGCAAGCCAGTCTTTGATAACAGGAACTGACTTGGCTGATAGTACGATATGATCAGCATTGAGGATATGGTATACGCTCAAATATTTTGCACTGATCAATAGTACGTTCTGCACATTACTTGTTGCCCGAAGTAGTTCCGGCGTTTTTGTCTCTACGACAACCAATGTCTTGCGGTTAAGCTTGTTATCGGCAAGGAACTTCGCGACTTCAGCAGTCTTACCAGTTGTCGTGATATCTTTGACAATAATCTTCTTAGCTTCATTTGCAAGACTCAATGCCTGGCGAAGTGCCACGCGCTTGCTCGTTGTACTCAGACGCTTGCTGTAATTTTCGTTACCGCGTGGACCAAATACGACACCACCACCGCGCCAAATAGGGTTTCGGCTCGAACCAAAACGTGCACGACCTGTACCTTTTTGCTTCCATGGTTTTTTACCACCACCACGAACTTCACCGCGTTGCAATGTTGTTGCGCTCGCAGTACGGCTATTTGCCAAATATGAGTCATAGGCAAGCTTCAATAGTTCGTGGTTTTGCACCTCAACATTGAAGACTTCCTTTGGCAGGGTTACAGCTTTGGCGGCTGTTGTTTTCGCTGCTTCAGCCATTATGCTTTCCCTCCTTTAAGAGCGTTTACTACGATCAAACCTTTACGTGGACCAGGCACAGCACCTTTTAGACCAATCAGGTTGTTAACAGCATCGACATAGGCGACCTCAAGGTTCTTGACCGTGACACGATCATGACCCATGCGACCAGCCATACGCTTACCTTTAAAGACTTTTTGCGGATACATTGATCCGATTGAGCCTGGCTTACGTACGTTACCGTTACCACCATGCGTACTCTTGCTGGTGTTAAAGTTGTGCCGTTTGACGGTGCCTGCGAAACCTTTACCTTTACTGGTGCCGGTTGCGTCAACGATATCACCCAGCGCAAACTGGTTTACATCGATCTTGTCGCCGACCTTTAGGTCTGCTGGCAGTTCGTCAACACGAAATTCCCGAATATGCTTCGGAGCTACTTGAGCTGGTTTTGTATGTCCAGCAACGGCCTTGCTCAGGTTCTTACCCTCACCATATGCCACTTGGACTGCGTTATAGCCGTCAGTTTCGACGGTTTTAACCTGAGTTACAGTCACAGGGCCAGCTTGAATCAACGTTACAGGAGTTGCAACGCCGCTTTCGCTGATGATTTGGGTCATACCAATCTTGGTACCGAGAAGTGCTTTCATGCCCTTTTCTCCCATTTAAAACCTCCGGTGGCGAGTAGTATCTGTGGGATTTGACCCTTTAGACTTGCTCATTCACACGGAAGAAAGTTGTTATTACGTAATAAGTTACCATATCAATTTAGCACAAAAATAGAGGTGCGTCAAGAGGTTCTATCAGTTTCTTGGCGGAGTGCACTACTTGCATAATATAGTACTATATGCTATAATGTGAGTCACATGACCGCATACCTTGTGCGGCAAGATCCTTAGGAGTATCCATGAGAGAAACCATCGGTCATGAAGACTTGATCGAGCTCGAGCGGCAAATTGGTCCGACGCTCATTGCGGTCCTCACTGGCAACAGAGACAGATACGTCGTCTTTCGATGGCTCGACAGCATGGATGAGCTGAAGCCAACCAAGGAAGAGGCCAGAAGGCTAGCATTCGCCATCGAACAGCTCCGTATCGTTACAAAGGCTGAAGGCGTCGACATCACTCGCGCCTGGCTCCTGGGTAGCGACCCAAGTGGCGTCTCGCCTCTCGCGGCAATTCGGAGCGGAGATTTCGAACGCGTCATCAACTCAGCCCAGCGCCTCATTAGCGATACTTATTATTAGCTTGTCCTGGCGAGGTGTGCAGCCATTTTGCGCACCTCGCCAGCGGCAGGCTATATTTTTTAGCGTATAATATTACTTATGCGAATACTGCAGGTGAAGCAGCACAAAACCCTATGGTCTATTCTTGCTGCAATCCTATTAGTATTTATCTGTAGTTTTAGTACATTTTACTATCTCAGTAGCCAAGCACAAGCTGCCAGGCAAGCTGAGTCTAACAAAAGACTAGCCGAACTCGACAAGAAAATAGTCGAGCTTGAGAAAAAACGCGTAGCTGAAGAGAAAGTCCGCAAACAAAAGGAAGAGGCTGAGCGCAAGGCTGCAGAGCAAAAGGCAGAAGCGGACAATGCACTCATGGCTCAACAGCAAGGTCAGGTTGTCACGCCAAAAGGCTGCGCTATCGCTGGCACACACGGTAATCCAGCTGCGATCAATGTTGTAATCAACAAAAAACGCTGTTTTAACCCTATATATTTTGTACCGCCAGACCTCACGAGCTACAACGGTTTCGTCGTCAGTGCCAAGATACTACCCGACATGACTGCTATGCTTGGTGCCGCTGCGGCTGCTGGCGTGCCGCTTAGTCTTACGAGTAGCTATAGATCATATGCAAACCAAGTCCAGACATACAATCATTGGGTAAGTGTCAACGGCAGCACTGCGGCTGCCGACACCGTGAGTGCTCGTCCAGGCTATAGCGAGCACCAAACCGGATTGGCGATCGACCTATCGGCTGGCGGCTGTAGCCTTGAATGCTTCCGTGGCAGTTCACAATACCAATGGATGCTTGCAAACGCCGCGACCTATGGCTTTATAGAGCGCTATCCTGCAGGACACGAGACCATTACCGGCTACAGCCCCGAGGCCTGGCACTGGCGCTACATCGGCCCAGTAGCCGCTCAGACTATGAAATCGAGTGGCATCAAAACTCTCGAACAGCTCTGGAATATCCCTGGTGGCGGATACTAGATAACAATACCAGCTGGCACAAAATAGCTGACGATTGTCACAACGACAAGCACTGCAAACCAAATCTTGCGATCGTAGGGATTTTTTTCAAACAAACGAATCGCCACTAGAGCAATAAGCGCACCCAGTGGAAATGCTGCTAGCATAAAACCGCTCCATGATAGCGACGTATCGAACTTTATCCAAAGCGTACTCAGCAAAACAACCCCTACGAGTTTCAGAAAATATGTACCATCTGCATCCGAGAGTGCTTGTCGATTGCGACGACTCACGACTTGTGCGCGGTTACGTGCGTAGGTTCGTGGACGTGGATTTTTTGTTTTTACGCGTGCCATTTGTACCATGATACCATAAGCATAATATAAGATACAGCTATCAAAAAACACCGCTATTACACGGTGTTTTTCGCATACCTAAATGTGTATGACTACATACGGATTTCTGCATCAACGCCAGCTGGAAGGCTGAGATTTTGCAGACTATCAATAGTCTTTGGCGTTGCATTGGTGATATCAATCAAACGCTTATGGACACGCATTTCAAATGACTCACCGCCGGTTTTGTAGACGTGAGGTGATTTGACAACCGTATATGTACTACGACGTGTTGGTAGTGGCACAGGACCAGCGATAGTAGCGCCAGTACGGATAGCTGTGTCGATGATTTGTTTTGCTGATTGGTCAATGACCTTGTGGTCATAGGCCTTGAGGCGGATGCGAATACGCAAACCTTCTGCTTTATCTGCCATGAGATAAATACTCCTTGTGTTATATCGTAACCTTGTATTGGTTTTGCGATTTACTATACGCTCACAACCAAGTTCTCGATATGATTAATAATATATTCATAATATACCCTACTTTACCTCAATTAGCAAGATTATTGTTGCCTAGACTCCACAAGGATGTTATGGTAACAATCAGCCATCCCAACGACGAGGAGTATCATGGCAGCACCCATTGAAATCAAACCGACTGACTTGACGAGATTCGCACAAGACCTTACTCGTGCACTAGAGCTAAGAGGCGTACTTGCGAATGCTTCATCTACTGTCACCGAGGTCGTAGAACAAGCTATTCAGGCAGCAGTCCGAAGAACCGGCGAACTTGTGTACGATTCTGCTTTTCGATTTGAAGATGGTACCCGTAAACGTGTACGTTCCGAACCCGGTTTTTATGGTATCGAAGGTACTGTTGAAGAGGTGAGGTCATTTCGAAAAGTCACCATCTATGTCGCTGATGGCGACTGGATACCCGCGTCCGAATTAAGGAAGTAGCAGATGCGTCATCAAGAACATATTCGACAAAATTCCATACGCGAGGAGCTCATGGAAGGACTCGCGAATACTATCGCACTGCGCACCTCAAATGGCGCAGCCTTGACACTCATAAGCACCGAGGTGTTTGTGCGGCTACGCCGGCATTTCGACCGCCCCGCTCGAGACACGCTGCGGTCACTAGAAAGAAACGACATCAGCGGTTATAGCGTTGTAAGTGCACGGTACGGAGAGAGTGGCACGCCGGGCGTATACTTTACGCTCACAAAACAATAACCCGTTCACTAGTAGAGACCTGCTTGGCCTCCTGGCTGAGCGGGTTTCTACATTTATAGACAAAAAACACCCTCGAACGATATCGAGGGTGTTTTTATAGAATGTACCTAGACTACTTGGTAATCTTGGTTACAACACCTGCACCTACAGTGCGGCCACCTTCACGAATCGCGAAGTTAAGACCCTGCTCCATCGCAACTGGTGCGAGTAGCTTGACTGTAAATGTAAGTGTATCGCCAGGCATGACCATTTCTTTGTCAGCTGGTAGTTCGACTTCGCCAGTAACGTCAGTAGTACGGAAGTAAAACTGTGGCTTGTAGCCCTTGCTAAATGGTGTGTGGCGTCCGCCTTCTTCCTTTTTGAGGATATAAACTTCTGCTTCGAAGTCAGTATGTGGCTCGATAGAACCTGGCTTGGCAATTACTTGACCACGCTCGATATCATCACGCTCGATACCGCGGAGCAATAGTCCAGCATTGTCGCCAGCTTGACCTTGGTCAAGATTCTTTTTGAATGCTTCGATACCAGTAACGACAGATTTTTGACTGTCCTTAATACCAAGGATTTCAACTTCGTCGTTAAGCTTAATGATACCCTGCTCGATACGACCAGTTGCAACTGTTCCACGACCCTTGATCGAAAATACGTCTTCGATAGGCATGAGGAATGGCTTATCCATGTCGCGTGGTGGCTCTGGAACGTAGTCGTCGAGTGCCTTTACAAGCTCCATGATAGCGTCTTCAAATTCAGCCTTACCGTCAAGAGCGCCGGTAGCAGAACCCTTGATGATTGGTGCATCTTCGTCGAAGCCGTTCTTTGCCAATAGCTCACGAATATCCATCTCAACGAGCTCTACAAGCTCTGGATCAGCAATATCCATCTTGTTAAGGAAAACGATGATCTTTGGCACACCAACTTGCTTTGCAAGTAGTACGTGTTCACGTGTTTGTGGCAATGGACCGTCAGTAGCGGCAACCACAAGGATTGCGCCATCAACTTGTGCAGCACCAGTGATCATGTTTTTAACATAGTCGGCGTGACCAGGCATGTCGACGTGAGCGTAGTGACGACCTTCTGATTCGTACTCAATGTGAGATGAAGCGATGGTAATACCACGAGCTTTCTCTTCTGGGGCGTTATCGATTTGGTCGTAATCGCGAGGCTTGTTGACATCGCTAGGTAGTCTCTTAGATAGGACGTGCGAAATCGCAGCCGTTAGTGTTGTTTTACCGTGGTCAACGTGACCCATGGTACCAACGTTGACGTGCGGTTTGCTTCGATCGAAATCTGCCATGTAGGGTGATTCTCCTGAATTAATGTTATTTTCGTGCACAATCTAACAAATAAACTCTGCAACGTATAGCCTCATTATACATATTCACATCAGTTTAGTAAAGAGAAAGATGAGTTTATTTCTCATGATGCCGGACGGCAGTGTGTCCGATTTGTACCATATGCTTTTCTCGATACTTTTCAAAGCTACTTTGACTAATGCCGTGAGTTGCAATAAATCCATTAAGACGCTCCGAGCCAATCAAGTGCGGCAGTATGACATAGCTCGCCCCAAGTCGGTATAGCTCTGCCGCTTGGTTGTGATTACTCGAATAGCAGACGATCGCCGCATGGTCGTTGTGGCGACGAACGTACTTTACAAAGGTTAAGTTTATTTCGTGATCACCGATCGTATTGACAATAAGCTCTGTTGCGTCGAAATTTATCTCTTCTAGCAATTCAGGATCGGTTACATCTCCGTACATATAGTTAATATTGGCGCGTTCGAGATCTTCTATAACCTCCGGGTCGTAATCAATGACAACAAAAGGCTTTTTTAGCCCACGAAATGTCTTTAGGTATTGTCGTCCACCATTTTTGAAGCCAACAAGAATCATGGGGTATTTTTTTGTATTTTGTTTGACATCTGCTGCACCTGCTCGTTCAAAAAGATTGAGATGTTTTTCGAACCGACGATAGATCACGTTGTCGTACTGCATCAGATAGGTCGAAATGGTTATCGTAATCAACGCAATGAGTGTAACCATGGTCGCAACAGTACTACTGACAACACCCGACGAAGCGGCTAAAACAATAAGAATGATGGAGAATTCACTAATTTGCGATAGGTTGACACCTGTCTTAAAGCTTGTGCGGCGTGTATACCCGAGGAACCCAAGCGTCAGCATCACAACAATAGGCTTGAGAATGATCACAATTGCCGACAAAATCAGTGCAGGCACAAGCGCGGCGCCAAAATCACTAATCTGCAAGTGCTCACCCAGGCTGATAAAGAACAATATAACAAAGAAATCGCGCAGCGGCTTGAGCCGTGCGCCAATCTGCTGTGCATACGGCAACTGCGCCAGTGCCACACCGGCAAACAGCGCACCGATTTCAATAGAAAATCCTACAAGATTGATTGCTGTTGCAACACCAAATCCCCACGCCAGCGCGAAAAGAAATAGTAGCTCTTGTGACTTTGCCATCGATTTGGTCACAGCCGGCAGCACCTTCATGGCCAAAAATGCCAAGACACCTATCATCAGTACACCCTTGAGTATGAGCCATAGGACATCTATCCAGCCCAAGGCTTCACCCGCACCCGCAGCTAAGTAGAGCAATGCAAACGTCGCTACGATATCGTCAAACAAAATAACACCGATGGCGATCTGGCCATTAAGTCGCGATATCTCTTTTTTATCGCTTAACACTTTGGCAATAATGATTGTACTACTGAAAAATACCGCCAAGCCGACCAATATAGCTTCGGTAGTCGAAAAATCGAAAGCGACAGATACCAAAAAGCCAATCGTACCTACAGTAAGCAGTAGTGCCATCGCCGTAAGAAACACAGGTCTCCCAAGACGCTTGACTACAGATACGCTTAACTCTAAACCGATGATAAATAGCAGTAACGCGATACCAATTTCGCTAAAGGTCTCAAATGCATGCTTGTCATTGATGAGGTGCATCATGCTTGGCCCAACCAAGATACCCGTCAGAATATACCCGACAATCAATGGCTGCTTGAGAAGTCGCATGATATAAGCGATTGCAGCCGCTACGACAATTACAAGAGACAGCTGAGTAAAGACATCATCGAGCACTATCGCAAACCCGCACTGTGTTTGTGTTGTAGCATAAACGCATTACTTTAAGTATACATGAGCAAAAACTCTCTGTAAAACATAAAGTTTAAGCAACAACTCTACCATCGCGAAAGTGAAAAAGACGTGCAGCGCTGACAGCAAGTTGCGATGACGTGTCACTTAAATGCTCCATATACCGGGCAAGCGGCTCAATATACTCTAGTTCATCAGCATGACTACACGATGGCCTACGATAATCTATCGCTGTCTCTACCGGTAGTCCAAAAGCTTGTTCGAGTGATACTTTCGAGCGACGCCAGTCTACTACGTTATCCTCTTCGGCTGTTATCTGGTATAGCTGCAAATCAGGGTTTTCTTCTACTACTCCTCGGTGTGAGTTCGCCTGCCATGGCACACTTTTATGAATCGCTCGATGCTGAGAGGAGACAAGTTGAAATGGCATATAGGCTGACGATTCGTGATGCAATCGCGCTTCTTCGAGTGTCATTTCATCGATATGCCGGAGATTACTATCAACTCGACGCAATCGGTGTGCTCGCCAAACATCGTTAAACAAAGCCAGCTTTGGTATGTACGCCGAAACAGCCGCCGCTCTTCGCATACCTGGCTGCAAATCAACCTGGCTAGTCATGCCTGAACGAGAAATAATTGCCTTGAGCCTATTTTCACCTATCGCTTCGCGCACCTGCGGGTTTGTGAGGCTTTTCATACCATTCATAAGACCCATCGACGTACCCACAAGTACACGATCTCGGTTGCCATCAATTTTACAAGCATCAATAATATGCTGATCAATCATTTCTTGCGAGTGCCTTCCCTGGGTTTGATACTCAAAATGCAATGAGCCATATCGTGCTAGCTTGCGCGCGTGTAACGGTGCCTGCGCAGCGTAATTTTCGCCGCAACCACGTAAGAAAATAAAAGACGGGCCATCATCAGCCGGATAGCTCATGAGTCCACTCACCTCTTTTTTCTTGATCGCGTGTGTCGATCGACCAACCTCAACCATGCTGCTTACCAAAAAAGCACCTGCGATAAAGGCGCTTTTTGATAACTTCCGTTCATTTGTTTGATGAATTTCATGTAACATAGCATAACCTCTGTTTATGTTTGCTGTGCAAGTGGTGGAAATTCACTGTATGAAGATGTAACTTCACCCTCATACTTAATGGTATACGCTATTTACTATAAAAATACAACTATTTTCACTTCAAGCCATATAAATTATACGACCCCCTAGCAGGAGGTCGTATATGGCATAGCTTGAGGCTACTACTTTTTGCGCTTCTCTATGATCTCTTGCGCAACATTTGGTGGCACTTCTTCGTAGCTATGAAGTTCCATGGTGCTTGCAGCACGGCCCTGGCTCATACTGCGAACATCGTTCGTGTAGCCAAACATACTAGCTAGCGGCACTATAGCGCGTACCAACTTGGCGCCACCCTGAAGGTCTTCCATGGCTTCGATACGGCCACGACGACTATTGATATCACCAATAACATCACCCATGAACTCTTCTGGCGTCGTCACTTCGAGCTTCATGACTGGCTCAAGCAACACTGGATTCGCTTTTGGAATACCTTCGCGTACTGCCAAAACACCAGCTAGGTTAAAGGCCAACTCACTCGAGTCAACATCATGATAGCTACCGTCATAAAGTGTCGCCTTGACACCAATCATCGGATAACCTGCAATAACACCGCCATCAAGCGTATCTTTGATACCCTTTTGTACCGGTGCGCGGTACTCTTGAGGAACCACACCGCCCTTGATTTCATCAACAAATTCAAAGCCTTCGCCACTTTCGGTTGGCTCAAAACGAATCCATACGTCACCGTACTGACCGCGACCACCTGACTGTTTGGCGTGCTTGCCTTGTGCCTCAGTACGACCCCGAATTGTTTCACGGAACGCAACCTGAGGTTCGCCGATATTTGCTTCGACATTAAACTCACGCTTCATACGGTCAACAAGGATGTCGAGATGCAGCTCGCCCATACCAGACATGATAGTTTGGCCAGTTTCATCATCGGTATGAACGCGGAATGTCGGATCTTCTTCGGCAAGGCGCTGCAAAGCAATACCCATTTTTTCCTGGTCACTCTTTGTCTTAGGCTCGACAGCAATCGATACGGGTGGATCAGGGAACTCGATTGACTCAAGCGTAATAGGATGTGCAACATCAGCGAGTGTCGCACCCGTAAACGTATCCTTAAGGCCAACGACGGCTGCTATGTCACCGGCACCAATTGAATCGATCTCTTCACGCTTGTCGGCATGCATACGCACGATACGCCCAACACGCTCTTTGTTGCCGGTTGTCGTGTTAATCACGTAACTACCAGCAGATAGACGACCGCTGTATACACGGACAAATATAAGCTTACCGACGAATGGATCGGTCGCAATCTTGAAAGCAAGTGCTGCAAGTGGCTCTTTTTCGTCTGGCTTGCGCTCGATTTCGTCGCCAGTCTTTGGGTTTTTACCCCAAATAGCATCGACATCAAGTGGGCTTGGCAGGTAATCAGCTACAAGATCGAGTACTTTTTCTACAATCACGCCACGTCCATCACCGCCAGTAACAAGATAGAAGTCACCAGCTAGGACTCGCTTACGAAGCGCACGCTTGAGGTCTTCTACAGTAATTGCATCTTCGCCGCTTTCCAAGAAGCGCTCAAATAGTTCGTCTTCAGCCTCTACGGCAGCTTCAACCAAAAGACTGCGAGCGTTTTTTGCCTTTTCCAACATATCAGCAGGAATTTCGCCAACTTGAAGCTCGTGGTCAGAGAAGTCGTTGTAGGTATACGCCTTCATATCAATCAAGTCGACAACACCATTAATGTCTTTTTCAAAACCGATTGGCAGGTGAATCGGTAGAGCATGTTTACTCAAACGCGTGTGGATTGTCTCAAGTGACTTGTAAAAATCACCACCAGTTTGGTTGATCTTGTTGATAAAGCAGATGCGTGGCACGCCATATTTGTTTGCCTGGCGCCACACAGTTTCAGTCTGTGCCTCGACACCCATCTTGCCATCAAATACTGTCACCGCACCATCGAGCACGCGCAATGAACGTTCAACTTCAGCGGTAAAATCGATGTGACCTGGGGTATCAATAATATTTACTTTGCAGCCTCTCCAGAAACAAGTAACAGCAGCGGAAGTAATCGTAATACCACGCTCCTTTTCTTGAGCCATCCAGTCAGTAGTTGCGCCTGCTGGGTCATCACCCTTTACGACACCAATCTTGTGAGTCAATCCTGTGCGGTACAAGATTCCTTCTGTTGTGGTGGTTTTACCAGCGTCGATATGCGCGATAATACCAATATTACGATAGTCCTTTAGTGGGACATTTTTTACTGCCATAGTAGTGCTTTTCCTCTATTAGTTACCTACAATTGCTATTTTTTGCCATAAAAAAATAGCGCTTTAAGATATATAGTAGCAGAAAAGATGTATTTCGACTAGAGGCTTACTCGCTACTATAAACGACGGCCAATCATCGAGGCGCTCATTTGTATACATATTATACAATGAAAATTGTTGTTATACTAGTTGCTGCTTATGGTATACTGAACCTACTTATGTATAAACGATACGGTAATAAATTCATGTGCTTCTCACCTCCGGTCATGCTCGCTACGTTCTTAATTGAATTTGCTCTTTTGTTTTATGTGCTGTGGCGCTATAAACTCACACCACTCACTCGAACAATTGCAGTGTTTATTGGTTGTCTTGGCATCTTTCAACTCGCTGAATATATGATATGCGGCGGCCTCGGCCTAGGAGGCAATGTATGGGCACGTATCGGTTACGTCTCGATTACGCTTCTGCCAGCACTGGGCATACATATATTAGCCTTGCTCGCAGGAGTGAAAGCCAAAAAATTACTGACAGCTGCCTACGGTAGCGCGTTCTTGTTTGCAGGCTATTTTGCATTTGGTCCAAGTGCCGTCGGACTCGAGCAGTGCGCTCCAAACTACGCTGTATTCGCACTGGGCGGCATCGACACTTTGCTCTATGCAGCCTTTTATTATGGCTGGCTCCTTGCGGCCGTTGGCCTCGCAGCGCATTGGGCAAAGCAAAAGCCTAAAAAAGCAGCTGCGCTCCGCTGGATGGCAATAGGCTACGCATCATTTATATTGCCTACGACAGTAGCAAACATTATCGACCCTGCAACAATCGCAGGTATTCCATCGATCATGTGTGGGTTTGCAATTCTCATCGCTATCATTATAGTGTGGCGTGTACTTCCATTGGCGACAAACAAATCACATATCAGAAAGCGATCATGAGAGAAACGATCCGCTCATTTGACAGACATGTCCAAGATCGAGTAAATCGTCTTCCGCGCGCACTCCATGGCAGCATGCTATTCTTTACACTTATTGGCCAACCGCCTTTTACAGTCGGTATCGCCGCAGCCGTAATGGGGTATGGCTGGGCACTCTCACTTCCGTCGTACTTTTGGGCAGGCATGCTCGCGCTTGCGACAGTAGTTGTTGTGAGTATCCTCAAGCTAGTACTGCGTCGTCCGCGGCCTCGCAACACGTATGTACGCAACATGATCATCAAGACATTCAGCTTCCCAAGTGGTCACGCAGCAGGCGCCCTAGCAAGCTATGGTCTCGTGGCTGCTATTGCGTCGTCACTAGAGCCGGTACTAGCATTGCCGATGTGGCTCGCCGCACTATCGGTTACCTTCTTGATTAGCCTATCGCGCGTATACCTCAAAGCACACTATGCCAGCGACATTATCGGTGGCTGGATAGTCGGAGCAGCCGGTCTCGCACTCATCGTGATTGAGCTTTTTGCAATTAACGGTAGTTTGTAAAGCTTGTGACAAAATCAAGGTCTGCAGCTCGGACTGTTGACATGACAGCCTGGAGGTCATCTTTACTGCCACTCGTGACACGAACAGCCTCTCCTTGAATCTGCGGCTTTACTTTAGGATGCGCATCGCGAATCAATGCGCTGAGCTTTTTGGCTTTGTCTTGTGATAGACCTTCAACGAATGGCACCTCTTTGGTTGCTTTGAGGTTGCTTTCGTGGACTCCTTTTTCCAAGTCGAGCACTTTGCTACTCACCTCACGTGCGGCAAGTTTTTTACGCACGATATCAAGCACTGCATCAATCTGCCACTCATTGCTTCCAGTGATTTTAAGACCTTTTTTATCTGTCAGCCATTCGATACCTGCTGGTGTCCCCTTGAAATCATATCGAGAGTTGATTTCTTTTTCGACTTGCATAAACACGTTATTCATCTCAGCCTTGTCGTATTCTGAAACGATATCAAAAGAAAATGTTGCCATATGTATAGTATAGCAGGCAAACATACTTATGACGACGAGACTTATAGTTACTATCTCTATACAAAAAACCGTGCCTTACGCACGGTTTCTATTCTCATAGGCATACGCCTTGAGGCGCCCCATCTCACGTTTAATCCATTCCATAAGCTATATATTAGCACATTTTATATATTAAGTCAATAGCACAAGACTCATACCAACGTTAACAAACAAAAAACGCCCGTATGGGCGCTTTTTGTTGCGAGAATTATTAACCTCTTGCGAAGTGTGCAAACGCGCGGTTTGCTTCGGCCATTTTGTGTGTGTCTTCTTTTTTCTTGAAGGCAGCACCAGCTTCGTTGTGTGCGTCAACAATCTCGAGTGCAAGACGCTTCTCGTATGGCATGCCACTACGACCACGCGCCGACTGGACAAGCCAGCTAAAAGCAAAATGTAGCTGACGGTGACCCTGGATCGGGAAAGGAATTTGATAGTTTGCACCACCAACACGGCGTGACTTAACTTCAAAATTCGGGCTAACATTTTTAAGTGCTTTTTCAAACACGGCAAGCGGATCTTCGCTATCGAGTTTTTTAGCAGCTTGCTCGAGAGCGCCATATACTGCACGCTCAGCAACTAGTTTCTTGCCATCTAACATTGACTTATTGATGAGACGCTGTACCAATACTGATTGGTATTTACGATCTGGTTTCAGCTCACGCTGGAGCTTTCGGGTAACTTTACGAGGCATTACTTGGTCTCCTCTTTCTTGGCGCCGTACTTGCTACGACCCTGCTTGCGCTTTGCAACACCTTGAAGGTCGAGTGCGCCGCGGACGATATGGTAGCGAACACCAGGAAGATCTGGCACGCGACCACCGCGTACGAGAACAACTGCGTGCTCTTGTAGGTTGTGACCTTCGCCGCCGATATATGCCCATACCTCTTGCTGGTTCGTAAGACGAACACGCGCAACTTTACGAAGTGCCGAGTTTGGCTTTTTTGGCGTTTTAGTTGTTACTTTGATACAAACACCACGCTTAAGCGGGCCGTTCTGATCGTAGTAACGTGTCTTGAGTGCGTTATGGATTTTGCCAAGCGCTGGAGATTTCGACTTTTTGATCGCAATCTTGCGTGGCTTACGCACCAATTGATTAATAGTAGGCATTGGTTCCTTTCATTGCCGAGTATTCATATTATCGAACAGCTCGAACAGTGATATTACTAATTTATGGCAATCGGTTCAGCAACCCGATTGCGAGATGATATTTTTCCATCTCGAAACTCATCTGTTAGTGTAGCAAGAAATCCTTGTTTATGCAAGTCTATCTTTTAATTATAACATATTTTGCTATAAAATACAATGAACTCCTTTCGGAGCCCATTGTATTTGCAGTTTTAATGCTACTCTGCAAGATCGAGCGCTTCGGCAATCTCTTCGGCGACATCGTCGATCGGCGAGACTTCATTGCTTACAGCCCCTGTACCTACTGGAATCTTGCGACCAATGATCACATTTTCCTTTAGGCCGTGCAGGCGGTCGGCGCGACCACTAACGGCAGCGTTAATCAACACGCGAGTCGTATCTTGGAATGAGGCGGCTGACAGCCAGCTATCACTCCAGATCGAAACCTTGGTGATGCCGAGAAGTAACTGTGTATATTTCACCAGCTCTTTTCCGCTTGCGACCAACTCGGCGTTTGCATCAACAACTGCAGCCTTAGACACGATATCACCCGTGACAAAACTACTGTCACCTGGATCTTCGACCTGAACACGGCTAAACATCTGACGAACGATGATCTCGAGGTGCTTGTCGGCAACATCTTGACCCTGTGCCGCATAAATACGGAGCACTTCGTTGATGATATAGCGCTGCGTGGCTTCAGTGCCCTTGAGGCGCATGAGGTCGTGAAGATTGAGTGAACCAATTGTCAAACGATCACCTGCGACTACCTGATCTCCGGCACTCACAACAAGCTGATTAGTGCCTGGAATCTCGTAACGAACTGGCGCACCAGCGTTTGCTGCTAGCACCAGTGTGTCTTCGGCCAGCTCGACAACACCGTCAAATGGCGCAACAAGTGGCTTCGCTTCGCCTTCGGTAGTAGCGAGCACATCACCAACCTTGACATTGCTACCCGACTTAATAGCGACAGTGCGACCTTCAAGAGGTAGACGCTCTACATGACCAGCTTCTGGAGTAACCTGTACGATGTACTTCTTGCCATCTTCCCAGATATCTACCGCGCCAGTTACTTCCGTCACATACGCCTGCCCCTTTGGTGTACGAGCCTCAAAGAGCTCTTCGACACGCGGGAGACCCTGAGTAATGTCACCGCCGGCAACACCAGAGTTATGGAAGGTTCGTAGCGTCAACTGCGTACCAGGCTCACCGACAGACTGAGCTGCGATAACACCAACAGGCTGCGCATAACTAACGAGGTGTCCTGTTGCCATGTCAATGCCATAGCTCTTGCGTGGAATACCGCGAAGATTCTTGGTTGACAAGACAGACTGAATCGTGACACTTTCGATCTTTTCATCAGCTTCAATAGCAGCGGCAACTTGGCGAGTAATGAGCTCGTCTGCACCAATATGGCCAGGGATTTCCTTGGCAGTATAACGACCGTTAAGACGATTTGAAAAATCAATCATCGTTTCAGTTGATTCTGAACGGTAAATCGTAAAGCCTTCATCATCACCCTCAATATCCTCAACGGTGAAGACATCTTGAGATACATCAACCAAGCGACGAGTCAGATAGCCCGAGTCGGCAGTCTTGAGGGCTGTATCAATCAGACCCTTACGAGCACCACGAGTTGCCACGAAAGCCTCAAGTGACGATAGACCTTCTTTAAACGAAGAGCGAATCGGAAGCTCAATTTCACGGTTGGTCGCATCGACCTGGATACCGATCATCGCGCTTGCAAGCTTGACGTTACTGATATCACCACGAGCACCTGAGTTGACCATGACAGAGATACTTGTATCCATCTTTTTGAGCTCTTCTTGCAAGAAATCTGTCACCTTGCGGTCGACACTGCGCCATGCAGCAACCGTCAGGTTGTAGCGCTCTTCTTCGGTGATCAAACCTTGGTCGAACTGGTCAGAGATCTGCGCTGCACGCTCGTCACCTTCAGCGATAAACTCTTGGATTTCATCAAAATTCAAGTAATCATCTTTACCGGTAGACACAGCAGCAATAGTTGCAAATCGGAATGCCAGACCCTTCATGCGGTCAGCAGTCTTTGCTGTTTCTTCAGCACCATATTCATCGAAAATCTTTGCCAAAACTTTCTTGAGCTGCTTTTTGCCCTGAATACTATTGTCGTACGGATAGTCATTCGGCAGAATTTCATTGAAGAATACGCGTCCAAGTGTCGTGTTGCGAATCTCACCCTTTGCATATAGACGAATTGGCGTCTGCAGCTGGATGATACCCTCATCATATGCCATTTCAGCTTCGTACACAGAACTATAGGCCTTAACCGTATCTGTCTGCGCACTTGGCTTTTCGTATGTCAGGTAGTAGTTACCCAGCACAACATCCTGGCCAATATTGAGCACTGGCGCACCATCAGCTGGCTTGAGGAGGTTGTTTGTTGCAGACATAAGCTCACGAGCTTCACGCTGCGCTTCATCTGAAAGTGGCAAGTGAACTGCCATTTGGTCACCGTCATAGTCGGCGTTGAAACCGTTTGCTACGAGAGGGTGAAGCTGAATAGCCTTACCTTCAACCAATTTTGGCTGAAAAGCCTGAATAGACAGACGGTGAAGTGACGGTGCACGGTTAAGCAAGACGTACTTGCCTTCGATAACCGCATCAAGCGCGTCCCACACAAGTGCGTCACCAGCTTCAATAAGACGAGTTGCACTACGGATATTATGTGCATGTTCGTTGCGAATCAACCAGCTAATTACAAATGGCTTGAACAATTCGAGCGCCATTTGCTTTGGAAGACCACATTGATTGATCTTTAGTTTTGGACCAACAACGATCACCGAACGACCCGAATAGTCGACACGCTTACCGAGGAGGTTCTGACGGAAACGACCCTGTTTACCCTTGAGCATATCGCTAATAGACTTGAGACGGCGGCGACCACCGGTTGCATTAACAGCACGTCCGCCACGCGCGGCACTGTTGTCGATCAAAGCATCGACCGCTTCTTGCAGCATGCGCATCTCGTTGCGGCGAATTACCTCTGGCGCATTGAGATCGATCAGCTTCTTAAGACGGTTGTTGCGGTTGATGACGCGACGATACAAATCGTTTAGGTCACTGGTTGCAAAACGGCCACCAGTCAGCTGTACCATCGGACGAAGATCCGGAGGAATCACAGGCAAAATAGTTGTCGTGAGGCTGCTTGGTTTGATACCAGCAGCGTGCATTCCCTCGAGCACCTTGAGACGCTTGAGAAGCTTTTTCTCGCGCTGACCTTTGGCGCCAGCTGCCTCTTCGCTGAGCTGAGCAATCAATGCAGGTAGCTCGATTTCATCGAGTAGTGCCTTGAGAGCCGTACCACCCATGCCAACAGTAATGATTTCCTCATACTCCTCTGGTAAATTGCGGTAGTCAGTTTCATTCATAAGTGATGCTTTGACAAGACTATCGAGCTGAGACTTTTTGAAAGCATAGCTTTCATTAAGCTCTTCGACTTCACGCGACTGCGCTTCTGCGAGTGCCTTAACATCAGCACCTTCAGTCTCTGCTTCTTTCTCGTAACGAATCTTGATAGCAGCACGGCCCGCTTCTGTTTCAGCTTCGAGATCAGCCAAAAACTTCTCGCGCTTCTCGTTATCGACACTCAGGACGATATAGCTGGCAAAATAAGCGACACGCTCGAGATTACGAACTGTGATACCAAGGAGCAAACTCATTGCACTTGGTGTTCCGCGCATAAACCAGATGTGTGCAACCGGAGCTGCAAGACTAATGTGCCCCATGCGCTCACGGCGAACGATAGACTTCGTCACAAGCTCGCCATTTTTATCAATAGCTGCTTCTCGCGAACGAACACCCTTTAGTTTATTGTCGTGCGGATTGATGTCTTTGACCGGTCCGAAGATGCGCTCACAAAACAAACCATCACGCTCTGGTTTTTGAGTACGATAATTAATCGTCTCAGGCTTAGTAACCTCACCGTGGCTCCATTTGAGGATATCTTCTGGGCTGGCAACAGCGAGGCGTACGGCGTCAAAATCAGCGATGCCTGTACCAGGAACAACTCGTGACATATTACACCTCCTCCTTTATTTCTTCTACTTCATCGATATCTTGTACACTGAGACCGTCTTCATCGAGATCGATATCATCAGCTTCATCAAGTACTGTTTCTTCTTCGTCGTCGTCTAGAATCGGCACTGCAGGTATCGTTTTGTCGGCAGGACCAGCTTCAGCAATAACCTCTTCAGCATCGACAACAAGATCTTCACCCTCTTCGTCTTCGTCAAGAAGATCAACACGGAGTCCAAGACCCTGCAATTCTTTCACAAGAACGTTAAAGCTCTCTGGTAGCTTCGGCCCGACGATTGCCTCATTTTTAATGATTGACTCGTATGCCTTTGCGCGACCATACACATCGTCAGACTTGATCGTTAGCATTTCCTGCAACGTTGTTGCTGCACCGTATGCCTCAAGTGCCCACACCTCCATCTCTCCGAAGCGCTGGCCACCATTTTGTGCCTTACCACCGAGTGGCTGCTGAGTAACCATTGTGTATGGACCAGTTGAACGAGCATGGATCTTATCGCTCACCATGTGGTGTAGCTTGATCATATGCATGACACCAACTGTCGTACGCTCTTCAAATGGTTCACCGGTGCGGCCATCAAAGAGTTGATTCTTGCCGTCTGGTGCATATCCAGCTTTTTCGAGCTCAGCGCTAATGACTTCGTTCGAAACACCGTTAAATGGTGGCGTTGCGACCTTGTAGCCAAGTGCACGTGCAGCCATACCAAGGTGTGTTTCAAATAGCTGACCAATGTTCATACGGCTCGGAACACCTAGTGGGTTCAAGACAACATCAACTGGTGTACCATCTTCCATAAACGGCATGTCTTCTGCTGGCAAAATTCGCGCGACAACACCCTTGTTACCGTGACGTCCAGCAAGCTTATCGCCGACTGCAATTTTTCGAAGTTGAGCAACAAATATTTGAATCTGCATCAAAACACCAGCTTTGAGCTCGTGACCGTTTTCACGACTAAATATTTTTACACCGACGACCTTACCGCCACCAGCGTTATTCATACGCTGTGAGGTATCACGAACATCTTTAGCTTTTTCGCCAAAAATTGCGCGCAAAAGACGTTCCTCTGAGCTGAGCTCTTGCTCGCCCTTTGGTGTAATCTTACCAACGAGCACATCACCAGCTTTCACCTCAGAACCAACCTGCACGATACCATCTTCGTCTAGGTGACGTAGTGACTCTTCGCTCACATTTGGAATGTCACGTGTGACAATTTCGGCACCAAGCTTGGTTTCACGAACTTCTACGTTGTAATCTTTGATATTGATACTTGTAAGTGTGTCGTCTTTGACCAAGCGATCGCTCAAGACGATTGCGTCGTCCATATTGTAGCCGCCCCATGGCATAAATGCTACGAGCATATCCTTACCTAGCGCTAGTTCGCCATCCGCAACAGATGCACCCTCGATCAACGTATCACCTGCCTTGACCTTATCGCCACGAGCAACACATACTTTCTGATTGATCGAACGATCGTCGTTACTCTTCTGGAAATGAATTGGCTCGTACACTTTGACGCCATCTGCGTATTTAATATGTACCGCATCCGCATCGGCACGGACAACTTCACCGTTTGCCTCGGCAGTAATCAACTGGCTCGTGTTCTTGGCGATTTCAGCTTCGATACCGGTACCAACGATAGGCGCCTCAGGTGTCAACAATGGCACCGCTTGCTTCTGCATGTTTGAACCGGTCAAAGATCGGTCAATACGGTTTTTCTCAATAAATGGCACGAGACTCGCAGGTCCACCAAGGATCTGCTTGTGCGCAGCGTCCATGTAGGTTACGTCACTTGCATCAACTTGCTCTGGCAATAGACCGTTACGAGCGCTCACACGCTCATCAACAAATTTGCCATCTTTATCAAGTTCAGCACCAGCGTCAGCGATCACTTCGACCACTTCTTGACTTGCGTCTAGATACACAACTTCATCGGATACTTTACCGTTTTTTACCTTTAAATATGGTGTTTCTATGAAGCCATATTCATTGATACGAGCATATGTAGCGAGGTTGAGTACCAAGCCAATGTTTGCACCTTCTGGTGTCTCGACTGAACAAAGGCGACCGTAGTGCGTTGGGTGAGCATCGCGGACATCAAAGCCAGCACGTTCGCGACTAAGACCGCCAGGACCCATTGAACTAAGTCGACGCTTATGTGAAAGCTCTGCGAGTGGATTTGTCTCGTCCATCAACTGGCTCAACTGGCTACTTGCAAAGAATTCACGAACAGCAGCAACAACAGGACGAGCATTGATAAGCTGACCAGGAGTAACTGTTTCAATATCACTCATGCTCATGCGATCCATCGCGTTACGCTGCATTCGTAGCATACCGACGCGGAACTGACGGGCAACCAATTCGCCAACGAGCTTGACACGACGATTATTCAAGGCATCGATATCGTCTGCAAGTTCCTGTGAATTGTTCAGGCGAACAATCTCACGGATAATAGCGACGAGATCACTCATCTGGAATACACGATTTTCGGTAGTGTTAGAAACCTCAAGGCCGAGACGTTGGTTAATCTTGTAGCGTCCAACTCGGCTATAGTCGAATCGCTTAAAATCAAAGAACATGCGCTCAATCATACTGCGAGCATTATCAACGGTCGCAAGATCGCCTGGGCGAAGACGACGATAAACCTCGATAAGCGCTTCGTTTGCACCGCGAGTTGTATCCTTTTCAAGCGTTGCATCGATATATTTCACATCGCCTGTATCAATATCTGCAAAGATAGATTTAATCTCTGAAGTCTTATTATGACCGAGTGCGCGCAGTAGCGTCGTGACCGGTAGTTTGCGACGGCGATCAATCTTTACATAAATCGCACCGTTGCTTGCAGTCTCGAACTCTAGCCATGCACCACGGCCAGGAATCAACTTGGCACCATAAAAATTACGGCCTGCAGCGCTATCGGCTGTAAAGAAGACGCCTGCGCTACGAATAAGCTGCGAGACAACAACACGCTCTGTACCATTAATGATAAATGTACCGCGATCAGTCATCCATGGATAATCACCAAGATAGATCTCTTGTTCTTTGACTTCTCCTGTCACCTTATTAGTGAGCTCAACATTCACCTGGAGAGGAGCTTCAAACGTAAGGTTATTTTCTTTTGCATCACGTTCAGTATTTTTTGGATCCTGGAAATGATATTCTTTAAACCGCAATTCCAATTTTTGACCAGTATAGTCTTCGATTGGATTTAGTTCGGTGAAGATCTCGCTCAAGCCAGTCTCGACGAATTCACGCCAGCTGGTTTTTTGATGAGCAATAAGGTTTGGTACCGGTAGTGCCGTGTCATCCTCTGTGAAGAACACGCGACCACTCGCGCTTTGTGTCGCCTTTGCCATTTGTCCTCGCTATAATTATTTGGTTAGTTGATCTGGCCCGAAGATCCACTAAGCTTGGCGTCCAGCTTTTCTGCCACAAAAAATCTGGACATAGAAACACCAAGCTACTCTACTTCTTGTAGCTATTATGTACACTCAATGCAAGTTAGTCAATACTGATATCATCCAAAAACAATACGCCCCTTGCGAGGCGTATTGTTTGGTGATGATTAAAGCTGGCTAGTTAGCCTCTAATCAATACGTTCAACACACGAAGGATTGCTGTGAGCACATCATTTACGAGAATTCCAAACTCGTGAACAATACTGCTCCAATAGGTGTGTATGATCTTTAGCGCTTGACCAATAGTGTCTAGGTCTTGAGCTACTACGTTAGCGATATATCCAGCTCCTGCACCGAGTAGCTTAAATGTAAATGCTAGTCCCGCCCCTATATTGGCGCATGTTTTCTTAGCTGCATCCAATTCTTTGGTGAGATCGCTTATGTAGTTATTGGCTAGCTTAAGCAATTTTGCATGATGATCCCTGACAAGAGCCATGAGATCCTCGCGATACTGAGCCTTTGCTGCATCGACATTAACGTAATACTCGCTTAGCCCGTCGGTAACTGTCTTTTTGTATGTCTCTAGTCCGGCCTTTTTATTGGCGGATTGCAACAAAGTAATAGACCAGTCGATCGACGCAGTGAATCCATTGATTGTAATCTGTCGAGAAGCGGTAGTTATTATATCTTCACGCTCCCAGTTTGCATTCATATCTCTGATTGTTTTATCAAACGCAGCCTGCATACCAGGAAGCGATGCTCTCACATTAGAAATAACCTTTGTACCAAACTGCTGAATATTTGAACAGCGAGCATTCTGGATTGGCGTCAACGATTGAGCCTGAGCCGTATGTGGGGCTGCAAACGTAGCGAACAAAAATGCAAACGCCATCGTTAGCGGTGCTAGCCGAAATGTAAATATTTTTTTATTCATCTTTGAGAGCCTCCGGATCTAATTCTGGAACTATACTCTTCGCAGCTTCAGATGACTGATTGATTGCTTTTCTCGCATCCTCTTCAGCCTTCTTCTTCAGCGCTTCATTTTCTTGCTCAAGAGTTTTCATCAAATCGTCAGTCATTTCTTTGATCTCTTTTTGCTCTGGAGTAGTGGCTTTCACGTCATCAAGACTTTTCACACTACTTGAGTCCTCTTCTTTGGACGTTGAGGCAGCCTCTTGGTTATTTTGCGTACTGTCGTACCATAACCATGCGCCGACACCAGCAGCGATAACCACTACCAATGCAACGATCGTTATGATGAGTTTTTTATGGGATTTCTTTGATGAGGTGGTCTGGAATAGCTTTTTGCTATCACCACTCTCATCAGACGGGTTTCCCGGTGACTTGTCTTGATTTGTCTCCATACATCTCCATCTGCACTTATATGATATATATCGGTAGCATATATGAACGCTTGGCGCATGTCAACGGGCTTATGGTTTGTTTAAAGTCATGCACTTTGCAGTACTAGTGCGTCCGGCGTTAGGCTTTGGTTATAACCTGGTCTGCGAGACCATATTCAACGGCTTCTTTAGCACTCATCCAAAAATCACGGTCGGTGTCTTTTTCGATCCTCGATAATTTCTGTCCTGTATTTTTTGCAAGAATTTCATTCAAGCGCTGCTTGAGATAGATACCTTCACGCAGTGAAATCTCTTGGTCAGAAATCTTACCTTGGGTCCCACTCGATGGCTGGTGAATCATGACCCTGCTATTTGGCAGCACAAATCGCTTGCCCTTGGTACCACTTGAGAGCAAAAACGCACCCATACTTGCCTGAACACCGATACCGATCGTCTGTACGTCAGGCTGTATGTATTGCATAGTGTCAAAAATCGCAAATCCATCGTACACGCTGCCTCCAGGACTATTGATATATAGCTTGATGTCGCGCTTTGGATCATCGTAAGCGAGATGCAACAGCTGCGCCACAACGATATTTGCAGTGTGCTCGTTGACGTCTTCACCCAAAAAAACGATACGCTCATTTAATAATCGACTATAGATATCAAACGCGCGCTCGCCCTCACTCGTGCGCTCGATTACCGTTGGTACTAGGTAGTTTTGCGGCTTATTCATATATACAGTGTAACGCAAAACTAGCACTCGAGTCAATAGAGTGCTAGTTTATATGCTACCGTTTGCTATTTGCTATTGAGTTCAACCAAGCGGTCGATTGTTTTATCAGTCAGGAGACGATTAGCAATATCGCGCTGTAGCTCAGGTGTCGTAAAATCTTGTCCTGAGCGATTGCCATATTGCTCTTGATATTGATTAATCTTTTCAGCCAACTCTTCATTTGTAGCTGTGACTTTTTCTACTTTACTAAGCTCTGCAAGCACCAACCCTGCCTTGACCCGATTTTCGGCGGCAGTTTTTACTTCTGTTTCGAGCCATTTTTCATGTGTAAGCTTCTTGCTCACAAGATAATCGTCGAGCTGCATACCTTGGTAAGCGAGATTTTGAGTCATATCTTGCTCGATCGAACGAGTTTGTTCAGCTACAAGCACCTCAGGTACTGGCACTGTACTCACATCTATGAGCTTGCCGACAAGCTCATCTTTGAGTTTATCGAGTGCTTCACGTTCGCGACTAGCCGTCAGCTCACCCTTGATATCGTCTTTGAGCTCTTTGACTGACGTGAACGGACCAGCCTTTGCAGCCAACTCATCGTTTAGTTCTGGCAGCTTAATCTCTTTGACGGTCTTGAGCGTGACTGTGAATACCACCTTGGCGCCAGCCAGCACTTCTGAATGGTAATCTTTTGGAAACGTGAGTGGAATATCAAACTCTTCACCTGCTCTATGTCCCACGACCGCTTCTTCAAAGCCAGGAATAAATTGATTTGACCCAAGCTCAAGCGTGTAATCTTGCGCAGTACCGCCATCAAAAGCCTTGCCGTCTTTTTTGCCGACAAAGTCTATAGTCACCTCATCGCCAATTTTTGCAGCACGCTTCACTTCTTCGCGCTGCGCAAAACCTTTTCGCATACGAGCGATAATGTCTTCGATATCAGCTGTCGCTACTTTTTCGACAACCTTTTTCACACCCAGTTTTTTGTAATCACCGAGTGTTACTTTTGGCAAGACATCTGTCTCGGCAGTAAACTCGAGCTCTTGGCCTGGTACGTACTTTTTAATCTCTACCTGAGGGCGATCAAGCGCTTGAATATCCTGTTCGGTAAAGGCCACCGAGACAGCCTTGCTGATAGCGTCGTCGAGTGTCTGATCGCTCAACACGGCTGGATCAGCATGCTTGGCTGCCACACTAACTGGCACCTTGCCCTTACGAAAGCCAGGAGCTTTGATGTTTTTCGCAATTTTCGTGAGCGCAACCTGTCGCGCATCATCGAGTTCTTTTTCGCCAAGCGTGATTGTTAGCATCACCTTGGTATCTGATAGGTGTTTCACAGAAGTCTTCATACTTGAAATATAATAACAGATTAAACAAAAAGTAGCGACCCCTAGTCGCTACATGTATTAAGCATCTACAAAATTGAGAGCTGCTCCCCACTCTTGCACGATGAGGCAAGAGTGGGGAGACAGCACCTTGGAGTTGTTGGCTACCAGTACCCATTCTGCACGGAAGCTACCCACACGATCTCATGACCGCGCACTTCCTTGTGCCATGGGCCGCCCCAATGGGGCGCATTGCTGACCCAGACAGCTCCGAGCGGGCCATCGAAGAAATGGTGACCCGGCGGGCAGCCCTGCCAGTTGTTGACCGGTAGGATCGTCGCAGACACGACTTGCTGTCGCCCATGATGACCCCATGACCCGCAATGCTGCTGCGGCCAACCGACGGAGCAGCCATGCCCAGGATAGGCCTGCGCCTCGGGTGTCGTCGTTCCAGCTGCCACCTCCACCCCAAGGAATGAAATGGAAAGTACACCTGCGGCAGCTATGGTAGCTACCAGATTCCGTGCTTTACGCATTGGAATCACCCCTCTCTTAACTTGTGTATAGGTTCAGGTACTTATAGTATAGCGAATAACAGATTAATTGACAACTATTTTACAACATTATGCTCATGATTGATAGGCATGAGCACCATAAAAAGCTTATATAAACAAATCATCATCTTGTGCCGATAACCTTCTCCGGTAATCTTTTACCTTGGCAACGATACGCTCAAGACTGAGTTTTTCTTCGCTCGCAGATGATATATCTTTGAATGGATAAACCTCACTTACGATTTCGTCTGCACCGACGAATACAAGAAACGGCACTTGCTTTTTCAGCATGCCTTTCAGTTGCTTGTCAAGCTTGCGACCGCTGATATCAACATCGACATTGACGCCCTCGCTACGCAACTGACGCGCGACAGATAGTGCTCCGAGAGTACTATCATCTACCACCACTACACCCACTTCGGTTGCCGTCTGTAGCTGCGGCAAAAGACTATGCGTGCGCAAAAACAATTCGGTCGTCGTCAGACCAGGAGCAAAGCCAACAGTCGGCACCGGATCTGCACCAAACATACCCACCAGCCCATCATAGCGACCACCACCAAACATCGATCGATTGTTGTCAGGATGGAGATCAAACACCTCAAACACCATGCCCGTATAGTAATCGAGACCGCGCATCAGTGTCGCATCGAAACGCACGCCTTTGATACCTGCTGCCTGGAGATACGAAAACAGTACCGCAAGCTCGACTGCTCCTTCCGTGTCACGAAGTGCCTGAGGTAGATTGTCGATAGTATCTATACTGACCACCTGCTGCACCCGCTGAAGGCCATCGGCCGTCGCGTCACCAAAAATCGCAGCTGCCTGTGTGTCAAAATCTTCCTGCGATATCTTTGCTTTGCGGTCAAATAATTTTGTCATCTTGAGCGCATCTTCTTCACCGAGACCGAGATAATCAGACATCATCGCCTTGATAAGCTTGCGGTTATTGATACGAATCGTATACATATCGCTCGTTGCACCAAAAGTAGTCATGATTTCGTTTGCCAGCTCTATCACCTCGGCATCGGCAAGTACACCTTCGACACCAAACACATCTGCATTGAGCTGCCAAAACTCACGCTCACGGCCACGCTGTGGTCGCTCGTAGCGCATAAAGTTAGCGATGCTATATAGTCGTGCTGGATACCCAAGCTCCTGACGGCGTGCCGCCACCATACGGCTAACACTAGGAGTCATCTCGGGGCGTATCGCCACCGTCCGATCGCCTCTATCAGTAAAGGAATATGTTTGCTCATCCGCCAACTCTTGACCAGATTTAGCAGTATATACTTCGAGCGGCTCGAGTAGCGGTGCACCATACTCTTGATAGCCATACCTTTCGACTACCTGACGCCACGTAGAAAAGATATAGTTTTGTACCCGTTTGTCTTCGGGGTAGTAATCACGCGTGCCTTTGTATGGTTGCGATGAAAGTGTTGTCATTGTACTTATCCTATCATTTTGATTATAGCTTGCATAGAAATACGCCGAAGCGATGTTCGGCGTATTCTATAATCTTGCTATATTCTACTAACCAACTCGCCTCGGCAACATATGCTCGTGATGATGGTTTTTGTAGTAGCTCATACTTTTATTATAGCATAGTATGGTATATTCTGCAATCAATCAGCCTATTTGTTGAGGAGTGCGCTCAGTAGATCACGGCGTGAACCTGCGTAGAGCGATCCGGCGATAATCGTACCTGCAATACCCAAGCCGCCAGCGACCATTTCACCAGGACCAGTCTTTGGCAATACGATACCACCGTCATTTACAGGCGCTGCAGCTGGTGCTGCAGCAGGCGCAGGATGTGCGGCCACGGTCGATGCCTGTGTCACTACTGGCGCACTAGCCTTGGCTGGCACCGTCGATGCATTGTTGATCACGACATTGGCAGTTGCCGTAGCGTTTGCATTGGCATTTGCCTGTGGCGCTGGCGCAACACTTTGCGTAGGCGCTGGAGTGTACGTAGGCTTTGGCGAATACGTAGGCTGCGGTGAATATGTCGGACGTGGCTTACTATAGTAATAGCCGTTGTAATAATACGGGTAGCTACTGCTGTAGTAGTTGGTATATGAGCCACAGCCGCTGTTACATTTTGTGTTCCAGTACTTGCCATTGTAGTAGTACGGATAGCTGCTCGAGTAATAGCTGCTGTAGTTGTTGCTGTAGCCATGGCTAGATGTCTGCGGCTTACTATAGTAATAGCCATTGTAGTAATACGGGTAATACGACGCGCTGTAATAGTTGCTGTAGCCGCTACAGCTACTGTTACATGGATTACTCCAATACCTACCGTTGTAATAGTACTTGTAAGTGCTTGAGTAGTTATTACTGTAGCCGTGACTGTAGTTGTTACTATAGCCATGATTAGATGTCTGCGGCGTACTGTAGTAGCGACCATTATTATAATACCTATACGTATTAGAATAGTTATTACTATAGCCGTGACTGTAGTTGTTACTATAGCCATGATTGCTATTATTATTACCGTAATAATTTGAATACGCCTGCGCTGACGACTCGCCGCCAGTACTTACTAATGATCCTGCGACCAACCCCGTTGCCAACATTAGGACAAAGCATCCCACCATGACGCCCCAGTTAGAACGGATGTATTTAAGATGGTTCGCGATACTATGAACTCTTAACATATGTCTCCCTCCACACTGTTTATATATATCTAGCATGACACTTCCATCACTGCGCGTCAATACTTTTGCTGAAAATTCGCATAAAACACAACGAGATGTAACACTTATGTTTTTAGTATATGACGCCGAACCCATTCATACATCACTATTCCCGACGCAACCCCGACGTTGACAGAGCGCGTACTGCCAAACTGCTCGATCGCAACCAGATAGCTACAACGCTGCTTCATGTCATCGCTCAACCCTGGCCCCTCGCCACCAAAAACAAAAACGA
Organism: uncultured Candidatus Saccharibacteria bacterium; assembly: GCA_964557445.1. GTDB lineage: Bacteria > Patescibacteriota > Saccharimonadia > Saccharimonadales > Saccharimonadaceae > UBA2112. The sequence goes on from CAZLAF010000001.1 coordinate 293,029, forward strand.
CATTTTGAGGTAATTCTGTCTGTCCCAGCATCATACTTCCTTCAATATTATCAATACCAATAAGCGAGTACTCTTCTGGCACCGCTTCGACAAATTCTTCAACTGTACGGTGATGGTACACGTGCATGTACCGATCTGTCACCATAGCGCCTCGCCGATTCCATTGCCGACGACCTACAATATGAACTGCTGCCACATTAAATGCATTGGCGTTACGTACGATTGTTCCAATATTAAAATCATGCTGAAAATTCTCTATAGCAATATGCACCGTATGTCTTCGGGTGTCGAGATCTGCCTTAATCGCTTCGACTGTCATGTTGCGAAACTCATCACTAACATTTCGATGATCACCGTTTGCTAATAGGTCTGGGTCATACTTAGACTGCATGAATCTATTCTAGCAACCCATGTCGTTTCTTTGATATACTAACTCTACAAAATGAGGGGGACCCATGAGCAAGATCAAAGCTAAGTATGAAAACAATCCATTTTTTATTGCTACTAATGGCATAACTCTTCTTATTACACTTGCGCAAGGTGTCGCAATTTTCCTTATCGTGCTATCGCTGTTCAATTATATTCGAGATTTCACCGGATCAGAACCAGACACTACACCAAGACAGCAGGTTGAATCTGCAATAGCGACAACAAGCTCATATGGTCCAAGTGAATGGCTCATAGCGACTGGTGCTGTTTTCATAATTATTGCCGCTATGCTTTTAGTGTCAGCACTCTTAGGGGGCGTATCGTCTTACACTTCGGCACGCCTTGCTCGTGGACACAAAGTCAAACTCACAGAAGCGTTTCGCGCTGCTTTTGACAACGTATTTCCCTATCTTTGGTTGCAAATTGTTATCTTCGTCAAACTACTTCTTTGGGCGCTTCTATTTATTATTCCTGCGTTTATTATGGCGATTCGCTATAGCCTTGCAGGCGTCGCATTTTTTGACACCGATAAACAGCTACGTGGCAATGCTGCAGTCAAGGAAAGTCTACGCCTTACAAAGGGTGCGTGGGTAACAACATTTAGTGCCAATGCACTTCTTAATCTCTTAACACTCGGTGTGTTTTCTCCGCTTGTTACCACGGCAGTCAATACGGTGCTATATCGCCAATATACCTCTCTCGATAAACATGAGAAACCGTCGGCACATATTTTGGCCTGGATAACTCTACTGCTACCCCTTGTGTTTATAAGTGTGCTTGTATTTGCTGCGCTTACCTTTATTGCTTCGGCTGGCATCGCAGAGCTATTTAATCGCATACCATAACGTTCATCTTGTCGCATTTTCATAGATATCTTATAATGCTGATTGCTCACTGAGCAGATGTGGCGGAATTGGTAGACGCGCTAGCTTCAGGTGCTAGTGCCCGCAAGGGCGTGGAGGTTCAAATCCTCTCATCTGTACCAATATAATAGTCGACTCCCGGGTCGGCTATTTTATTTCAAGAATAGCAGGCGAAGTTTTCTGCGATACTAGCGTATACTAAAGCAATGGCAGAACGCTATACATTATTCCAAATTGAAAATTTACGTGATAGATTTCAGCTACACAAGGGCGTCCCGCCTGGCGTGAAACGTAGCTACAATATTAGTCCAACACAACTGAGCGCGGTCATTGTAAACCGCGATGGCACCAATACACTCGAACGTATGAAATGGGGATTTATCCCTGCCACTGCAAAGGACGCCAATTCCGTTTTTCGTTACAAAACCTACCTTGCCAAGTCTGAGGGTATTTTTAGCAAGCCTACATGGCAAGATTCAATCCGTCAAAGTCGCTGTATCGTGCCGGCAAATGGCTACTACGAGTGGCAGCAAACACCTGAGGGTAAGTTGCCATTTTATATCCGTCCAAGCCACCAAGAGCTCTTTGCGTTTGCCGGCGTACACTCTTCCTGGACGGATCCCGAAGGGAATGCATGGGGGACATTTGCTATCGTCTCTGCACTTCATGATCGTGGACCAAAGAAGCCGCTCCAGCGCCCTATCATTCTCAACCCAGCCGACGAGGCTCAGTGGCTCGACCCTAGTGTGAGCGACCTCAATTCACTCTACGATGCTATGCGCCCTACCTCGGAAGATGCGCTGCGAATACACCAAGTCGCACCCGATATCAAAAGTATAAAAGCTGGTGGCGAACAACTAATCACACCTATCGCATAGCGCCCAGACTGATCATGTATTACTCATGAGCGTTATTTGTCTTTTAGCTCATCGAATTTTGCAGCCATTGTTGGATTGCCGCGCGTCAGTCGTTTTACTGTAACTTCTTGAGCTTTGTTATTTGCTATCCGTAGGTTGTTGCCTGATTTTAGTAGACCTTCTTTTGCTTTAGTTAGTCTCTCGATTGATTTATCAATCTCATTAATCGCTCCCTCAAATTGCTTCAATGTCAGATCGGTATTGCGAGAAAATCCAACCTTGAAATCACTGAGTTGATCTTCGAAATTTGTAATATCGATATTTTGCGATTTTACCAGTGCCAGTTCCGACTTATACTTCATGCTATTCATAGCTGCATTACGTAATAGCGTAATCATTGGTATAAAAAATTGCGGACGAATGACATACATCTTAGGATACTTATGCGACATATCTACAATACCCGAGTTATACAATTCACTATCAGCTTCGAGCAGCGATACCAGTATCGCATACTCACAGCCTTTTTCTTGACGGTCTTTATCAAGCTCGCGTAAAAAATCCTCGTTCTTTTTCTTGCTAGCAGTCTCGTCGCCCTCATTTTTCATCTCAAACATAATCGACACAATTTCAGTACCGCGATCGTCTGTTTCACGATAGATATAGTCACCCTTACTTCCGTTCGTGGCATCATTGTCCTTTTCAAAATATGCGTTTGGAAACGCTGTCGCACGCAACTTATTAAATTCCGTTTCACAGTGCTGCTCTAGTGTCTCGCCAACCATCTTGGTACTAAGCTTGGCCTTCATATCTTTGTAGTAAGCGATCATTTCGTCTTTTGACCTCAGCTCGACAGTAAACTTCTCCTTCAAGGACGTTTCGAGTAAAAGCTTTTCTGTATCCTTGCCTTTTAAAGCATGTACCAATTCATCGCGCTCTCTTTCGATACTACCTATTGCCTCGTTGAGCGCTAGCTTTTTTTCAGTTTCCGCAGATTCAAGTCGAGCCTCAAGCTTAGTAATCTCTGCGTTTTTATCTGCATGTAATCTCGTTAGTTCGTTTTCTTTCTCGGCTCGTAATTCAGCCAATCGCGCATCTCGCTCAGACTTTAATTCCGCAACTTCTGCATCACGAATAGCTCGTAGCTCGGCTAACTCGGCATCTTTTCTCGCGGCATCAGCTTGCAATTCATTCTTGGTCTTTTCTTCAGCTAACTTGACGGCATTTTCTTTTTCACGTTCCAGCATAGCCATGCGCTCATGCAACTCTTGCTCAAATTCTCGATCGCGGACTTGCTTTAAGATGTCAGCAAACCCAGCCTCGTCAATCTTAAAGGCTTTCTTGCAATGAGGGCATATAATTTCATTCATTCGTATTGGCTCCGTTAGTCATTGTTCTTATTGTAGTAGAACCGTACCTATTATTGCAGTGAATACTTTTTCATCAAAACACATGATTGCTAAAATCGGCATCTCTACAGCCATGCCATAAACGCACAAACATGGTAGAATGGGCTTTATGAGTCTTATCTTTAAACGCACAAAAATCCTGGCTACTCTCGGGCCAGCAACCAACAATCCAGAAGCTATCGAAGAACTGATCAAAAAAGGTACCAATGGCTTTCGTTTCAACTTTAGCCATGGCACACACGAAGAGCGCGACAAGCAGCTGCTATGGGTTCGTCAAGCCAGCGAAAAACTTGGTAAGCCAGTTGCGATCCTTCAGGATCTTCAAGGTCCAAAAATTCGCCTCGGAAACCTCAACGATAATGTAGAGGTCAAAGCAGGCGACGAAATTATTCTCGACTCTTCTGCTTACCACGAGGGCTTCACGCTTCCGGTACAATACAACTTAGCCACAAAGGTAAAACCAGGTGAACCACTCTATATTTTTGACGGCAAGGTTCGCACGAGCGTACTCGAGATAGTGTCAGAGACGGCAATCAAGCTAAAAGTCGAAAATGATGGTGTACTCATGAGCAGAAAAGGCATCAATCTACCCGATACAGACTTTGCTGGTGACATTTTGACGCAAAAAGATATTATAGATATCGAATATGGTGCAAAAAATGACATCGATTACGTGGCCCTAAGCTTCGTACAGTCTGCCGATGATATCAACAATCTTCGCCAGCTACTTGTCAGCCTAGGCTCTACTGCGCATATTATTGCAAAGGTCGAAACAAAAGCCGCAATCGAAGACGGAACACTTGAAGAGATCGTCAAGGTCAGCGATGGCGTCATGGTTGCTCGTGGCGATCTCGCTGTCGAAGCCGGCGCCGAAATTGTACCAATTGTCCAACGTAAGATTATCGCTCTATGTCGAAAGCACGGTAAGTTGTCGATCGTTGCGACACAAATGATGGCAAGCATGGTTGATGCACCCGAACCAACTCGAGCCGAAGTGAGCGACGTTGCATCGGCTGTTATTTTGGGTGCTGATTGCGTGATGCTTTCCGACGAAACTGCCAATGGCAGCTACCCAATCGAAACTGTAGCAGCGATGAAAAGAGTTATCCTCTATACACAAGAACATGTCATGGTAGCACCGATTACCGACATCATAAAAGGACGTCGAGGACAACAAGATGCTATCAGTCATGCTGCTGTCGGCTTGGCCGAGCAACTCAATGCAAAAGCTATTGTTGCCGAAACAAAGTCTGGGGCAACTGCAGACAATATCGCCGCTCACCGTCCAAATCTGCCAATCATAAGCGCCACGAGCAGCTTACGAGCAGCTCAGCAGCTTGCACTTAGCTATGCCAATAAATCCTTTGTCCGTCCCGATGGCGAAAAAGCAGGCCTCAACCTTGCTAAAGAACTTCACGCCAATGGCTTTTTTAGCACCGATGAAGCAGTCACCGTTGTAATTGTTAGCGGAAAGCAGCCGGGACTTACTGGTGGCACCGACACAATTCGCGTTCGCGTTATCGAGTAAATTGACTCAAAAAAAGATAGCCTATGCCGTACGCGCCGCAAAGTCGGCGCCGTCATAGTCCGTACGCAATGCACTCACAAGTGTTTTCAGGTCACTCGCTTGCTTTACACCAGTATTGAGTATACCTTGAGGGTCAAATATTGTGCGTACCGCATCGTACAGTTCTCGCAGATCTTCATCTAACTCTTTGTGTGCAAAAGGAGCCTTAAGTCTTCCCTCTCCACCATTAGCTACAAGATGCCCGCCATGCGACGCTACAATCTGCGTCCATTCGCCAAGTAACTTAAATACACGCTGTCGATCACCGACCTTACTCAGGTTGAATATTGGTCGTGCAAAGTAAACGTGCTGACCTGCATGACCATACAGCGCAATTTCTAGATGATACTTTTTTTCAAGCTCAGCAACAGCTTGAGTGAAACGCTCGTATTGCTCTGGCGGCACAAACACGCCTCCCAGTAGGGGTGGCGCCACCTCATTGACCTTGTTTGCTGAAAAAGCAATGCTAGGCACCTCAGCCAAAATACGCAGCTCATCAACCGATACCGTATCGCTTTCAAACTCTACAGTCACACGATCATCTTCTTTGAATAACTTGATGATTTGTTTACCAGCTTTTTTCTTATGACGTCCACTACTACCATGAAATTCAGCTAGCACTATTGCGGCAACGTCATTCTGTTTACGTACTTTTTTATAAAAATCATACTTTTTACCACGTTCTTGTGCGTATTCATATAAACGTCCATCGAGTAATTCCAAGACAGTAGGATTAAGCGCTCTTAACTGGTCAAGGCTATCGTGCAAGCTGTCGTAGTCAGAAAATGCTAGTGCGACCACCAGCGGCTCGACCGTGCGTGGCGTGGTGCGCATAATAATCTCGGAGATAACACCGAGCGTTCCTTGACTACCGATAAACAGTGGTGCGAGATCGATTGAGCCATCCTTTTTGCGCACCTGCGCAATATTATATCCGACGTTGTCGATGCCGTCTGCTGCCAAGCTCGCAACGAGCTCTGCGTTGTCATTAATGAGATTATCGATCCCACGATAAATCTCTCCCTCGAAATCTTGCTGACCTTTTTTGCGAGCCACATCACGCTTGCTGATGCGTCCTGTCTGTAATACATCACCGCTTGCCAACACAACTTCTAGCTGGGCGACCCATGATCCTGTTGTGCCATATGCTCCAGATAGGATACCGCGCGAATTATTAGCGATAGACCCCCCTATCGTACTTGACGAAGCGTCCGATGGATACGATGGAACCATGAGGCCCTGAAGTGATAACGCATCGTTGAGAGTCTTATACGTCACACCTGGCTGCAGACGCACCAATCGTTGTTTTGGGTCAATCTCAAATATATCGTTCATATGACTCAGCATATTGACGACTATGCCGCCACCAATCGCGGCACCGGTAATATCTGTGCCACCTCCACGCGGTGTTAGCGATAGGTGATGTCCTTTTTCTGATAGCTGCCAAGCAAAACGCGCCACCTTGCGTATATCGCTAGTCGTGCGTGGGTATACCACCATATCGGGTATAATTTTCAATAAACTAGCATCTGTAGCAAACTGCTTGCGAATCGCATCGGCAGTCGTCGCTTCACCCAACAGATGCTCATTGAGATATTGTGCAACTTTCGAACTCATGTGACACTATGATAGCACAAGCATTGTAAATGACGAATACCCTAGTACGATGACAGTTTATCTGATATTATAGTTGAGTCCAATGCGCGAGTGGTGGAATTGGTAGACACGCTAGCCTTAGGAGCTAGTGCCTCCGGGCGTGAAGGTTCAAGTCCTTTCTCGCGTACCAAGCAAAAGTCCGACCTTAGGGTCGGTTTTTTGTTTGAAACTCTACACCTACTGACCAACACTGAGTACAATCTACGTTTACAAATCAGTTCAATAATGACCAGAAATAAATCATAAATAAAAAAGACGACGTGCGTCTCAACCTTCTTTTCGGAAGTACGTGAGAGCCGCGTCTCCATAACTACGATTGTCCACCACAACAACTCCTGTTTTGGTCGGGCTCTCACTTCTTCCTGGCTTCGATAATACCATAAGCGCTCCTGGTTTTAAAAGCCCCATTATTTTCATAATTGTGGAAAACTGCATGTCGTGATAGGGAGGATCGGCAAAAATAATATCGAAATGTTCGCCATCATAGGTGTCGTACCACGATGAAACCGGTGCTTTGATTATTTTTGTATTATCGCTAATTTTAAGCAAATCTACATTTTCAGCGATTACTTTTTGCGCAATGCGATCACGTTCTACAAATGTCACATGTGCTGCACCGCGACTCAGCGCCTCTATCCCAAGCGCACCGCTCCCTGCAAAGGTATCGAGCACGCGAGCATCCTGAATCTCACTGCCTATGCTATTAAAAAGAGCGTTACGAACACGCTCGGACATAGGATGGGTCTTTTTTCCGCTCGGGGTAGCGATGGTGCGCCCTCCGTAATAACCAGCAATGATACGAACACTCATTTTTTCTTCTCTTCTGCAGCGAGAATACAACCATACCACGCAAGTGTTACTATGCGCACAATCTCTGGCACCAAAAGCTCTTTTGTGTCGTGTGCAAGCCGTCGCGTCCAGCCGGCTCGATAAAACTCTTCATACAGCCTCAAATCAGCCACACGATACAGCGCTTCGTCAAAGAGAGGTTCAAAACCTTCATTTTTGAGTCGCACAAGATCGTTTCCGGTCGGTACAGTATCGGGCACCCGACCCGAGGCAGCAAGTGTAGTTGCGATGCCCAATTCAAACAAAAAATGCGTCGTCATCACTCCTTTAGCGCCCCAAAACTCCCAGTTGTTGCGCAGTTGGTGACGACGATTCTCTCCTGGCAACAAAATTTTCTTACGCCGTGTATTACGAGTCTCTAACCCTTCACCACCCCGCAATTCTTCAAGCTTTTCCTCAAGTGGGTAATGATGAGCCGGCGTCAGACCATCAGTGATAGCGTGAGCCAACCATGCAGCTTCGAATGCTGCTCGTATGTCATCGCGCGTAGTCAGAGCTTTTGTAAGATTCGTCATGTGATGGCGTATCATTTGTCGTAAGCCGTCATCAGCATGATCGGTCGGATCGATATAGTGCCATGGCTCGTCTTGTCCGGGACTTTTGCGCTTGATGCCATCAGGGCCATTGAGTCCTTCAAAATGCAAAATGCTGTGCTCAGATGGAAAAAACTGCCGCCTCTGAATAAGGGCTGCGAGTTCGCGACGAGCCAAACGGTCAATCCGTTGATGCACTCCCATCAACCGACCAGATTTTACACGAAATGTCGTTCCAGAATACATAGTATATGTTTAGTTTAATGTCGTCAGGCGCTGATAATGCTCCACCGCTGCTGCTAACTGATTGTATTGTAGCAGATTCGTATCGGATTCGACGAATTGTTTTGCTGCTCGTTGCGCTCTCGCTATCTGCTGAGCATCTCCGAGGGTAGCAACCTGCAGATTAAGCTCGCCGTGCTGCGCTCGACCATAGATCTCCCCTGGACCACGCAACTCCAGGTCAACTTCTGCCAAATAAAAGCCGTCGTTTGATTTCTCGATCTCCTGCAACCGACGCGATGGCTTTTGACTGGTCGAAGTAACCAGATAACAATAGCTTTGGTACTCTGAACGCCCCACTCGACCACGCAACTGATGGAGCTGACTTAGGCCAAACCGATCAGCATCCTCGATTAGCATCACTGTCGCATTCGGCACGTCAACACCCACTTCAACTACGGTAGTGCTCACTAATATATCGGTTTCACCGACTGCAAATGCCTGCATTACAGCATCCTTCTCCGCAGGCTTGAGCTTGCCATGAAGCAGACCAATGCGACGATGCTTAAATGGCCCGGTATTGAGCTTTTTATACTCCTCTTCGACGCTCTTCAGCTCATTCTGCGGATTATTGTCTATCAAGTTACAGATCACGTAGGCTTGACGCCCTTTTTTTAATTGCTCGTCAATCAATTCGTAAAGTTGCGCACGACTATTTGGCGACCAGATCTTTGTAAGTATCGGTTTGCGACCCTTTGGTCGTTCGTTCAATATACTAATATCCAGTTCGCCATACACAGTCAGCGCAAGGCTACGGGGAATCGGTGTTGCAGTCATCGCCAGCAAGTGCGGTAATTGATCTGATTTTTTGAGCAGCTCTTGGCGCTGACCTACGCCAAAACGATGTTGCTCGTCAATAGCGACAAACCCAAGCTTATGGAATTTTACGGTCTCCTGAATAAGTGCGTGTGTTCCAACCACTACATCGACACTGCCATTGGCAATCTGCTGATAGAGCGTCTTGCGCGCTATGCCTTTGACACTACCAGTTAACAGCCCTACTGCTAGCCCAAGTGGCTCTAGTAGGCTCGCAAGTGTCTTGGCGTGCTGCGAAGCTAAGATCTCTGTCGGTGCCATAATTGCCGACTGAAAGCCACCAGTCGCGGCCTGACGGGCTGCTAAGCCTGCTACGACAGTCTTGCCACTCCCTACGTCACCTTGTAGCAGCCGATTCATCGGATGTGGTTTTTCGAAATCCTGAATAATCTCCCATGCAGCTACTCGCTGTGCATTCGTAAGCTGAAAAGGCAATTGTGCTACAAAATTCTTAACAGCCACTTGATTAAATGGAATCTGCCAACCCTCTAGTTGCATATTGGCTTGTCTGTTGTACTGCGCAGCAAGTTGCAAATGGAACAGCTCTTCAAACCCTATGCGTTCACGACCTCGCTCAATGTCGCGTGCCGAATCCGGAAAATGCAACGCAATCATTGCTCGGCTGTAACTCATTATATTTTCACGCTCGACAACATCTTTAGGAAGTGTCTCAGGAAGCATCATGATGAGCGGCTTCAACTGTGTTAAAATCTTGCGCACTACTTGACTCTTGAGCCCTTTTACTGCACGGTAAATTGGCACGATTCGATCAGTTGACACTGGCAACTCGCTCACTTTTTCGGCACTAGGGTTACTAAGCTGATAGCGATTATAGCTAAACTCAAATTCTCCCGAAAAATAAAACTCGTCATGACCTCTTAGCTGTGTTGCGCGATACGGTTGATTAAACCACACTGCTTGCAACTTACCAGTTTTGTCGTACAGCGTCGCAGTCGTGATCTGCAAGCCGCGTCGAACGCGTCGTGTTGCAATCGTCTCACAACGCGCCTTTATTGTGCGTTTGCCTGGTGATACATCGGCAATAGCGACAACCTCAGAGAAGTCCTCGTATCCTCGTGGCAAAAATGTAATCAAATCATGCACCGTCTCAAGCCCAGCAACATGTAACTGTTCGGCTGTTTTTGGACCAACTCCTTTGATTGCTGATAGTGCGGTGTCGAGATTCATTGCATGCAACTTGACAACTTACGTGAATAATTTACTTTCAAGTTCGCGCGATATACCCTCGAGTACGACCGATGCATCCTCGTATTGAGCCTGTATGTCACCGAGTTGCTCAGATTTTACATCTTCGTACCACTGTATATAAAATTTCATCTTTGGTTCTGTGCCGCTTGGTCGCACGGTGATACGACGACGACTATCGCCCAACTCGAGGACGACAACATCACCCGAGATGCAATCGATAGTCGTAATCTCTCCGGTCTTGAGATCACGCCGCTCAAGCGTTTGATAGTCTAGTACAGCAGTGACTTTATAGTCTCCGATCTCTGCCGGAGGCTGCACTCTCAGACTCTTCATAATCATCTGCATACGGCTAAACCCATCCGCACCCGGACTCTGCACGTTATCGAGTCGCTCAATATACAGTCCGTGCTTAGCATAAAGCTCAAGCAGTCGATCATAGAGTGTTTTGCCCCGAGCTTTGAGCTCGGCCGCATACTCTGCTAGCGGCAACGCCCCAGCCGCTCCATCTTTATCCCTTGCGTAATCACCTTTTAGTAGACCGTAACTTTCTTCGCCCCCAATCACAAAGACTTCATCGGTTTGTTCTTTTTTCAACAGTAGCTCACCAATATACTTGAACCCTACCAAAAAATTACCGTACACCATCACGCCATAATAACTACCGAGCGCATCAAGCATATCCGTTGTAACGATTGTCTTTGCAATATAGTGCTGGGTCGTTAATTCATTTTTTTGCTGTTTCTTCAGCAAAGTAAAGTCAGTTGCCAATACAGCAGACTGGTTACCGCTTAAATACTCCGCTCTGTCTCCAACACGTACTACTACACCTATTCTATCTGCATCCGGATCATTAGTAATTGCAATATCAGCACCTTCAAAAAGCATTTGCGCAACAGCCTGATCGTTAGCGATTCGCTCTTCTGGATTTGGCTTACCATTTTCGATAGTCGGAAAATTACCGTCAGGCGCCATCTGAGCTTTAACGACAGAGATATCCTTGAATCCAGCAGTCTGCAATACCGGCAGTACGTTTGTCTGCCCTGCGCCATGTAGTGGTGAATAGACAATCTTCGCATCACGCTCATTGCTTTCCGCCTGCGCTACAGCTGCCGCAATATATGCATCGTCAACCTCTTTGCCAATAATTACAATATCCCCTGCTTGAACTGCTTGATCAAAATTTACATCACGAATCTCTGTAATAGCCGCCGCTTTTTCGAGCACGCCATTGTCATGCGGAGCTACCAGCTGTCCACCATCGCTCCAGTATCCCTTAAAGCCATTATCAGCAGGCGGATTATGGCTCGCACTCACAACAATACCAATTGCCGCACCAAGATGCCGCACAGCAAAGCTTAGCTCAGGTGTCGATCGAAAGCTCTCGAATATATACGCCTTAAACCCAGCAGCTGCACACACCTGAGCAGCATACTGACTTAACTCAGGCGAGCTAAGTCGAGTGTCGCAGGCAATCACAACACCTTTTTGGGGCGCCGTCGCATCATGTTCGGTCGCGTACTCACATAGTGCTTGTGCTGATTCGCCAATCGTCACACGATTAATACGGTTAGATCCGATACCTGTTGTTCCGCGACGACCACCAGTGCCAAATTCAATGACCTTAAAAAATGCATCCTCAAGCTGCTTCCACTCGCTAGCTTCAATCAGGCTTTCTAGTTCAGTTTTGTACTGTGCGTACTTCGGCTGCGTCAACCAATCATTGATGTTCTTTATAGCACTTGCAGATAAATGCTGCGTAGCGGCATCAGGTAGTGGCATTTCCCCCTCCTTTTAGAATCATATCGAGTCTTAATTATAACATCGATCGACACTTAACGGACGAGCAAGAAACTATTTTTACCTTTTTTGATCAATGACTTTTCGGTAACTATTTGATCATCAAGAATCTTATGCCCGTTAATGGACACTGCACCACCCAAAATAAGTCGGCGTGCTTCGCCTTTACTAGCAGCTAGCCCCATATCAGTAAGCAAATCGACGACACTCGAGCCAGTCGCTCCGACCAAGATCTCTTGGGCAAGTAGTTCAATATCTGCATCGCTGAGACTTGTAAAATCCGACGCACCAAATAACACAGCGGTAACCTTGCGCGCACTACCTGCTGCCTGCTCGCCATGTACAAGCCTTGTCACTTCATAGGCTAATGTTTTTTGAGTATCTCGTGCACCAGGGTTTGCTTGCTGCTTCTTTGCGAGCTCATCTATTTGCTCACGACTGAGCAATGTATATACCTTGGTGTAATCAATTGCGCCCTCATCGTCAACATTGAGCCAAAATTGATAAAACCTATAAGCACTCGTTTTGGCTACGTCGAGCCAAATAGCACCTTCTTCGGTCTTGCCAAATTTCTGACCAGTGGCTTTATTAATAACAAGTGGAGTCGTCCATACGTGCGCTTCAGCGCTTTCGAGTCGACGAATCAGCTGTACGCCAGTAATACTATTACCCCACTGATCGGCGCCAGCCAGCTGGAGTGTTGCTCCCTTGGTACGATAAAGATGGAGGAAGTCATAACCTTGAATAAGTGCATAGCTAAACTCTGCATAACTGATGCCGCTGCCCCCCTCGCCAAGACGCGCTTGGATAAAATCACGACCCAACATAGTACTAAGCGGTACGTGTTTTCCCACGTCACGCAAGAAAGACAGGTAATCTATCTCCTTAAACCAATCGTAGTTATCGACAATTTCAAAATCGTGTCCAGCAAAAATCTTTTGATATTGCGCTATAATTGCCGCTTTGTTATGCTCAATCTCCTCAAGTGACTTTAGGCTGCGTTCATCTTTCTTGCCATCTGGATCGCCAATCATACCGGTTGCTCCACCGACGAGCAAGATAGCTTTGTGTCCATAATCAATAAAATGACGCACCATCATAGCAGCACCTAGGTTGCCGATTGTCATACTATCGGCACTTGGATCAACTCCGAAGTAAAATGTTATCGGCTCACCATCAAGCTTCTTTGGATCGGCAAGTGTTGTCTGATTAGTGAAACCACGCCACGCAAGTTCTTCTGAAAGTGTCATATCTGTTCAAGTATACCAGAAAAACGTCTGCAAATTTGTATTTTAGACGCCTCTAGCGTGCTATAATAGAGAGCAATATTGCTTATGGGAAATAGGAATTGTGGCGAAACGAAAAAGTGCGCGTAAACTCAACGTGTATGCCAATCTGGCACATAAACGTAAGACGAAAAAAGACGCAAAGCACCGTAAGAAAGCGGAGTATTTAGCGACACTCCCTAAGCACCCCGTGGCACGCACGCTTGCTCGCCTACACCCTAAGCGCGTTGCTGGTTACTGGTTTAGTAAAAAGGGCGGCATGATGCTACTGAAAATCGCTGGCATTACCGCACTTGCACTTGTATTAATGGTTGGCGCCCTCTTTGCCTATTTTCGAAAGGATCTCGATGCTATCCGTCCCGAAGAACTTGCCAAGCGCGTCCATACAACCGTTACTCGCTACTATGACAAACAAGGTCCAGCAGGGGGCGAAGATGCTTTGCTATGGGAAGATAAGGGCGAGGGCGACTACAAGCTCGTTGTTAAAGGCGATGAAATCAGTCCACTTATGAAAAAGGCCACCGTTGCGATTGAAGATCGTGATTTTTATAAACATGGCGGTATTAGTTTTACGGGAATTACGCGCGCCATGATTAACAACTACAGCGGAGGTAGCACCCAGGGTGGCAGCACACTTACACAACAGCTTGTCAAACAGGTCTTCTTTGCAGATGAAGCCCAGGAGCGCGGCATCAAAGGTATTCCCCGCAAAATCAAAGAAGTCATCTTGTCGATTGAAGTAGAGCGTATGTATGACAAAGATGAGATTTTGAATCTTTACCTCAATGAATCACCATACGGTGGACGACGCAATGGCGTACAGTCTGCTGCAAAAACATATTTTGGCATTGATGCAAAAGAGTTAAATCTGGCTCAGTCGGCATTGTTAGCCGCCATACCAAATCAACCTGGTCTTTATGATCCCTATAATCCAGGTGGTCACGATGCTCTCTTGAGTCGCCAACACAGAGTGCTTGCCGCCATGGTTGAGGAGGGCCATGTCACCAAGACAGAGGCAGATGCAGCCAAATCGGAACCAATACTGGAGACTATATTGCCCCAATCCTCTCAGTTTGGAGATATCAAGGCACCTCATTTTGTTCAGATGGTACGATCACAACTCGAAGCCGAACTGGGCAAAGCAACTGTTGGACGAGGCGGACTCACTGTCACGACAACCTTGGATCGACGCATACAAAACAAGCTCGAAGAAAGTATGAAAGAGATGTTTGATTGTGAAGGATTCTCTTATTCATGTAAGCCGAATTATGCCGGCTTTACAAATGGCGCCGCTACTGTTGAGGATACACAGACCGGACAAATAGTTGCATTAGTTGGTAGCCGTGACTATGAGTACCCTGATTTTGGTCAAGATAACGCAGCTACCGCATTTATTCAGCCGGGTTCGAGTATAAAACCGTTTGTTTTTGCCAAGCTCCTGTCAGAAAATGAAGATTCAAATAAAAATATTTACGGTAGTGGTACTGTCATACCAGATGTCAGAACGACTTTTGAGGGCAACTACACGCCGAACAACGCCGACAAAGGCTTCAGGGGTAATATTCCGATACGTCAAAGCCTCGGGCTCTCAAGAAATATTCCTTCAATTAAAGCCATGGCGATCACTGGAGTTGCACCGTCACTAGAAATGATGCGAGCCGCAGGAGACACTCACTACTGTACCCAAGGGGCAGATGCCCAAGTTGGGCTTGCAGCAGCTATTGGCGGCTGTGGCACGCGTCAGATCGATCACGTCAATGCTTTTGGTACGTTAGCGCGTGAAGGCAAATACAAGAAAAGTTCGTCTATTCTCGAGGTAAGAAATAGTAACAATGACGTACTCAAAAAATGGCAGGACAATACGGCAAAACAAGTCATTGATCCTCAAGTTGCATACATCATAGCTGACATTCTCAGTGACGATAGCGCACGCGCAGGTCTCTACGGACGTAACTTCCCAGGCCTTGTCGTCGATAATGGTCGGGTCAAAACCGCTGCCAAGACCGGTACATCGGACGTCAATGGCAAATCAAAAGATATCTGGATGATGAGCTACAGTCCGGCACTCACTATTGGCGTTTGGCTCGGCAATCCTGACACTAGTCCACTCAAAAACGGTAACTCTTCTATCCCTGGACCTATTGTTAATAGTGTTATGACATTTGCACATCAGGAAATCTATGCCAAAGAGGGAAAGTGGAAAGAAGGCGATTGGTATACACAACCTGACGGCATTCAAAAAATTGGCCGAGAGCTATATCCGTCTTGGTACAATAAAGCAAAAGCCAATCAGCGTGCAAAGATGGTTTTTGATAAGGTCTCAAAAAAGAAGGCTACCGACTGCACCCCGCAAGGAGCTCGCATAGAGATTGACGTTATCAAGTCAACCGATGCAAGCAACCGACGAGAGCTTTTCATCGCCTCGGACGGCTATGACGCGACCAAAGATGATGACGCTCATAAATGTGATGACGCCAAACCAGCTGTATCGGGAATAAGCGTCACTGGCGCACCTGGAGGTGCACGGAAAATAACAGTCAACGCAACCCAAGGTAAAGCCGCACTTACAAATATTGAAATTACAGTTAACGGCTCAAATGTATTGTCGCAAACAATTAGTTCGGGCGGTAGCTACGAGGCGCTCTATACGCCACCTGAGCCTAGCGGCACGATGGATATCAACGTCACGGTCACTGACAGTCTTTACTACACGGGCGGAGCCAGCTCATCAGTTCCGTATCCATAAAATAAGTGTCCGCAATCAAATAGCCGAGTATCTTAGCGTATATCTACGCATAATACTCGGCTATTCTTCTTATAAACTATGACTGACGGTTCACAAGCTCTATAAGATTATCTTCTTTGTCTTTTTTAGGCTTTACCGCACGACGATTGCTATTAGTTGCTTTTCGACCGGCACTTTGTTGTTTTGTGCGTTGTTTTGCAGGAGTTTGCGGAAGACTATTATTTCCAGACTGGGCCTGCTTTGCTTCTACTCTTTTTGCAAACATCATTTTTCCAGCTGCCGTCTGTAAACTTCGAATAAATTCAACTTCGACCGTTTTGCCAATATGGGCTGAGGCATTCTCTACGACAACCATAGTACCATCGGGCAAATGCCCTACGGCTTGATGACCATCTTGGCCTTTTTGGGTCAACTCTAGAAGAATCTTTTCACCCGGCAAATATGCCATACGCAAATTCTTTGCAAGCTCATTTACATTACACACTCGGATACCCTCGACTGCAGCAACCTTATTAAGATTGTAGTCAATGGTACAGATTGCGCCATTATACTTTTTAGCAAGATTCAACAAACGTTCGTCGACACCCTCTTCCGCTTTTGATCCATCCTGAAACAGCACTGCATCTACACCATCTAGCTGCTGAAGCTCACGCGCCACATCAAGTCCATGACGCGCTCTTGTGCGCTTATCTGCATCGGCATTATCTGCTAAGTACTGCAGCTCACCTATGACACTCCGCGGAATCGCAAGTGTATCTCCAATAAAGCCAGAGGTTGCGACTGCAGTAATGCGCCCATCGATTAATACAGATGTGTCAACAAATATATAACGCTTTCGACCTCCCGCTTGGCGAGGTAATTTCACAACAAGATACGAAACTTCCGCAATCAAAACAGCAAGAAGTCCAATAATAATTAATATTTCAATTTCTTTCATAAGTTCCTTTTTCAACTATAGCCTACGTAACGGCTATGTTATAGATTTATGTTCTATGATTATTTTTGTAAATAATCAATCAATGCTTGGCGCAAGTCTTTCACCCCCACTATAAACGTACTTTTTTTATCCGTTTTAGGGGCAATGGCTTTGGTGAAACCGAGTTTTTTTGCTTCTTCTATACGACGTGGTGTACCACTCACCGAACGCACCTCACCACCTAAGCCAACCTCTCCGAATACGACGACACCATCATCGAGTCTTCTTCCGGCAGCTGCACTTGCGATCGCCATACATACCGCCAAGTCTGCAGCTGGATCAGCTAATTTTAACCCTCCAACGACATTGATATAAATATCTTTATCCGATAAATTCAGTTTCGTGCGCCGTTCCAAAACGGCAATCAAGAGATTGAGACGGTTTAAATCAAACCCACTAGCCGTACGCTTAGGATAGCCGAAACTTGTTGGATTGACAAGTGCCTGTATTTCTACGAGCAGTGGCCGAGTACCTTCCATAGTTGAAAGCACTACCGATCCATCGGCATTTTGACGCTCTGCGAGCAGTGCAGCCGAAGGATTCTCAACAATAGCTAATCCTTTTTCATTCATTTCGAATATTGCTGTTTCGCTCGTTGAGCCATAACGGTTTTTGATAGCTCTCACAATCTTAAATCCACCATACCTATCGCCTTCAAACTGCAAGACGACATCAACCAAATGCTCGAGTACTTTTGGACCCGCGATCGAGCCCTCTTTAGTCACATGCCCGACCAATATAACAGCCGCAGACGTCGCTTTGGCGGCCTGAATAATGACATTGCTACTATTTGTAATCTGGCTCACGCTACCTGGTGCCGAAGTAATTTCAGCCAAAGCCAATGTTTGCACCGAGTCTACTACAACAAGCTTATAGTTGCCCGATCGGATTGTCGCTGCAATGTCATCTGCGCTCGTACTAGCAGCAAAATGAAGCTGTTCACTTCCGTTTGCCCCAAGTCGCTCAGCTCGTAACTTCACTTGACTCGCCGATTCTTCTCCACTTACGTACAAAACAGGTGATGCTTCGGCAACGTGTGCAGTTGCCTGAAGCAGCAGTGTGCTTTTACCAATTCCTGGCTGACCAGCAATCAGTACAACTCCACCGATTAAGATTCCTCCTCCAAGCACCATATCAAGATCTGCGATACCAGTAGACAAGCGTTCGGTGTGTTTTTCGCGAACAACTGACTGAAGCGACTGAGTCGCGAGCACTGCACCCTGGCTACGGGCTACGGCAGACCTACCGCTCGAAACGGGAGTCTGTTCTACGAGTGTATTCCATTCGCCGCAATTATCGCACCGTCCTGTCCACTTCGGGTAAGTAGCAGCGCAGTTCTGGCACACAAATGTAGTTTTAACTTTTGCCATATTAATATTATATCGCAGGTATAGGTGCAAGCGAACTATCGATACTCTTGTAAAGGTCTTGCGATCGAACAACTGTGTTGTTGTAGCGTATGACTAGTTCGTTATAATCGATGACCATTTGATTAATCCGTACACGCTGGCTCTCAAGCTCGGCCGTGCGCGCCACTAACGCACTTCGCTCTCGATTAAAGACTGCCGGAGAAGCAAATCCACCACGCTGTGCCCGTGCATTAAATGCATCAATCTCTGCCTCAATTTCGTCAAGTGCTTGCGAGTAACTGGCGATCGCTATACGTCGCTCTTCTTCGATTACCTCGAGCTGCTGCCTAATGACAGAAGCATCTTTCTCTAACTGCCGAAACACTGCACTATAGCTATCATGAAGTGCGATCACATTCTTACGATCGGCAAAGTACCGAGCATAGTGTGCTTCTAATTCCGACCCAATTTCTGCGACTTCTGTTCCAATAATAGAGTGGAGCTCGTTTTGCCTCTCACCTGGCTGAGTGCGAGCATAAAACGCCATCCGCTCTTCATACCCCTCTTGAGCTGCTAGTTTTTGGTATTCTTTTTCCAATAGTCCATCGATTCGTTCTCGTTCAGTCGTTGATAACCGGACATACACAGCATGCAACATCTCATGCGCCGCTGTCACCTCTTTGATCCCTTTAAGCTGCTCGTCAGTAATATCATAAAGATATATTCGATTATTCGCATAACAACCAAGAATTGCCGTGTGCTGCTCCTTGCGACTACATGATTCGTTGAACTTCTGACTACCGTCTAGCGTCGGATGTGACGCATAAAACAAAAAAGTGCCTTTGTCGGAAAACGCAACCTTATCAACAATTGATTGCACCGCCGCCGTTGGCTCATAGCGCCAATACTGTATTGAATCAGCAATATACTGCCGATTCGTCCACACAGCCAAACTCAATAGTAAAAGCACTGCCGTCATTACTAAGCGCGTGACGGTACTGCCAACGCTGTGTTTACGCCGGCTGTTCGGCTGCCACATTGATTGTCAATCTCCCCCCTCGTGCCGCAACATTCAGCACTGTTCCTTTTTCATACTTATCCGACAAAATACCTTCCGCTAGTGGATGCTCCAGCTCATCTTGGATTGCGCGCCTTAACGGTCGAGCACCGAATTTTTCATCATACCCCTTGTCGATAAGATATTTTTTAGCCGATGGCGTCACCGCAATACGAATGCCCTTACGCTGCAACCTATCTTGTAATTCTCCGATGAGATTGTCGAAAATTTTACCAACTTCTTTGCGAGTGAGAGCTCGGAACGTAACGATGGCATCAAACCTATTGATGAGCTCTGGACGCATTCGTTTACTAAGCGCGTCGCGTGCTGCCGCTGCATTTTCTTCATGCACAACATCAAGCTGCTTGTTGTCTTTTGCGGATACCGCATGGAACCCAAGAGACGATTCTTTCATCATGCGGTCGGCGCCTAAGTTACTCGTTAGTATGATGATAGTATTTGTAAAATCAACCTCTCTACCCTTTGCGTCTGTTAGCTTACCGTCCTCTAAGAGCTGGAGTAGCATATTAAATACATCGGAATGTGCTTTTTCAATTTCGTCAAACAACACTACACTGTATGGCTGACGACGAATTTTATCCGTCAACTTACCGCCATCTTCATAGCCTACATAACCAGCTGGCGCACCAACCAAACGACTCGTATTGTGGCGTTCACCAAATTCACTCATGTCAATCTTGATCAATGCGTCCTCGCTACCAAAGACTTCTCGAGCCAACACACGCGCCAACTCAGTTTTTCCAACTCCTGTAGGACCCATAAAGACAAAAGAGCCGATTGGTCGTTTATGGCTCGCCACACCACTGCGACTACGACGGATAGCGCGTGACACTTTTTCGACAGCTTCGTGTTGTCCAATCACGTACTTTGCAAGATGCTTTTCGAGATGAGTTAAGAGCTTTACTTCCGATTTTTGTAGTCGTTTCACAGGTATGCCTGTCATAGTTGCAATTGCGTGCGCAACATCATCATCGCTTAATGTTACAGGTGATTTTTTTTCATCGTTTTCACGTAGAGCCTCTAGCTTTTCGCTCAGCTGGCTGATACGCGTTTTGTAAAGAGCTGCTCTTTCGTAATCTTCGGCAATGACAGAGTCTTCCATCTTCTCGTTAAGATCTTTGAGCTGTCTTGAAAAATCACGCGCTCTGCTAGGACGACGACCACGCTTAACGCGCACAAGTGCCGCTGCTTCATCGATAACATCAATGGCCTTATCGGGCATATTGCGGTCACTCACATAACGGTCAGCCATATAGACAGATTGCTCAATAATTTCGTCACCGATCGTTACCCCGTGATGTTTTTCGTAGTATGACTTGAGGCCACGCAAAATTGCGATAGTATCTTTCAGACTTGGCTCTTTGACAACAATCGCCTGAAAGCGGCGTTCTAATGCGCTGTCTTTTTCGATATGTTTTCGATATTCATCGAGTGTTGTCGCACCAATAAGATGCAGTTCGCCTCGTGCAAGTGCCGGCTTAAGCATATTCGCTGCGTCCATTGCACCTTCGGCTGCACCAGCACCAGCAAGCAAATGCAGCTCGTCTATAAACACGATAACGTTTTTTTGAGACTTAAGCTCGTCTATCACCTTTTTGAGTCGTTCTTCAAATTCACCTCTGTATTTTGTACCAGCAATCATCGCTGCCAAATCAAGCTGCACGACACGACGATCAAGGAGATGATCAGGCACATCCTCACGCGCAATCCGCTGAGCCAAGCCCTCTACTACTGCAGTCTTTCCTACGCCCGGCTCACCGATAAGTACAGGGTTATTTTTTGTACGACGACTCAAAATAGTAATCAAACGTTCTTGCTGAGCATCCCGTCCAATAACAGGATCGAGTTCGCCTGCACGAGCTTTTACAGTCAAATCGGTGCCAAAAGTGTCGAGGGCGCCATTTCGACGCTGCTTACCTGTACGCTGCTTTGTCGCCTCTTCAACTGAATGGTGGTAATCATTGTGCTGACGATCAAAGTAATCTTCCAATTCACTCGTTAACTCTGAAACATCAATACTCATATCACGTAG
The DNA here is from genome assembly GCA_964557445.1 of uncultured Candidatus Saccharibacteria bacterium. Taxonomy (GTDB): domain Bacteria; phylum Patescibacteriota; class Saccharimonadia; order Saccharimonadales; family Saccharimonadaceae; genus UBA2112. The sequence continues at coordinate 314,763 of CAZLAF010000001.1, forward strand.
CAATACAGTTGCGCGCGCGTTCTTTTGACTCAAAATACTGTAGAGGATATGTTCAGTACCTAGATAGTCTTGGTGGAATTCTTGGGCAATATCCCAGCTCATCTTGAGCGTTAGCTTTGCTGTTTCCGACAAACCTTTTGCGCCCGTACTCACTACCAATGTTCGTGGCGTGAGATTCAGTGCCAATTCTGCACGATCGAGCGTTACTCCTGCATCGGCGAGCAATTTTGCACCCATAGAGCCGCCTTGAGCTAATACACCCAGTAGCAAATGCTCGGTGCCGATATACGCACTCCCATAGCCTCGCGCAATTGCGTCGGCGTGTTGCAAACTCGTCCGCGCATTGTCGGTGAGGTGCGAAATAAATTCTGCAAAATCCTCAGGCATAATACTATTATCGTTCCTCCGTTGCGTCAGCGCAAGCACTTTCGCTCACTTTGTACTGACCGCTATATCAAGTATAGCGCAAAATTAGCACTCAGGTCAAGTGAGTGCTAATTTAAGTCTTATAGAATATCTACTACTCTGCTCTTATTCGTCAGAAGCTTCGTCAACAGCGCTCATCAAGCTATCTTCAATATTCTTCTTTGGCTTTGGATCGGCCGCTTTTTCCGCAACAGCCGTTTCAATATCGAGCTCATATCCAGTCAAGCGACTTGCAAGACGCACGTTTTGCCCACCACGACCAATAGCAATTGACTGTTGCTCTTCGGCAACAAAAACCTTGGCTCGTTTTTCCTCTTCATTGATTTCAACCTTCACGACTTCTGCAGGACTTAATGCATTACGAATAAACTGCTCTGAATTCTCATCGTAGGTAATGATATCAATCTTCTCTTGATCGCCTACTTCATTCATTACAGCCTGTACGCGGGTGCCATGACCACCAACAAATGTGCCTACAGGATCAACACCAGGTACCGTACTGATTACAGCCAGCTTAGTGCGGCGACCCGCCTCACGAGCAATTGCTTTGATATCCACAGCCCCTGTCTCCATCTCTGGCACTTCTTGACGGAACAAGTACTCGATAAACAATTCATTGCCACGGCTCAAAATAAGCTGAGGTCCACGATTATCGCGTTCGATGTCTTTAATAAATACCTTAATACGGCTACCAATACTGTAAAATTCACCTTGAATCTGCTCGCTCTGTGGCAAAATACCCGTTGCTTTGCCAAGCTCAACGCGCACAACGCGCGGCTCAACGCGCTGCACTGTACCTGTAACAACCGTACCGATCTTATCTTCATATTCAGCCAACACTACTTCGCGCTCAGCCTCACGAAGACGCTGCAATACTACCTGCTTTGCGGTTTGGGCAGCGACTCGGCCAAATGATGTCACTTCGTGCGATTCTTCGATAATATCACCAATTTGTGCATCATTTTTTGTTTTCTTTGCCTCATCGAGACTGATCTCGAGCGCATCGCTCCCGACAGCCTCAACAACCTCGCGAGCCACATACACGTTAGCCGTTCCATCGTTGATATTTAGCTCTGCACGAACTTCTTGATCACGCTCTCCGTTATCACGACGCCAGGCCGCAGCAATAGCCTGCTCAATGACGCTCAATACTGTTTCTTCTGGCAGATTCTTCTCTTCAGCGATAGTCCGTACCGCAAGAGTCAGTTGCTTTATATTCAAGTCTTCCATGTATCTATTATCCTTTCTTTGATGAAAAAATCCGACCTGCCGGCCGGAATGTACTACCTATAGTATACGACACCATGATTCAGATTGCAAGCTACTCGACTGGCAGTAACTGTCCCGGACACGCCCCAAGCACTCGCTCTATCGCATCATGTTCTGCCTGTGTCACCCATAGCGAATACTTTGTTTTTACCGCTACTTGGCGAGCGACATACTGGCAACGAAATTGCCTGTTCGACGGCAACCAAGTCGCAGCGTCTCCGTCAGATTTTTGCTGATTCGCCGGACCATCAACCGCCAATAACTCGAGTGGATCATTCGCCAAAGCCATGCGTGTCTCAAGTCCAAGCTGCTGGGCGCCCGTTTGCCAAGCATTACTAAGGGCTACTACATGATCTATCTGTACTCTGTCACTCGTATCAGCACCGCGCACAAACATAATCTCTGCTCCGGTATAGGGATCATTTAGTTTGCCAGACAACACCTTACACTCATCTCCTAGGACAACATTGCTAAGGTCACGATTCAGAATAATATTCCTCATATCACACAATCCGCGACGCTCCCATCCGTTGCCGAACTGTGTGCGAGCATAGCCAGTTTTTGGCGCCTTTCCCTTGACTGGTAGTGCTTCTAATGCGCTTTTTGCGCTCACTACCGAGTGCATGGACGGAGGACTCTGTTGATCAGGCGACTCCACAGGATCTGGCGCCACTTGCCACATACTTGGATTTGCATAAAGCATAGATACGCCTATGATCGCGCTCATCAACAAAAAACTTACTCGTCGGAGTCGTAGTCGCTTAGCATTCATATCTCTAGTATACTGAATATATGACTACTGTAACTCGACTACTAAAATACTTTACACCCGATAATTACTCTTTAGATATCGCAATCGATGGACCCGCTCGCACTTTTGACGGTCGTGTACTGATAAATGGCACCGTGCAAGACACTAGCAAGCAAATCAGCCTTCACGCCAAAGACCTTGCCATCGAGAGTGTCACTGTTGACAAACAGGCAGCGAACTTCAAGATGAGTCAACATGACGAACTTATTATTACAGGTACAAATGTGACGCCAGGAAAACACAGCATCGAAGTGACCTTTAAGGGCACGATCACCGATGCGATGCACGGTCTATACCCTTGCTACTACGAGCATGACGGCGCAAAAAAAGAGCTGTTTGCGACTCAGTTTGAGTCACACCATGCACGCGAAGTATTTCCATGTATCGATGAGCCAGCTGCAAAAGCAACCTTTGATCTGACACTCACTACCACAGCAGGTCAAGAGGTGTTATCAAATATGCCGGTGATCTCACAAAATACCCAAGACGGCAAACTCATCACTGCATTTGAAACAACTCCTCTCATGAGTACATACCTACTGGCGTTCGTCGTAGGAGAACTTCACAAAAAAACTACAACAACAAAAAGTGGCGTCGAGGTGAACGTTTGGGCAACGCCAGCACAGCCAGCCAAAAGTCTCGATTTTGCACTCGATATTGCATCACGTACGATCGATTTTTATGATGATTACTTCGATACACCTTACCCTCTTCCAAAAAGCGATCACGTTGCGCTCCCTGATTTTGGTAGTGGTGCTATGGAAAACTGGGGACTCATCACCTATCGCGAGACAACTCTACTAGCCGATCCACAACTGACAAGTATCGATAGCCGTCACTATATCGCAACCGTTATCGCACACGAGCTTGCACACATGTGGTTTGGCAATCTGGTTACTATGCAATGGTGGAATGACCTCTGGCTCAATGAAAGTTTTGCAACGCTCATGGAGTACGTCGCTATTGACGCCCTACACCCAGAATGGAACATTTGGCTTGACTTTGTCACCAACGAATCAATCATGGCCCTACGACGCGATGCCATTGACGGCGTGCAGTCAGTCCAAGTTGACGTCAACCACCCCGACGAGATCAGTACATTATTTGATGGTGCGATCGTTTATGCCAAAGGTGCCCGTCTCTTGCGTATGATTCAGCACTACATTGGACATGATGCGTTTCGCGCTGGACTCAAAGCGTATTTTGATCGTCACGCCTATAAAAACACTGTCGGTAATGATCTTTGGGAGGCGCTCGAACAAGCCAGCGGCAAACAGATAAAACACATCATGAATACCTGGATATCACAATCAGGCTACCCAGTCGTGACACTTACAAGAAGTGGCGATCAACTTTCGCTCACCCAACAGCAATTTTTTGTTGGGCCTCACGAACCATCCAACAAAACCTGGCCAATTCCACTCGACAGCTCAGGCAACGGACTTCCTGCGCTCTTTGATACGCACAGCATATCACTCACTTCGACAGAACCAGTGCAGCTCAACCGCAGCGACAGCGCGCACTTCATCACGCAGTACGATGAACTGTCGCAACAAGCGCTTATGCAACGCGTTGCCGATGGCTCGCTCGATTCTATCGGTCGTGTCCAACTGCTCGACGAGACAACACTACTCGCTCGCGGCGGCATCATAAGCAGCGACCAGCTACTGCCACTTATCCAAGCCTATTCTCATGAGACAGAAGAGCCAGTATGGAATATTATTTCACTAGCTCTAGCCGAATTACGAAAATTTGTCGAGGACAATGACATAGCCGAGCAAAAACTACGGCAATTCTCAGCAGATATTGCACACGTTCAATACGAAAGACTTGGATGGCAGCCAAAGCCAAACGAGCCCGAAGAAGACACAAGACTCCGTAGTACTATCATTAGCCTGTCTCTTTATGGTGAGGTGCCAGATGCGATTGCAACCGCTCAAAGACTCTATGATTCAACACCAATCGATCAACTCGACCCAGAGCTACGATCCCTGATCCTCAGCTCGGTCACGCGTCATGGCAACGGTTCGATCGTTGACGATCTCGTCAAAGCCTACCAGTCGACGCAGTCTGGCGATTTACGTCAGGACATTTGTATTGGCGTCACTAGTACGCGCATAGCAGAAAAAACAGCTGTGCTTCTCGACGCAATCAAAGACCCGACCGTCGTCCGACAGCAAGATGTTGCGCGCTGGTTCATCTATCTTATCCGTAATCGCGATAGTCGCACAGCTGCATGGCAATGGCTTCGAGATAACTGGGACTGGATCGAAAAAACGTTTGCAGGCGATAAAAGCTATGACGACTACCCACGCTATAGCGCTAGTGCACTTACGACACGTCGACAACTCGATGAGTATCTTGCCTTTTTTGAATCAAAGCAATCTATTCCAGCACTCGCTCGTGTCATCATGATGGGCGTAAGCGAAATCGAAGGTCGCGTAAAACTCATAGAACACGATAAAGACGCTGTATGCAAAGCTCTTCTAGGGCTAAAATAGTCAGTCGATTACAATATGCTGCTCAACAATTGGCGCTGTGCCAGTCATTGCAATCACACCGAGCCGCAGATCGGTTTCTTGAATCTTTTTCGACTGAACATATAGCTTAGCTGCAAATCGCATCTGGTTAAGTTTCTTTGTCGTGATTGCCGCCAAGCCATCGCCTTGAATATTTGTTTTTCTGTATTTGACTTCAGTAAAATGCACCACACTATCCCGAAGCGACACAATGTCGATTTCACAATATTTAGTCTTCCAATTACGTTCGAGAATATCGTGACCCTTACGAACTAGGTAGTTCGCCGCCTCTATCTCGGCTATAGCTCCCATACGATTACGAGGCTCTGTTCGTAGCGGTGTCGTAGACGATACTCTCGATGACAAATCAGCACTCGTGTTATCGGCATACTTTTGCAAAGGCGCAAAAGACAAACGATGCAATGGTGTCACACCTCTTGCTTCTATTGCCGCACGGTGAGCAGCAGTGCCATAACCAACATGACTGCCAAAACCATAGCCTTCGTATACTGCATCTTGCGCGGCCATATAACTGTCACGTGCAACCTTCGCAACAATCGATGCAGCACTGACACTCGGTATCAGTAGATCTGCTTTTTTCATTGTCGTTACATATTGACCTTTGTTCGTATCAGCTAAAAAATTGATTGTGCCGTCGATAATAATCTCGTGATATGGCACTTTGATCTGCTCAACTGCTCGCCTCGTAGCCAGTCTTAGCGCCTCAGACAGACCTACCTCATCGATTTCATGAGCATGCACCCAACCCAGCCCGTAGCCCGCAACTTTTTCACGAATCACCATATCGAGCTCTAGTCGTCTTTTTTTAGTCAGCTTTTTGCTATCCGTCAGTCCATCAATCGTTGCGCCACCAAGCACCACCGCCCCTACTACTAGCGGCCCCGCCCATGGTCCGCGCCCTACTTCGTCTATACCAAGAATCATTGACTCTATTGTACGACATTGCAAATTTATATATTATATGTTATAATAAAATTATAGGCCTATGCATGGCATCAATAGAAATTATTCTCTATATAAAATCGCTCTCGATCGAGAGCGATTTTATATAGCTTCGTACAGCAAAAACTATGCTTCAGTTTTTTCTTTAGCTTTAGTCTCTGCAGGCGCTTCAGCCTCTGGTTGCTTGTCAGCAACAGTATTGACCGCCTCGCGATCAAACTGTACTGCTGTCAAGCGCGCACTCTTACCGCTACGATTACGGAGGAATGACAAGAAGTTACGACGTACCTTAGCGCGGCGAACAATCTCAACTCTTTCTACAAGTGGACTGTGGAGCAAAAAGCTCTTTTCAACACCTACACCGCTTGCAATCTTACGGACAGTAATACGGCTTGTATGTTGCTGCTTGTTATCGGTACGTATAACAACGCCTTCAAAAATCTGAATACGCTCTTTGCTGCCTTCTTTAATTTTCTGGTGTACGCGTACTGTGTCACCACTACGTACGTCAACAACAGCTGGCTTTTTTTGTTCGTCATTTACCTTTTGAATTAGTGCAAAACTCATATGATTTCCTCTTTGTCCGACAGTCTCTTGGCCGGCCACGCAGTTGTATCCCTGCGGCTCCGTGTCCTAGCTATTCGGCACTTACTTTTCTATATACAATTAGTTAACTATTATAGCACACTTTTATAGGTTTTAAAAGGGCCTGCAATACAAAAAATACTAAATAGCTCGATTCACTTCTTCGAGAGTTGTTTCACCGCGAAGCGCAGCTAGTGTGCCAGCCTGAATAAGCGTGATAAGCCCGGCGGATTTTTTTGCCTCTGCCTCAATCGCTTCTGGGTTTGCATCTGAAATATCACCTCGTAAAAACGCTTGAATGTTCCGATTTACGACCATTTGCTCCATGATTACGATTCGACCCTTAAATCCAAATGGTGCCTCGGCGTGAATGCGCGGGCGCCATAACTTAAAGTTATTCAAATCAATCCCATGCAGACGCTCAGGCGAGACACCTTCGAGTGTTTTTTGTACCCAGCGCTTTGTAGCCTCGTCTGGATCGTATTCTTCTTTTGATTCATCGTGTAAACGGCGTACCAATCGTTGAGCAATCAACAGACGTATTGCCGAGCTAAATATTGGGTTGATACCAATCATACCAATCATACGGCTAAAGGCCGCTGACGTGGAGTTGGCGTGAAACGAACTCAACACCAAGTGACCCGTAATAGACGCCTGGATCGCTGTCTTGGCCGTATCAACATCACGAATCTCACCAAGCATCACGACATCAGGGTCAAGGCGCAATACGCTACGCAAACCATCGGCAAATGTCTGTCCATGCGTGGTGTCAATTGGGATTTGCGCAATGCCTGCGATGCCATATTCGATCGGATCCTCAAGCGTAAGGATTTTGCGTCCCGATGTATTGAGGGCGTTCAAGATACTATAGAGCGTCGTTGATTTACCGCTACCAGTTGGACCAACCATCAGCATCATGCCGCGTGGGTGCCGTGTAATTTCATCGATTTCTGTTCGCTCTTTTTGCGGTATACCCAAAAGATCGAGATTAAGCATCGATTCGTCAAAGTTAAAGAGACGCAAAACTGCATCTTGCCCGTACATAGTCGGTACGGTCTCAATACGAATATTGAGTAGATGTGATGCGCCGTCTCGATGAATATCTTTTTGAATATGGCCTGACTGAGAAGTTTTTGCCGCGCTCGATATATTTGCCTTTGATCCAATCGATCCCATCAAAACTCGATATTTCTCTTTATTGATCTCTGCTACTGGGTGCAGCACGCCGTCCACGCGCATACGAATACGAATATATGTGCGTTGATTTTCGACGTGAATGTCACTGGCACCTAGCTTATCTGCCTGATCAATCAGATAGTCGAGGATTTGATCGGAGCCCACTGAGTTGAGCGTTTTGCTGACCTCTGCAATTGTAGCGCTGTCGCCTTCTTTAGCAATAGCAATATCCTGATAGATAACTTTCTTTGGTGGGTCATAGCGGTTCATGAGCACCATATAGCCACCACTACTGATCAAAAATACCTGCGCTTCACGACCTTTATCTGCATATTCTTGACGTGTTTTTTCGATGACCGATTGCGGCGTATTGCTTGTCGCACCAAAACGATACGGCTCATACTCAGAGCCTTTCTGCAGTGGCACCATGCGCCATTTGTGCATCTCATCGACAGTCATCATCTCATCTTTGACAAGATCAAGTTGATGCTCAAATTCACGCGCATCAAGATAAGGCATGCCTAATATAGCTGCTCGAGACTGAGTAGATTTCTCTTCGTGCTCCCTCCGCTGACGTTGAACTTTTTGTTCTTCGTTGAGTGCGGCTGTATTTTCTTCTTTAACGTACGCCATCCTGCTTATGATAATACCTTTAAACAGGGTGTTTCAGCAATAGGTGACTCATCGGGTATAATCATACGAGCACATGAGAGATATCATCGTTATTGCCCACAATATCCGTTCCACACATAACGTAGGGGCATTTTTGCGTACTGCTGACGGATTTGGTGTCTCAAAAATGATCTTTAGCGGATACACACCCTACCCAACTATCGACGGTGACACTCGCTTGCCACATTTTGCCGACAAACTCACGCGCCAGATTCATAAAACCGCACTTGGCGCCGAACTCATGGTACCGTTTGAATACCACGAAGAGCCACCCCTTAACGAACTAAAAGCTCAGGGGTACACTATTGTCGGCCTAGAACAAGACGAACGTTCTGTCATGCTACCTGATTACAAAGTACCCGAAAAAGTAGCACTGCTACTTGGCAACGAGATCGACGGCATCTATCCAGAACTCCGCGTCCAGTGCGATACACTTATCGAAATCCCTATGCGCGGCGGCAAAGAATCTTTTAATGTCAGCGTTGCAACCGGCATTGCGCTCTATCACTTGTCTATTTAAGCACTACCGCGTCTTCACCAAGCAATTTCACCAACTCGCCCACAAGAGCATCGGCGGTATCGACAGTAAAGGGCAATTTGATAGCAGATTTTTTGTCTTCACCAAGTACCAGCACGATGTCCGACGGACCTGGGTAACGACTGCTAATCTCCTTGAGCTCAGTCAGTGCCTTGTGGTCATCGTGATTCTTCACATGTACAAATAGCTTCTTGATTTCGATCTCCATAGCCGTGATTGGCTTTGGCATCGACGCTTCGACAGCTTCTGTTCGTCGAGCACTCGTTACCTTAGGGGTCGCCGAGGCACGCTTGCGAAATGTCTTTACTTCACCAGGACGAGGTTTGGGTGCGTTCTGTCCGGTGGACTGGTAGTTACGAAGATCGTCGTCGGTCACAATCGTAATGAGATCGGCCATAATCTTCACATCACTTGTCATATTGCCATCTCGATCACGACAATTTACCGTTCCTTCTATACGTATTGCGACGTCTTGCTTGAGATGCTCACCAATCTGCTGATACACACTTGGAAAGACTATTACTTCAGTATCGCCAGTCTTGTCTTCCATCGCGACAAAAGCCATTTTACTACCATTTTTCGTTACGATAATACGAATAGAATTAATCAGACCACCAACAATCACCTTGTTGTTATCGTGCGCTTTGGTAATCATAGCGAGCGGCACAGTCTGCTCAGCAAAATACTCTACATACTGATCAAGCGGATGTGCGCTAATATACAACCCCATCAGTTCTCGTTCCCACATCAAACGCTCTTTTTCGGTATGTTTGGCTGGCGCCGACTGCAGTTTGACCGTTGGAAGTACGCTTTCGGATGATTCACCCAGCAAACCAAACAAGTCGGTTTGACCACTGGCAGCTTCTTTTTGCAGTTTACTCGCAAAAGCCTGGATATTTTCAAGATTAAACAACAGATCAGATCGATCGCCCATACTATCGAAGCCACCACTCTTTATTAACGACTCCCAAGCTTTTTTATTAAACTTCGTCGCGTTTACTCGTTTGGCAAAATCTTCGATACTCGCAAACTTACCGTCTTTGCGAGCCCTCAACACTTCTTCGACAGCTGCTACGCCTACACCCTTGACTGCCGCCATCCCAAAACGAATCATATTTTCGCCTGGCACAACTGCAAATTCCACAAATGACTCGTTAACATCTGGAGCCATAACCTTAAGGCCCATATGCTGCGCTTCGGCAATTTCGATAGCCAAACGGTCGATATCATCGGCATCACTTGTCATCAAAGCAGCCATAAACGCATCGGGATAGTGTGCCTTGAGGTAGGCCGTCCAATAGGCTATCAGCCCGTAGCATGCTGCATGCGACTTGTTAAAACAGTAGTTTGCAAACTCAACTAGCTGCTCCCAAAACTGCTCAGCAACCTCTCGCTCGGCACCACCATGCGCGACAGCACCCTCTACAAACTCGGGCTTAACCTTGAGCATCAATTCCATATTTTTCTTACCCACGGCTTTTCGGAGCGTATCCGCCTGCCCGCCAGTAAACCCACACCACTCTTTACTAATCTGCATAAACTGCTCTTGGTAAACCAAAATACCATAGGTATTTTTGAGTGAATTTTCCATACCAGCATGCAAATAGCGAATCTTCTCTTGACCATGCTTACGCTTAATGAAACTGTCGATAAATTGCATAGGACCTGGGCGATAAAGGGCTACCATGGCAATAATATCGTCAAATACCGTCGGCTTGAGCTCGCGCAGATACCGCTTCATACCTGCTGATTCGAGCTGGAAAACACCTGTCGTATCGCCACGCTGGAACAATTCGTATGTCTTCACGTCATCGAGTGGTATTTGCGACAAATCAATCTCATCCTTGTATACTTTACGAATAATACGCAGTGCATTGTTGATAATCGTCAAGTTAGACAAGCCCAAAAAGTCCATCTTAAGCAACCCAAGCTCTTCGACCGGCCCCATCGGATACTGTGTTGAGACCACACCTTTTTGCGCCATCTCAAGCGGCGCATAATTGACGATATCGTCTGGCGCAATAACAACACCTGCCGCATGAACGCCATGGCTACGAATCGTCCCCTCAAGCCGAACAGCATAATCAAAGACTTGCTTTGCCGATGGATTTGTCTCATACTCACGCTTCAAATCTGGATCGTCTTTAAGTGATTGTGCCAAGGGTATGTGCCGCCCCTGTACTGGCGGAGGAATCATCTTACTTAAACGATCAGCCTCCGCATATGGCACCTGCAAGACCCGTGCGACGTCACGAACAGCCGCTCGAGCCGCCATTTTGCCAAACGTTACGATGTTCGCCACGCGCGCATCTCCATATTTATTAGCGCAGTACTGTATCACTTCGTCGCGGCGTGTATCCTGAATATCGATATCGATATCAGGCATACTGATACGATCAGGATTCAAAAAGCGCTCAAACAGCAAATCATACTTTAATGGATCAAGGTCAGTAATATTGAGCGCGTAAGCAACAATCGAGCCAGCCGCCGATCCGCGACCTGGCCCAAAAATAATACCCTGGTCTTTACCCCAGTTGATAAAATCCTGCACGATCAAAAAGTAGCCGTTGTAGCCCATACGATCGAGTACGCCGAACTCCATATCAAGTCGTTCCTTTTGCTCGTCGCTCAGGAGTGCTCGAATATCGTTATTTTTCATTTTCTTTGCTTCATCGAGTGTCTTACCTACATAACGAACAGCCATCCCTCGATACACTAACTGATCAAGATACTCTTTTTCTGATTCATTATTTGGTGTCGGAAATTTCGGAATCAGGATTCCACCAAGCTCGATATCAACATTACAACGCTCAGCAATACGCTTCGTGTTGCGTACCGCGTCCGGATGCGTCTTTTCCCAACGCGATATAATATCTTGCGGTTCAGTGACATGCAGTTCAAAATCTGCCAGACTCATCCTGTTTTCGTCCGACAAAAACGAACCCGTTCCGACACAAAGTAGTATTTCATGCGCGTCTCGATCGTCGTGCGTCAAGTAGTGGCCGTCACTCGTTACAACACACTCGATATCTAGCTCTTCAGACATTCGCAACAAGTGTTTATTAATCTTCACTTGGACGTCCCATGCTGCAGGACTATCTTCATGACCGTGATCTTGTAGCTCCAGATAATACCGATCACCAAATACCGATTTATACCACGAGGCAATTTTTTTAGCCTCTTCATAATTGTCAACTCGCAAATTTTCACCCACTTCACCACTTGCGCATGCACTCAAGATAATCAAACCTTCGTTATACTTTTCCAGTAATTCGCGGTCAATACGCGGCTTATAATAATAACCGTCAATGCCAGCAATAGAGCTGAGCTTCATAAGGTTCTGGTAGCCTGTATTGTTCATCGCGAGAATAATTAAGTGGTATCGCGCCTTGTCCTTTTGAGAATCGCGGTCTTTGTGCGACCTTGCAGCCACATAAGCCTCCATGCCAATAATCGGACGTACGCCGGCATCCTTTGCGGCTTTATAAAACTCAATCGCACCGCTCATTGTGCCATGATCGGTAATCGCCACCGATTCCATCCCATACTCTTTGATCTTATTGACAAGATCTGTCACCTTTGTCATGCCATCAAGCACGCTATGATATGTATGGTTATGCAAATGCACATAATCAGCCGGTGTGAGTACACCTGCTTTTTCTTGTAACGTTTGCACCTCCGCCATAGTTACTATTCATTATATAGGGTTTGATGATATTTTACTTGTGTCTTATTCACAATGGTCGCTTTAGATCACGCTACTAAACGTTGCCGCTGCTGTTCAAACAGACATACAGCAACCGCTGCCGATACATTGAGTGACTCTACTGCAGTGACTGCTTGCGGTATCGTGACACGTTTTGACGCGAGTTCCATCAGTTCAGTCGACACACCTTGACCTTCATTGCCAAATACCCAGCCGATAGGATGTGTCATGTCAATTTCATAAATACTCTCGCTCTTTTCAAGACTCGTGACGAACAACGGCACTTGTGCATGTCTGGCGTGCTCGACCAAATCAACCCCTTCATAAATATTCAGGCTAAACTGCGCACCCATACCTGCTCTAAGCGCCTTTGGTGACCAAACCGAGCTGCTATTGGCAGATAGATAGACGCATTGCACTCCCACCGCTGCAGCCGTACGAAGAATTGTGCCTATATTACCAGGGTCCTGAACGTCCTCAAGCAACAACTCGTCACCTACCTCATCACGACGCTGTGGGTTTATAGGCAACTCAAAAACAATCGCAATCCCAACACCAGCATGTATATCAAACACCGCCTCAAATACACTGTCTTTTACAGCCGCTCCAACTACGCCATTCATCTGGAGCTTCTCTATCAGGCTGCTTACTTCAGGATTTACTATTGCCGACTCTGCGTACAAATATGTTTTTGGCGTGCCACCTGATACCAGATAGCTTTTCGTCAGATGAATACCCTCTGCCACCACCTCGGCTTGCTCCCGCCTAAATCGACTACTCGTCAGTAATCGCTTTACTCTTTTAATGGTTTGGTTGTTCGCAGACGTAATGTATTGAGTGTCGCTCATTATCTGTAGTATAGCCAAAAGACACCCGTTCAAGCAACGGTGTAGAGCATCTCGCTTGCTGCCTGTGCGCCTAGTGCGCGTGCGGCAAACGCCTTTGCGGACTCATTGCGTCGATCAGACATCCGAGACAGTAGCTCCATTGTATTTTGGTGTGATTCCGCCCAGCTTCTTCTCCGTTTCGATAACTCAACATCAATCATGTCGCCATGCTGCAAATAAAAATACTGCATCCCCGCGCCATCAGCCAACTGCATATGTCGTCGAGAATCAAGCAACGTCGCCAAGTAATCAATATTGGAAAAGCCTTGGCAGAACGCTTGATATTCCTCTTTATTATTACGAGGCGACAGATCTGCCCACACCAATGCAGCATTGCCAATATCATGCACTACCTGCAGCGTATCATGATGAGCCTGATAATACGCGCTTACTTCTGGTGCATTCTCTAGGTAGTGACCTGCCACCGCAGCGTTCTCGCTACTAATATCTTCTGTCGGAAACTCTGGCTGTGACTTTAGGGTAATAATACGCGGCAACTTTCTATCGCTCATAGTATAAACTCCTTACAATACAATAGTTATACTCATTTTTAAACAATTCTACAAGCACCACCCTGAACATTCAGCGTACCGACATACCAATAGCAGCAATATTGACTTTTTATCTATATAATGATAAAATAAAAGTATGATCACTTCATTGTATGTGCTACTCCAAGATTGGCGCGAATCAACAAACGACCGACAAAAACTTCAGCAGGCTTATGTCGTTGGAGGTGTCGCGCTACTTATTATCGCTGGCCTCATCGGTCTTGTTGACTACAGCCTAGGGCAATTATTATTACAGATCGCATTGATAGCTATCGCAATATTTTTTATCAACGCTATAGTATGGGCACTCCTGACAGCATTTGTACTTTTACCGCTATCGTCTCAGCGACAAACTACAAGCAGTAAGCAAAAAACCCGCACTCGTCGCTAATATATCCCACCTTTTTACAAAAGAAAGTACTTGTGTTTTATTTGTTTTTATGATATTATACTAATATCCTACTTCTATTCGCGACTACACTAGGAGCACCTTATGGGAACAATTGTGTCGATCGATACGCATCTTGCTCGCAAGCGCGATGACATACGCGCCCTTTGCAGCGCAGGATTCACTGCACTACCACGAGGCAATCATGTCACGCTACTAGACGACACGACGATCAGTGTTGTGCGCGTCTTCAGAAAAATGGTGCAGTTGACATACATCGCCAAGAACAACCTGCACTATCAGGACATCTGCGCGTCCGAAGAGTTCACTGCCGATCTACTCGCCAAAGCAAGACAGCGAGTACTTGATCAAGGTCACTCGCTGGCCTCAGATGACATCCTGGCAAAACTCTGATCACACATATCCCTCAACCCGTCAGTCACACCAGGTAAATAAAAAACGCCCGCCAGGTGACTGGCGGGCGTTTTTTATCTATTCATTACCGGTTTTGAGAGCTTTGTATCTGATCCTGGGCTTGCTGTACCGACGGCCCAATAAGAGGAATATTGACAAAAAAGCTTAGTATCCATACGACAAATGCGACTATAACAGTCGCACCCAGTGCACTACCGATGCCGAAAAATATACCCCGAATAAAATTCATGATATAGATATTGTGTCGGTCTTTATAGAGATCGTTAAACAGCTCCTCTAGCAATGCTCGACGAGCGCCGATACTCTGGTCACGTTTTAGCTTACTTGCGACCTTTGTCATGCTTTTTTACGTTCTTCTTGAGCTCATCGGCTTTCTTCTTGATATCAGCTCGTGTTTCTTTGCCGCTTTTTGGTGCCGTCAAAACACCAGCGATTACACCAGCTATTGCCCCGATTACCGCACCCACAGGAAGTAGTTTCTTATTCATCGTTCACCTTTCCTTTTATTTGTAAAGTTTTTTGCTTTTTTGAAAATCAAACGAGCGAGCAAACTTGGTGAACTAAACTTGCTTGCATTACTAACAAGATTTTCGATGTTGTTAGCAGTTCGTTCTGCAGATTCAGTAACGGATTTTATCTGAAGTGTCACACGAATCAGCAAGATAACCAATATAATACCAAGTAGCAGAAAAAGTGCTAAGAAAATTGACAGTATAATGACGAGTACATATGCCCAATCCATATGGTTAGTATACCATAATCCCTATGCTATACGATCCCGCAAATACGACTCAAGCTGCTTGCCATACTCCGGACTCTCCAGTGCGACATCAACAACAGCTTTGATGTACTTAAGTTGATCGCCCGTATCATGCCAAATCCCTTCAACGAATCGCCCATATACCTTATCCTTCTGAGCAAGCTCATTGATACTATCGGCAAGGGTAATTTCACCATTCTTATCAATAGTTTCTTTGGCAATAATAGGTAGTATCTCTGGAGTCAATAAATAACCGCCGACAGATGCATAGTTACTTGGCGTATTAGCCTCACCTGGCTTTTCGACCAATTGCGTCAGTTCGAATGTTTTATCGTCAAGCTTAGTATCGATTGCTGCCATGCCGTACTTATCTGCATCTTTTGCCTCAACTTCGATGAGTGTAATCACCGACTTACCGGTTTTCTCGTACGTCTCAAGCAGCTGCTTTGCACGTGGCACATCACTGCGGAAAAAATCATCAGCAAAAAATACGAAAAATGGCTCGTCATCACCAATTAAATGCTGGGCATTAAGCACCGGCCGAGCATTACCCTTGGGTGCACCCTTTTGGCGAACATAAATGAAATTAGCGAGACTGGCAATCTTTTCGATTTCATCGGCCTTGTCGTGCTTGCCTTTTTCACGCAATTCGCGCTCTAGCTCATCACTCCGATCAAAGTGATCTTCGATCGCACGCTTTGTACTACCGGTCACAATAATAATTTCCGTCACGCCAGCGGCAACCGCTTCTTCGACGATCAGCTGAATCACTGGTCGATCAATAATTGGCAGCATTTCTTTTGGCATTGCTTTTGTTTGGGGCAAAAATCGCGTTCCAAGACCTGCTGCGGCAATGATTGCTTTTGTTGGTTTCTTCATCAGTCTACAACCTTTCTCTTATCAGTTTTTGAGCGAGCGCTGGATTGGCCTTTCCTTGAGATTTTTTCATAATCTGTCCAACCAAAAATCCGATCGCTTTGTCGTTGCCAGCTTTAATATCATCGACAGCCTTTTGGCTGGCTGGGTCTGCTAGCACCTCGTCAACAATAGTTGCGATCTCACCTTCGTCGCTAAGCTGCAGCAAATTCCTATTTTCTGCAATTTTCTGCGGATCAGTATCGCCGTTCATGACTGATAAAAATATATCCGCCATCGCATTCGATGAAATTTTCTTTTCCTCAAACATACTCGCAAGTGCAACAAGGTCGTTTGCTAGCTGCCCACTACCGTGCTCTTCAGCATGTTGTGCGACCATCAAGCCGATAGCCTTATTTTCATTATCAGCACCATCACTGGTTACTGCATCCGGATCATGCGTCCTGATACTCGCTAAAAGATTTGCGACTATCTTTGAGAGGCTTATTGTCGATACCTCAGCACTCATGACATCATACATAAGCTTCGCCGTATCTTGGTTTGCCAGCAGTACGCCCACTACCGAGCCATCGACGCCTAGTTTTTCAAACGCCTGACGATACTCATGAGGCAACATACCTACTTGAGCCTGAATAGCTGCAATTTCTGCATCAGTCAACTTAATTGGTGGAATATCAGGGTCTGGCATATAACGGTAATCCTGAGCATCTTCTTTGCTGCGTTGGCTACTCGTTTTGCCGCTTGCATCATCCCAGCCACGAGTCTCCTGCACGACATGCTCACCTCGTTCGAGCAGCTCAGTCTGGCGTCGGAACTCATATTCAGCGGCACGCTCAACACTCCGGAACGAATTAAGGTTTTTTATCTCGGCTCTCGTACCTAGTGTTTTTGATTCGACTGGTGCGACCGATATGTTGACATCAAAACGCATATTGCCATGATATAAATCACCAAACGTCACGCCAGCATACGTCATCAATCGATGTAGTTCTGTAGCATAAGCTTTTGCCTCTTGAGGCGAATGGATATCTGGCTCTGAGACAATCTCAATGAGTGGCGTCCCGGCACGATTCAGATCAACAAGACTATAATCGCCATAATGCGTCAGTTTACCAGCGTCTTCCTCTAGATGGGCGTGGTGAATACGAACACGCACTGTCGTGCCATCTTCCAGTACGGCGTCGACATACCCGGCGCCAATAATCGGCTGATACATCTGCGTCGTCTGATAGCCCTTTGGTAAATCTGGGTAAAAATAATGTTTGCGGTCAAAACGACTAATGGGTGCGATCTCGGCGTTGAGCGCTTTGCCCGCTCGCACCGCCAACTCGACAGCCTGACGGTTCAGCACTGGCAGCATACCGGGGAGGCCAAAGTCAATCGGATGAGTAGCGGTGTTTGGTTCTTTGTCGCGTGCATCGTTGTCGGCTGGACTAAACAGTTTAGTACGCGTTGCCAACTGCACATGACACTCAATCCCAATTGTCATAGTGTATTTTTCTGTAGCATCTGCCATTATATCGCTCCTAAATCCTTTAGTGCACGCTTAAAAGCAGCTAGTGCGCGTCGTGCCTGATCATAGCTTACTCGAGTGTCAGGTTCGTGAGCGATCTTGTTGCGGAGTTTATGCGCATTCCATAACGCATCGAGCTGAGAAAAAGTTGTCTTCGCTGACTTAAGTCTGTCGCCCATCGTCTGGCCCGAAAAAGCCTTATCGCGCAGAGCTTGATCGACAAGCTTGTCGGCGTTAATAACGGCCATATGTAGGCTTGCTTCGTTGTCGCGTACGAGCGACTGCTCGATCGAAAGCCACCTCACGCGATACTTTTCGACATCAAGCGTTTTGCCACGCTTACCGAGTGTAATAATAGCGAAAAGCAACGCACCAACAGTCAAAATTGCAGCAAAAAGAATAATAATACCAGCATCCATTAGTGAGACTCCTCTTCACAACTGCGCGCTAGCGCCAAAAGCATTGCATCTTGTCGCCGCTGACCAATTAGTTGCACGCCAACCGGCATACCTGTCTTTGTCAGACCAGCCGGAACACTGATTGCTGGCAAACCAGCCAAGCTTGCTGGAACGGTCATAGTGTCTGCGAGATACATCTTGACGGGATCTGCCGTATTTTCACCCAAACCAAAAGCAGGTGTTGGACTAACCGGACCTATCAGGGCATTGTATTCGGCAAACAATTTGTCGAAAGCGTCAACCAAAAGAGTGCGTGCTTTTTGAGCCTGGAGGTAATAGGCGTCAAAAAAACCGCTCGATAACACATAGCTGCCGATCAAAATACGGCGTTTGTTTTCTTGTACAAAACCTTCGTCACGCGATTTGCCATAAACTTCATCAAGCGTAGCCGCCTGGGCACGACGACCATAACGAATACCATCATAACGCGCCAGGTTGCTACTAATCTCGGCTGGTACAATAATGTAATACATTGCAAGTGCGTATTTTAGTATCGGCAAACTTACTTCCTCTACCATGTGTCCATCTGCCTTAAGTCGTTTAAGGTAATCATTCACGCACGCTTTCACATCGATGTCGACGTCATCAGTCATAAATTCTTTAATAACGCCTATTTTTTGTGGCTTCAATACATCAGTTGGCGCGAAAAAGCTTGGCAATGTAGTCATGTCGTTTGGATCCTGTCCTGACATAACATCCATCACCAGCTCCGCATCAGCGGCATTAGACGCAAAGCAGCCAATCGTATCGGTACTACTTGCCATAGCAACCACACCATACCGACTAACCGTTCCGTACGTTGGCTTTACGCCTACGACGCCATTAAAACTAGCGGGCTGTCGTATTGATCCACCAGTATCGGTACCAAGCGCAAATGGCACAACGTCGAGCGCCGTGACGACCGCCGAGCCTCCGGATGAACCACCAGCAACACGTTCCTTATCATGAGCGTTCTTAGTTGGTCCAAAGGCTGAATTTTCCGTACTACCTCCATGAGCAAATGCATCAAGGTTTGCCTTACCAATACAAATTGCACCCTCTGCCTCAAGCCGCTCAACTGCAGTCGCCTGTAGTGGCGCATCAAATGATTCCAAAAACACACTCGCTGCTGTCGTAGGGGCACCATACGCCAAAAAGTTATCCTTGACGACAAATGGCACACCCGCCAGCCGACCAGTCAGCTCGCCATTATCGACCATCTCTGCTCGCTCCAAAGCACGCGCTTCGGTGAGACTCAATAGTGCATGATAGTCGTCAATTTCTTTAGCCCGTGCTATTGCCGTACGAACATTGTCAACTGCCGGTTTGCCGGTATAATCTGCAATCTTCACCATAACTATAGTACCTTCGGCACCTTAATTTGGTCTTGAGTGTGAGCTGGTGCACGCGCAAAAAGCTCCGGTCGCCTAACCGGATGTGGCACAACAATATCATCACGCGATACATTTTCTCGATCAGTCACCTGATATGTCGGCTCAACTCCACTTGTATCAAGTTCGCTCAGCAACTGTACATACTCAAGTATACTGCCCAGCTCCGCTTGCAGCGGAGCGACTTCGTTGTCTTCAAGTTGTAGCTGTGATAATTTCGCCAAGTGTAATACGTCGTCACGAGAGATTGCGGTGGTCATGCAACCATTATACTACTCAACACCAAATAAACCATAGCCTACCAGCTGACCATGCGTAAGAGATCTAACGAGCCTCAACAAATGTATGAGCGTGCCCGCGAGCACCACCGCGACCAGTTCGGCCAATACGGTGCACGTAGTCTTCATATGTCTTAGGAGTATCAAAATTAATCACATGCGTCACGTTTGGAATATCAAGCCCACGCGCAGCCACATCTGTCGCTACTAACACGCGCACTTTTTCATCCTTGAACTGCTGCAAAGCCTTTTGGCGCTGTGCTTGGTTTTTGTTGCCATGGATCGCCACTGACGCGATTCCGCCGTTATGCAAGTGATCACTCAAGCGTTGAACTCCATACTTCGTATCACCAAACACCAATACCTTGCTATAGGCATCTTTATCTAGTAACTCACGGAGTAATTCCACTTTATGAGCCTTGTCGCGCGCCTCAATCACATCTTGTTCGACATGATTGCTTGTCTCGCCTGTGCGAACTTGCACAGTCACAGGATCTTTGAGGAATTGTGACGTCAATGCTTCGATGTCTGACGTAATCGTCGCACTGAAGAACAATGTCTGTCGATCACGCGGCATACCCTTTACAATTTGCTTGATATCAGGCAAAAAGCCCATGTCGAGCATTCGATCAGCTTCATCGAGCACCAAGGTTGTCATGTTTTTCATCTGCAACTCACGGCGTTCAATCAAATCCTTTAGCCTACCTGGTGTACCAACAATGAAATGCGGCCGACGTCGAAGCGTGCGGATCTGGCGATCAATATTCACGCCACCAACTATCAATGCCGCCTCAAGATCAAGACCGTGCGCAAATCCCGTAAACTCTTCGACAATCTGCTGAGCCAACTCACGGGTTGGAGTAACAATGAGTACACTCGGTCGCAACATAATACCACTCTGCCGTTCAATGATTGGCAACAGAAATGCCGCTGTTTTGCCGGTACCCGTATTAGCCAAACCAATTACATCGCGACCAGCAATAATGTGCGGGATTGATTGATCTTGGATTGCGCTAGGCACTGTGTAGCCTTTTTTAGAAATGTTGTGCTGGAGCTCTGAGCCAAACGGAAAATCAGTAAACTTGTGTTCCGCCTCGTATGGAGACTCTTCGTAATGCGTTGCTTTGTTTATAAATTTTGATGGGTGAATGTTTTGCTTGCCAATACTGCGACGATTGCCGCTACGGCTACCGCCACTTGTGCGGCGCTGATTACGTCCGCGCCCAAAAGAACGCTGACCGGTTTGTTGCTGTTGAGACATCAATAACCTTTCTTCGGTTGTTTAATAGGTTGCAGTCAAAAGTACTTATCTTGAATCTATGCGAGGAGAATAGACATTCAATCGAATGCAATACTTTTATTATAGCACACTTGACACACTTTTACAATAATAGTGCTATTGTTTATTTATAAAAAGGATTTTCTGGCGTATCTTTTAACTGCTCGCCTGTAGCTTGAGGCGATTGAGGCTGAGGCGCCTGCGATGGCTGCGGAGGAGTATGTGGTGGTTGTGGTTGTATCGGTAGCGTAGGAGAAGAGTTGAGTGGCTGTAATTGTTGGCCAAACTGAGGTGCTTGTGCTTGATGTGGCGGTTGTGCTGCTATCGTATCTTGCGCCTGCGAACCATACGACACAGGAATATTAACGCTAGACTGTTGTGGCGGCATCTGGCCTGCCTGTGCGCTTGGCACTCCTGGCGTACTCATATGGACGCCGACAGGTGCGATAACCGGAGTAACCGCTGCAGCAGCTCCATAATGTCCGACGCGCATCTGGTCGATACGACGGCGATGTACAACAAACGCTACCGTCAGTATCAAAGTGAGAGCCGTGAGCACGCCCAATGACCATAGCATTGCCGTTAACGCCTGATTCCAAGTCGATGTATCCTTTTCACTGCCTTTTAGACTGCTTGCCAGCTTCTCGACATCAGGCGCCCAGCGATTAAACCGGTAGTCGCTCGCGACACTGCCAAATGCCGAGACGCTCTTGCTATAGTCTGCCGCCAAATACGCATCAACTCCGCTACGCCACGTCGCAGCGGTGCGACTACCTGATTGAAGAGATATATTGTTGTCAGCAAGCATTTTTTTCAGCTCATTAATAGAGCGTACTGTACCGTTGGCAAAGCACTGCTGATCAGGACAGTATGACAAACCGTAAACTGCAAATCCGACCAGATCACCATTTTCATCAAACACCGGTGCACCATCATTGCCAGGTAGAATTGGACTACTAGTCTGCACCAATCGTCCACCCTCTTTCTCATAGGCTTGTTCAACTTTAGTGACAGTTGCGACAGGTGCGTTACGAATCCTATCAATTGTCAGCGAGCTATCTGTGTATGCAGGAAAACCAACAATATGAAGTACGTTATTTGCCTTTAGATCTTCATTTGGAACAAATGGCACATCCGGAAAACTGCCCTCTACCTTCAAGAGGCCAGCGTCAATTGATGGATTCGCACTACCAAATGTTTCTTGGAGTGATTTTCCGGTATCATAGTCACTCACAACATACGTGGCCTTCAATACGCTATCAGAATAAGCGAATGATGGTTTATAAAAATCATTTCGATTAACAACAATCGGCTTATCTGTCGGTTGAATCGCATAGGTATACTCTTCTTTGACGGGAGTCATAAACTTATCTGGAATAATCGAACCAATATTTTCGATCTTTGCGAGTGCCTCTTGGTCACCGATCGAAGCACCTGTGCGTAGATACTCGGCGTCTGATTCAAGTAATATTTTTGCCTTAGTGAGATAATCGAGTACGCGCTGCAAACGGTCTAGCATTTGTTCACGATCAGTCGCAAAATTTATGTAACCAGCGAGTACGTCTTTCTTGTGAGCGCGAATTGCATGACCAGTAGTTGCGATATAACCATCCTGCGACACCACAACACCAGACGCCGTCTTGCCGACACACGCATCAGTGAGCGACGTAGCCGTCTCGCCACTTTCATATTTGAGTGCCAAATCAACACAATATAGAGTACCGATTCGCACAACACTTGGCTGATTCTTAACGATTGCTGCCAGGCTCTTTTCGTTACTATAATATTCAGGGGTTATCGTCAGCAACGGAGATTGCCCGTCATCCGCAGAAGCAGCGACGTCGTCACCTATTATTTCTTGATCTGTATCATCGCCAGATATTACATCAACGTCATTACTATTATTTGACTGTGCAAGACGGGCAAGTGGAAGTCGATAGGAAACTTTTTCAGAATCAGTCTTCGTGGCTGCCTCCTCGTCATCGCTTATATTTGTCGAGATATTTTGCGGCTGCTCAAATGCAAGTGTGCCAAACACCTGCTCAACCAGACTGGTTGCACTGACGTTATTTGGTCGGACCTTACTTACGCAGACTGTATAGGGTTGTTCGTGCTGAATAGTGTAATAACACTCATCATACTTCATATTACTGACGCGATAGTTATCATTAGTGGTTGTATACCTGACTTTTTGGTAGTCAACTCCACCAATAGTGACCGCACTCGGCTTTGAGGCCTCAATTGATACGACTGTTTTATCATCAGCTACCTTTTTAGCAAGGCGCTTATCTGTATCGAGCTGCACAAACAGTGCCAAACGTGACTTACCCTGGTAGTCTGGGCTTTTTGCTGCTTTGTCGAGCTCTTCATTGGTAGTTGTCGCATAAACCTCGAGTTCCGGCGGGAGTGTTGCGAGCGCACGCGATACTTCAGCGCTTTCGATAGGGCGAATACGAACATAGTTATATTCTTTCATGGTACGCAAATCATTGTTTTCGTAGGTTTCGCCACGCAACACCGCAGTACTTGTATCGCTACCAGCGCTGTCATCGCCAACCTCGGCGTAACTTGTATAAATACGATTGTCGTAATTCAAACTAAAGCCAAGCTGCGATTGAACATTGACTCGACGCAATGACTGATCAGGCGGCTGCAATGTATCTCCAAGCTTGATACGTGCCTGCTCATCAACAGCGGACGTACGCGGTATAACAAAAAATAACGCAATACCAATCAATACTGCCATACTGACAGTTGCAATAAGAGCGATCTTAACCACTTTGCCTAGTGGAGATTGGCGCTCATAAACTTTTTGTCGTATCTGATCCGACTCCTGCGGAATATACGGATTCGTTGATGAATCTTGCATGCTTACGCTTAGTATACCATAAGCGTCTCTACACGCACCCTTTATTTGACGATGTTTAATGCTCAGTATTCACACAAATATCAATAAAAATACAGAAAAACCCTACCGGCAGCTCCCGCGCCGCCAGAACCTCCAAAACCACCACCGCCAGAACCTCCAGAGCCAACCGTGCCAGTGATATTGCCGTTCGTAAGCGTCAGTGTGCTTGATGCCCACAACCCTGCCTCTCCTCCCGAAACAGCTATGGCGTTTGCCCTGTTACCGCCCCCTCCAGGTGCATTTCCAGCACCTCCGACACTCACTTGTACGGCACCACCTATGTATGTTTGGCCATTCCATGTATGGTCTCCTGGGCTCTTGCCGTTCGGGCTAGATCCGCTCCTAGGTCCACCGGTACCACCAGAACCCGTGATAGTACTTCCTCCGTATGTGCACGTTGTATTGCCGCCGTTTCCGCCGGCAGAGTTACCTATTCCAGCGCCTGAACCACCACCACCAGCACCAATCACAATACGATCAACATACATCGCTCCTGCTGGAGGCGTGACTGTGTAGCTGCCGGTTGCCGTAATAGTTTGCAGCGTAGGCACAAACGAGGTCCACACCAAAGAACCCCCAAGATACACACGAGTTACTTGCGTATTACCTTTGCGAACATTGCTAATATTATTAGTAAAAATACGTATCGACATTGCTTAAAGTATAGTTCATCTATAGCGTTCTTATAGAGCTATTGCTATTCTAATCGTAATTAGGCATAACTACAATTAAAGTTAAACAATTCCGGTGCAAGTAGTTAGATTTTACTTCTTATCTCAGAAATTAAGTCTCTTAGTTCAGCAGCCTTTTCAAATTCTAGATTCGCACTGGCTAACTCCATTTGTCCAGTTAAATCTTTCACAAGACTGCCGTATTCATCTTTTGGAATCTTCTTCAAATCGAGCTTTGGTTTTTTGTCCTTGTCTTTGTCTGGAATAATCGCTCTCAGTCCCTCACCGATTTCCTTATCGATAGAAGTAGGTGTGATATTGTGATCAGTATTATACTTTTCCTGAATACTCCGTCGACGATCTGTCTCATCAATTGCAGCTTGCATGGAGCGTGTTATTTTGTCAGCATACAAATACACGGTGCCTTTTTCATGGCGCGCGGCACGTCCAATCGTCTGAATAAGCGCGCTTTCACTTCGCAAAAACCCTTCTTTATCAGCATCCATAATTGCAACCATACTTACTTCTGGCAGATCCAACCCCTCTCGCAATAGATTAATACCAACTAGCACATCGTAGACACCCATCCGTAGATCACGCAAGATATCGCCCCGCTCAAGCGTATCAACATCACTGTGAATATACGCCGTTTTGATATCCATATCTTGTAAATACTGACTTAAATCTTCAGCCATACGCTTAGTGAGGGTCGTCACAAGCACACGCTGCTTAGCCTCTATCCGTTCGCGAATTTCCGCTATCAAATCATCAATCTGGCCTTTTGTGGGCCGTATGACAATCTGCGGATCAAGCAATCCTGTTGGTCGAATAATCTGCTGTGCCGGCTCTGGAGTACGCCCCAACTCGTACTCGCCTGGAGTAGCCGAAACAAAGATCGCTTGATTGATATGGCTATCGAACTCATCAAAGCGAAGTGGTCGATTATCCATTGCGCTCGGTAGCCGAAAGCCGTGCTCGACCAATACCTCTTTACGCGCACGATCGCCATTATACATACCTCTTACTTGTGGTAATGTTTGATGGCTTTCATCGACCAAAAGCAGCCAATCATCTGGAAAATAATCAATCAATGTCGCAGGCTGCTCACCTGGTTCACGATTCGTAAGATAACGACTATAGTTTTCAATGCCTTTGACAAAACCGGTCTGCTCGAGCATCTCGATGTCGTATTTTGTTCTTTGCGCCAAACGTTGCGCCTCGAGATATTTGTCGTGCTGCTCAAACCATTTCATTCGAGAATCAAATTCTTTTTTGATTCCTTCGACAGCATGAGCGAGCTTTTGCCTCGGCGTTACGTAGTGACTACTAGGAAAAATCTGAATTTCATGAGGTTCTCCTAAAATCTCACCCGTCAGCGGGTCAATACGCGTCAATCGTTCCAGCTCATCACCAAAAAACTCAACACGATACGCTACGTCACTACCTGCCGGAAATACATCAACCACATCGCCCTTCACTCGAAAAGTACCTCGGTGAAAATCAATATCGTTACGTTGGTACTGAATATCCGTCAACAGTCGAACAAACTTATCCTGGAGACGACGCTCACCCACCTTAAGCTTAATCGACATATCCGAGTAATCATCAGGACTACCGATGCCGTAAATACAGCTGACACTTGCTACGATAATCACATCTCGCCTCGTCAACAATGCACTCGTTGCCGCATGACGCAATCGATCGATCTCATCGTTAATCTTACTGTCTTTTTCGATATACGTATCACTCGATGATATGTATGCCTCTGGTTGATAGTAGTCAAAATAGCTTACAAAATAATGTACTTCATTGTCAGGGAAAAATGACTTGAACTCACTGTATAACTGAGCTGCAAGGGTTTTATTGTGCGCCAACACGAGCGTTGGCACTTGACGGTTCGCAATAATGTTTGCCATAGTAAACGTCTTGCCGCTACCTGTCACACCTAAAAGCGTCTGCTCTTTTTCACCAGCTTCAAGACCTTTTAGTAGCTGTGCGATAGCAGCCGGTTGATCACCAGTTGGCTGATATTCCGTTTTCAATCGAAATTTCGAGGTCATTCTTATATTTTAGCAAACCTTACAGCTTTCGTCGTAGTAACATATAGCCTATACTGATCACATGATAAAATCACGAGTCACTAATCCAGCTCATTCAACTCCTCAGACATCGCGCTCAATCGAATCGCATGCAATCTATGGTAGCGGAATAGCGTTTATTATTGCCTTTGTGGCCAGTCTTTTCTACTTTAGCGGCGACCCAGCGCCACTCTTTGGTCGTGACTCTATCGGTGTCGCCGCATCTATCCTTGGTACTGTGTCTGCTTTTATTATTTATTTTGCTGCTGCTTACCGCGTACGTATCCATCACGCCCATCTGCGGTTTCTTCAGCGCGCTCGCCTTTACCTGACAACGACAGCTCTCGCATTTGTTCATGCTGCTGTCGGCATACTGCTTATCGCGGGATCATTTTACATTATTGCAGATGCGTTTGTTGGCCTGCACCTTGATAGCTATGCCTCATCAACTATTGTGGCTATCGTGGCAGCCATTACGGGCTATATCACCTATCTTTCAGCTTCACGCATGACATCTGAACGCGTATCGACAGTATTGGCTGCATTTTTAGTATCAGGCGCACTCACAAGCATGATCACCGCAGAGGACCCTAACTGGTGGAATTATCATTTTAGCTCTCTCGGCGCGAGTGGATCCCTTTCAGCTTACGCGTTCAACCTGACCCTCATCATTGCCGGCATTGTGATTGTCAGCCTTAGCGACTATGTAGCAGAAGACTTTGCATTACTCAAAAATAAATCAACTGTATACAAAAATATGCGTTCTAACGCTATTCGTATCGCATTGGCATGTATCGGTGTCTTTTTGGCCCTTGTCGGAGTTTTCGCATACGACTCATATCCGATCATTCATAATAGCGCCGCTGGCGGCATGGCCGTCATATTCGTTGGTCTTATCGTTATCCTGCCACTACTTGCACCGTCATTTCCAAAAGCATTCTTTGGCTTGTCGTACGCACTCATGGCCGTCATAGTCTTCTGCTACTGGCTATGGCAAGGAATTGGCTACTTTAATCTTACGACCTTTGAGCTCCTTGCGGCAGCAATTATATTCAGCTGGTTAGTTGTGTTTATCCGTCAAATAGCTGCTGCTCTCGCTGACGAAAAAGCCAACGCTAAATAACGTATTTTATCCGTTTTTACTGTATCGTTTTGCAACATGTGCATCTGTTGCATCGTGTTCAAAATCGGCATATCTCTTGTCGATTGCTTTGATGACCGTATCAACAAGTCGTCGAGGGTTCGTATCATAAATAATATCTCGCACACCTGGTGATTCAATATTCTCAAGTAGTGTTGGCACATAATCGGCCAACCCGCCACTCCCTAGCAATACACCACACACCTTGCGGCTTTCAAGTGCAGTAGCCAGTTCATGCAAGCTTCCCATGCGTCCACCTACCGTAATAACCGCGTCGCTACTTCGTACAAGATGCACGTCGCGTCCCACATATTCCATGCCGGTAAAATTTATATAATCAAATTCTTTTGTTGGCAGCTTATAGACACCAACATGCTCACGAAATGAACTTGCAGGGCTAAAACCCACTGAAATACCTTTTGATTTTTCATAACCAACAAAACCCATGGCCGCGTAGTGCGGTAAACCGACAGTCGCACCAGTAAGAAGCGTTTTTCCTTTCACGGCAATTGCACGCCCCAAATCATATGCAAGCTGATGCGATGCCGTGACAGTGTCGCCACTAGCTGCACCAGAAACGCAAATCTGATACCTCATTACTCCTGCACCTCACGAACATAATAGTCTTCAGGTGCGCTACGAAGATAGTGTTTGATCTTTTCAAGCGGCAGTAGCCCTTCTTGTGCGCCCATATGCTGTACGACATTCATGCTATTAATCGGTGCCCACGTCAGCGCCGTATCCATCGACTCACCAAGCGCAAGCGCTGCAACAATAGTTGATGCAAATGCATCACCAGCACCAGTTCGCTCATATGGTGGCGCTGGGTCAGGATAATTTGGAATTGTGACAAGCTTGAAATCGTACGATGCATACGAACCATTTGGACCATCTGTGACAACGACAACATGCGGCCCAAGGTCATGAAGGGCGATCGTTAGATCACGTAGTGAGTCGTATGACTTACCTGTCACCTCGACAGCCTCTTCGCGGTTCATGATCACGATATGACTACGCGCATATACTTCGCTTAGCTTTTCTGCGCCCCAGCGAAAATGTGACGTACCAGGCTGAAAGGCTAATTTGATTTGAGGATGTTTTTTCAAATATTCCAATAGCTTTTCATGCAAGTCCCACGAATTTGGACTCAGCTGCGATAAGTAAATCCAATCTGGTACATATGCAGGCTCATGCCATTCATACGCATAATCTTCATTCTTAACAAGCATGGTGCGATCAGCTCCATAGCGCAAAACATACCAGTAGCTTGATTTTGCACCCTTTTCAGAAACCATAGTTGCTGTATCAACACCCTGATACTTTAGGTAGTCGAGTGAGTGCTCGCCGACCTCATCATCGCCCAAAAATGCCATCAATCCAGCATTGAGACCAAGCCGACTAAACGACACAGCCGCGTTTGGAGATGGCCCTACTGATTGCACAATATCAACGCGCTCATACGGCATTTTTGCACCAAAATGAACACTTAGCCACTGCTTGCCATCTTCGTCAGTCGTCACCTTCGCTTCATCATCGTGAAGCTTGATAAAAGCATCTGTAAAGATATCGCCAACTGCTAAAATGCGGGGCGCATCATTTGTTTGTGTCTGCTGTACCAACATTGGGTGTACCTCATCATGTATTCGTTTTAAATTTATTTGTTCGGCAAGTCGATGGACAAACTCGTTATCTGTTCGTTCGTGTTCAGCATAGCGTCGTACGATTTCAATACGCAAATGGCGCATACCATGTGCTGTCGTACGATCCTCAAAGGGCAGTTCATGATGCGCGTTTTCGATCACATCCTGAAGATTAAAGGATATGACTTCGCCGCCAAAATCGGCTAGTACATATCCAGTCTCATGAAGCATCTCTTCGGCACGACGAGAGCGCACGAGAGCGTTGAGCGCGTAGTATACTTCGCTCGCCCGGCTATCAGTAGGGTCTAGTCCAATATTCCGCATGACACGGTGTGTTCGCTCTATAATATCTGCGATCAGTCGCGTATCGACACCGTCACCACCCGTGGCTCGCTCGAGCTCAGTAATATTTGCACTAAATAGTGGATGGTCATTGCCCAAGAGGCGTTTAAGCGCGTGTGTCATGCCATCATTATATCATGCTTACGCTTTTAGTGGCTTCTCCTGAAGCGGCATAGAATGAAGTCGTACATCTCGGTTTAGGATGCCGGTTTTGGCACCAATATAACGGACAACCGACGTTGAATTAGCACTCGCAAAAACGATACTCTCAGCTAGTGTTTTACCCTGAACCCATTGACTCAAGAATCCAGACCCAAACGCGTCACCAGCACCAGTTCGATCGAGTACTTTTACGTCTTGATACATGCCAGCTTTGACAATCACCTTGCCATCGCTTGCACACACGCCATTTGGTCCGTCACTCACGATTACTACGGGCACATAATTCAAGCCATGCACCACTAACTCTTCGATCGATTGTCCTTCAACAAGCTGAGCCATCTCTTCTTTGTTGACCGAAAGAATCGTCACATCTTCGAGTAGCGCTCTGAGCTTGCGCGGATGCTTCAGCTCACCCTTACCAGGATTAAACATCACTTTCATGCCTTTTTTGCGTGCCTGGGTAAATATCTTGTCGAGTGCATCAAAACTACCAGCCATTGATGATACATAGAGCCATTCAGCGTCAATATCTTGAAGGTCAAAGTTTTTAGCTTCGTAGCGAGTCGAAGCACCACGATAGGTTAAGATCGTACGTTCACCAGTAGGCGCCAATAGAAGTACCGAGTAGCCAGTATTGAGCTTTTCATTGTAGCTCACACGGCTTGTATCGACTCCTTCACGGTCAAGATCATCAAGCACTGCCTGCCCTGCCGGATCATGTCCAATCGTTCCCATAAACACCGCCTGTAGTCCCTGACGGGCAAATGTTACCGCTGCGTTGGTCGCACCACCGCCAGTACTAAAGGTAATGTTATTTACATCAGCTTTGGCACCCAACTCAAGTTGCATGAACTGCTCCTCGACACCTTTTTCGCTGACTGGTTCAAACTCGTCACTGTGGCTCAAGAACACATCTTGGACAGCCGCACCGACTGCTACAATTTTTGTTTTGCTTGTCATAATATTCTTAGTATAGCATGAGCGCTATCTTTCGGCCATTCACCTACCTCTAAATGACTGCCTTGCCGGCACTGCCAAAAGCGTTGATTTTCTCTTCGACGACTTTTTGAACTTCTTCGTAAACTTTTGGCATGAGCTTTACGACAGCGTACTCTTTAGGATTGTCTGCGAGTACTTTTTCGAGCATCGTACGAAACGCATATCGCATATCACTATTGATATTAATCTTGGTCACGCCGATCTTTGCGGCTTCTTCAAAATAATGTAGCGGAGTACCAGAACCACCGTGCAAGCTAATACCACAGTCAATGGCATCACGAATTTGCTGCAATAGTTCGAGATCAAGCTCTTTTGGTACTGGATATTTCCCGTGCAGATTACCTACAGCCGCTGCAAAAGTATCAATACCGGTGGAATCTATGAAAAACTTTGCATCTTTTGGCGTACTAAATGTGCGCCTAATTTCATCGTAATCAATTTTTTCACTATGCACGTTTGACGAACCACCAAAATAATGCGGCTCACTCTCAACTAACGCTCCAGTGAATTTTGCATATTCGACGACTTCTTTCGTTTTGTCGATAATCTCCTGCAAACCAGCCTCACGATTAGCTTGGCTGATATCGATATGAATAAATTCGTATCCCGCGTCAATCGCGCGCTTACAGTCGTCGACTGTTGGGCTGTGGTCGAGATTGATGTACATCTCAATACCATATTCATCCTTGTAGTTATCGACAAGATCCCGCACATTTTCTAGGCCAATCGCCTTGACTTCACCCTCACTCACCTCAACCATGACTGGCGAACGGAGCTTTTGAGCAGCACGAGATACCGCAATGAGCGTCTCTTGGTTATCGATATTAAACGCACCGACAGCAAATTTTTGTCGTTTAGCACGCTGATACAGATGCCTTGCACGCATTGTGTTTGCTCGAATTTGTGGAATAGTAAGGGTCATCGTCGTGGTCTCCTGTTAGTAATCTTGATGGTATTGTGGGGTTGTCTGTACATAATCTTTGACAGTTTCGGCAATATGCGTACCCGTCAAACCAAAGTGATCGAGCAATTCATCCGGTGCGCCCGATTCACCAAACCTATCATACATACCGATACGTTTTAGCGGAGTTGGCTTTTTTTCACTCAGCAATTCAGCCACTGCACTGCCAAAGCCACCAGCTACTTGAGCTTCTTCGGCAGTGACGACACGTCCTGTTTTTGCGATACTATGCAAGATTGTTGCTTCATCGAGTGGCTTTATAGTTGGCACGTGGACTACCTCGGCATTAATACCATGCTGTTCCGCCAAAAGTTTTGCTGCCTCGAGTAACTGATAGGTCATCGTGCCTGTACCTAGCAGGCTCACATCGTTACCTTCACGCAAAATGTACGCTTTACCGATCTCAAACGGAGAATCATCGGTACTAAAGACTGGTGTCTTTTCCCGGGCGAGACGTATATAGCTTGGTTTTCCGTTCTCAGCAAGCAGTCGCGTTGCTTTTTCGGCCTCAACGCTATCCCCTGGCGCTACCACGACCATATGCGGCAGCACACGCATCAATGCGATATCTTCGAGCATTTGATGTGTCGCGCCATCTGGGCCTACGCTTATGCCGGCGTGAGAACCAACAATCTTGACCGGTTGTTCGTTGAGACAAGCTGTTGTGCGTATCTGCTCCCAGTTGCGTCCTGGACTAAACGCAGCATAGCTACTCGTAAAAGGAATCTTACCCATACGCGCCATGCCGCTCGCAACAGTGACAAGATTTTGCTCAGCCACACCTACTTCGACAAAACGCTCTGGAAACGCATCTTTAAACTTTGTCATCTGCGTACTGTCTGTCAGATCAGCACAGAGCGCAACAACAGCCTCATTCGCTTCGCCAGCTGCCAGTAGACCTCGTCCAAAACCAGCACGAATCGGCTCTTTGACAACATCTTCATCAAACAAATTGTGTACTAATGGATAATGACTCATTCGAACTCTCCTGTAATCTTACCTGCAAGCGTACGAAGCTTTGTGAGCGCCTCACGCGCCTGTTCGCTATTTGGTGGCGCACCGTGCCAGCGATAATCATACTCCATAAAATCAACACCCTTACCTGGTATCGTATGTGCGATAATCACACTCGGCTTTGTCGTAATCGCTCGTGCCATACTAGCCGCATCACGAATACTTTCGACGTTATGACCATCAATCTCCTGCACGTGCCAGCCAAACGACTCCCATTTACCGTGCAAGTCTTCAAGCGGCATGACATCTTCAGTTGTGCCGTCAATTTGTATATTGTTACGATCGATAAATACAACTAATTGCGATAGCTTGTACTTACCCGCAAACATAGCTGCTTCCCATATATTACCCTCGTTGAGCTCTCCATCACCTGTCACGACATAGACAAATCGATGCGGCTGCTTGTCGATATGCTGCAACACGTGGGCAACACCAGCCGCCTGACTGAGCCCGCTTCCTAGTGGGCCGCTCGTATTCTCAAGACCGGGCAATTTTGTACGCTCTGGATGACCTTGCAAGCGACTGCCGAATTGACGTAATGTCAGCAACTCTTCAACTGGAAAATAGCCAGTCTCCGCCATTGCCGCATA
Source organism: uncultured Candidatus Saccharibacteria bacterium (assembly GCA_964557445.1). Lineage (GTDB taxonomy): Bacteria > Patescibacteriota > Saccharimonadia > Saccharimonadales > Saccharimonadaceae > UBA2112. The sequence continues at coordinate 348,729 of CAZLAF010000001.1, forward strand.
CTGGATAGGCACGCAGTGACCATTGCTCAAAAAAAAGAAATCTCGTTCTTCCCATTCAGGATTTTTTGGATCATGACGCATGATATCAAAGTAAAGAGTTGCGAAAATTTCCGCCAAGCCAAGTGGCCCAGCACTATGGCCGCTCCCGGCTCGTTCGAGCATGCGAATCACGTCATTGCGCAACACGTATGCTTTTCGCTCAAGTTCCTTTATGGTTAGTTGTTGCTGCATTACATTGCTCCTGTTTTATTGACTTCTTTTACGAGAGTGGCATACGCCGCTGCAGGATCTTCTGCTTTTTGAATCGCGCCTCCGACATACAGCACATCGACGCCGCCCTGGGCTAAACTAAAAGCGTTTTCAGTCGTCGCACCACCGTCCCAGCCTATCTCAACACCAGCATTAATATTACGGATCAAGCGCACTTTCTCTAGCTGCATCATACTGGCGACACCACCATACTTGCCCAAGTCACCGCTAAATACCATGATATGGTCGACGGCTTCGATGAGCGGCGCAACATCTGCTGGTACAGTCGAGCGCATCAATACAGCACCAACTTTTATGCCATTTGCCTTAATCTTTTGTGCAACAGCCACAAGATCACCTTGTGCCTCAGCGTGAAACAATATCATATTCGGACGCAGTGGTATCAAAAAATCGATATACTCTGCAGGGTTTGCCACCATTGCATGAATATCCACTAGCCATCCTTGCGGCCACCATACTTTGTCCGGGCCTATTGTTGGTGTTGGAGCAAAACTCCCGTCGCTAAGATCAATATGTACTCGTTTTGCAAACGGATTGATGCGCTCGAGCAAGGCCTTATACTCCTCAGGTGTTGCAGCCAAGACAGTAGGGACAATTGCAACCGCCATTACGACAACTCATCCAATTCTGCATTACGTCGACGATAACGTGGCGCGTTCGCATATGGCGTTTGAAGCCATGTATCAATGATGTCTTGCCATATGGCGGGATCTTCGCGGCTCAGAACTCGTGACGGCAAACAAAGAACGTTGCTATTGTTGTCATTGCGAGTCATGCGCGCCTCTTCTGAGTCCCATATGACGCTTGCGCGAATCCCACGGAAACGATTGGCAGCCATCGCCATCCCTTGGCCACCACCGCAAACCAAAATCGCCCGCGGATCACTAGCCTCATCTTCACCGATAACCTTGATCGCCGCTGCCTGCGCAAACTGTGGAAAATCATCATTAGGATCGAGCTCTTTATTGCCAACATCCTCAACTTCAATGCCACGTTTGACCAAATAAGCAAATACTTTTTCTTTCAGCGAAAAGCCAGCATGATCAGAGCCCAAGTATATTTTCATAGTTTAAGTATAAGCGGTTTCTATCAATTTTGGAAGATAGCTCCTAGTAATCACACATTTGCCGCACATTGCGACATCTCACCAACAAGCCGCTCTATTATGAGTATTATTTCCGAAGAGACTTTCCGATATCAGCGACCAGTTCAACCAGACGATTACTATATCCCCATTCGTTGTCATACCACACAGCAATCTTGATTAGATTGCCGCCGACAACTTTTGTAAGTAATAGATCTACAACACCCGAGTGGCTGTTACCGATATAATCACGGCTCACAAGAGGCTCTTCACTCACACCCAAGATACCTTGGTAAAATGGCTCTTTGGCTGCTTTTTTGAACACATTGTTAATCTCTTCGACTGTCACATCTCGACCCAAAAGTGCCGTCACATCGCTAATCGATACGACAGGCGTTGGGACGCGAATCGAAAGACCATCAAACTTACCTTCAAGATGCGGTAACGTTTTGGTGACTGCAATTGCCGCACCCGTTGTAGTGGGAACCATATTTTCTGCGGCATTACGACCTTCGCGCAAGTCCTTTGCGGGTGCGTCCTGCAGCGCCTGGCTGGCAGTATAACTATGTACGGTCGTGAGCAATGATTTCTCTACACCAAACTCAGCATCCAAAATCGCCATTACTGCACCAAGTGAATTAGTCGTACAGCTTGCATTACTGATAACTTCGGTCGCATTCTCAACCTTATCATCGTTTGCGCCAAGTACAATCGTATCGACGCCGTCAGACTTTGTTGGACCGCTGATGATTACGCGCTTTGCGCCACCTCCAGTGATATGCTTTTCGGCATCTTCTTTTGCGGTAAACCGACCCGTAGACTCAATAACAAGCTCCACGCCGTTCTCACCCCAAGGTAGCGCTGCTGGATCACGCTCAGCAAGTACCTTTATATGCTTACCAGCGACGATAATACCTGAATCATCGTAGTCAACATCATGCTGATAGGTACCGTAGTTGCTATCATGCTTGAGAAGATAAGCTAGTGTTTTTGTGTCTGTGAGATCGTTGATTGCTACAATTTCTAAATCACTACGCTCAAACGCAATCTTAAACGCATTGCGACCAATGCGGCCAAATCCGTTAATCCCAAGCTTTGCCTGTGTCATCTTGTTCCACCCTTCACTAAGTAACCATTAGTAGTTTCGTTATTGATTGTATAGCAGTAACAACGAAATATGCAAACACTTGATTTATATACTATTATGTGTTATAATGAAAAGATAGACCTCCACCACCCCGAGTGGTGTTTTTTAATTGGCATAAATATTTTATAATCATACTTGCCTATGAAGAAGCGTGATGTATTGCAGCTTGCCAAAGAATTTTACGACGACAATCAAGTCGCAGAGCTTGAGCATGCCATAGATTACGCCACTAAAAAACACAAAGGTCAAAAGCGAAAGAGTGGAGCACCCTATATCACCCATCCGCTCGCTGTCGCTCACACTTTGATCGAATGGGATATGGATATTGATAGCATCTTAGCCGGCGTATTGCATGACACTGTCGAAGACACAGATGCAACACTCGAAGAAATAGAAAATTACTTTGGTCGCGATGTCGCATTTTTGGTTGATGGCGTTACAAAAGTCAGCCAAGCCCGCTCAGGCATGCGCGATCTCGGCAGCTATTTACCTCAGACAAAAGACAACTTGTCTAAGCTTTTAATAGCCGTTGGTCAAGATGTTCGCGTTATCATCATCAAACTCGCCGATAGACTACACAATCTACAGACTCTGCAATATATGCCTCGACACAAGCAAACCAAAATTGCACGTGAATCACTAGAGGTATTTGGTCAAATGGCAGATCGTCTCGGCATGGGACGTGTCCGCATGCAGCTCGAAGAGCTAGCCTTTAGCTATCTCGACCCAAAAGAATTCAAGCGGTTGCAAAGCACAATGAAAAAGCGTCTCGGTAAGAGTACGCGCAAACTCGGTACAGTCCGCACCGAAGTAGAGCGCGAACTCACCAGTCAAAATATGACATTCGAGATCAATGGTCGCGTCAAAAGTATCTATAGTTTGTACAAAAAACTCAATAAGGTCGATGGCAATATTGATGACATATACGATCTTATGGCGCTTCGTATTATTGTCCCGTCTCACGAAGACTGCTACCGCGTACTTGGCATTCTTCACGGCATGTATCAGCCAATGATCGCTCGCATCAAAGATTATATCGCCGTACCAAAACCAAACGGCTACCAATCACTTCATACAACTGTCATCACGCCCAATAAACAAATCGTTGAGTTTCAGATCCGCACTCAGGAAATGCACGATTACGCCGAACGGGGTCTGGCGGCAAGCTTTCATTATCATGAACAAAAATCAAACAAAGAGTATGTACGACGTGGTAAAAAAACAGCGCAGCTACCTGCCGAGCTACAATGGATCACGCAGATGCAAGAAGTAGCCGAGCGTCTCCGCGAAGGCGAAGAAATTAGCCACGATCAACTTGCAGTAGATCTTTTTAGTAATCGCATTTTTGTATACTCACCAAAAGGCGATATCTACAATCTTCCCGAAGGCGCCTTGCCTCTAGATTTTGCCTACCTCGTACATAGCGATATCGGCAAACACGCGTATAGCTTTCGAGTCAACGGTAATATCCACGCTTTTGATAAACCGCTGCAAAATGGCGACGTCGTCGAAGTAGTAACGCGCAAACTGCCTCAAGCCAAAAAAACGTGGCTTGATCTTGTCAAAACCTCACACGCAAAGTCAAAGCTGCGCATGCAGCTCAAACGACTTGGCATTATCGAGGGCATCAGTAGCGCTGCGGCTATTATCCGTGATAAAACAAATCGTCGAAAAGCCCAGCAAAAAGAAGGTTAGTTCAGCAAACCAACGTTATTCATATGACGAAAAATTGTCGGGTATGGCTCTCGAATCTCGAGATCAAGCACTTCTTTTGCCGTGAGCCATGCGTACCTCTCATGCTCCCAGCTCAATACTACATCGATAGCATCGACCTCGGCAAAATACGCTTCGAACACGGTTGAGATATCGTCTTCGTCCCACACAAACGCATAGGCAAGTTTTAGCGCTCTTTCATCAAGACTGCAGCCAACCTCTTCCCGTACTTCACGCAATAAACCGGCAATAATAGTCTCGCCTTCTTCCACCAAACCGCCAGGCAAATCAGGCTTTTGTGAGCGGCGCGGATTTTCATCCCATTTACTACTCCAAAGAATGAGGTATTTATTGTCAGATCTACGACGTAGAACGACCTTTGCGCCGTAGCGTAGCTTCATTTAGCGATTATTCCAACGCTCGATAGCTTCATGAATAACAGCTTTGGCAGACTCAGCATCACCCCAGCCGGTCACTTCTGTAGTGCCTGGCTTTTTCAGATCTTTGTAGTGATTAAAGTGGTTCTCAATTTGCTTAACGAGCTGCGGAATATCATCAAGGCTTTTAATCGCGTTACCTGTATTTCGATCGTCTGCAGGCACCACTACAATCTTATCGTCAACCTCGCCGTCATCTTGAAACTTCATCACACCGATCACCTTTGCTTCAAGAAAAATACCTGTCGGTAGAGGCTCATTAGTCACGATAAGCGCATCGAGCTCATCGCCATCCTCGTCAAGTGTCTGTGGAATAAAGCCATAGTTCGTTGGCTTGGCAAAAATTGCTGGCTCAACACGGTCGAGCTGCATCACCGCAAGGTCACGGTTCCATTCAATTTTGTGACTACTTCCCTGTGGAATCTCAATAACAACGTTTACAACACCGCCATCAACATCTCCAGGTGTAAGAATTTGATTAAAATCTGCCATAACAACGCATCTCCTTATATTCAGCTATATCTTTGTATACAGTATACTATACCTACATACATGTTAATTATTGGTCATCGTGGCGCTGCAGGACTTGCACCAGAAAATACCCTCGAGGCGCTCCATGCCGGAGTTGCAGCTGGTGCTGATATGTTAGAGTTTGACGTACGTCTCACAAAAGACAATGTCCCTATTTTGGCGCATGATACAAAAATACATGGCCATAGCATCCGCCAGCACACGCTCTCCGAACTACAAAAAGAAGGCGTAATTACAGAACTCGAAGTAGTTCTCAAAGAGTTCTTTGGAAAGATTCTTCTCAATATCGAGCTAAAGCACGAGGATAGCACACTTGCGGTGTATAGCATGGTACGCCGTTTTATCGCTAGCCAAGAAGACTGGGATAACGTTCTTTTTTCATCGTTTCGCATTCGCGCACTGCGCATTCTGAGAGTACGTAGCCGCAAGATCAATATCGCTCTCTTACAGCATGCCAACCCATTTTATTTTATTCTCGTACACCGTGAACTCAACCTAACTGCAGTCGGCTTTCATCGACTTTTTGCCAACACACTCGCGATTGCAACAGCAAAAGAACTTGGCATCTTTACCTATACCTACACTGTCAATCGAACCTCTACAGCTCAACGACTCCAACAGCGAGGCATCGATGGCATCGTCACCGACTACCCAAACAAGATTGCTCACTAGCGAAGATTATCAAGATACTCACGAATCGAAAGTGCAGCAGTAGCGCCCTCGCCAACAGCACTTGCTATTTGCATAGTCGCCCCGCTACGCACATCACCACTTGCAAACACACCTGGCAAGCTAGTTTCCAAATGCTCGTTTGTCTTTATAAGACCTTGCTCGTCGAGTTCTACACCACTTCCTGCAAGAAACTGCGTGTTTGGCTTGAGTCCAACAAATATAAATATGCCATCCGTTTCAAATCTCATGTCTTCGCCCTCACGCGTGGCGTTGACATGCGTCACCTTACCATCTTCGGCAATAATTTCAGTTGGTGTCACACCCAAATGTACCATTATTTTTCCTTCATCGACATACTTCTGCAAATCATGCTGAAGCACTTCACTCGCCTTTATTGTGCTGCGGACAAGAAGATCAATATGCGTCGTAAAGCGTGTCAGAAAAATCGCCTCTTGAACAGCTGAGTTACCGCCGCCGACAACAACAAGGCGTCGCTCACGGTAAAATGCACCGTCACAGGTCGCGCAATAATGCACGCCGCGACCATACAGCTCAGCCTCGCCAGGTATACCCAGTTTATTGTAGTCACTACCGGTTGCGATGAGTACAGTTTTTGCATGCACTGGCTGCCCGTCGATCGTCAATGTCTTCGTCTTGTCGTCGTTGACAACAATCTGGCTTACATCACCAAATTCTATCTTGGCACCAAATCGCTCTGCTTGTTTTTGAAGCTGTCCAGCCAGTTTCATACCCTCAATCCCCTCAGGAAAACCAGGATAATTATCAACCATATCTGTAATAGCAGCCAGCCCACCTATGACACCCTTTTCATAAAGAACAGTATCAATATCTTCACGTGTTGTGTACACGGCCGCTGCTAACGCACTTGGCCCCGCACCAATCATTACCGTATCATGTATCGTCTCAGCCATAATATCTTTCTATACAAAGTATAGCATTATTTTGTTATCGTTGAAAAGTCCGGAAGCGGGATTTCTTCTGGAGTTGGGATCGCGAAAACAACAAATTTTAGCGGTGTGTTCGGTGGAATCATATCACCACTACCAGCTTCTTTATATGCTAAATCTGATGGGATAGTGAGCACGCGTACACCACCAATTTTCATACCAACTACACCTTGAGTCCAGCCTTCGATCAGACCTTCACCCAAAATCGGTGCTTTAAGTTTATCTCCATCTATAGACTGGTCAAAAATCTTACCGTCAGGATTCCATCCAATATAATAAGCGCTGTACTTTGTCCCGTCTTTGATCTCTTCGCCATCGCCAATTTTGAGATCCTCGCTTGAAAGCTCCTTGACATCGGCTTTGTTAAACGCAGCGACCTGTCCAGCATAGCCTGCAAATTCAGCATAATACTGTTCGGATAGCTTCGCAGCCTGGGCGTCTACTTTTGACTGATATTCTTTTACCATTTCGTTGTACTTCTCCTGCTGCTGCAATGCAATGTCTTGATCAACCTTGGCATTATCATTTGCAAGAATAATAACGAAAAACGACCCTATCGTACCAACGGCCATAACTACTGCAATTACCCATATACCTATTCTCTGCGCTTTTGACGTCGCCATATCTAATACACCTCTCTTTTTTACTCACACCATTATAGCAGAATTACCGGCGCTTTGGAGCACTTGGAGTGAAGTAATCGTCTTCTAATACCGATTGAGCACGCCATACACCTAGCGCCTGTCCGATTGGCAATATATCGCTATAGCCCACCATGTCGGCTGCTCGGCGCACGAGCGATGCGAGCCAACCGCTCAGTCTTATCCAGCGCCATTCAAAGACGGCCCAATTCTCACCAACAGGAACAACAACTGGAGGCATGACAGCCTTGTACTTCTTGAGCGGCTTGTTTGCTTGACGACGCTTGAAATTACCGCTCACGAATAGTGCGTCGTGCAGCGCTGTCTGCGCCAAACCGCTATACGGTGTTGCTGCGTTATCACCAATAACATAAATACCGCTTTTGGTGCGCATATAGTGATTAACCTCAACCTTGCCATTAGGAGCAAACTCAAAATGCTCTTTATTTTCAGCAAAAAACGGATGATTTGCCACACCTGATGTCCAAATGACTGTATGGGTCTCGATTGGCTTGCCGCTTACCATCAGACCTTTTGCATTGGCCGACTCCACTCGCTTACCAAGCTCAACTGTCACACCAATACTCTCTAGGCGACGCCTTACTTTCTCACTTGTTTTCGGATGCATTCGCGGCAGCAAGCGTGGCGAGCCCTCGACAAGATCGACACAGATCTTACGTCTTGGCAATCGATAATCTTTACGCAAACGCTCCAAGTACGTGCCTAGCGCCGACGCTAGCTCGACACCAGTTGGACCGCCACCGATAATCACATAGTGCTTGTCGACCGTTCGCTCTTCTGCCATTTGACGAAAGAAGTGCTGCTTGAGCTCTCGAATCTCCTGTTCTGATTTGACGCCGAACGCATAATGGTCAAGTCCCTTGATGCCAAAATATGTCGTGACCGAACCAAGCGCAAGTACTAGATTTTCATATTCATAAGTATTACCGCTTGTAGCATTTATTTGCTTTTTTGCTGGATCAACATGCGTTATCTCATCAATCATTACATCGACATTTGGCATGTTTGCAAAAATCGAACCAAGCGATACCCACGACTGAAGATGCGCCTTACCCGTGGCCGTGCCGTATAGTGCAGGATAATACTGAAAATAATCCCGGTCACTAATCAGTGTTATTTGATTGTTTTTTTTCTTCGCTAATTCAAGAGCCGTTTTGATGCCGCCAAAACCGCCACCTACAATTGTTATTTTCATCTTGCCTTTATCATAAACAGTATCAGCGTATCAAGCAAGGCCAAAAGCTCTCGTGTTCATTATGGCAGATAGAAGCTACGCTCATATTCATGTCCCTGTAGCGCAAATTAGGGCAACAGCGGACCGACCACGAGCATCACACAAAGCAGCAATATACTATACATCGAAACCCGAAACATGCGCCTGGCCCAACCCTCAGGATCGATCGTCTGCATACCCTCGCTAGCTAGGCGGATCCATACGATACCAGCCACCAGCATGACAACAAAATACCAACCGCCAGTATAGCCATATACTGTGAGTGCTAGCGTGCTCAGCACATAGAGGGTAGTGTAAATATAGATCTGTTTAATAGTCGGCTTAATGCCTCTTGCAACTGGCATTATTGGAATATTTGCATCAGCATAGTCCTTGCGTCGATAAATGCCTATTGAAAAAAATTCAGGAAACTGCCAGAAAAACAGTATCAAAAATACAATGATAAGCCCGGGGTCAATCACACCGTTCACGGCAGCATAGCCACCAGCAATTGGCATTGCACCAGAAATACTGCCCACCAATGTGCCGTGCACCGACCGTCGTTTAGATAGTGCTCCATATAGCCATACATAGGTCACAAAACCAATAACGCCGATAGATACCACCAACCAATTTGTCCAGATATACAAAGCTATGAACCCTATAATCGCAAGCGTGATACCGTATATCAAAATATGCCTACTCGGTATGACACCGGTTACGCTAGGTCGTTTTTGCGTACGCTTCATAACGCGATCAATATCCTGATCGAGATAGTTATTGATCACGCAAGCAGAGGCAACGACAGCTACCATGCCGACAAGCATCGCAAAAAAAACAACCCAGTCAACCGTCCCAGCAGCGGCCAAAAAATAACCCGCCACGGCAGTCAATACATTACCAAGCATCACGCCTGGCTTCGTCAGTTGCCAGTACACATGGAGCACTTCCTTCATTAAAATCCTCTGTCTTTTTCGCCCATCATATAGCCGTCTTTTTGCTCAGGCGACATGTTCATCATATTATAATTCAGGTGACCCATAATCCAGAGCGACCCAACCACCAAAAACACGAGCAGTGATGCCATATAGATAAACGACTGCAATTTATAGCGCGGCCCTGTCTCGTCGCTAATATGCAAAAAGTAGATCAGCTGCACTATCATTTGCACAATTGCCAAAGCAATCAGTGCCGCCACCGCCCACGTATCGAGTAGCTTGTAAACAACAACTGCATATGCCAACAGAGTGAGCCCTAGTGATAATATAAACCCGATTGTATAGCGTGCGATGGTCATGAAAGTACCCCCAACAAATAGACGATAGTAAATACGAAGATCCATACTAGATCTAGAAAATGCCAGAACATGCCAAAGATAGTTAGCTGCCGCCCAGACTTGGCATTGATGCCGCGCTTATAAAACACCCAGCCAAGCACCGCTAGCCATATCAGACCCACCAAAATATGTAATCCGTGCGTACCAACAAGCGTGAAAAATGCTGATAGAAATGCACTTCTATCTGGGCCATACCCTTCGTTAATGAGATGTGCGAATTCGTATATCTCAATCGATAGAAACGCTACGCCTAGCACAAATGTAGCCGTAAGCCCCCAAGCAATCTGTACCATATTACGATTCTTAAGACCTATTAACGCAATACCACATGCAAAACTACTGACAAGCAGTATCACTGTACTCACTAACATTAATGGTAGTTGGAAAATATCAGCGCCTGAAGGTCCGTCGGCTGTCGCTGTACGCAGAACGGCAAATGTTGCAAATAAGCTCGCAAACAACATGCAGTCGGTCATGAGGTATAGCCAAAAACCTATCGACGTTCGGTGTAATTTTGCGCTGTCTGCTGCGGCACTCATGCTTTTTGCCCCCATAGTTTCGTTTCTATACTCTCTACTTCTTTAGCCGAGAGCTCCTTTTCGCTATCTTCCCACAAAGAAGACATTATGACCAATATAACTGTTGCCGCCACACCGACAAGCGCGAGCCACCATATGTGCCAGATAACCGCAAACCCTATCACAAACGATGCTGCGCCTACGTAGACACCATAGCCAGTGTTTTTTGGTAAATGAATAGCTTCGTACGATAATTTCTTAGCTTTATCCTTTTCCTGCTTTTGCTCCCAGAATGCATCGCGCTCATGGACAGTCGGCAGTGTCGCAAAGTTATATTCAGGAACAGGTGTAGGTGTCGCCCATTCAAGCGTACGTCCATTCCATGGGTCGGGGCCAACCGCGAGTTCTTTGCGCTTCCATATACTATACGCCAGCTGTACGACCTGGAAGAACACGCCAAGCAATATAATGAGTAGTCCTATGCCCGCCACAATAAATAAGCCTTGCCAGCCGAGTGACGGATCATAGCTATCAAGTCGCCGGACGGCACCCATGAAGCCAAGTATATACAACGGTCCAAATGCCAACACAAAGCCTATCAGCCATGACCAAAACGCTGCCTTACCCAAACCTTCGTGCAAACGAAAGCCGGTAAATTTTGGAAACCAGTACGCATACCCGGCAAACATACCAAACACGACACCACCAATAATAACGTTATGGAAATGCGCCACCAAAAACAGCGTATTATGCACCTGGAAATCGATACCAGGTACGGCAAGCATCACACCCGTCACTCCACCGATAGTAAAGGTGACAACAAAACCCATAAACCATAGCATCGGTGTGTCAAAACGAACTCGTCCACGGTACATCGTAAACAGCCAGTTGAATACTTTGACGCCTGTAGGAATAGCAATAATCATCGTCATAATACCAAAGAACGCATTTACGTTTGCCCCGCCCCCCATCGTAAAGAAGTGATGAAGCCATACAGTAAATGACAGCACAGAAATCGCCATAAGCGCCCATACCATACTGACATAACCAAAGAGTCGTTTGCCACACAGCGCCGCCACAACTTCAGAAAATATACCAAACGCTGGCAAGATTAATATATACACCTCAGGATGCCCCCAAGCCCATATGAGATTGACATACATCATAGGATTGCCGCCCATATCACTTGTAAAGAAGTGTGTTTCAAGTGTACGATCGAGCGACAAAAGAGTGAGTGTCACAGTAAGAATCGGGAACACAAAGACAACAAGCAGCATACTTGCCACGACAGACCAAGTAAATATCGGCATCTTCATAAGTGTCATGCCTTTGCGGCGCATCGTAAATATTGTTACTAAAAAGTTAACCCCGGAGAGCAAGCTACCGATACCGGATACTTGCAAGCTCCATATCCAGTAATCCACCCCGGGCCCCGGACTATACTCCAAACCAGACAATGGAGGATACGCTAACCAGCCTGCAGTTGAAAACTCACCACCTATCGCAAGACTCACGTTCATGAGCGCCATGCCAGCAAAGAATAGCCAAAAACTTATCGCATTGAGCAATGGAAATGCCACATCACGTGCGCCAATCTGCAGGGGCATAATCAAGTTGATCACACCGAATATGATACCCATTGCCACAAAGAAAATCATGATCGTGCCATGAGCCGAAAACACCTGCTGAAACAGATCTGCAGATACAGGACTATCTGCCATATTAGCAAACACTGCTTGTTGCGCCCGGAGCATCGCTGCATCAGCCAAACCGCGCAGTAGCATGAGTGCTGATACAGCAATATACATGATGCCGATTTTCTTTGGATCAAGAGAGGTTAGCCAGTGACGCCACAGCCATCCCCACTTTTTGTAGTATGTCATCGCAGCGATAACTGCCAGCAGTCCAAGACCACCCATAATCACACCACCAAGCGTGACTATATCTTGCGGCAAAGCCGTTTCCCATGAAAGTTTTCCTAACATATCAATGGCCTCCTCCGTACTGATGTTCTGGCATAAACTGTTGCATAATCTTCTTGTATAGTTTGTCGTCTTTTAGCTGATAATACACTGCTGGATTATCTTTACTTGGCTTTACTAGTTCTTTTTTGTACGTTGCAAAATCAAGATAACGGCCTTCTGCACTCATACTTTTCTTTGTCGCTTTTGTCCATGTGTCAAACTGCGCTTCCGGTACTGCAGATACCTTAAAGTCCATCAGTGAATATCCTTCACCGTTGATATTCGAGTTGCGTCCAATATACTCTCCCGCCTCATCAGCCTGAAGGCTTAGGCTACTAGACATACCGTTCATAGCGTATACTTGTGAACCAAGACGCGGTATCCAAAACGCACTCATTGGCGCTTCAGCAGATATCTCAAAATTTACTGGAATACCTACTGGCATGCGCAAATCATTAACCGCTGCAATTCCGTAATCAGGATAGATAAACAGCCACTTCCACTGCAGCGCAACTACCTGAACATTCACCGAACGTCCACTATCGTCATATAGTCTTTTTTGAGGATCAAGTTGGTGCGACGTAACATAGGTCACAACACTCAACGCTGCAATAATAATAATCGGTATACCCCACCAGATAGCTTCGAGTAGATGATTATTGTCGGCGTTCGGGGTGTATTTAGCCTTGGCGTTAGTTGCTCGATATTTCCACGCAAACATGCCTAGCATGGTATACACCGGCAAGATAACCACCAAACTTAAAAGTGCCGTGCCTATAATCAGCCATTGCTGTTGAGAGGCGATTAGCCCCTTTGGATCGAGGATATCCATATCCCTGCCGTCGATAAGCAACCATGTGCCCCAAACAAGAATAATGAGAATGAGAATACTACTGAGTATAACTCGCAACGGTGTTAGGAGCGGTTTTTTAATAAGTTTTGCCATAGTACTTATGTCTATGGTAATACAACGCACACATTTTCGCTAGCGGAATATGAGCTTAGACAATTGTCGCGCCAGTTGCGTCGATCACACCACGAGCAATCGCATCAAGCACCTGCTGCGCGTCATCTCCAGTCAGCGTCCGTTCATACGACACAACCTGCAGCCGCAATGTGATATTGCGACTATCTCCATCATCTGGTCGGTAAATGTCCAATGGCGTGATCGTAACATCATGTGCCACGGCGACTAGTGCTTGCTTTGCTGCATCTACGACGTCGGCATAACTCACCGTTCTTGCCACCTTAAAACAAATATCTCGTTCAAGAGCGGGGTAGCGACTCGATGCTTTGTAGGTCGACTCGACAAGCAACACTTGATGCGCCAAATCACGTACACCAACCACAAATCCCGCAGTATGCTCGGGTAGCTTGAACCCTTTTGCAACTGATGCCTTAAATTCACCGACAATGCCTATGACTGTATCGCCAACTTTTACAGCCGCACTTCGTCGAACATCAAAAGATCGAGCATTGGCAGATCGAGGATTGTCGAATGCTGGCTCAAACGTCATCACCAAACCTAGCTTTTGTGCCAAAAACTCTAAGTGTCGCTTTGCTTCATAAAACGCAGCGCCATCTTGTGTTTTCTTGCGCGTCACAACAAACACCAGAAAATCTCGTTCGATAGGCAACCCATCGTCATCCAAGCCATCATTTTTTGTATGAGCTTTATTTAACTCAAAAAGCGCAAACTCATCATAACCAGCCTTTATGTTTGGATGTACTAAACTAAGCAAACTCGGCAAAATACTTTGTCGGTAATACTGCAAATCTGGGCTGATACTGTTTACAATGCGATATGAATTTTCCAAATCCTGTCCTGCTTTTTGCAACAAATCGCCGTGAACAAAACTATATGTCAATACTTCGTTAGCGCCAGCACGAACCAGCGTTTGACGGATTTTTGTACGCACTTGGTCGAAATGACTTGGAGCTACAGCTGCAAAGTCGCGCAATGGCAAGGTTGGTGCAATCGTATCAAAACCATTGAGACGCCCTACTTCTTCATCGATATCCTCACTGATATGTATGTCCGCACGCCAATACGGAGGCGTTGCCACGATAACACCTTTGTCGTTTACCGAAACATCAAATTCGACATTTTTAAGCGTACGAACAATCTCTTCGGTAGTAAAATCTGTACCTAGTGCAGCATTCATGTGCTCGGCCATCGCATATACTTTTTGCTGCTCTTGAGGGCGCGGGTATGCGTCGGCTACATCACTAATACGCTTTGCGCCTACCGACAAGCCTAGCAACTTCACAGCCTCTGCAAGTACCGGTGCCGTCAGCTCTGCAGGCTGACCCTTAGTAAAGCGCGTAATCGCTTCACTGAAAATACCGTGCCGAAATTGTGTATTGCGTAAATTATACAAATTAAACGATGCGCCCTCCAGCAATATACTCGTCGTATTATCATCAACTTCAGTGTCACGACCGCCCATCGCGCCTGCTAACGCCACCGCTGTCTCACCATTTGCGATCACGATATCATCGACGCTTAGTTCAATCTCGCGACCATCAAGAAGGATGAGCTTCTCATTTTCTCGTCCGGCACGTACATGAATATCAATTTTGCCATCATTCACAGCCTTTAGTTTGTCATAATCAAACACATGCAGCGGCTGACCAGTCAGCATCATCAAATAATTTGTCACGTCCACAACAGCGCTGTGCGGTCGCACGCCAATACGCGCCAAATAGGTTTGCGTTTCTAGTGGCGATTGCACCTTACTGTCAATATCCGTCAATACAACAGCTTGATAGCGACTACTCAAGCTTGCGTCATCGATCGTCACGCTGGGTGCCAATTCGTCTCCTGCTTTTTCGCCCCAATTTATATTGTCATTCATCAAACTTTTTGGTGTTTCAAATCTTTTGCCCTGAATACCAGCAACTTCTCGCGCAAAACCAATTATGCCAAATGTGTCCGGACGATGTGTCAGTGATTTATTTTCAATATCAAGCAAATAATCGTTAAGTCCGTAGGCATCGGCAAACTTTTCACCAGCAGCCTTGCTGTTGCCAACCTCTACGATACCGGTATGATCATCGAAAAGATCGAGCTCTTTGGCGCTGGCTAGCATACCGTTACTCATCACACCGCGTAGTTTACGTGCTCCGAGTACAAACGGCTCTTTTTCTCCGTATGTTTCAGGCACAATACTATTTGGAGGCAGCCATGCGACTGTCAGTCCTTCGCGAACGTTCGGTGCTCCACAAACCACTTGCACCAAATTATTTTCATCGCGCTCAATGTCTTTGACCACACCGCCATCATCGATCTTTACGACACTCAGATGATCGCTATCTTCCAGTGGAGTGCACCTCACAACCTTTGCGATGATTACACCGTCATACTTTTTACCCAGATCAATCACTTCTTCGATCTCAACCAACCGTGAGCCAATCAAAGCCGCCAACTCATCGATCGTACCGTCAATATCTGTATATTTTTTGAGCCAGTTTACAGAAATAATCATGCGAATTTCCTCAAAAATGCTAATTTACCCGATTCAAAATGTCGCAAATCCTCAATGCCGTATTTCAACATAATCATGCGTTCGACGCCACCACCCCATGCAAAGCCACGATATTTTTCTGGGTCAATATCAGCCGCCTTCAGTACATTTGGATGAATCATCCCGCAGCCAAGCATCTCTAGCCAATCACCCGGTTTGCCGCCGATACTAGCTGGCTTTTCAATCAAAAATTCAAGCCCAGGTTCGACAAATGGAAAATATGCAGGCTGTGTTTTGATAGCCAGCCTTTGCCCATAATACTCTTCAAAAAACGCACGTAGCGTACCGAGCATCTGCCCCAAATTTGCATCATCACTCACAAACACACCTTCGCATTGATAAAATGTATGCTCGTGTGTCGCATCCACATCTTCGTTGCGAAAGACGCGTCCATAACTAATCCCAGCAATTTGCCCTCCAGCCTCTAGCTTTTCGCGACCAGCCTTGAGGACACGATTTTGCATTGTGCTGGTATGCGCAGGAGGTATAAATCCCTCTTCGGTACGAAATGTATCGTAGCCATCGCGCGCTGGATGACCTTCAGGAAAATTTAGTGCACCAAACATATTCCAATCATTATCAATCTGACGCGATTCGTGCGCATCAAAGCCCATGCGCGTAAAAATATCGACGATCCGTTCAAGCTCAACAGTGATTGGATGTTGCGTACCGTGCATAGTCGGCAGCAGCTCTACAGGACCAGTATTATCATCCCAAGGCGCTGTCACATCAATAGGCTCACGAGAGGCCTCCGCCAACACAGCTTCACGCTCATCAATCGCTACTATCAGCTCTTGCTTAAGCTGGTTAAGCGCCTTACCTGCACCAGCTCGCTCTTCGGGCGGCAATGTTTTTATTGCATCAGCAAGCGTTCGCAGCTCTGATGCACGAAGCAGCTCATGCGGCTGCTCGCTTGCTTGTATGCGCGCCAATAGTTCATCACGGACAGAATCGGTAGTACTCATTGCTTAAAGTATAGAGTAATTTAGGCTTGATTGCCAGAAGCGAACAGATACCAAATTGCTATCACTACACCCACAAAGACAATCAGTATCCAGACCCATGCAAGACTGGTTGTTTGCTTGGTGTTTTCCATGTACCTCGAATCGTCGACACCATCAGGCCTATCACCTGTAAACTCGTTTTTCTTCTTTGCCTTTTCGGTCAGCTCAGCGGATATACGCTTTTGTAGTTCAGATCGCTGGGAATCTTGTTTGTGAATAATCGCCATATCCTTATTATACCGTAATACATTTATGTTGTTCATGGTTGTGTTATACTGGTCGCATAATTCTTATAAGGAGGGAATTTATGGCCACTAAGAAAGCCGGTTCTGCTAAAAAGACCACCCGGTCCAAGAGCCAACCTGCAAAAACCACCAAAACAACAGTGACGACTGTAAAGGCAGTCGAAACTGCAAAACCAAAAGTTTCAGCATCACGATTCGGTGATCGCAAGACAGTTCTTGCTGCTGCACTCATCGGCGAGTTCATCGGTACGTTCTTGCTTGCAACAGCATTTCTCGTCACCAAGGGCGAGCCGCTCTACATGGGCTTTGTGCTCGTTGCGCTTGTGTTGATTGTTGGCACACTATCAAGTGCTCATTTCAACCCGCTACTTACAATCGGTGCTTGGGTAACTCGTAAAATCGGTAACCTACGTGCAGTTGGCTACTTGATTGCTCAGTTCCTCGGTGCTGGCGCAGCTTTTGTGTTGCTCTCTACCTACATTGGTGGTATTTCAACAGAATCGCAGAGTCTTATGACTCAAACGCCAAGTGTCTTCGAACTACAGCCACTAAGTGAGCAAAATCACTGGTTTATCTTCTTCGCTGAGCTTCTCGGTGCTGCAATCTTCGCGTTTGCTGTCGCTGGTGCAATGCGCGACAAGACAGACCGCCTTGCTCGTGCCTTTACGATCGGTTTCGGTCTATTCGTTGCCGTACTCGTAGCAGGCGTTGCAGCTGGTTACGTATCAGGTCAGGTTGCTGTCAACCCAGCACTTGCACTTGCAGCCTCAGCTATCGACTGGGCTAAGATCGACTGGTTTGCTGTTGCAGCTTACCTTGCTGCTCCAGTTATCGGTGGTATTCTCGGCTTCGTCCTTCGTGACGTTGTCGAAACTCAAGAGTAAGACTCTCGATCACCCAAACAATAAGTCCCGCCTCATGGCGGGACTTATTTATTATCTAAGAGACAATACAGGACTACTCTCCAAGAGATGGCTTATCCAGTAGTGTAGGCTCGACACTTGCTTCGGTCTCAGCAATCTTTACGATATCGCGATCAATCTTACCAAGCTCTTTATAGGTGGTATTAAAATGCCCAACCGTCGTACCCAAACTAGTGCCAAGCTTCTGCATATAGCCATTATGGGTAATCAAGTGCTTTTGTAGTTGCTCGACATTCTTACGTATTTTCTCTGTATCCTTATGAATCTCTATCGAACGCAATCCATGAGCAACCGTCTGCAACATCGCAGATAAAGTCGTTGGACCAACGATCGTTACTTTCTTTTCAGCAGCATACTGCAACAAATTACGACCATTGATACCTACTCGCTCAGTCAAAATATCGTAATAAATCGTTTCAGATGGAATAAACATCAAAGCCTGATCGAGCGTTCCTTTGCCTGGTTTGATATACTTGGCGGTCTCGTCAATGCGGCCTTTGATATCATTTTTAAAAAGTTTTTCGAGCGTCTCTTTCTGGGCTCCATTTGCCTCAATCATACGGTTATAGTTTTCAAGCGAAAACTTACTATCAAGCGGTAACAATTTGCCTTCGTAATGTATCGCCGCATCGACAACCAAGCCCTCGCCTAGTTTGTATTGCAAACTAAAAGCACCTGGTGGGAGTGTATTTTTGAGAATCTGCTCTAGATAATATTCGCCAATAACGCCACGCTGCTTTGGATTTTGCAACACGTTTTGTAGCGTCTTAAGCTCCGTCGCCACATCTACGACACGCCGGTTCGTCTCATCGAGCTTAGTAAGACGCTGCGTGACGTCTGCTACCAGCTTGGCACTTTCACTGAGCTGCTTTTGTACCGATGTCTGCATCGCGACGTTACTTCGCTCCAATCGAGCACCGACGCTTTCTTGCAAACCCAAGATCGAGCGATTCAGCTCCACTACATCTGTTTTGATCAGATCAACTGCATTATTCTTCTTAAGATCGTTCATGCGTGACGAAAGCACAGCTATAACCACAGCAAAGCCCGCAATAATAACGACAATAATTCCAATAAAAACGATATATTCCATTACTGGCTAATTATAGCACTGGAAGCCACTTGGCCAGAATAACCACAAGCACGACAATGACAAGTGCCACGACAAATGGACGGATACGCGCAATCCACAAAAACGCAACGTATGTGAGTGCATACAGTAGCGCCGACCAAAGCAACGCTTCAAGCCACCCAAGACCGCTCGTCCATCCAGCAAGCCCCCATAGTGTCGCAGCGCCTGCGATCGCTATCAAAAGCGGACGATAAATACCAAAACGCACCAAGCCCATCAGTCCAGCAATCGTAACAACGATCGTCGCGACTACCCCGGCATTAGCAGTTGCGCTAATACACATACTATTTGTAGCGTCGTCACAAAAAAGTGGTATAAAGACAATCTGTCGGATCGCGATTGTCAGCAGCCACGCTGCAATTCCCAGCGCAACACCCAAACCCGCCACCTGCAATACTGTACGCCGCTTCATTTCTATCAATACACTTGATGAGTCTTTCCAGTCGACTTTGTCCATGACATCTCCCCTGTTTTGAAACAGCATACCATCGATTATGTAGAAAAGCAAAAAACCAGTACTATATCATAAGCGCTTTTGAGTACGCATAGATAGTGATCTGCCTGGTGCCGTAAAGTACCACAACGCACCGATACAAGCGATGACAATTCCACCGATAATATCGATCGGTGCATGCACCAAAGCCAATACGCGACCCAGCCCAACCGTCAACGAAAGCACAACGAGTGATGCAGTGAGTATTTTGTGACGCGTCTCAAACCATACCGCAAGAGTTATTGCCGCGACAAACAGCATATGATCCGACGGAAAACCCGGATTATCGAGATACGACGCTCCTGGCAAAACACCCTGCATCTCAAACGGACGTTCAAGGGATGGCTGATAAATCGAACCAATAAATTTCGCCAGCAAGTATGCCGTCAGTCCAGCCATCAGCACCCGGCAATAAGCCTCATACTTACCACCTTGCGGCACCTTGTATAGCAGCGCATAGGCGCCAATCAGCACTACGGGAAACACTGCGCCATCAGCAAATATACGTATTACTGCATCCATGCCATCAGTATACTCTTCATGCGTCACTATCACCATACTGCACAAACCTTATGTTTGTCGTATAATAAATCGTGAATTACATAATAACACCAATCAATGGGGGTATATGAAGAAACCAATCATTATAGCTGGTGCTCTCGTGAGTATACTCATCATCGGAGCGATTGCTACTTTTGCTATGTTTGGTAGCAATCAAAATACGGTCGCCGACAACGGCAAGAGTGCCAACACTTCAGGCGGCAGTACATTTGTCGCTGTAGATTCCTGTGAAATACTTACCCAAGAAATTGTCGATGAAGCACTTGGAAGCGGGGCGCAAAAAGCCGCAGCCACCACACCAACCATCTACTCGGACGACCTGATTGTTAGTAACTGTATATACTCAAAGGACACCGACGGCATCGGGCTACTCATACGCTCTGCAAAAACAATGTCCGGCGCTTCCGACAACAAAAGTCGCTTCAACGATCAAAAACCCGACAATGTCGAGACGGTTGATAATCTTGGCGACGCAGCATATTATGAACCATCTATTGGACAGCTCAATATTCTAGCTGGCAACAACTGGTACATCCTCACGGTCTACGAAGAGCAGCTAACCAACACAACCCTTGAGGCAAACGTCGAGATCGCTCGCAAATTAGTACTCATATAAAATTGACTCAAAACACTTCTCCAGGCAACACACACTATTCACAGCCTATACCATCCCTATCTCGATCTAAGTGAACCCCGTAACCAGGCTCACCCACATATACAGGCGCAGCCCCCATACTTCGTGCCTCTGTACAATTCCTGTAGTAGGTGTACTGATAGCTAGGCTGTGGAGCTGGGGCTACATATGTTCCGTGCAGTGTCACTTCTTCTACTGGACTTCTGATAACTTCTGATTTCGTCTTTCGATGAGTCTCAATACCATCAGTCAATGTTATTGCATGCGTGATCATCTTCTTGCCGTCCACTCCAGCAACTCCAATACGAGTTTCACCATATGCAATAGTACTGTCATCAATAGCACTCTTGGAGTATGGCATTGCCTCAAACTCAGTTTCTGTTTTGTATGATATAACTGGCTCCTTCTTAACCTCGGGCTTCACTTCAGTCGCTTCTTCTGTGACCATTTCATCCACAGGAGGCGACGTTACAGCCGCAGCAAAGAATAAACCGCCGAGTAAAACGGAACCTACAATACTCAATTGAGCAACCCGAGACAAATTAACAAACCATGCCTTAGTATTCACCACTTCTCTCCTCTTTATGACCCAATTAATACACTTTTTATACTAAATTACAAGAATATTATATTTAAATAGGGACTCAGACCCTTTAGATAATCCGATACGCCTTATATTAGTTGCAAAAATACAGACGCCCCTCTGGCTTTGTGGCCAGAGGGGCTATACCACTGCTAGCGAGAAAAGATCTCGACAGCAGCAGTGACGAAGAACACTGTGTAGATGGGGTATGCGATGAGCAACACCCACATGGGTGCTGCGTAGCCGCTAGGGAGAGGCGGCAGCGGACTCAGCTTGTGGCGAATCGGCCACGTGACCGCGACTGCGATTACTAAGATGAGTGCAGCAATAAGCAGCCCCCTCACGTCGATCAGGTACAGCAACTGACAGATGAGTACGACGACCGGGAGGTACGCCATGATGCGCGGAAGCTTTACCGGTCGTCGCAAGAACGGACGGCGCTTGACTGTCTCCACATTGTCTCCTTGTTCGTTTGGCAGCCATAGTCATGACTACCAGAGGTTCGTCCTAGGCAAACATATAACATAGCCTGGATAATAATATTATAACATACTTTGAATTACAATACAACACTTTTAGTTGAGGATGAGGAATTCGACTCACGTTCCGCGAGCCCGTCGCCACGTCTCTGAAAACAAGCTTTCAAGAGTGGACTCCCTTGCGAACTGCCACTGGCAGCTCTTACCCGATCAGATCGAGGGTTCAGACCCCTCGCATAACCTCAATCAAGAAAAAATGAGTCCAAACGGACTCATCTTTTCTTGGCTGAGCGTATCGGTCTAGTACCGATTTCATAAGTTTATACAGGGTTAGTCGAAGATAGTTCCACCTGGTCGCTCATAAGTGCTATTCATACGCATTTGCCTATTGGCTTCACGGACACGCTCATTCGAATCTCTTTGCTGTTGTGCAAGATCTCGAGCGGCTTGGCGGCGCTCAAGGTATCGAGCGAAAGGCATATATCCTTCGCTTTTGACAGCTTGCTTCGCTTCTTCTGTCGCTTTAGGAACAACAAACTTCTGGAAGTCGCCGCCCACGCCTGACGTACCAAGAATCGCTTGCCGGAACTGATGCCTTCTCTGTAGCTGCACAATCGGTGTTTGAGCGATCAGGCTTACAAAACCAAAGTGGGCGAAAAATAAAGGACTGGCTTGATAGTATCGACTTCACAACTAAGTCAGGGGCACGGCTTTCGCTAAGCCAGATTTATCGAATACTGACCAATCCTTTCTATTATGGATACTTTGCGTATCCCGCAGGGGGACCTCTATATAAAGGCAAGCACGAACCAATAGTACCAAAAGAGCTATTCGATATCGTTCGAGGTAGAATGGCATCTATCGTGCCTGATAACAAACCTGCATGGGGATCAAAGAAGTTCCCATTCAAGCATCTGTTTTACTGTGGATCATGTGGATCCCGACTGACAGTCGAGGAACATTTTAAGAAACGGAAAGATGGTGGCAAAAATAGGCATGTGTATTATAAGTGTACGAAGTCCACTAAAGATCCGGATTGCCCCGAGCTATCAATAAAGTCACATATGATAGTCGAGCAAATACTAGCAATGATAGAAGCTGGCGAACTGGACGATGTTGAGCCAAGCGAATCAGTTTTCAAAAAAATAGAGCAGCACAAACGGATAACAAGCCAGTTGATCAAAGATCACGGCGTTGAGCTTACTGAAAGAGATCACTTCCGTAACTTTGCTAGCTACACCCTCAAACAAGGGACAATACACGAGCAAGACTTGTTTCTAAGAGGGCTGAGTGTCGCGCTATTCGTCAAAGATAAGAAGATTTATCGCTTAGAATAAGCGATTAAAACAAAAGAACCGGCACTCGTAACCGGTTCTTTTGTTTGCTTCGAACAATTCGATTTAGTATCTCTCCTGGTGTAGATATTGCCGATGTGAGAGCAGAATAAGGA
The DNA here is from genome assembly GCA_964557445.1 of uncultured Candidatus Saccharibacteria bacterium. Classification (GTDB taxonomy): domain Bacteria; phylum Patescibacteriota; class Saccharimonadia; order Saccharimonadales; family Saccharimonadaceae; genus UBA2112. The sequence continues at coordinate 372,275 of CAZLAF010000001.1, forward strand.
CATGGGTCTCAAATTCTGCTGTCGCATCTGGCTGGGCATCAAGAACGATTATAGAACTTTGATAGGGGTAGATAGCTTAGATATCGTCGAAAAAGAAGAGGATGACGATAGTGAGGAGAATAGCGATGTTTAGGCTATTCTCACGCACAACTGACACGCAAGGCCTGTGTAGTTCTCGTCTCTTCAACAACGAGTCGTTTTACAAGTCTTTTACTAGCGACTTACGGTACGCGAAACAACGTGTCTATATTGAGAGTCCGTTCATCACAAAAAGGCGCATTGATGAGTTGCTACCGGTCTTCGAGGGGCTACGACGCAGAGGCATAGCAGTTACAGTTAACACTCGATGCCCTGACGAGCATGACGGAGAATATGTCAGGCAAGCTTCCGACGGCATTCAGGCAATGCAGGAGCTGGGGGTAAAGGTGCTTTATACCGTAAAGCACCACCGCAAGCTAGCAGTGATTGATGATGTTCTGTGGGAGGGCAGCTTAAATATACTCTCACAAAATGATAGCTGCGAGATCATGAGGCGTATCGTATCGGCAATACTTACTGAGGAGATGCTACGATTTACAGGAGCTAATTAAATACGTATCTACTTATTGAGAATGACTTGAGCTAGCTTTTCGAGCATATCAGGGTCTTTATGGAGGTCAACCATGATGAAGTTTTGAACTGCCTCATGTTTCTCAAGTACATTGAGTTCGTTAGGCCAAAGATCGTCATCAAACCATAGAAAATCTTGCTCAAAGTCGATTGCATCGGTCTTGAGTTCATTCCACTCCGACGGCTTCACCTTGTCTAGCAAGATGACAGTTTCGGGATCGAGATGGGGAGTGAGTATTTCTTTTGCCCTGTTTTCACCTTTCCAGTTGTGAGTAGTCAGCCAATATGTTGAGTCGGGGTACTTCTCCAAAACAGCATGCAAAAACTCGTCGGCATGACGCGCCGCTTCTTTGTCATTTGCTAGGAGTACTCCATCGATATCAAGATAAATGTTCATTTAATTTCCTCCCGTCGCACTAGGCGGTACGCCCGTTTTGTACGAAACGTATAAAGCAATAATAGCAACTATTAGTGATAAAGCCGATACCGCAAGCGCCCATCGGCCTGTTTTTATATCGGTTCCCGTTGCGCCGAGCTGTGATATGGTCGTGAGGATATCCCTATAATCACTATCTAGCTTTGATAATCTCTTGAAAGTTTCATCATTGCGATCCATTACGTCATTGAAGAAATCGATAGGCTTTTTCTCTTCGGGCTTTAACTTTGCAGTGAAGATTGGCGCAGGAGTCATTACGAAGTTAGCGCCCTCAAACCATCGTTTGTGCCGACGAAGATTGGCAACATCTTGTCGGATACTGGCAAGCGTGAGACTTGAATCGAGGACAATGCCACTTAAACTGTTTACGCTGCCCACCTTAAACTTTTTGTGCTGAAGTTGAGCGCCATCACGCAATTTTGCATACTGTGCTTCGAGAACTAAGAGTAATTGAGATATAGCTAGAAGTACAAGTGTCGGGCCAACGCGTTCTTCTGCAATGTATGAGACGGCGTGATTAGCGTCACCGCCAAAACCCTTGAAGTTCTCAGTCGATTTAACTATCTTACCTCTATTAACGATAAGTCCCCATGTACGTTCCGGGTCTATAACTGACTCAGAGAGCCTACTAGCTTGAGCTAGCAACATGTCGGGAATCTCTGGCGCAGTTATCCTATAAAAATCTGAGCCGTCGATACCCAGCGCCCGAAGCGCATCATGAACATCATTGTCAGTTCTTTTCGTGCTTTTGCTGACCGGATTATATTTTTCCGTCATCATTACATCCATCGAGAGCTGTTTCTCGCCATGCATAGCGAAGTACCCAGGACAATACTTAGTCATCCAATCTCTAGCTAGACTATGGAGGTCATCTCGGGTCTTCTGAGTTGCTTTATATGTAGCGAATTGCCGATCTACGGGATGCAATTTGCTAAACGCGCCCATTGTTTTTGAGCGTTCCATATACGGCTCATGGTCAGCATGCCAGACATCATCAAGCTTTTTAGAGTGCGCATCGTTGAAATTAACACGCGCGACAACTGCGGTTAGGCCTGATCCCACTTGGATAGCCTTAAGTTGTATCCATTCAATGCCGTCAGGCAGCTTCGTGCGATGGGCATCAGGCACATAATATCCCTCTGTATTAACTATATCTGCCAATCGCCACCAAGACATACCGTTACGTGATCGTGCCTGCGCAAGGCGTTCACTATTAGTTTCTCTGGTTGCCGTTCGGGTACGTTCGTTCCACTTATTCTTCTTAATGTATTTCTCAAGTGTAGCGGCTTCGTTTGGTGTAAACAGCTCCACGACAATGACGGATGCTACAGTAACATGCTCGTCCTTGGGTATATGTACATTGTGATAATGGTCAACCTTATTCCATGATTTCAACCGGTCGAGTTCGTTAATCTGTATGAGATTATTTACCCCTTGTAAGGCAAGCGTGCGTATGGGTGCAGGAGTTACTTTCTTGTGCTTGATAAGCCACCATAATACATTGTACGCGGTATCGTAGTGCCATCTCCAACCATGACCAATCTCAGGCACTTCATCAAAAGCCTCTTTTACAAATGAATGTTCCTTGGGCTTTTTATTAGCCATACCTACTTTACAGTCTTACCATCTCGGACAGCTTCGAGTAATTCTCGGTGACGAAGTTCATTCCGTTTGTTTTTTCGTGCGCCGCGCCGCCATAGCCGCCAAGGAATGAAAAGAATGCCAAACAGTACGTACATAATAAAGTACCAACACGCCACAAACATCCATGCACAACCGATCAACATGAGGGCAATCGGTACGAGCAACAGCCACTTTATCCAGTCGTTACCCGAATTAGTTATTTTCCATATACGTTGAGCCGATCCCGCAAAAGAGAACGGCGCTGATACTACTACTTTTTCTGATGTTAACTTTTCACTCATAGCTTCCTCAAAACATTAAATATCTCAACCATCGCCAATGTATCCAGCTTACAATATTCCAACAGATCAGCGAATAACACCTCTTTGTCTATTGAATCCTTACCATCAATCACACCTTGCATCCAAAGTCTCTGAGCGGATGCGCCCTCGTGAATGCCTAATTCAGCATAAGAGAGCGTTGGTACAAGAACAGGCAAAACCTTTTTGATACTAGCACTACCGTAAAAGTCCTTATCTACGTACCAAAGTTTCGAGAATGGAAGCATGAGGTCGTTCATTCGATCGTTAAGATTGAGCAAGAAGTCTTTTAGTTCTGGTACTTCTTCGGCTAGAGTCTTGTTGCAACTTTTCTCAAAGCCCATGTTCCACGCCAGAACCGTGCCCCTATCGCCAATATGGCTACGTAGAGCCTCGGCGACATCCTTGCACGGGTTTGTGCCCTCACGGTGCAAATACTCTTCATGTCGTAGCTCAGAATCAGGAGAATCAAGTATGTGTAGTGAATACTGGAATGGTACTTGCTGGTATGGGCGCATGCCCTCAAATGGAGGCACAATACCGGCGAGTGTTTCATAATCGAGGAAGTAGAGCGGATATTCAAACGACTTTAGTAAGTCTTGGATTGGTTCATGAGTGATGAGTTGTTGATTGAGTTTTGTGGCAGTAGCTTGTTTATGCTGTTTTGGCGATAGCTTGAAGTCATCTGGAATATCAGCAATTTTTTCAATACCGGCATCTTCAAGTGCTTTTACTTTTGCCGCATTGAGGCCGCAGAGATAATAAATACTGTCGTTGGGCGGATTCGTGAGGCTTTTGTAGATTGATAGCCAATCCCCAAACGAGCTACCGGCCGCAAGAACTGGTGATAGGTCGGGCATATCTGATGATTGCATGACTTCAAGAGCCTCCTGAGCGTGTAGTTTTGTGGCTTCACTCAATGCATTTACTTCTGAGGTTACGTCAGTAATTGTACAGAACTCCTCAGGGTTGATGTTACCGTGACGTATGTATTCATTATTGACGTGGATCACATTGATATTCCGCACGGTAAAACCAGATTCACGAAGTACATGAGCCTGAAATGCAAGGTCGGTTGCATGTTCAGGTTTCGCTTTAGTGCTGGATTTGATCTCGTATAGATCGAATGTCTTGTCGCCAACTACATGCACGACATCACAGATACAGGTTAATTGCCCAGCAATAAAGCGAGCTTGGTAGATAGTCTTTGCGCCACCAAGTAATGCTTCCATGGTTTGTTCGGGCAAGGCTAGATAGCTGGCATAATCGCTAAAGCCTAGTCGCACACCATCATCAAATAATTTTTCAGCGTAGCCCTCGAATAGGTTACCGGCGTCAAAGGTCGCCTGAGTATTGTCATCAATATGGGGTAGCTTATCTTTGTCGTGCTTTTTGAGCCACAACCAAGCCGGATGTGCGAGGTAGAGCATATAATCCGACTTAGATAGCAGCATAGTCTATTTGCCTCGTAGTTCCACGAGCTTGTTAATTATCTTTGGAAAGTCACCAGATTCAAATGCACTTACAAGTGCGCCCTCGTTAAAGCGATCATTACGCATGACAGCCGTCAGTAACTTTAACGCAGTTGGGATATCGAGTGCCTCGTACTTAGATTCGTTACTGTTTTTATACCATTCACGTCCCTCATCCCACGCTGACCAGTCAAAGCTGACGACAAGTTCGTTCTCGTACATAAATGTTACGAACTCGCTAACGAGTGGGTCTGGCACAGAGCATGGCATCTGTATAACACCCTTTTCGTCAGTCTCACCACCCCGAGTCTCACCCCAGCTGCCTTCATGGGACTGGACGCGATTGTTGATATCAACAAATTGCCCCCAAGTCTCATCACTGAGTTCCGAAAATGCTTTTACTGATTCTTCTGTTGCATCCATTTATTCATCCTCCTCATCAGTCGTCTTTTTGGCAGTGAGTTCGGCTTTGATATCATCATGTGCGAGATTGAATGTACTTCCAAGTGCAGCAATAAGCCGCCGTTTGCTGTTTGTGTTTGTACCGGTGTCGATGAAGTACCCAGTGTCTAATATCTCGGCGCTGTTATAGAATGCGCCGGCATCCTGCCTTATAAAGCGCGAAAGATATTCATCTTCAGTTACCATCTCGATAAAGTCGGGATTTCGGCTGTAAATAGCTTCTGCGATGGCATCCAGCGCCTCGGCCCAAGTCGTCACTGAACTCTCTTCTCCGAATACTTCGACTGAACGGATGCCTGCGCCTTTTAAGTCTATTTCATCGAGCAAGTATATCGTGGTGTCTTCTTCTACCGGCTGGAAAGCGGTGGCAGGCAGTGGCCAGACTTTTTTCAGACTGGTAACCCACCAATTTTGACGCTCCTTGAGAGTATCTTCGTTCCAAGTGTCGTGTTTGGCGATCCATTCATTGAGTGGCAATTTGCTATCAGCGAAGCCGACTTTTCGGACTTCTCCCGTTTTCTTATCTTTGACCTCAAGATTCATTTTGTCGAGATATGGACGGTTAGAATACTCAGAGTTGTAGCCAGTCAGCGTGAGGTTCGCCAGCGTATGAAGATAGTCACGGTGGATGCGCTCAAAGTCATCACCGAGCATAGCTTGCCAGTCTTTACTCGCAAGGGTCTGAGGCATGACATGCTCGATGGAGAGTTTTAACTTGCCATCGGAAATCTGATGCAGCGTATGAACGGCCTCTTTTGATGATTCCTCGGCAGCAGTGAGAACGTAGACGAGGAATGAGTTTCGCTGGTAATACGCCTCGCGCGAGCGAATAGCGTTCTCGTACTCTGCGTCGTCTGGCATACGCGTCTGACCAATACGGTTAAGCAGAATGTATCGAAGCACCTCTACATAGTCTATGTCGGGGCTTGTCTTTTGATAGCTCAACACATCCTTGTGGAGCGAGGCTAGGAAACGGTCAACGCTCGTGGTGTCGATACCGCTAACAATACGACGCGAGAAGTAGGTTTCGATAAGCTTAAAGACATCCTCAAGCTGTGAATCGGTCAGTTCACCTGCCGCATGATGGCGCAGCACATTCATGGCAAAAGGAATATACAAATCAATCTGCAAATAGCGCATCTTGAAGATTGTTTCACTAATGCCTTTGTATTTTGGCTCAAACTCGCTAGTGTCAATCAGCTTGAGGAGTTTGTAGAACCCAAGCGACTCAACGATATCGCTATAAAATACGTCAATCTTATCTTCTTCTTGGGCTTCGCCAACATGCTTATCAAATTGTTTCTTGAACTCAGGGTAGACGGCATCCAAGCGCACAATAGCCTGGCGCTTCGAGATAATGTAGCTACGGAAGAAGTCAGTAATATGGTCTTTGTTTGAGTCCACAAGTGATTCTTCGATAATTGACCAGTACTTTTCATAAACCTGGTTACGAAGCTGGTCATTGCTGAGCATGAGGGCAAAGTTACGAATCTTGTCGCCATCGGTGAGCGGCTTGCCGGTCGAGTTGATGCTCTCGAAAACGCGTTGTGGATTGTCGTCGTTACCATTGAGAGTGATGGAGATAACCTCAAACATACGGAGGCCGTCAATGTACTTATCAAGGCCGGTACGCGCCTGGAAGTACTTGCGGAATGTCGAGTAGACCTGGTAGATATTACTCATGCGTTCGCGCGGTTCGAGGCGTGATTCTTCACCGTCTTTATCAAAAATATGTTGCAGGATTTGGTTGTCAGTTGTGACGGTACGGAGCTTCACCTTGTTCTTATCAATATTCGCGTTGAAGAGGTAGCGATCGCGGATGAGTTCTGGTGTCGTCTCTGGGTTTTCAATCAGCGACGGGTCTTTTTTGACAAGGTGATAAATTGCCGTCACCATCAAAAGCGATGTTGTGACGCGCTGTTGACCGTCAATAATAGCTACTGAATAACTACTGGCTGTATCCTCGACAAGCACCACCGTACCGAAATAATGATTTCTTCGCTTAGCTACACTCTCCTCAAGGTCAATCAAAAACTCATTCGCATTGTTTGTTTGCCATGCATAGGGCCGTTGGAAGTTTGGTATCTCATAGTATGTCTCTGAGGCGTTGAGAATCTTCTGGATATTAGTCTGTGCCGAAATCATATTATTCATTCTCCTTGTTCGGCACAATCGCCTGTAAATCTTTGTCATAGTGAAAATCAACGATATCACCGTTCTGTAGCATGTTGACTGCCTGCTCAATGGCAAGCTGCGGTACTGAGTACCACTCACTCGGCGTATAGTCACGTCCATCTTTGTCGATGATCGTAAGGTCTACTTTTGCATCGGCAAATATTCGATGAATAAAATGTTCTACTTTTTGAGGATTATAGTCTCCAGTCAGTACATAGCTATCGACGACTTCTACGCCAGACATCAAGTATGTTGGGTCTTTTTCTGCATCTTTAATACGATCAGCCACAGTGGTAGTTGCGAATCCAATCTTGTGTAGATTCTTGATATTTTGCACTTGCGGACTATCGCTCAGTGAACGTAAAACGTAAATGTAGCCCACAATAGTATCAGTGTCACTTAGCTCTTCGTATACGGATTCATCCGCTATCGGCACAATCTCATACCCATCTTCATATAGACGCATAGAAAGTGATCGCCGATACATATTTGATTCAGTGCCATTTTCGTATATGATCCTAAACCGTTCTTTGTTTCGGTCGTATACCCATTTTTTCTCACCGGCATCAATTATGCGGAGCATCTGACCAGCATGCACATAGTACGCCCCCATATGTAACTGATTAACAGATACATAGCGACGGAGCTTTAGCTTGCCCTCTGCGAGAAGTTGTTGTTGTTCGACAAATCCAGGTTTATACTCCTGAAAATCTGCTGCGCGTTTGCGGTCGGCTCGTTCTTTGACGGGTCGCGGCTTGGACAGTACTTTACTGACTTTTAGAATGTCGTCGCCATCGCTACTAAATAATCCATATGTATCATCAGAAAATAGTTCGTCTATTGATTCTGGCGCTTCAAGTTCTTCGAGCAGTCCAAGACTATCGACGGGCTTGAGCGCTTCAACCTTGTCTTTATTTGTTTTTATCGAGTTCAAACGAGCCGCTAATGATGCCTCGCTAATATCGGTTGCATTGATATCGGGCAAGCGATCATTGATTTCTACAAACTCGGTGATCTGTTTGAATGATGAGGTCAGTCGATCATCGGCAGTAATAGGCTTGGCTTTTTCCTGCGCAGTAAATAGACCCTCGTTATCTGTATCGAATAGATTTATTAACTCATCAGAAAAGTCCATTATGCCTGCTTTTCTTTCTCTCTAAGCCATGCTGCTTTACGAGCAGTCAGGTATGCTTGCGCCTGAGCAAGTAACTTCTCATTTTTATCAGGGCTATTGATTGCTGGGTACTTGCCGTCATGAGCCACGACGAATGCTTTGATCTGTGGCACGAGGGCAAGGGCATCTTCGTCTGACATGTCGATACGTGAGCCTGCTATCGTGTCTTGGATGACGCGGAATACATCAGCGCCAACGCGCTTCGAGATGACTTCAAATGCGTGCTGGAATGGGTTTATAGAATCAATCAGGTCGATACTGAGTTCGTCAAGGTTCACAAAACTATTGGCGAGCGTGATAAACTTTTTGTCGCCATCTTCGGTAATCTTAGCAGTCTTAAATGCAAGATTACTTGCTAGGTACTGTCGGGTTACTTCGACTTCTTCCTCGTTAAGTCCAGGTAGACGTTCACGAATGATTTTAGACTGTAAGTGCTTCATGTAGTCACCAGTATGGCCATTTGCCGCTGCACGCTGAATCTGTGTATCTTGCAGTACGGCTGCCGTTAGGTCTTCGAGTTCGGTGGCAAGAATATGTTTAACCTTTTCTGATGGTGGTTTTTTGAGGCCTTTAACAAATACTTCACCAGCCTTTGCTTTTTGGTCGGGTGATGTACGTGGCGTGAATGTAAAGTTAGGCGCTAGTACTTGTTCCATCAAGAGAGAGGCGGTGATCGCCTTGAGCATGTTATTGACTGAAACTTGTATGTCGTCACTTGTGCCATTTGGCTGCACGATTAGATTTGTAAACTGCGCGTGAGACTTGTTGTAGCTATCACGAGTACAGCGGCCAATGATCTGCACGATCTCCGTCAGGCTTGCCCTGTAGCCTATAGTTAGCGCCTGTTCACAGTAGGGCCAGTCAAAGCCCTCCTTTGCCATACCGAGTGCGATAATGATGTCTACGCCAGCAATATCGTTTTTAGCAACGTCACTGAGGTACTGGGTGATCTTAGCCCTATGCAACGGGTCATCCTCTACGAGATTGGCGACTTTTACACGACGACCATCTGGCGTTTCTATGATTTCTACACCGGTCTCGCTGTCTTGTTCTATCCATGTCCCAATAAGGTCAAAAATGCGCGTAACTTCTTCGTGCTTACCAACTTGAGTCGATTCTTTTGAGTTGACGTTTGGAATGTGAATAATTGTCTTTTTATTCGTATCTAGCACAGCATCTAGTGCGCCGTCATCGAGATAACTACCAGTGTAGAAGTGATAGCCAATACCAAGCGTCTTGAGGTATGTATACCCATTGAGCTGTTCGTAATAGGTATAGGTTACTTTATCGAACTCTGATTCGTCTTCTGGCGTAAGGATTGGAATGGCATCGCCACGGAAGTATGAGCCGGTCATAGCAATAATCTGAATGTTAGTGCCGTTCATGACACGGTGCAGCAGTTCACCCAATCGGCTGTTTTCGCTAACAGACACATGGTGGAACTCGTCGATAGCCAGAACGGTATCATTAAACAACTCCATAGGGAGTTCTTCGGCCTCAAATGCAAAACGTAGGGTTGCATGAGTACAGACAAGTATCTTGTCATCGGACTTCATGAAGCTTGTAAATGATTTCACTTTTGATTTGTCGTCGCCAGTACCGAGGCAGAGATTGTTGCGATCTTCTACTTCCCAGTCTGCGAAAAAGCCTGCTTCTGTCAGATTTGTGTTACCGAATGATGAACCGATAGATTTTTCTGGTACGGCAACGATGACTTTTTTCTTGCCTTGGTTGATAAGTTTATCGAGGCCGACATACATAAGGGCACGAGACTTACCCGATGCTGGTGGCGCTTTGATGAGTAGATGATTGCTGTTGCGCTTATCAAATGCGCGGCGCTGCATTTCGCGCATTCCCATTTCATCAGTCTTGGTACTTTCGCCAGTCTGTTCATAGGTTACATCAATAATGTTCAGGGTTTCGTCGTTCATTTTGTTTTCTCCTTTTCAGTAGCGGTCATTTGTTCAAATAGTGCGAATAGATCGGCGAGTCGTTCTTCGTCATTACCGTATGGTCTTGGTCGATATAGTTTATCTACCGCAAGATCAAGTTCATGATGAGCCTGTCGCAAATCTTCCGGCATCTTGATTGGATCGTACATTTCGGCAAGAGTTTTTTCGCTATGGTTTTCACGAACAAGAAGCACATTGCGCGCAGCAGAAGTGAGCATCTGCTTTTGTGGCTCAGTTAGTGGCGGTACAGGATAGTTAGCATAAACAATTGCAGAAGAGTATCGTAGCCGATCTTCAAGTTTCCCAGCAACGGAACGAATCCATGCCATGTGCATGCGAGAAGATATGATTCCAAATAGCCAAATAGGAGCATCATATACTATATTCGCAGCATTTGAGGCTACAGTGTTGCCGTCTAAGAACCCAATTGGTATGTATTCACGACGTTCCGACGAAACACTAGGTATGATAATTGCTTGACCATTTTTATGTGCTCGCTGACGGAATCGATGTGGGTATTTAGCATACTCAACCGTTGAGGGTGTATCTTTGCGACTAGCCCTAAACTCTGCGACATTCGCAATCATTTCGGCAATAGGAGGAATCGTTTTTGCTTCATCAGCATCCGCATCGCTAATCCATAAACAGTACCTAGTTTTGCCATTGATGTAATCGCCCGAACCAGTGAACCCTTTAATGAACTTGGCAGCATCAGGATATTCAGAAATTATCTTCTCTCTCTTTTCTTCATCGAATATCAAGAATCCACCATCTGTTGGCTTACTCCCCATTACGCAGTCAGGTAGTCCACTGATTGACTTGGCCCGACGAGTAAAGAATATCGAGTCTGAACCGGCAGTAAGATACGCGCTAATACTAGGTACTTCTGTACGAACAAGATTGTCGTAGATAAACTTCTTAGCCTTACTTGTTGAACGTAAATTTATAACGACAACTGTTACACCGGCTACATTGCGAGCGCCGTTTGTCCATTTGAATGAAGTATAGGCAAAGCCTATCTCTACATTCTTGTCGAAGACGTATGGCCACAATAAGGCCACTTGTTCGCCCTGGCAAATAGAGTTTGTTGATACGAATGCGAGCTGTGCTTTAGAATCCTGTATATAGTCTGCACCTATCTTGAACCATGCAGCAATGAGGTCGAGATTCTTGTAGTTCTTAAAACTCTTGAATACGTGCGTCATGTCTCGCTTTTGGTCTGCATCTTGCAAGCTAGAGCCAAGATATGGAGGGTTGCCGATTAAGTAAATCTCATCCCAATACTTTTGCTTTAGGTCTTCGTCAGAGATTAAAGCTTCTTGTTCGTTTTCGACTTCGATATCGAGGAGGTATTGCTGATCTGGCTGAGTATTATCTATGACGTGTTCGATATTTGGACAAACTTCTCGCCAGTCAATTTGCATAGAGTTACCCTGTACGATTTTTGCGTTATCCTTGAGCGGGATCAGGATAATTTCTTTACCAAAGTGCTGCTCGAACTCAATGTTCATCTGGTGTTTAGCAAGGTATAGCGAAAGAATTGCAATCTCATGTGCGAAATCGTCAATCTCTATTCCGTAAAAGTTATCGAGCTTGATCTTTGATTCAAGCTTGCCAGATAGCATCGCACGCTGGTAGTCGCTGCTAAACAGACGGTCGATGATACCATGCTCGATTTTGCGCAGTTCTTTGTAGGCAATAATTAGGAAGTTACCAGAACCACAGGCAGGGTCGAATACTTTGATTTTGCTAATCCGCGACCATAGGTTGTTGAGCTTGTTTGGATTGTCGTAATACTTGTCGAACTCTTCGCGTAGCTCATCGAGGAATAGAGGCTCAATAGTCCGCATGATGTTTGGCACGCTGGTATAGTGCATGCCATTAGTCGCACGGTGTTCTTCGTCAACGATACTTTGGAACATAGAACCGAAAATATCAGGGTTAATCGTTGACCAGTCCAGGTTACCGCAATCAAGCATAAGTTTTCGAGCTTGTGCATTAAACTTCGGGATAGCGATACTGTGCTTCTTGGTGTCAAAGATTGTACCGTTGACGTATGGGAACTTTGAATAAGGGCTAGTGAAACTCGACTTATCGTCAGTATCTAAAGCATCGAATAGCGTGTTGAGGAAAACATCCAGGTCGCTACCGTCTGTTTGTGTATAGTCTTTGATGGAGCTAGTAAAGATAGTCTTTTCGTCTTTACTAAAGACCTTTGTATCTTCTGCAAAGAAACAAAACAGCAACCTTGAAAAGAATACATTGAGGTCGTGTCTGAATGTATTTTTTGGATCGGTAAGCTTTTCCTGATTGACCTTTTCTATCTCGGCATAGAGGTCTTTCATCTTATCGGCAGCGCGACGATCGGCTACTGCTTCTGTTTTTTCGCTTGTAACTTCATCGCCAGTCCAACCGTAGAAGAAATCTACGTTGCGGTCGATATCGCGAAGTTTGATATCTAGGGTTGTGTCTTTTTTCGTATCTTTGGCTACGAGCTGATCGTAATCGGTTGCTATGAGGTAGCGTGGGTTATATCGGACCACAAGAGGGTCTTGATCGAGTGAATCGACAACAGATAGTAGATTGCCATTCGGGACATGTTTGAAGTAGACAACTCCACGTTGTAATACGTCATTTTCTTTGTCAGTTGCTAGGTTGAGCGCACCGCTGCGAAGCTTTGTGATCGCCGAAGCAGAACGACCATATGCGGCCAATAGTTCAAATATAACATCGAGGCTATATGATTCCCGATTGGCAATTTCTGTTACATTTCTTTGGGCATCAGCAAAAGTCAGTCGCATTAAATTAAATCTTCCCCTGTATACAGACAGTAATCATTGTTTAATATTATACCGTATTTTGTGTAATTAGTAATACCAATTAGCGTTTGACTTTACATAAATCCTTGCTATTCTAGGAAAATCCATTCGGAACGAAAAACGTCTCCGACATTGCTCCCTTAGATAGTCATGATGATGTAATCAGTTGTAGAATTAACTACACCATTGACAGAAGTAGAAAAAGCTTGTGTTTTCGCTGAAAATGTTTATGCTAAACAAGCTATGACACGTTTCGTGATATATTCAAATCACAATATTTTATATATTCACGGAGGGTTATAATGATCAGAAGTTCCACGGAAATAAAAATAGTAGGGCTTATTGTGGCCGTCGGAGCGCCAATTGTGCTTGCTGCTCCAGCGTTTGCCGCAGGGGGTGACGTTGCGCAAGTCGAGAGCTTCATACGCAATGTCATTAAAGTTATCGCAGGTTTAGCTGGTCTTGTCGCGACCGGCTTTTTTGTTGCTGGCGGTTTCACCTACATTACTAGCTCGGGCAATCCTGAGCAGCTCGACAAAGCAAAGCGTACATTGACATGGTCGGCTATTGGCCTCGCTATTGTCATCGCTGCGTTCGTCATAAGCAATATCGTTACGACGCTGGCCACCCAATCATTCGGAGGGTAGCTAGGGTATGTTTTGGGGTATGGGTGACGTCCTAGCGACGAGTTTAACGCTGTTTGCTGATACGCCTGGTGCTGTAACGGCCATGCAAAATTACGTTGCACCGACGATACAAACACTTGCTGCACTTGCTTCGATAGCTTGCGTGTTCTTTATTGTAAACGCTGGCTACCTTTACATGACAAGCAGCGGCAAGCCAGAGCAAATGGATCACGCTAAGCATGTTCTGAAAAATGCACTCTTAGGATTGCTGATTGTTCTGGCCGCCGCAACCCTTGTTTCAATACTGTCAAATGCCTACGGGTCGCCGCACGATGTTAATAACGCGACCTTGCCAAACCTACAGTCAATCCCTCCAAACGACGTAGGTAATGGGCTGATAGATATTCTGATTAAGGCTGTCACGGGCTTCCTCAACAACATCATACAGGCAGTCGCAACGCCATTCCTGGATGCGCTCAACTTCTTCACGAAGTCAACGCCCCTGATGGCGGAGAATCAAAGTGTTTTCAACTTCTGGCTGGCAATGGTCGGTATATCCGATGTACTGTTTGTCGTGATTATCGCGCTGTTAGGCTTCCATGTCATGAGTGCTTCGACGTTCGGATTCGATGAGATAGAGTTCAAGCATCTTCTCCCCCGAGTTGCATTGGTTTTCTTGCTCATGAATACGTCGATATTCTTTATTGATGGAATCATTGAGTTATCGAATGCGCTCATAACTGCGGTAGGCAAAGTGTCTGGCGCATCATCAGTGTGGGACACTCTAACATCTGTCGTAAAAGAGGCAGGGGGTCAAGGATTGGCAGCGCTAATCATGATGATGGCGTTTATTGTCTTCTCGGTCATCCTGCTGGTGTACTATGTTGGACGTTTAGTAACGCTATTCATCGGTGCAGTATTGTCTCCACTGGTTACACTACTCTGGCTTGTACCTGGCTTCCGAGATTTTGCAGAGACAGCATTCAAAACGTACCTCTCAACCATCTTTGTACTATTCGTACATGTCGTCATTCTTCAGCTATCCGCATCTCTGTTCACTGGCATGGCGGCAAGTAGCGGTAATGATGTTCCAGACACGCTCATGGCGATGGTCGTTGGACTGGCTACCGTCATGGCCTTACTGAAAACGCAGAGTGTCATGATGCAATTCAGCTACGTCAGCATGGGAGCGCGAAACATGCGTAAGCTAGGAGGTCAATTTATCAATGGCGTAAGCTACATGACCGGCAAAGGCAAAGCCGCCGCCAGCACCGTTCGCTCAAAGACTGACAGCGCTAAAAAGGCTCGTGCAATGTCGAGCGTAGAGTCGCGAGCTGTTCGTACTGGTAAAACCCAAAGTGTCAGCTACTCGAACAAGAAAGGTAACGCAGAAATTACCCATACCGCAACACCAAATCCAAAAGGGACACCAAAATCCACTGGCACGACCTATGAAGCTCCGGCAGTCAAAGTCACCAGAATCAACCACCCTAAAAACAATAGCAAGGACAAAATAGGATGAAAGTAACAGTCGTACCAGCTCAGGTTACAACCGTAGAAGATCGAATTATTGGTAACCTTGGCTTCTCTCAGATGCTCCTGATGATTATCCCCGTATTCGTAAGTGCGGCACTGTTCGCTCTCCTCCCTCCGTTTATGGGGAGCGCTCTGTATAAATATCTCATCATGGGCATATTGGCGCTCGTCTGCTGCATCCTTGCGATACGCATAAAAGGAAGAATCCTCGCCTCGTGGCTCGTAACAATATCTCGCTACAATGTCCGGCCGAAGTATTATCTCTTTAACAAAAATGTGTTGACCCTGCGACAAGATTATCCAGTCGTCTCTGAGGTAAAAGAGGAAGATAAAACGACTGCCAAAAGCAAAGAACGAATTGCATTACCTCGTTTGAATACCCCCGATACCGCAAGAATCCTCGCAACCATTGAAAATCCTGCCGCAAGAGTTCGTTTTGAAACCACAAAGAAAGGAGGCCTAAATGTTCGCCTTACAGAAATCGAAGAGTAAAACCAGTTCACGTAATCAGATCGCGATCAAAGGTGTACGCGATGGTGTACTTATGCTGCCAAATAACGAGTACCGTGCAATTCTGCAAGTATCATCGCTTAATTTTGAATTGCGTAGCGAAGAGGAACAAGACGCAATCATCGACATATATGAGAGTTTTCTAAACTCCGTCGGATCATCCCTCCAAATACTTATACGTACTCGTGAAATTGATATGGATAAGTACCTTGAAGACCTGACAGAACGACTAGACGACGAGACTGAGGAAATCTACCGCTCTCAGTTGATTAATTACGACGAGTTCATTAGATCGCTCATCACGAACAACAAGATTCTCACCCGACACTTCTACGTCATTGTTCCTTACAGGCCGAACGGTAAAGCGGACTTTGAGCTTATCGAAGAACAGCTAAACATTAAGCTCGACATCGTGGCTAAAGGTATGACACGACTCGGTATGCACACTAATCAACTGGATAGTCTTGAGGTGCTTGATTTGTTCTATAGCTTCTATAGCCCAACCCAGGCAAAGGTACAGCCGCTAACCGAACAGGCATTGCAGTTGATACATACCGCACTTGTCGAGAAAGGAGAAGAAACCCATGCCCGTAAAACTCGAAAAACTAAATAAGCTCAGTCATAAAGTTGTTGACCCTATCATGACGCCAATTAAGAAGCGTCGGCAAGCACGGATCGACCGCCAGAAAGAGCTAACTATTGCTTTTGGCGAACAGGATGCAATCGACACGCTGTCATACGCAGGACTTGAAGAAAATGTTGATTATCTTTGTATCGACGGCGTATATATTCGCACCCTCTACATATCGGGATATCCTTTTGTCGCGAACTCTGGCTGGATGGACAGCCTCATCAATTTCAACCATAACTCGGATATCAGCTACCATTTACATGAAGTGAGCGCATTATCGGCATTGCCGAAATTGCATCGTAAGATTACTGAGCTTGAATCTACTAAACGTGCCATGATGCGTGCTGGAAAGATTGTCGGCTCGGAGATTACTGATCCGCTAGAATCTGCGATGGAGCTACGTGACAAAATCCAACGTGGCCAAGAAAAGCTATTCCAAATGGCAATCTATGTCAGTATTCGGGCCGAGAGTCTAGAGGAGCTAGACAAGACGACACAGCTACTCGAAGCTACAATGTCAGCACGGTTGTTCTATTCAAAAGTCGCACGCTATCAGCAGCTCGAAGCATTGCAATCTATCTTGCCTCGTGGCGAAGATCAACTTGGTCAGAAGCGAAACCTAGACAGTAGTTCGGCCGCCTTGACATTCCCATTTATGTCTTCGGAACTTGTACAGGAATCTGGTATTTTGTACGGAGTCAATAAATCAAACAACTCACTCGTTATCCTCGATCGGTTTAGTCTGCATAATGCGAATAGTATTGTGTTCGCTCAGTCTGGCTCAGGCAAGAGCTACACGACAAAAGTGGAGATTTTACGCCAGCTCATGCAAGGTACTAAAGTCATCGTCATCGACCCGGAGCGTGAATACAAACGACTTACTGAATCCGTCAAAGGCACGTACATCAAGCTATCTGCCAAGAGTAAGCAAAAGATCAATCCGTTTGATTTGGCGACGACGTTTCATAAGATTAGTGACCTGTCTGAACATGCCCAAGACCTTACTGAAGTAATTAGTCTGATGGCCGAGGGATTGTCCTCGCGCGAGAAAGCCTCAGTTGATAAAGCAATTCTCAAAATCTACAAGAAAGCCAAGAAGCAGCAGCCACTTCTTGAAGATTTGTATGCAGAGTTGCAGTCTCTCGGACAGCTAAAACTTTGTGAGCGGCTTGAGAGGTATATATCAGGCTCACTCGCGGATGTATTTAACGCACAGACAAACATCAAGCTTGATAATCGACTCGTGATTTTCGACATCAAGGATTTGCCGGAAAGTTTGCGTCAGATCATGATGCTCATCATCAGCAACTTCGTGAAGAATCAGGTCATGGCCGCGCCTGAAAAGCGTCTGTTGATAATCGACGAGGGTTGGATGCTCCTGGAACATGAAGAGTCAGCTCGGTTTGTTGCCGGTCTAGTTCGTCGCGCACGTAAGTACTATCTTGGTGTGTCTATCATTTCGCAGCAAGCAAATGACTTCCTGCGCAGTGATTATGGCCGTGCCATTGCATCACAGTCTGCACTGCGTATTCTGATGCGTCAGGATACAACCACGATTAAAAATGTTGTCTCAGAGTTTAACCTGAGTGAGTACGAACAGAGCTTTCTGCTTACTTGTGAACGAGGTGATGCACTTATCATTGCCGACCAGAACCACGTAGCTGTCAAGGTGGTGGCATCTGACAAAGAACATCCTCTCATCACCACTAACCCTGCGGAGCTGTACTCGTGAATCCAGCCGTAGTGCTGTTTGGTGTCGCTGGATATAATCCGAAGCGCACTATATCACTCGTGCTTGCAACCCTTGTCGTCATATTGTCGTTGCCGTTCATGGCCGTCATGTCGATGGGTACAGATGTCCTAAGTTTTTTATCTGGCACACCAGATGCAAAAGCTGCTGAGACTCAAGGTTTTTACATGGGTGGCCCTGTTCCTGGAGATACCTACGAATGGGGCAACTGTACCTATTGGTCATTCGCGATGCGGCTTTGGGCTGGTACTCCAATACCTACAACCTGGGGTAATGCGAATACATGGGATGATCGCGCTCGTGCCGATGGCTATGAAGTTAACCACACGCCTGCCGTAAATGCCGTTTTCCAGACTGATGAGGGTGATTGGGGTCACGTTGCCTATGTCATTAAAGTCGATGACAAAACTGGAGACTGGACGATATCAGAGATGAACGCACCGCATCTGAATGTCGTTTCGCAACGGACGTTCTCGAAAGATTCGGCGCAGTATTATACCTTTATACACGGCAAGAAAGGAGAGCCATGGACACCAAAGCCTATCTTGAATCCATCGTTGAACATTGGCAGCCCATCGTTGTCGTTCTAGCGGCTATCGTCGTTACGTTCTTCGTGGTTATCTTTGTACGCGCACTTTTCAACCGTCGTCATCTCCTACGCCGCGATATGGTTTGGCTTGAGATTACGCCACCGGCCAGTATTGCAAAAACACCAGAGGCTACCGAACAACTCTTTTCTGTAATCCACGGTGCTCGTGCCGCTAGGCAGCTCAAGGAGAAACTGTACAATCGTGCGCCAGTGATGAGTTTTGAGATTGTATCGACACGCAAAGACGGTATTCGCTATTTGCTACAGGTTGAGAAAACACGCTCGAAAAACATACAGAAGACGATCACATCGTATATTCCGGATTCCAAGGTTAAAGAAGTTAATCGTGACATAGGTGACGTCGATAAAGTCATCGACTTTAAGGAAACTGGACACTATGTTCTACCCCTTACATTAACCTCTGTGATCGAACAACACGACCCTTTGTCATACGTCACAGGTGCGATGACAAAGCTAAACGACGACGAAGAAATTACCCTACAAATCGTCGCTACACCAGTCAGGCTACGTGAAGCCGATATACTTTCACATAAGATTCTCGGCAACGAAAATATCTTGCAGCAAGTGAGCGGGAAACAGCTAACCATACTCGGACGTTTTACAAACATTTTCGGCAAAGCTTCATCGGGTCTTACCGATCTGGCCGGTGAGGTGTACATGGGTACGACATTTGGTCATAAAGAGTACTACAGTTCTAAATCGCGCACAGTGCAGCAGCAAGCGCGAGTAACCACACACGACAGACCATCACGAACACTAAGCGCCTTTGAACTGGAACTCATGGAAACAATGCACCAAAAAGTGACACGTCCACTTTTTCAAGTCAGCTTGAGAGTTTTGGTCAAAAGCCCAGAGGCAAAACAACACATCTCAGCACTAAGATCGGCACTTGATGGCTATAGCGTTCCGCCTTATCAATCGCTCAAAGCAAAAATGTCTCTGCCTGTTCTCGATACAATCCGACAAAAAGCCGCTGTAAACCGGTTGCCGACGTTTTCGCGTCGTGCCTCGCTGATTCTTGCATCAACTGAGCTAGCGAGCCTCTACCACTTCCCGTCGAGCCAGGTTAGCAAAACAGACAATCTCATCACATCACTTAGTCGCACACTGCCTGCGCCGGTGTCGCTAAAGTCCGGCAAGAAACTGGCAATCAAGATTGGCGAAAACCATCATCACGAGACTATTACTCCAATCGGCTTGACGGAAGCAGAGCGCGAACGACATATGTATATTATCGGTGGTACGGGCAACGGTAAAACAACCATGCTGTTTTATGAAATCCTGCAAGATATTCGCGCTGACAATGGCCTCGCGGTCATTGATCCACACGGTGACTTAGCAGAGAGGATTTTGCGCTACATCCCTGAGGATCGCGTAAAAGACGTAATATACATGAACCCCGACGACCTTATGTACCCAATTGGCATGAATCTATTGGAGCTATCGCCTGATCTTACGGGGGATGACTTGCTGCGCGAGAAAGACCTTATCACAGAAGCCACGATATCTGTATTACGAAAGATATTCTCCGATGATGACTCTGGCGGCCATCGCATTGAGTACGTGCTGCGAAATGCGATTCAGACTGCCTTAACGCTCGAAGAGCCGACGCTTTTCACTATCTTTGAATTACTGAATGACGCAAAGTTCAGGCGCAAGGTAGTGAAAGGCCTTGAGGACAAAAACTTGAAAGACTTTTGGAGCAATGAGATTGGCAAAGCCGGTGATATGCAGAAAGTTAAGATGGCGGCCGGTATCACGGCCAAAATCGGTCGCTTCCTATTCTCAGCTTCAGCACGCCGGATGCTTGAACAGCCAAAATCAACTATCAACTTTGAAGATGTCCTTGCTGGCAAAAAGATATTGATCTGTAACTTCTCAAAGGGCTTGCTCGGTGAGGACACGTCAGCACTTTTCGGCACGACAGTACTCGCAAAGATACAAACAGCGGCCCTGCGCCGTGCCCATATCGGCCAAAGTGATCGCTCGCCATACTATCTCTATGTTGACGAGTTTCAAAACTTCGCTACAACAGGGTTTGTGCAAATGTTATCAGAGGCTCGCAAGTACAAGCTATTCCTGACAATGGCAGAACAATCTACTTCACAGCAAGACGAGCAGCGCCTTGTCGATATCATACTTGCGAATGTGGGTACGGTCGTATGTTTCCGATCTGGTAGTCCAGCGGACGAACGCCTCGTCTTACCACTTTTCATGCCATTCATTGACCAGGGTGAAATAGCTAATCTGCCAGCGTATTCGTACTACGTCCGAATCTCAGCCGTAAATGCGCAAGAACCTATGTCCGGCATGACTATTGTTGTTGAGGAGAATGGTAGTGAGTCTACTGCCGAACAAGTCCTTAAATCCTCAAGAGAACTTTATGCAAAAAGGATTGAAGTAGCGGCCGAAGCGGAAATAATCGAGCCAGAACCGAAGCCTATTAAAAAGCCGAGTGCAAAGCGTAAACCAAAGACAAATCACGCGACCAAAAAAGCCAGTGATGAATTATCGGAGATGAAGCCGGTCGCGTGAGACTTCGACTTTTCTAAAGAAAAATCGAAGTGATAGATTAGTGCGCCTTGTTGTGAGCCTCAAGTAACGTGTCGTAATGTGTCTGATCTACCGATTGAACCATTGCAAGTAGCTCTTTGATTGCAGTCTGGCCGCCACTCGGCAATGTCATATCAAAGTTAAGGACGCCATCACTTCTCTCGGCATGCGAATGCGTCTCAACAAATCTAAGGATTGACGTCTTTTTTGTAGCATCATATGTAAGATGCTCAATCTTTTCGTGCAGGTTCTCGCTACTAGGTATTTTGAAAGCTAGGAACGTCTCCAGAAACTTCCTGCCGATGTTCGGAAAATTATAGACCGACTCAAGACTACCGTCTGCATCAAAAGAATGAAGCAAGCTAAATAAGTAGTGATATTCTGACTCATATTGCCATAGAAGCCTATCAAGTGGAGAAATAAAGGCAGTACGCCTGCCTGAGCCATTAACCTTATTGCCAATCATGTAAAATGCACGTTGTTGTTTCTTTACGCCATTAACATTCTTTTTCTTGACATGGTTGAACCAGTTTTTAACTTGTCGTAGGAACTCGAAGTTATGCGTCAGGATAAATACCTGTTGGGCATCTTTAACGGTATCTTTTAAGAATGAAAAGGCCTGGAATAATGAATTAGAATCGAGGCTTGAAATAGGATCATCGATTACTACGATTCCGCCCTTGAGATCAAAGTTTTGATCTTGCAACTGAACGGTAAAGTAAACAAAGGCTATAGCCGTTCGTTCGCCCTCGCTCAAATCATCGGCCACCTCACCATGCCTTTTGATTACATAGCCCTCGCCATCAACTTCAAATATAAGTTCGTCACGACCCAGAAATGCCTTGAGCTTATCGTTTATCTGTTTGCAGGCCTTGTGCGCTGACGACACTTTTGCACGGTTTTCGGTAATACGTTCCTGTAGGTCGGCCAAGCTCAAACTATCATCATCGTCAGTATCACCATTAGTTAGTGTATCTATTTGGGCTTGCTTGTCTTTGATGTCTTTATCTAGGCTCTCTACGTTATCAACTATGCCGCTAAGGTAATGTGTTTTTAACGAAATGCGTGCGGCACCTTTCTCTTTCTCGAAGTTCGCAGTTTTTTGGTTATGCTTTTCAATAACAGTGTTCACCTCACCGATTGCATTGGTATATGGTGCAGAGTCCACGGTATTGGTTAGTAATACCTTTTCCGTTGTCTTCGTTTTTTTATCAGCAATAATCTTACCAAGCTCAGTGATATTAGTAAGTAGAGTCGTCTTTGCATTATCTAATGCCTCTACAGACTTCTGATATTCTGGCTGGATTTCATCGTAGAACCCGGCTTTTTCGGGCATTTCAAGCTTATTTATGTCCTCGTAAAGCGTGCGGAGCTGAGTTAATTGTGCTTCAATATCCGTCTTAAGCTTTTTATCGGCATCGTTGAAGTGATCGCCCAAGGCTTTAATTCTATTTTCTGGTAGTTCCTGGCCGCAGAATTCGCAAGTATCGGATTTATGCGTGTCGTGAAGTTCAAGTCCATGCTCTACCCACTCCGACACATCCTGTAGCTGCGTAAGTCGGTCGATAACTACAGAGACAACCTCTTCTTCTAGCAGCTTAGATGATGTGGCGATAATATCATCAAGTGTATCTTGTATGCCCTCATTCGTTAACGGGCTTATTACCGGCTTCTCTTGCTGTGCTAGCGTCGCCTTATTGATGCCCAAATCATCATCACTCAAAAGTGTCTTACCAGCGAGAGCAGTATAGTCCGTCTCTGCATTCGGCTTTCGGTATGTACGAGTAGATTCACCGCTTACGTTTTCACTAATATGACTTGCGACGTTAGTAAAGATGGTACCGCGCTGTTTCTCCAAGCCGTCTTTCTCGGTGCGCAATAACTTAAGCGCGTCGCCGCGTTCCTTTACCGTAGTCTCATCTTTTTCAATCTGCTCTACGAGTTTTTTATTCTCGTCACCAAGAATAAAGATAGGGTTGGGGCCTGAACCGTCAATTTTCTCTATATTAGAGGTAACGTACTCGCGATTAAACACGCGAACCTTTTCATTAAAGTTCTGGCCATTTTTCCATTTTGTGCCATCCGCTTCAATTTCGTACTCAAGGCTTGGATGTTTAGGCAGAGAACCGTCTTCAAGAGCAGTAAAGAGCTTGGAGAGCGTAGTCTTGCCGCTACCGTTCCAGCCGTAGATGAGATTATATCTAGTAAAGTCCTCAAGATCAGCGCCCCATTTGTAGTCGCTAAAAATACCCAGATTCTTGATTTTTGTAATTTTCTGGATCATTATTCCCAATTTCCTTGAGGTATATTATACCACTTTTTTAGAGGTAAATTAAAGAAGACTCCTGTTTCCTCGCAATGCGTGAAACACGAATCTTCTTAATGTGATTGTAGCAAAATTAGTGCGTAATGCGAACTATGCGCGTCTGGCCGTGATACGTTATCTTGAGGTCGATACTACTCTCGGAATTACGAATGTCAGTATATAGATTTCCTTTACGTTCGATACCAGTATTGATATTGCCACCTAGTTCACCCTTATGAAATGGCGTGTAGTTTTGAGAATGCTCGGATGTGTAAACGGGGCCAGGCGCACCAATGGCGAGGCCATCAGGAAGTGTGTACTGGGCACCAAGCTCAAAGAACTGATTTGCATTAAAGGCATCTACCTTAGTGTCCAACTTGCGGCCGCTATCAGGTTCTAGAGCAATTGATACGTCTTTTGCATTTACGTTGTTTTTTGCTGTGATTATATAGTCAACGACAAGCTGTTTATTCTCAGAAGTGTACTTTGTAATAGCATCCCGGGAGTCATTGCGTCGGATACAGATATTAAAATCAGATGGCCCGTATTTTACCCACGGAGCATTAATATCACCATCCCACGCTTTCCAGTATGTATTTTCCTTTGACATGGTGTCGCAATTTTCTTTCTTATCGATAGCACCGTATTTTTTGACGGTATCTTTATCAATTGGAAGATCGACATTCTTGAACTCGGCCTTAGTAACTTTAATATCGAAGTCAGGAAATCCTACGTTATCATTTGGAGCGTAGACTTTGTTAGCGAGGTAGTTTCCGTACGCCTTGTAACCAAAGAATCCCCCAATGCCGAGGGCAATGATCGCAACCCCAATGATAATCCACTTAATGATTGAACTTTTCTTTTTATTGGCCATGGTTGTCTCCCTTTGCTTTTCTGTCATGAGTTTATTGTAGGCAAGATAACTGTAATAATCTCGTCAGTTTCTTCTTGAGTTAGTGGTCGTCTCTTCTTTTTTGAACTCATACGATGAAATCCTCAATGTATTCGATCAAGGCCGGATTAGTATCGAGTGAATTAGCCAGCCCTTGCGGTGCTGTAAATCCACGCTTCTTCAACTCTTTAAGAGGGATAACCCCGTCCTCAGCTTCACCTAAAAGCTTCAAGCGAAAAATTCGCGGAAAGCTTGCGAGGTCTTTAGGGTAGACACCCCCAGCCCAGAATCGACGGTCATCAATTTTAGTGGTCATAGTTATATCGTCAGCCACCACTTCCAACTTATAAACTATTCCACCTCGCCCACGGGGAGGGATAACTTCGTATACATACACGAAATCACCAACCTCAAACTTATTGTTCGTTACCCAGTCCATTTGGCCATTAGTTTGAAGCGATGCCTCGGCATTGTAGGTTGCTGGATTTGATGCGATTACCCATGTACTCATAGTTTTTTTACCTCGCTAGTTGCAATGCACTACGGTTAATGTATTTATTGCACTCAGACACGATATACGAAGTGAGAAGACGATCAGAAGCCTCGGTGCAGTAATAAGAGAATAGCTCTGTTGGCTGGAGGGTCTGCTTCTCTGTGTATGATTTTACACGCTCTTGCATTACAGGGTCTTTACCATAGATAGAGATAAGGTCACTTGTGAGCTTCGTTTTCGTGCCGTCATCAAGCGCCTTGAACCATATATGATGCAGGTACTCATGAGCAACGACAACATCGAGAACATTGCCAGTCGTTCCTTGTTTTACGGTCAGTACGCCGTATGACCAGTTGCCAGCTGTGTCGATAAATGCTTGGTACTCACCGGCCTGTCCGTCAAGAACTTTGTTGTCATAACCAGCAACGAACTTTGTTTCAACCCACTTCGTGTCAGATGCGCCGACC
The DNA here is from genome assembly GCA_964557445.1 of uncultured Candidatus Saccharibacteria bacterium. Lineage (GTDB taxonomy): Bacteria > Patescibacteriota > Saccharimonadia > Saccharimonadales > Saccharimonadaceae > UBA2112. The sequence goes on from CAZLAF010000001.1 coordinate 397,690, forward strand.
TTAGCTAAGGATGCGTTGATTGTTGCATCAGACTGTAGGTCTGGCTTGAACAGTGTATTGGTCTGTTGCACATTGATTCCTGCGTTAGCAGTAGATACTTGCGGATCAGGAATTACTACCGTGACAATCGTGCCGACGATAATGCCAAGCCACATATAGGTACGAAGTACGTTGGCGCTGATCCTATTGAGCGGATTCTTCTTGCGGGACTTGAGCCAGATAAACAGATAGCAAACGATAACGAGCACGCCCACATAAATCGACCACAATGCTCGTATATGATAGCCTTGCGGGCTATTCATATTTCCACCATCTACTATGGCATTCCCAACGGTAATGGCAATAATAAACGCAACGAAGCCGATGATGAATGGCCAGCCTATGATCCAAAGGATAGCCGAAAGTACCCTGCGCTTACGGGAATAAGTCTTTAGCTTATGTTCTGTCTTCTCGATTTTTTCAGTCTTCTCTTTTACTTCGGTCGTCATGGCTCGATTATACAATAAAAAGTATTATTAATTAATCTCTTCACTTCACGTACTTGTTCATTATACGGGTCGAGCAAACGCATCAAGGTCGTATTCACCCCTGAATACGATTTTCTTTTAATTGATGTATTCAAGGGGAATCTCCACCTGTGACGCCTTTGCCATGCGACCCCGTCAGATGACTCCGTTACGTAAAGTAAAGGAGAATATCATGCACGTAGCAGAAGCAACACAAACTGTAGCCACCGAGTATAACGGGTGGAGTAATAGAGAGACGTGGTTAGTGAACATGTGGCTCACTAACGACAGATGCTATTACGATGAGCTTTGTGAAATCATCAAGAACTTCGATCTTGATGAGCAAGCAGAGGAACTTGAGCGATACGTCCGATTTATCACAGATACCGACAACAGTATCGGTATTGTGGGCGACCTGCTCAACACTTCTCTCGGTCGAATTGACTGGGTTGAAGTCGTCGCAGCGAACCAGTAGCGAAATAGTCCCGAGCATGACTAAAACTGCTCAAACTAAGCTTTAAGGAGGCTGATATGCGTACAACTGTCATTAGTAAGGAAACAAAAGAACAAATCGAGCGCCATAGGCGGTTCTGGGTGCAAGTCGCAGAACAGCACGACTGGTACACCGAGCCTTTCTACATCCAGGTATGGCTTGACGATAAGGGCAATGTAGCCGATAGCGTATCTCACATAGGTATGACATCGGACATCATAATCCCAAGTCTCTAGCAGATGACCGTCCTGAGCATGACGATAAACTGCTTTTATTGTCATGTTGTACGGAACTGAGTGTGGTCGTGTAAGAGGCTTCCTCCCTCTGTCTTTTCATTATACGGGTGAACCACAAGCCCCAAGGTCGTTCGTCCCTTGGTAAACGTCAAGGGGCGCTCCACCTTGACCCTTGCGGATTCATCCCGAGCCCTTTTGACAGAGAGGCAGGAAGTCCTCTCGATAAAGCAAGGAGGGTCTTATGGACACCGAAACAATAGCAAACGAAACATCAGCAAAGATTGCTGCGTTGAATGACGCGGCACGCAGTAATGCTGCGAACTACATGGCGACACGAGGCATCATGTCGCTCGATGAAGTGACTATCAGTGAAATCTTCGTCGCCGTGCAGGACTTTAGCAAATTCACGGAAGACAACGATCCCTACGGCGAGCATGATTTTGGCTCGTTTACGGTAGCCGGTAACAAAGTCTTTTGGAAGATAGATTACTACACACAGGACTTGTCTAGTGGGTGCGATCCGCTAGACCCGGGGTGTAGACGAGTTCTCACTATCATGTTAGCCGAGGAGTACTAGCTCCTCGGTTTTTTAGTCCTGGGTAGGACTTATGAAACTGCCCGACAAAGTTTAATCCTAAAGGAGTTTAGATATGCATTACTTAGTACGATTGATAGTTGAAGCTGATAGCGCTGAAGAAGCGAATAGTCAGGCAGATTCCGTGATGATGGATCTCATCGAATGGAGAGAGTTTGACTGGTATCACACCGAAGCTGACGATAGCCGGTGGGAAGGTTGCTGGAAACCGATGCGTCTGAGCACCAAGAAAGCGCAAGCTATGGTACAGGATGCGATGCAAGGTCAACTTGCAGAGTTCAAGCAAACAATAGCGACTATCCACATTATGCTAGACAGCTATAGTGACGAGCAGATATTTAACGAGGAGTTCCAGCAAGTGGATGGACACTACCTGTCTCGATATCAGTTCAGTCGAGCGAGCGGCTACCATGCGAATGCGTGCCAGCTTTTCGGTGAGGGTGGAGATTCCATCACGAGCCAGAAGCAGCTTGAATGGTACTTGAAAGATACCGCTAGATTATGGGTTGTCCAAGTAGACTGCCATAACTAAGCAGTACGTCCTGAGCATGACGATAAACGGCTCGATTTTTTTAATTTAAGGAGAATGTTATGAAGATTAGTGAAAATATCCTACGAGAAGAATATAGCTACCGTGGCGGCGGTTGCGAGCTGGACTTGACTGAGTTTGGCTACGAAGATGAGCTTTTGAGTGCTTACCAGAATTATCTAGGTGGTGGCATGCTTGGCTCGATTGGCAATAGCTGTACTGTCGAGGATTGGCGGCAAGATGAGAAACTCATTAAGCTAGCACATGAGCTGCGAGAATACTATCAGGATCGGATGTATGAGTTCGAGTGTATCGACGAATATAACGAGATAACTGAGGGGCGACCCATCAGCTATCCAGGGCTGTAAGCAGCCCTCATCCTGAGTAAGATGTAAAACTACTCATCAGGAACAGGCACACTGGCCGCACCATGCAACATAGCCCTTTGGGCTAGTTGCATCGTCCGTCCAGCTCAAGCAGCAGATAACGACACGCTCCATACTTACCCCCTCGGACTATCACATGCGTCCCGCAGTGAAGTCCTCGTGTGCAAGAATGAATCATGTCCTGGACGTACCTCTGGTACGACATCGGTTAATAATTAAATGGTTAGTCACCATCAAGCACGACGGGCGGCACGTATTCTCCTCTGGAGAAAACGCACACACCCGACGCACTCGCTGGCAACAAAGGCTCGTGATAGATCAAACAAGCGTGACCATGACACGACGCAAGCTTACGCGTCATCGTCACGCTATCCTCATATCCGTAAACTAATCGAAAAGCGCAGTCTGTTTTTTCGGGTTAAAGGGGGAAGACCAGATATGTGCGGCTGGTTTGTCGAATGCCGTGAGTGCTGAGGCGAGTATCGGCAGTTCACCCTCATCCATGCCCATGCCCTCTAGCTTCTTGTTTGTGGTATAGAGAAAGCTGAACTTTGCGGCGCTATCTTTTAAGACAAAACATATATGGGGATAGTTATCACCCTCCCAGCTTTCATCTTCGCTATGCGTGATAATTTCATCGAGGCGCTTGCGGACTATATATGGTGGCTTATCATCGGCAATGACTACGATAGCCTCTTTACCGTCTGGTGTGCGTATGTAGAGGTCTGGACGGTTTTTGGGGAATTGTCGGAAACGGTTGATCTCGGTCTTTGAGAACACGGCCGAGTCTTTAGGCAGGTATTTGATAATAGCCGTGTAGCATTGTATGAGCTTCATGCTATGACTAACGAAATCATCAGTCATTTCATCATTCTTGTACAGGGCATGTACAACAGACTCTTTGACATCCATGAGCTTGCGGACGGCCGTAACGCCGCTTTTATTCAGGTAATAATAGGCAGGCTTTCTATCAATACGGAACTTCGGCTCATAGACTTTTGCCACTAACTTTTTACTAACTAATTGCTCTAATACTTCATAGACACTGACCCTATGAATACCCATAACATCTGCTAATAATCCTGCTGATACAAATCGAAACTTGAATAATAACTTTAAGACACGTTGCTGCTGACCTGTTAGTTTTTGACCTTTTACATCTCCATCCATCACTACTTCTCTCTCCTATACGTAGTATATATAAAGGGAGAGTAAATGTATAGCTTCTGTATCTGTTAGTAAATACCTATTTACCTGCTATGCACAGTAGGTAAATTATACATCAAGATATTGGGTAATTAGTATTGCTTTTTATTTTAATTAGTAATACTATTTATATAGAGGTTGTACATTAATAATTCGGCTAGTTACAGGTAAAAAGGAGGGGGTATGATTGACAGAGAATTACTCGAAAAAGAAGCAATGGCGGAAGTGTGTGCGTGCTGGTATTACGACCTAGCGGACACGCTTTATGAGACACCAGACAGCGACTTACAGGCTATCGTTAGCCATTCACATAAATGTGAGACTTGTGGCCATTAAATAGCATTACATGTTAAAATAAGGACATATGTCCAGAAAGATAGTCAGTATGCAAATTCGTGTCACAGACGACCTGCGCGAACGAGCAAAGGTTGTTGCAAAGAAAAATGGGCTTACGTTAAGTGAGCTTATACTTCAACTGCTGGCAAGCACTGGAGACAAGCAGCTCAAAGAGCTAGCTAAAAAAGAACTCGATGAGCGCCCAAAGCCAGGACGACCCTGGGATAAATAAAACTATTATCTAGCCGAATTGTTAAGACGTACCAGCCTCGGAACGTCTTTTTTAACGTATTACGGAGGGTAATATGGATCGCAACAGTACAAACAATTCGCAGGAAGTCGCCGCAGGCTTCTACTCTCCGAGTGAGGAGCAGATTGTATTGCTGCAATCTATATTGCAGAAAGAATCACATGAATCAGTTTCGCTCAAAGAAGCGCAGGAGGTGGGCATACAGCTCGTGTCACTCTACGAGTGTCTGGCAAGGGATAGGACGCCCCCTATTGGAGTAAGAGGAAATGATGAATCCTGATGAAATAGGCGTTATTCTCGCTCGTGTCTCAACTAAGGGGCAGGAAGATGAGGGTTATTCGCTTGAGGCTCAGGTTAAAAATCTGAGGATGTATTGTACGAATACGCGAATCAATCCGATTAAAGTCTTCAAGATTGCTGAGTCCGCATCAAAGACTGAGCAGCGCAAGATATTCAAAGAAGCCATGCAGTTTGTGGAGAAAAAACACGTTAAGAACCTCATTGTCGAAAAGGTAGACCGCCATGTGCGCAATCTGCATGATGCGGTCGAGACGCATGACTGGCTCACTAAAGACGAGACGAGAAAAGTACACTTCGTTAAAGATGCAATTGTTCTACATAAAAACTCTCGATCTCAAGAGTGGCTTAACTGGGGTATGCGTGTCGTTCTTGCTAAGAACTACATCGATAACCTACGTGAAGAAGCCATGAAAGGATGGGCCGAAAAACTAGCGCAAGGCTGGATGCCAGCACTACCACCCCCAGGCTATATGACCGTTGTTCGCGATGGTAAGCGTATTCACGACTTCAACCCCGAAACCTACAAGTCTATGCAGCGAATTTTTCAGCTCATGCTTGAACCTCAGTACACCATAGAAACGATCCGTCATAAAATGACAGAGTTTGGGCTGGTGACCGGTAAAGGCAGACCATTCTCCAAGAGCCATGCACATAGAATACTGACAAATCCATTCTACATAGGAACCATTCGCTTTAATGGCAACGAATACCCAGGTAAGCAGCCACACCTGATATCCGAAGAGCTGTTTAATGCAGTACAAGCCAAAATCTCACGCAAACGACCTGCGAAGTATCGCAAGCACAACCCATTACTCAAGGGTGTAATGATCTGTGAACACTGTGGCAAGAACATTACGTGGCAGCTCCAGAAAGGCCGATTGTACGGCTCATGTCAGCGTAAGTTAGAGGCTTGCAAGAAACAGAGCTTTGTCCGCGAAGATGCCGTCCTAGAGCTTATCCAAGGCAAGCTGGACGAACTTATCTGCCCATCTCCTGAGGTTATAACGTGGCTGACGACGTTACTGCATCAAGACTTCCAACTGTCAGTCAACAACGTCGAAGAGGCCCAGAAAGCCCTTGACGAGCGAATTGAGCGTATCAAGCGGATGGATGACATGCTGTATGACGATAAGCTGGCCGGACTTATTTCTGGCGAGCGCTATCAGAGTAAGCATGATTCATTCATTAGTGAAATTAATGATCTGCAAAAGCAGAAAGGAGGCATAAGCCAAGAATACGAAACTAAGTACATGAATGGGATATCCGAGATAGAGCTGTCACAGGACGCTAAACGGCTATTCGCAGACGAAAATACAAGCAGTGACGACAAACGAATAATTTTAACCAAACTATTCGAGAAGATCAGCCTAAAAGACAATTCCGTATCTGTTACGTACACCAAACTGACACAGGCAATAGCTCGAAATAGCGGTTTAAGTAAGGAGATTTTGGGATATGCAGAATAACGATAACCAAACCAACCAAAAAGACCCCCATAACAGGGGTCAAAATGGATTCGAGCATATCTCTCCTGGCTTGTGTTCTATATGGCTGGGGATGAGGGATTCGAACCCCCGATCATGGGACCAGAACCCACTGCCTTACCACTTGGCTAATCCCCAGTATATTAGTTTAGTGTCGCTTGCGGACGCTGGTTGTAATGTTCTGGTCCCAGGATGGGACTAAAATTTATGTACTCGGTCTGCGACCTCGGATAGCCACTGCCTTACCACTTGGCTAATCCCCAATATCGTATGACATTATAGCACGATACACTAGCGCTGACCAGTAATACACCCTTGTAGTGCTCTTGGGTGCATTACCAGTAACTCTTTGCGCTATTTAGCAGCTGCTTTAACTGTTTTGCTTTTTGCGACTGGTTTTTGAACTTTAGCGTCAAAATACGATCGTATCTCGAACAATACATAAAGCCCAACCGCAGTCCAAAACAATCCAAAAATCGCTCCGAGGAGATTCATTGCAAGTAGCGGCAATACAACTCCAAATACCGCACTCACGAGCGCAGCAGCAAATAGAAGCGACCAGCCCTTTTTCTCTTTTGCCTTGAGTGGATTAATCGCAAACAACTCAAGCAATGTCACGATCACTAGGTGCACGATCGATATCAGTATCCCAAACCAAGAGACTGAAACAACACTGGTCACAGCAGCTCCGTATGGCACGCCTACCTGCGATACCGCGACTGTTGAGAGCCCGACCGCTGCAAAGGCTAACGGTATGACGGCAAAAAGTGCAAATACCGATATAGCAACACCGATAATCACAATCCACCAAGCGTTGTTCGCGAGCCACTTTGTGAGCTCTTTTGGCAAACGAGGCAAGCCTTTATACCATCCCGCAATTGTTATTTCAAATTTACGCAACGCATCCATGACACACCTCCCTTAAGAATACCTTTATAATACCCCCGTGTGATACAAAACACAACTACTTCGACACACCCCGTGAGGACAATCCATAAACAGCTAGTAGCGACCATGCAAGCAGCACGCCGCTTAGTGCTAATTGTGCGAGACCAGTAGGAACGGCGATCTTTTCGCCCAACATACCACTATTTTCAAGTACATATCCGTTTACTTGAGCATATACCGCCAATGCGAGCCACACGAGCGGCACCGCCACCGAAAGACCTGCGCTCAGCAGACGCATCAACCGACTCAACGGCATCCGCAGTAAGAATGGTAGGCTAAATACCTGCATGACAATAATCACACTTCCCACCACAGCAGCCACACTAGCGCCACCCGGCAGCCAATAGTTCTGTATGATTGGCATAAATTCTTCAAGACCAAAAAGTTGCAGCAAGCTCATCGCCACCAGTATCGCTGCGTACCCAAGTGTCACCGGTATCGCCCACTGCATGCGCGGTACTCTAGGTTCACTTGCCTTTGCTAGATGTATCTTAACCATTTCCATTTAGTATAACGCTTTTTATAAATATGACTAAACGTTGTTATTTTTATCATAGTGCTTGCGTTTTACGGCAGACTCGTCTATTGTAAATGCAGCGAAAGTTACAAAAACAAACATACAACTCCAAAACAAAAAGTACTTCGGTACACCTATGTTGTGACTGTTCGCTCTACGATATCCACCACAACAGGAAATACCCCGACCATAACCGGGGTATTTCTATTTCTAAAGGGAAAGTCTACCTTCCCGGCTTCATGTCGAAATGAATCTCCCATCCTAAAGACGATGCTGCGCATTACTGCCAACGGCGAACTATTCAGCTTTTTGCGAGTTCTCAGCGCGCCACTGAGCGATTGCTGCGTGATTACCACTCAGTAGCACCTCGGGCACCTTGAGGCCTCTAAACTCCTCAGGGCGTGTATACTGCGGAAACTCTAACGTCTCGCCGTCGCTAAAGCTTTCTATAATAGCGCTCTCAGATCCACCAAGTACACCGGGAATAAGCCGTACAATACTATCAACAACCGTCATTGCCGGCAATTCACCGCCTGTCAGCACATAGTCGCCCACACTCACCTGATAGTCTACAAGTGTCGTGATACGTTCGTCATAACCCTCGTAGCGGCCGCATATGAATATATAGTTACATGTACTATCGGCATATTCCTGCGCAGCCGCTTGCGTCCAACGCCTGCCACGAGCCGTCATGAGCACTACCTTCGCATCAGGATCAATAGCCTTGGCATGTTCAACCGCAGCAAAGAGCGGCTCAGGCATTAGCAACATACCATCACCACCTCCGTACGGAGTATCGTCAACTGTACGGCGTGGCCCTATGCCAAATCCGCGCAAGTCAACTGTGCTCAGCTGCACATGACCATCCTTTTGCGCTTTCCACATCATAGAGCTGCCAAATACACCGGTAAACATATCGGGGAATAGTGTGATAACTTGGAATTTCCTCATTCACATCAGTTTAACGTATATTGACTACTTGTTCAATAGATGTTACGGTACTCAAGTCGATTGACCCACGATATTGGAGGAATAGTGACACGACGCAAACGGTCGGGGCTGTATCGTACGGCAGAAGAGCTAAACGCGCTATACAATGCTGTTGCAGATACTCACAGAATCATCACCGGATCAATTGCAACCGAGCTGATACATGGCGCAGACGAGCAGTTTCAACTTGTCCAAAAGGCATATGAATCATGCAAGCCTAGCGATGAACTGCGACGCAACACACGTTCTATCGCGCACGCCATTAGAGAATGTGACAAGTATCTCTCACGATTCAGCTGGCTGACCATACTACAGTCAAACAACTCCGTCTAACCCGTCACGAGCGTGCCCGCGTTGAGCTTTGGCTCCGACCCGCTCATGGCGGGTTCGCTCATGTATCATATATTCAATCTCAATACACTCTTAAAGTTATATAAACAAAAAAACCGCCGTTTTACATACGTAAAAGGCGGTTTTTCTGACATATAAGGCTCTCAAACCTGGTGTACGGGTTTGCTCGCATGAGCTTTTTCTCGCAGTTGAAGTTTCCTTCGAACTGTTAATGATTATATATCAAGATCATCAAGCTCGGCAAGCTCTTTTCGGGATTTCTTCGCATAATCAGATTCATCGTGGTCGTTATCCACAGACTCATCTGTTGAACTATCCACAGATACGCCATCAGACGCTGCGTCGTCGCTACTTATTGTATAGCCACCGTCGCGCCCGCCGTCACTATTGACGATTTTGAGGTTATAACGCGCATCATTTTTAGTACCAAGCGCTCGCAAAAGCGTACGCAAGCTCTGCGCCGTTACGCCACGCTTGCCAATCACGCGTCCAAGATCTTCGGGATTGACGGTAAGAGAGAGCAATACGCCCTTTTCATCGATAATTCTCTCGACTGATACGTCATCGGGATGACCCACCAGTGACTTTACGATATATTCTACGAATTGCTGATCGATTGTTGACATGTCGGCCTCCATCGTTAGTTCACTACTTGTATGCCTATTATAGCATGAGCACGATGCAGAAATGCAAGCTCACTGGGTGTTAAATTATTGCGAATATAAAAACCCTGTTCAAAAAAACAGGGCTTTTATAGATTAGCGACTGAGACTAGGCTTCAGCTGTAGCTTCTTCGGCGGGAGCTTCTGCTGGCTCTTCGGCAACAACCTCCTCTTTTGGCTGGTTCTTGCGAAGTTTTTCAGCGCTCTTGATTGCCTTTTGCTTGCTAGTGTCAGCTTCCTTGACCCAGCTTGGCAACTTGACACCCTCGGCCTTGAGCAGTTTTGCCACACGAGGCGTTGGCTGTGCGCCGTTATCAAGATACTTCTGAGCAATATCTTTTTGGATGTTTACATCTTTTGTATGTGGGTTGTAGCTACCAACATAGGCAACCACGCGACCGCTCGAAGGATGACGTTGAGCCTCCTGGACGGCAATACGGTACACAGGATAGCCCTTGCGACCGATACGTTGCAAACGAATTGCGAGCATATTAAACAAATTTCCTTTACTTCTTTTAGAGCTTTTCTCTAGTTCTCAAACGACTATACAGGTTTTCACCTCAGATGTCAATCTGTTCAACTAATTTTCATTCAAAAAAGCAAACTTTTACTGCTGCTTTTTTTCATAGGCAGCCAACGCTGCTTTTGCTGCCTCTTGCTGAGCGTTCTGCTTGCTACTACCACTACCCTTGCCCATCAGCTTCTCGCCCACGTACACACCGAGCAAGAATATTTTGTCATGATCAGGACCCTCTTCGCCGAGCACCTTATACACTGGCGTATGGTTATCGATACGTTGCGACACCTCTTGAAGATGCGACTTTGGGTCGCGCCAGCTGCCAGTTGCCAAAATGTCATCGAGCTTGCTCAAAATATGCTTGGCGATAAACTTCTCGGCATCATCGTAGCCGCGCTCCAAATAAATAGCCCCTATCACTGCCTCAAAAGCATTGGCCAGTATTTGCTGCCTGGCACGATCGCTGCCGTTTTTTTCACCACGACTCATACGAAGCAAGGGTTCATACCCAAGCTTTGCGCCTGCCGCACCAATACTCTCAGTACGCACTAGGCTCGAACGCCAGCTCGTCAGCACTCCTTCTGGCTCAGAAAAATGCTTATAAAGGTAGTCTGTGACAGCCAGCTCCAATACGGCATCACCCAAAAACTCAAGGCGCTCATTGTGCTCATTGACACTCTTTTTATGCTCATTGACATAACTACGATGCGTCAATGAAGTAATCAAAAGATCGATATTTGCAAATTCAAAACCCAGTTGTGTACGGGCAAATTCTTGGTATGGTGCGGTTTGCATACCGCTCATAAAACAGCCTCCGCTTGCGGTAGATAGTTGACAGTAGATGGTAGATGGAAAATAATCATAGATTTTCTTGTCTTATTTTTTTCATTGCAAGCAACATGAGTTTACCAATATCTTCATATTCGATTCGATCGAGCGCATCGTGAAAGCTAAACCATCGAATGTCGTTCATCCAATCTTCTTTTTTGATGGCATTGGTATCGCCGAGTGCTTTTACTAGATATATCTGCGTCGTCATGAGTACGAGCTTGTCGACACGTCGGTAGCGAAAATGAATCTTACCGAGCCAGCCAAGCACGTCAACATTTTTGAGCCCTGCTTCTTCGCCAATTTCACGCTTAGCGGTCTGCTGGGCGGTTTCACCTTCTTCGATATGACCTTTCGGGATCGTCCAGCGATCTTTTGCATCCTGAATCAAAAGTATCTCTACCTGACCGTTTTTATCACGGCGGTACACTATACCACCCGCGGTTGGTTCGCGAACGATTTCCTGAATTGACGGTTTAGCACGATTAAAATATTGCTTAAACCGATTAAACTTTGGCGTCGCCATCGGTTGACTCCCCGACAAGCGTTCGATATGCCGTGCCTAGCACGCCATTGATGAACTTACTTGAGTTGTCAGAACCAAATGCTTTGGCAAGCTCTACTGCTTCGTTAATCGCTACCTTTGGTGGCACTTCGGCGCTGCGATACAGCAACTCGTACAGCCCAAGACGCAAAACATTGCGGTCAATGCGAGCGATTTGTTCGAGCGGCCATTCTGGAGCGAGTGGACGAATCTTGTCATCCAGATCAGTTTGGTGCTCTAGCACACCATTGATCAAACTTGTCACAAACTCCTTGTCGTCAATCTCGTCACGATAACGATCGAGATTGCGGTCCAAGATATCATCGACAGATGCGCCAGTATCATTTGCATCGGTTCGAAATTCGAACTCGTACAGTGATTGTAGGACGACGATCCTGCCCAAATGACGGTTTGATGCCATTGCTCTTTGGTTCTTTCTTGTTAATGATTTATGTTCAAGTGTAACGCAGTTACGCTTTTTCCGCGAGTTTTTTACCAGTCTCGCGCTTGGTTGTTTTCACCTTTACTGGTGACGTTGCATTGACGCGACGAGCCAACTTGAGTACCAAGTGGCTACGGCGAAGACCCGTTTTTCGCGGGCTGCTCTGCTTTTTCGGTTGTGCCATGGAAAAGTTCTCCTTTTGAGGCGTTATTCTATACTTATCATGATTATAGCAGTTTTTGGCGTTTATCTCAAGGGGGTTCGCTGATATTCCGTAATATATTGCTTTTTTATTGTTTTTATGGTATAATGAATACAGTTGACTTGAGACCTACCATCGGCTCTGTCTCGTCGACAGAACCTACGACCAGAAGAGGAACTTATGTACAACCTGCTCGTTATTTTTCTTGTAGCCTTCGTTGCTCGCATTCCTTTCGGAAGTGAGTACCGCGGTAAAACGCTTCGACAGAAAATCAGAGCATCGCTTGGACACACTGCACTATGTGCGACATTCCTCGCTTCTGTGACTATCGCCACCCAGTCGATACACCTTGGTGCGGACGATAAAGCAGCATTGCTCGATACGGCAACGCTGCCAATCGTCATTGCGATACCTGCGGGTATCGTGGCGATTACCATGTGGGCTATTGAGCGCACTCCGCCTCTCGCAGAAGTACAGCGACGCAACTGTCAAAAGTAGCCCCTCGCTCGTAGGTCAAGCCTCGTCTTCAAAGGACGGGGCTTTTCCATTGCGCATTCGTATATATTGACTTTCTATTGTGTTTATGCTATAATTAAACTACGTCGAGTGACGCAATCCTGCTCCTCGACAACGATCTCGGAAGGACATTAAATGAACGTTTTACTGTATGCTGCCCTACTTCTTGCCGGAGTGGGAATGGCCTGCTTTGCCTGCTACTGTGACAACCCTGCCAAGACGCCCAAATCGGAACGTCTCGGCAATGTAGCCGTCGTCGCAGGAATCGCAACAGTATTTTTTCTCATCGTTGGGACAAGCGACACCGTGTCGGATGCAAGCCAAGTGATCTGGTATCTCTCGGCTGCAGGTTCGACAGCAATCGCGCTTCCTGCGGGCATCATCAGCCGCAAGATCGCGCGCCAGGAACAGACACGTACGCGTGCCGCTCGTCTCGCAGGTGGACGCCACTATCGGTCGACCTACTAATTCGTCTTTTCGCGATCATCCCCCGTCATTAACTTGACGGGGGTTGATCTTTTTGGCTATACAACAATATTCAAAATTTTACCCGGCACATAGATGATCTTCTTTGGCTCTTTGCCGTCAACAAAGGTCTGCACATGCTCATCTGCCAGTGCCTGTTTTTCTATAGCAGCCTGGTCGCTATCTGTCGCTATCTCCAGCTTGGCACGCAGCCTACCGTTGACTTGCACAATAATAGTCATGGTATCGCTCGCCAAATACGCATTGTCCCACTGCGGCCAATGGTCGCGATGAATCGTGTCCTCATGACCAAGCTCATGCCACAGCTCTTCGGTGATATGCGGAGCAAACGGCGCAAGTACCTGCAATAAACTCTCGAGTGCAAATCGCCACGCATCACTACCGACGATACCATGCGCTTCTTTGATCTTATAGAGCCCGTTCACTGCCTCCATCATGCTTGATACTGCTGTATTAAACTTATCGTCCTCAATGTCAGAGGTAACTTTCTTGATCGTCTTGTGCGCGATTTGCAGTATATCTTTTTGGACTGCAGCGTCGATCTCGCTCTTTTCACTTGCAATAAAATCTTGCACCAACATCCACACGCGGTTTAGGAATCGATACGTACCAGGAACACCGCGCGTATCCCAAGGCGCGTCAAGATCATACGGTGCGATAAACATTTCGTACACGCGCAAGCTATCGGCACCATAGCCGCTATCCATAATTTCCATCGGGTCGATCACATTACCCTTACTCTTGCTCATCTTGGTGCCATCGGGTGCCATGATATACGCGTTATACATCATGCGCTTGAACGGTTCTGGCGTCGGCACCAGCCCAAGTTTGTAAAAAAATCGCATCCAAAAACGTGAATATAGCAGATGCGCGACCGCGTGATCGGCACCATTGTAAAAATCAACTGACTGCCAATGATTAGCGCGCTCAAGACCCCACGCACGTTCGCTATTAAACGGATCGATGTAGCGCAAAAAATACCAACTACTACAGGCATAACCATCAAGCGTATCGGTTTCGCGCTTGGCTGGCCGACCACAATCTGGACACGGAGTATTCACCCAATCCTCGACCGTCGCAAGTACCGATGTTGCGCCGCCTTGCGGTTGATAATCATCGACATCTGGCAACACGACAGGCAGCTGGTCGTCTGGTACCGCCACCGCACCATGCTCCGGACAGTGTACGATCGGTATCGGCGCACCCCAATATCGCTGACGACTAATTAACCAATCACGCATCTTGTAGGTCGTTTTACTACGTCCTGTCCCCTGTTGCTCGAGCCAGGCTACAATTTCTTCGCGCGCCTCGCTACTATCTGTGCCATCAAAACGATCGCTGTTTATAAGCACCCCTTCGCCCTGATATACACTATCTTCAGCGTGCGGTTTTGTCACGACCTCTACGATAGGTAGTTCAAACGCTCGAGCAAATGCACCGTCACGCTCATCATGTGCCGGTACTGCCATGATTGCACCCGTGCCATAACCGGCCAATACGTAATCCGCCACCCAAATCGGAACTTTCTCACCGTTAACCGGATTGACTGCATAGCTACCAGTAAATACGCCTGTCTTTTCTTTGCTGTCACTCATACGCTCAACTTCAGACTTGCGCGCGCTTGCCGCTACGTAGTCTTGCACTGTTTGACGCGTTTCGTCTGTCATCAAGCCTGGCACCAGCTCATGCTCAGGTGCCAATACCACAAACGTTGCACCAAACAAAGTATCGGGACGCGTCGTGAATACCGTCAGTACGTCATCGGATCCATCAATCTTAAACTCAACTTCTGCGCCCTGGCTTTTGCCAATCCAGTTTTTTTGCATCGTCTTGACCATGTCGGTCCAATCCAGCGCATCAGTTGCGTCTAGCATTTCGTCGGCATACTCAGTGATCTTAAAGAACCACTGTTTGAGATTCTTTTTGACAACCGGATTACCACAGCGCCAGCACTTGCCACCCTCTACCTGTTCATTCGCCAGTACTGTTTGGTCATGCTCACACCACCACTGCGGAGATTCCTTTTGATATGCCAGATCGTGTTTGTATAGCTGCGTAAAAATCCATTGCGTCCATTTGTAGTACTCAGGATCTGCCGTACTGATTTCTTTGCTCCAGTCGTAGCTATATCCAAGACGTTTGAGCTGACGAATAAAGTTCGCCTTGGCCTCGTCGTGTGCCTCACGCGGCTTTTTGCCTATTTTGATCGCATAATTTTCGACCGGCAGCCCGAAGCTATCCCAGCCAATAGGATGATAGGCATTAAAGCCCTGCTGACGCTTGGCGCGCACTTTGATATCACTAAACTGAAATGTTCGGCCGTGACCGATATGAATACCTGCACCCGTAATACCGGGTAGCATACTAAATCCAAGGTACTTTGGGCGTGATTTATCGTCGAGATCAACGACATAGGTACCGTCGTCTTCCCATTTAGCTTGCCACTTCTGTTCTATGTCAATCGGATTATAGCGCTTCATCAGCCTTATTATACCAGCTACTGACCGCTCATAGCACCTGTCAAACGGCGCATGACCTCTTCGTAGTCGAGCGTGGCATCAGGAGTAGCGATTGGACCAACTTTTTCACCATAATCAGGCACTAGCTGTATCCCTGCCTGCTCCGGTGCACTCGGACTCTCCAGCGTGAGACTTTTTACTCTGCGGTCATCGCTCGATACCAAAGCCTTCATAGTCAACTCCCAAGGCTGCTCCGAGGCAAAAAGCGACACATTTTTGCAGCGCTTCAAAGATTCGTAGTAGTCAGTCTGTTCAAAGGCTTTGGCAAAACTTTGCAATTTATCCTGCTGTATCTTTACAGTATATAGGGTGCCGTCCGCCTCTGACTTCGTATCAACAACGCTCGCAAACGGATGACTATCATAGGCTTGTACAATCTGACCCCACTGATTATTCGTGTCGCTTGTAGGTAGATTTTGCAACGTCTCAAGCCCACACTGCAACTGCGCCATACCACCAGTAGAGGCCCGCAACGTTGCGATATCGGCTTTTATCCACTGACCATTCATCCCGACCAGTTCATCGCGTACTTTTGCGGTAGACGTGAATGTATCTGGTTGCTGTGCAAGTGCACTGTCATCATAAAATGCTTCTGCCGACGCAAACTTAATATAAATATCCTGACCCATTATAATCACTTCAAACTCAGCGCCCTTGAGCTCCCCATGCAACCGATAGCTATTTCCGTCCGTATCTAATGTCATTTGCGTTTCCTGAACGATAATCTGGTAGCGATCTGGCACCGTCAAGGCTTTATGAACAGCCCCCATGAGTACACTATGAGTAGCCGTATTACTCAGACGATCTTTTTGCAACAACACCGCAACGACCGCAACACACGCAACAATACAGAGTGCGACTATCGCAAATCGTCTTTTTTTATACCACGGCTTCGGAGATTTTTCATTTTTCATCGCTAAATTGCCTCTCAAAATACGCTTCTTTTGTTGCCATCCATGCTGGAGACTGACGCACGAGCTTATCGATATCAGTTTGGTCGCGGAGTAAAATCTTGACTGCCTCTTCGGCATATACATCGCCCTGCGAACCTTTAGCAAGCACCAAAACACCTCGCTCGGCTACTTTATGGGCGAATGCACCTGCCTGTACGGCATTGTTAAATGACTGCACCTGACAACCTTGCGCTCGTGCCGCTGGCGCCAAATACTTACCCGCTTCTTCGCCAATCGTAATCACCCATTCAACCATGTCGGGATGAAATAGGCGTCCGATTTTCTCATGCTCTACGGCCGATGACTCACCCAGCTCGTTCATACTTCCCATGATAGCGATCCGTTGAGGAGCTTGTATGCTGTAAAATGTCTGCACTGCGCTACTAGCCGAGGCGGGACTCGAATTATACGTATCGTCAATAATCGTACCGTCTTCGCAACCACGCAACAAGTTCATGCGTCCAGCGATAGGTGCAATGCGTTGTAACCCTTCGGCAACCTCTTGGGGTGTCATACCAAACTTGAGACCCATTGCGCCTGCCGCGATTGCTGGTCGAACATTGTGCTCGCCAACCACCCTAATCGTCACGTCAACACCTTGCGGTATCTCTGGTCCCACAAATTTACCGATTCGGCCTTTTTCGAGTGCAAAATCTTGTTCCTCAAAATGATATTCAGCAGCCGCACTAGTGCCATATGTGTTCACGTTGGGATTTTCCAAATACGCCGCATACTGACCTTCGATATCATCACGATTAATAAGTGCCGTCTGACTAAAATTCGCCGCCGTGAGCTCTTCGTATGCTACTGCCTCCATAGTTTTAAAAAACTCCATATGCTCCGGTGTTACTGCTGTTACCACAGCAACGTGCGGCCTCAGGTAGGTACCGAAGTGAGCAATATCACCAGGACTATCTGTTCCAAGTTCTTGCACAATAATATCGACGTCTGTCGGAGCAAGCACGCGCGCACGAGCTGCCTTGAGCACCTGTCGCCATGCACCAAAACTACGAACATTGTCCGGATACGGTACGCCCAAAATCGCTAATGGCACGCTCATGTGCGTATTGTGATTGCCATCTTGCATACGAACACGGTACTTTTGCGACAATACCGTCGCTACAGCCGTTTTGGTACTGGTTTTACCCACACTGCCAGCCACGACAACCAGACGAACCTCAGGATGCGCGGCAAAATAAGCTTGTACCGTCTCTTCTAATTTGCGCTGCACGCGCGCTTTGTATTTTTGCCGCAATCCGTTAAACATTAGGGATATTATAGCATCAATCTACCGCATATCGACAGAGACTTGCACACCATAACCATATGCGTCATAATAATGCTATTGCTGATGCGCAAGCGGGGTAACCTATTGCGCGGCAAAAACAAACAATTGCAAAAACAAACAGTGCCCCGGGTGGGCGCGCAGCAGCAGGCAGGCTCACTCTGGCATACAGAGTGAGTTTTTGCTACACTAAGCATGCTCGGGGATATAGCTCAGCTGATAGAGCGCTGCCATGGCATGGCAGAGGTCCAGGGTTTGAGTCCCTGTATCTCCACCAAAAATATTTATGACCAAAAAAACAAAACATTCCACCTCCAAACCCTACGAATTGCTCGGATGGGTCGGTGTTGTTTTAGTACTTGCCAGCTATTTTTTACTTTCACTCGGTCTCGTAGAGGGCTCATCATACACGTACCATCTGCTTGTTCTTGGCGGATCATTGTTTGTCGCCGTTATCTCTTTTCGCAAACGTGCATTGCAACCAGCGATACTCAACATTACCTTTGCCTTCCTCGCTACCGTAGCGATTATTCGCTTATTCTTAATTAACCTATAGCTATTTTTGTCTACATGTGTTTTAATGAAGTTGTTCAGAAGCAGCGCCGAAATACGTGTTCCTCTAAGGATACAGCCGTAGTCCGCAGTTGGTCGATCTGACGAAAAAGCAGTAACCAGAGAGAAGTACATATTTCAATGGCACAACAAAATTTGTTTATCGGTAGCTTGGCTTACGCTACCACTGACGACACCCTAAAAGCTTTTTTTGAAGCTATCGGTCCTGTCGCCAGCGCCCGCGTTATCACTGATCGTGATAGCGGTCGCTCAAAAGGCTTTGGCTTTGTTGAATTCGAAAACGATGCAGACAACCAAAAAGCAGTTGATGAGCTAAACGGCAAAGAGCTAGACGGCCGACCTATCAATGTCAGCCTAGCGCGTCCAAAAGAAGATCGTCCACAGCGCAGCAACGACGGCGGTTCATTCCGTCAGCGTAGCTGGTAATCACTGAGACCCTTCTTAAATAGCCCTCCGTCCGGAGGGTTATTTAGTTGTCAGGATTTTTAACGCAGTTGCGACTCAAACATCGTATAATATGCACCTTTTCGAGCCACCAATTCATCATGCGTTCCGCGCTCTACGATCTTCCCATCTTGCAGCATATAGATCATATCTGCTTTTTCAACTGTCGTCAGACGATGACTGATCGTGACGACCGTTTTTGATCTATCAGCAAGCAAATGCTTAAATATTCGTGATTCTGCCAAGGCATCAATTGCACTTGTTGGTTCATCCAAAATGATGATCGGACTATCTCGATAAAAATTACGAGCTAACGCCAAGCGCTGCCATTGTCCACCCGATAAATCAACGCCATTGTTGCCTTTTGAGTCCTCCATCCATGTACTCACATAACTATCTGCACCATTTGGCAGTCCGTTCAAAAACTTTCGTGCCTCTGCTCGATCAATCGCTTGTTCATATCGCTTTTTATCGACACCCTGACTGACATCGCCATAGTGCACATTTTCACGCGCTGTTGCAAACGCGTAGGATAGATAGTCTTGCCTCAATACGCCAAGTAGCTTATGCCAACTTGCCATCGAGACAGTTCGAAGATTTTGATCATCCAAGTATATAGCTCCTGTAGTTGGATGGTACAGACCAAGTAATAGCTTGATGAGCGTCGACTTACCCGCGCCGTTTTCACCTACAATAGCGATATGTTGCCCCTGCTCAATATTCAACGTCACATCCTTTAGCACCGACGCGCCCCCAGATGGATACATAAAGCTGACAGCATCAATCTTGATAACCTTAGGTACGCTTTTGATTTCGTATTCACCACCACTACGCGTTGGCAGCTCCATAAATCGCTGATAATCAAATAAGTTCGCCAAATCTTGATCAATCGTACTCAGTTGCGATACAAAACTATTCGCACCAGAAAGCGCTCGTGACACCACCTGCTGCACATAAAGAAAATGCCCAATCGGTTGTTCGCGCGCAATAATTTGTATGACCGTAAACAGCAATGCCGTCACTTCTGCACCTGCCTCGAGCGCATCGGCACCAAGCTTTTTGAATATATAGCGACGTTCAAATTCTATCTGCTGCTTTTCATCTTTATCGCGAAACTGCATACGCAAGTCGAGCAGATGTCGCACCATTCCATAAAGCCGCAATTCAGCAATATATTCGGGTCGTTGTAGCAGTCCGTATTCGATCACGCCTTTTGCGCGACGAGTTTCAACATTTTGATTCCAGTGCTGCGTCTGCGCTCGCGACAATTTGAACTGTATATAAATACCCGGAATAACAGCAATCAACAAAATAAGACCAAGCCACCAGCTCACAATAACCAGCGCAATCAAACCCGCCATGAGACTAATCAAAGCCGTAACAATACTCGACAATCGGTCAAATACATACGGGAAAAATCGTGCGAACTGCGTCGCGCGGTCGTATAAGTCAGCCGTCTTTTTGTCGTCGTATCGCCAAAAATCAAGTGACAAAAAATGCTCGTACATACGGTCGCTCATCGCTGCCTCTACCCTATAGCGCATCAGCTGCGTCACGTAGCGCTCCAAGCTACTCCATGCGGTCATCGTGATGCCAAGTATAGCCGTGATAATAACGTACTCAATGGCCTGATCGCCGGCAGTATCGCTACCTGCGTATGCCTCGGCAAGCGCTGTTGTTGTAAGGCCAGCAAAAAACGCTGTTGCCAGTGGCAACACCGCCGTAATAACCGCTCCTATGAGTTGCGTCACGACAGCAAGCGGCGCAGACTGATACGTGATTTTGGCAACGCGAAATACTGCAGTCACGTATTCACGTGTTGTCAGTTTTTTTGCACTGCTCTTGCGTGGTTTGGCCATCGTATCTATTGTATGCCAGCAAAGCCTGGTACGCTAGTTAAAGATAGGTAGCGGTGAACGCACCCAATCTTGTCCGAGATCAAACCAGCTGTTAATCAGCCCATAGCCATTGAGTAGCCAGATCGTCACAACAACTAGTAGTGCCGTGAGTAGCCAAAAAGTTGCTTTGACATACTTATTTTGACGTTCTAGCCATCCTTGCCACGCATCGTATTTGCCACGAGCAAAGTGCAAGATTCGCTGCGCCCATTCAAACTCGGTCGACAAAATCGCCAAACCAACAAAAACCGTCGCCCAGCCTGGCCCCGGGTAAGGAATCATAATAATACCTGCCAGCAGCACAGTGCCCCCAACAAGACCGATGAATGTTTTTTTCGCCTGCTTTTTCACTAGTTAAGTATAGCAAACTATTGAGTCAAGAAGTTTTTTAGCTCGGCAAACGGCTTAATTGCTCCATACACTTTTTTATAGTTTTCATCTGTCTGCTCTGCCTGTGTGAGTCCGTCAAATCCATCTGGTGCAAAAATTTTATCCCAATCCCAGCCATTTGATCCACGCGGGTGATCGACAATAGTTCCCCCTACAGAACCCTTTATCAAGGTCAAATTTTCGCCATCGAAATAGCCAAACACTGCTACTGCCTGGGCAGATCTATCTTCAAAACCATCAAGCATGCGACACATTGTTTCAAGTCCATCGGGTGTCTCAACAAAAAACTTAATAAAAGGTCCAGGGAGTCCGCCGAGAGCGTTGAGCTCAAGCCCCGAATCTTCAACAAGCACTGGCTTTCCTATCGCCTTATATGCTTGCCTCGCTTTATGTTCGGTGACCTCTTCGATTGTCGCTGATTGAATTTCATCGACAGCAACCTTTTGATGCTCCAGCTCGATACCAAGCATCTTTGACAAATAATCAGCCTTGTTTTGATTACCGGTTATAAATATCGGCGCCTTAGACATCTATCTTCTCGAATCGCGGGATTACTTTGCCGTCTTTTTCGACCGTTTCTACAAACATGTCATACGGCCGCACCCACACCGATGGCAGTCCAGCTTTTTTACGTTCTTTTGACTCATACACCACATACCACTCAAGCGTTTCTGTATGGCACGCAACTTCAAGCACTTCGTATAGGCCGCCTTTGTAGTGTCGGTATGCGCCGAGCGCAAGCTCTGGTGCTTCGCCTGTGTTTTTCATTTCAGTAAGATTCATATGGCTATTGTAGCAAACGCAGTAGCAATAACTATTCTACTAATTCGAGAAATGCTTGTTCATCTATAATCTCAATACCGTAACTTTCGGCTTTCTTAAGCTTACTCGCCCCAACCTTGCCGCCCGCAACTAGATATGTCGTGTCTTTGCCCACGCTCGACTGAAACGTACCTCCATGTGCGCGTACTTTCTCTGCCGCAACATCACGGCTCATTGATTCAAGCGACCCTGTGATTACAAAATTTTTACCAGTTAATTTGCCAGTTTTCTGCTCGTAATATGGCGTGACGCCATGTGCCTTAAACTTCTGCAAAAGCGCAATATTGTCTTCGTCTGCGCACCACGCTACGATACTCTCTGCTACAACTTTTCCAACACCATCTACCTGCTCGAGATCTTCGATTGTCGCCTGCGCCAGCGTATCGATGGACTGAAACTTGTTCGCCAAATCTATCGCTGTTTGCGCACCAACATGACGAATCCCCAGCGCAAGTATAAACTTCTCGAGTGGCGGATTTTTCTTTGCCTGTATCGCATCGATAAGCTTTTTCGCTGATATCTCTGCAAACCTATCAAGCTGCAACAAATCATCAACAGTCAGTGTGTATATGTCGGCGATATCTTTGACGAGTCCAGCTTCGACAAGCGCTACGACATTCTTTTCTCCGAGTGTATCGATATCGAGCGCACCTTTGGACGCATAATACTCCACCGATCGCTTGAGGATCAAATCGCTCGACGAACCTTTGACACGATACACTACGTCCTTGCCCTGACGCTCAAACTCAAGTTCTGGATATTGCTCTTTGAGCGCTAGCTCATAGTCAAATCGCACAGCGTCTTTTGGCCGCAACTCCAACACAACGCTTTCAACTTGCGGGATAATATCACCCGCCTTGAAGATCACTACCGTATCGCCAATTCGCACGTCTAGTCGCGCAATCTCATCGGCATTATGCAAGCTCGCATGTCGCACGGTTGTTCCCGCCACAACAACTGGATCAAACACCGCGACTGGAGTTGCCGCGCCTGTACGACCAATACTAATAACGATATCTTTGACAACTGTCGTTGCTTGTTCGGCTGCATACTTGTATGCCACCGCCGCGCGAGGTTGCTTACCTACTATGCCAAGCGTACGATACTGCTCGCGATCGTTCACCTTGATAACGAGCCCGTCGGTATTGTATGGCAAATCATGACGCTTCTTGTCCCACTCATCAACAAAATGCATCACACTATCGAGATCTGTAAACACACTCGCTTGCTGATTGCGACGAATACCAAGCTCTGTCAATGTTTCATAGGCAAACATATAGGTCGGCACTTCGCTCGGTTCGTCACGCAGCAAATCGTAGGCAATAAATGTCAGCGGACGCTCAGCCACAAGACGCGGATCCAGCTGACGAATAGTACCAGCAGCTAGATTGCGAGGGTTGGCAAACTCTACATCGCCTGCTTTGCGTCGTCGTTCATTAAGCGCGGCAAAATCTTTTTTTAGCATGACGATCTCGCCACGTATTTCAGTGCGACCCTGTAAGAAGTGGTCGTATTTTACAGTACTTCGCAGTCGCAGCGGCACATTGGCAATAGTACGCACGTTACTCGTCACATCTTCGCCCACAAAGCTGTCTCCACGCGTGATTGCTTGCGTTAGCACGCCGTCCTGATATATCAATGCACAGGCAAGCCCATCCATTTTGATATCAGCGAAAAATTCATGTGTTCGGCCAGGCAGCTGCTTATCCATACGTCGCACCCACGCCTCTACTTCGCTACGGTCAAACACATCATTGAGACTCAGCATACGACTACTGTGCTGCACTTTTTTAAACCCACCTTTTAGCTCATTGCCGACACGCTGCGTCAGGCTATCCGCAGTCACGAGTTCTGGATGCTCGGCTTCTAACTGCTTTAGTTCGCCAAATAAACTGTCGTACACCGCATCACTCACCGTGAGCGTATCGAGCACATGATACTCATAGCTATAGCGATTCAATAGCCCGCGAAGTTCTAAAATTCTCTTTTCAGGCGGGAGCTGCGTCATCGTCAACTATCTTTCGGTAGAACAAATAAGTATAGCTCGTAACAAACAATATTGTCAGCGATGCCATGCCAATAATAGCCAATGGCACAAAAGGCAGCCATTCTACAGCCGGCACAAGCTGCTTTATCCAATCGTCAAATAATATGATCGGTATGATAACAAGCGCCCAGGTCGCAACAACAACAAGCCCCAGCCACAACATACGCAGCAATAAACGAACCCGTCGCCCTACCGCTAGATCACCGGCGGTTCGGATTGCATGTAACGGGTACATACCAGGAAGTGTCACGATAACAAGTGCCAAAAAGCTACTTATCACCCAATAAAGAGATAGTAGCGACAGCAAAATAACACCAATCCAAATCAACATTGCCGTCACACCGGTTTCCATAATGCCCGACACCTGTGCGGCACTATATACGATAATACCTATCGCGGCAGGCAGCATCTGTACTGTAATAATAAATCCAACGAGTACCGTTGCCAGTACCGGAGAGCCGCTATTATACAAGCCATCGCGGAGCCTTGGCTTGTGCCCAGCAAGTGTGTTTCGCAGCAGCCATATTGTCGCTAGCCCCGCAAAAAACACGGCCAAGCCGCCCAGCACCGATTGCGCTTCGGTAAGATCCGGCGATAGACCACTCGTTACGCTTGTTAGCAGCAATAAACCGGCTTGACTGACCGCTCCAAAATTACCTTCAAATAATTCGTCGCCGCTCTCTTTAAGGGTAGATGACAGATTACTATAGGTCTCTTGAGCACCTAGTCCACCGATAACAATCGCAGCAACAGCATATGTCAGCGCCAGACCACCAAATAGCTTCTTGTTCTGCCACAAAGTCGCACGGACATAGTTTGTAAACGACCAAAAACCTGGCATTGCGAGCGATCGTTTATAGTCACGACGATTTGTAAGCCGAAACGATCGATGCGGACGACGGCGCAAAAGTCCGCTCACGCGCAAACGCGCTGAGTTGTATGTTTTTTGCCACACTGTCCTTACCCGCAGCGGGCGACTATTTTTTTTCTTGATAGACTGTTTTTTTGCCATTAAAACTTATCCGCATTGCCACGCAAACGTGCCACGCGGTCTTCAAGAGGTGGATGGGTACTAAAGAGTTTCGAAAGCGCACCAGGCTTTAGGGGATTACTAAAAAACAAATGTGCGGTCGATGTGCTCTGGCGACGCATAGGCTGTGCTGCACTACCAAGCTTTTCGAGCGCCCTTGCAAGACCTTCTGAGTCACGAGTTGTCATAGCTCCAGTCGCATCAGCCAGATACTCACGCTGACGGCTTACCGCCGCTTGTATCAATGCTGCCATGACTGGTGCAAGTACGATGAGCACTATGCCAATAATGAGCACTACCGGGTGTACGTTACGATTGTCGTTATTGCCACCGAAAAACATCATCCGCAACGCAATATCAGACAAGATACCGATCGCACTCACCAAACCAAAGGCAATCATACTGACACGAATATCATAGTTTTGGACATGACCCATCTCGTGCGCCATAACAGCTTCGAGCTCACGGTCGTCCATGATATCCATAATGCCTGTCGTAGCCGCCACAATCGCATGCTTCGGATCACGACCAGTTGCAAAAGCATTTGGCGCTGGATCTTCGATCATATACACCTTTGGCATTGGCATACCTGTTGTGATAGATAGGTTTTCAACAATACGATAGAGCCGTGGGTTGTCCCGCTTCTCAATTGCTTTTGCGCCAGTCATCGCGACAGCTAGTTTGCCAGCAGCATAATACTGCACGAGAGCATATACTGCCGCACCGCCAATCACCCAGTACGCGATCGAAGTATCACCGTAATAGAGACTGACTAGCCAACCGACTCCACCGATCAGGCCGATAAATGCAGCCATGATCAGCAGGGTGTTACGTTTATTCGCAGCAATAGCTCCGTACATTTATGCTTTGTACCTCCGGACAATATTAGAAATAGTGGTTATATAGTCGACTATTTGTCAAAATCAACATCGACAGGCTTCTCGACAGTTGCGCGCTCTGATTCTTCGACATCATAAAATTCACGCTCTTTAAATCCAAGCATGCCAGCAAATATGTTGTTTGGGAAGAGCTGAATCTTGGTGTTTAGGTCACGTACACCAGCGTTATAAAAGCGACGTGAGCCTTGAATCTTATCTTCGGTATCAACAAGCTCAGTTTGTAGCTCGCTAAAGTTTTGGCTAGCCTTAAGATCAGGGTATGCTTCCGCAACTGCGAACAAGCTCTTAAGAGCACCTTCGAGCATATTATCTGCTTTTGCAGCATCAGCAGGTGTCGTGGCGTTCATCACCTCTGAACGAGCCCTTGTGACCTCTTCGAACACACCTTTTTCATGCTTAGCATAGCCTTTGACTGTATTGACAAGATTTGGAATCAAGTCGGCGCGTCGCTTTAGCTGAACGGTAATATCACTCCATGCTTCATCAACACGAACTTTGAGCGTGACGAGCGCGTTGTAGGTCGTCCACAGAAACAGGCCGATTACGGCAACGATTACAAGAATTACGATTAATGCGGTCATTTATTTTGCATCCCCTTATACTATTGTTTGCTCTTATATTATACCGTATTGACCCCAAAAATCGAAGTCAATATGAGCTTGAATATTATAGCTACCTCTAGTAAAATAGGTGGAGCTGTGGCTCTTTAGCTCAGTTGGTAGAGCAGAGGCCTGAAGAGCCTTGTGTCCCCAGTTCGAGTCTGGGAGGAGCCACCAAGAATGAATCTCACTTTGCAGTGAGGTTTTTTCTTTATCAGCAAAATTATTCGAGCCAGCGCTCAGACATACGGCTACCGTTATTTCAGGCTATTTACGACAACTAGTGCAGCGGCAAATATGCCCACGCCAACAACAACCCATAAACCACCGTGTCCAATCGGCGGCAGCTTACCACTACGAACCGCCTTGTCTGCAGCGATATATCGCCAATACCCGACCGCCGCAATCAATCCGCCAGATATAATAGCCCCAAACCCGGCCAGCGCACCATGTGGTGTTCCACCCGCCAAAAAGGCCACCGCAACACCACCGGCGATCAGCGTTAATCCTGTACGAATCCACGCTAGTAACGTTCGTTCATTTGCCAAGATAAACTGTACATCTGGTCGTATGCGTCGTCGTGTTTGTTTTTTAACCATTTGCAGATTATTGTACCACAAATAGACTTGCGAAAAGCACCCCCGCTAGAGTATAATCGTTCAAGTACGCGCGGGTGTAGCTCAGTTGTTAGAGCGCTTCCTTGCCAAGGAAGAGGTCGAGAGTTAGAGTCTCTTCACCCGCACCAAACGTTTGAATTATGAGCCGCAAGGCTCTTTTTCTTTGCCTCAACGATTGTTTTAAAGGGGTCGTTGAGTACATATGATAGCTTTTTATCGTTTAATTCAATGTTTGAAAGCATATATTCTAGTAGCTTCTGTCGTAAGCTCTCATCACTCTCTTTAAAAAGAGTTTCAGCACGCTGTGCAAGGTCTAACAGATAAGACGCAGTTACCTGAAAGTCTTTATTGTCGCTTGTTAGCAACTTTAGGCGGTCGTTCAGCTCCTGCTGCCGCCTTTCTAGGTCAGTTGCGATTTCATCGTGTAAGGTCTGAGTAATACGCCCATCGAGCAGGTCATAGTATACCTTACGCATCTTTTCTTTAACCTTATCGTATTCTGTTCGAGTCTGTTCAATGCTCTGGGTAAAATACATCTGCTGGTCGTCATGACGCTTTCGCAACTCCGCTATAATTTTATCCAGCCATTGCTCTGGCACGTCTACGAGCGACACGTCGTCCGTTACACCGTCAATCACTAAGCTCTCTGCCGTGTTTGGGTTGTCGCACTTTGCATTAGCACAGCGTAAGTAGACTGTATTACGTGCTTTGAAGGGTGATACGGCACGCCCACACCTGCCACACTTCACTATCTTTTTTAGTGTGTAGTCTTTACTGTCGTACTTAGTTTTGGTGTGCTTACGCTCATCACGAATACGCTGAACTTGATTAAATAGGGCACGGCTTATAAGTGGCTCGTACTTGTGCGGATACTCTCTGCCAGCATGCACCATAGTGCCGAAGTAAAAAGGATTGCTCAATATACGCTCAAGAAATTGCTTGGTAGGTGCTTTGCTGGTTGAGATGTTGCTACGAAAACCCATCTTGTGCAGCTCTTTGGCAATAACAGCATAGGACATGCCTCGTGCTCTCATTTCATAAGCCTTTACGACGTAGTGGGCTTTAGTGGTGTCTACTTCGATGTCTTTGACTGGCCTATGAGCCGTACCTCCTGTTACTACATTTTTGTAACCAATTGGTGCTCGATGCACCCATATGCCGTCAGAAAGCATTTGCTCGAAGCGTCGTTTGACGTTATCACGGATACTATCTGAATAGTATTTTGCTAAGGCCATCCCAATACCAAGCCTAAACCAGTCCGCAGCTGACGAGTGCTGGTCGATATATAGGCTATCGTGAGGGAAGTGTAGTTCAATCTTACCTTGTTTAACAAGCTGCTGTAGTGCTTTTACCTCCTCCTGGCTACTGTCTCGTGTCAGGCGGTCGATTTTATCAAATACGACGTAGCACAATGTAGTCTGCTTTTTTATATGCTCTACAAGCTCTGCGAACTTCTGTCGCTCGCTCTTGTGTGCACTTTCGTCAAACTCGTGGTATTCATACGGCTGCTGTTTTTGTTCAGCATATCCTATAAGTCGCCTCTTCTGAGCAGGCAACGCTTTACGCTGCTCAATATCGGATACTCGTGCGATTAGAATTATATTTACGTTCATATGTTTACTCCTTATTAACTTAACATTACTTAACACTATTTTCAATATTTTTCAGGTAGTCGGACATACTTGCAGGTGCGAACTGCTGCAATTCCTCGTCGATAAACACAAATGCTTGAAAACGACGTGCTCCTGGCAGTCTAAGCAACGGTTTTATGCGATACCATGCCTGTTTGCCATAACGAGCCTCAAGAACATTGCGTAGGCCTAATACACCAACTTTGCTAGTGATGAGCAGGCCTGCTACGGCTGCAAGTACAGCCTGCGGTGTTGCCTCTTGGTTATCCTCAATATAGTTCTGCAACAGCTCGTATGGCTCTTTAGCATCTAACGCCAGCATATCCACGTTATTTGTTATTCTATTCCAGTGCTTGAGTAGGACACTCTGGCACAATTTACTCTTGAACATGCTTTCAAATGTCCATTTCTCTAGTTCAGGGTAGGCTCGCTTGATAGAGGCTCTACCAGCAAAACGTACTTCATACCTAAACACCTCCATCGGCCTATACCTGTTTAGCTTTTCAAGCATCTTCAACTGCACCGAGCCATCTTGTTCAAAGGCTCGTTTGCTACTCACCTTGGTTTTTCGTAGGTCGGCCAACTTGTCATAGAAAGCTATATCGAGCGAATTTGCGTGTATATGTACGACATGTCCATCTCGAAAGTTTGTCTTCTGTAGGTCGTAAATCTTACTAATATCCAATCTACCTATCGTATTTAGGATGGTCTGACAAGACGTATAGCTATTGAACACTATGTTTTTTGATGGATGCCATGTTGCTATATCGGCATGAGCAAGCTGTGACTTGAGCAGTCCACCCCCAAGCAATTCTTGCAACGTCTCATGTAACTTTGTTAGTAAGGCGTCAAAATCACTTTCTTGTAGCTCATCGAAGTTATTGCCAAACAGCATCTTTGGTGCTGAAAACTCGACTGCCAACTGGTATGCAATACCTAGCCTGGTCACTCGCTTATACATAGTTAGCCGTGGCATATATTTGCCCATTCTTGCATAGGTGGCCGCAGGATTGAGATACGTCTTGCCGTAGCCCCTGCTACGCACGAGCTGTTCGAGCGTGATGGGCGAGAACCTGCTACCGTCAAAGCCTGACAGATGGG
This sequence comes from uncultured Candidatus Saccharibacteria bacterium, assembly GCA_964557445.1. Lineage (GTDB taxonomy): Bacteria > Patescibacteriota > Saccharimonadia > Saccharimonadales > Saccharimonadaceae > UBA2112. The sequence goes on from CAZLAF010000001.1 coordinate 427,822, forward strand.
GTATGGTTATCAACAGTTTTATGGTGTCTACCATCTGCTTTGTCACTTCTTTCAAATAGCTCAACGCACTTTGCGATAACTGCTTGTTCAATTATCTTGCCAGCCTCTTTACTGACTGGGTGAAAATAATTAAACAGACGTGAGCCAACTTTCTTTGTGGGGTAGGTTATGCGATAGCCTGCACCATCTAATCTTTGGTGTACGCCGAGCGAGCCAACGTACAGCTGGTTGTTTATTACGTAACTTGCAAATGCTACCAAGCCATGGTCAGGCTTTACTGGTCTTATATTTATCTCACTTACGTTCATATTCGCTACGCCTCTTAACTGCCTTTTCGTGCTTATTTGCCCATAGCCAGACCGTCATAAGGCCGTCTATGAACTTACGTAGTATTATTTGTAGCAGCCGATAAATCATTGCCATCTTCGACACTCCTTTCATTACGTTGCTTGAGTTTCTGTGCAAAGTCCATTTGAATAAGCACGTCAAAAAAGCCAGTGAGGTTATGGATTGCCTCATCGCTCAACTCAGCAGCCACGCCATCGTTTGCGGCATCATCCTGTGTTCCTGCTGGTAGTGGCTCTTTCTTTGTATTCACTCATCTTTCCTTGCTGCAACCAGTCGCAGGGATAAAAAAGGCCTGCTTTTGTTTGCAGGCTAACTATGTACACGAGGGTGTTCTGGAAATGCTTTTCAGTTACTCTAACAGATACGACTTGTCGATAAATATCTTTTCTTTTTGTATTAAAATCAGTTTCTTGGCATTAGTTACCTCTGATACCTTTTTGTTTATTTCATCAATTGTATTTCTAATTTTCTTAGCATGCTTTGTATTGTTTTTGTCATACTTTACACCTAAAAACCTGCTGAAAGTTACACCATCATTAAGGCTATTGACACTCTTGAATAAACAGCTCATCAAGTGGCACTGTTCATACCTTTTACCATTTTTACGTTTCACTTTGCCGTTTACTGCTATCGCAATATCGACCGTGGGCGATACGGTAAGTTTACCTGTTCTATCAGAATAATTCTGAGCTTTCAGCTGTCGATATATATCCACCGCCCCTAGAGTCGGCTTTGATTTATGTGCTGGCTTATAGCCAGCTATCTGTATCGTGTTGTTGAGTAGTTCGGGGTGAGCCGCCAAGGTGAGCGTCTGAACATTTACATGTATCTCATAGTGCGGTAGAGGGTCAATATGTCCACCAAGGAACATCCGTCTTTCGTTTATATTTATCACGTCTTGTTTATTAAGATGTACTATAAATGTTGCGATTTCATGGTCAGACATAGCGGCCTGTAGTTGCCTACTAGGGGTATAGATGAAACTAGGATGAGCGGCCAGCTCGAAAGCGGCCAATATGTCCTTTGCGACTATCTGTGCTCGTTCTTTTGTACCAAATATACTATTATTCATCACTTCACTCATGCTTCACTGTGGTAGGTTGTGTATAGTTATAGTATGACACAAGGCGTAAAACAACCGAAGCTATTAACGCTCAAGCAGGTGAGTGAGCTACTTAACTGTCACCCAAATACTCTTAGGAAGTGGGATGCTAGTGGGTACTTAAAGGCTGTGCGTATAGGCACACGCCGAGATAGACGTTACCGACGTGAGGATATACAAAGGTTTATTAAAAAGCAGTAAGCCTAGTCCTTACTTAGCTCCCAGTATCTTTACAGCCTCTTCTTCGCCTAGCTGCTCGATGATGTCCTTGTCGATAAAATGTTCTGGTAGTGTCGGTATTACAAACCCTTTGATAATTGGTACGGCTTCGTCTTGCTCTATGCTCATATCAATATCTTGCCTTGGACGCCCCTCGGTGCGGTCGGTAATCTCTTTTGTACACTTCAGTGCATACTCATTGCTACCAGTAGCGGCTTGTATCTTAGTCCACGCAATACGTTGAGCACTGGTAGCCGACTTGAACTTACTAAACTCGTCTTCTGGCATGCGTAGTAACTTGTTATACCAATACGATATGCTATCTTCTTTGCTCCAATGGCCACTTGCACGGTTCTCGGGTCGCTCGCCAAAACCACCCTTGCCAGCAGGGTTTGCGTTGTTTCCAGTAGCAAACCTACCACCCTCTTGTCGTGGTATCTCACCGTCTTGCTTTGTAGACGGTACTACCTCTGTTGTGGCTGCATCGCTATCCATACTCTTATTTTACCGTGAGTACAGGCGAAAAGGCTGGGCGTTTATAATTTAGCTCGACACTCTTGATACTTGCTGTATGCAGCGTTTCCTTTCTTGAGTGCATCCTCCCAGTCTTCCTGTAGTAAATCAAGCTGAGCCTCCTGGCTGTCATATGCCTGCTGTGCGTCAGTACTGTTACCGTACTGTTCGTAAAAGTAACCATAGTTTTTACGTGCTGCAAAGGCATTATCAAAGGTAGTTTTCTTTTGCTCTGCAGCCTGTCGTAGTCTCGTAGCCTCATTATTAAGCGGCTCACATTTGCTGGGGTTGTATTTTTTCGTGCTAGATGTAGTGCCGCTGCCGCTTGGTATATCTTGACGCTGAGCACTGCCGCCCGACGGTGCAGCGTCCGTAGGATAATCACTATCAGTACTATCTGCCTGTTTGCTTTGTTTAGACTCAGGCTCGCCAACGGCTTCCTGCGACGAGGCAGGGGGTGTGTATGTCTTATTTATGTCCGTTTTCTCCTCTGTTCCGATGAAATAAGCTGACACACCCCACGCTATACTTGCGAGCACTAGAATTATAGCCAATACCTTTAAGACTGGTCTGAACTTTTCAAACTTGCTATCTTCAAAACCAGAGGCAAAATCGTTATCAATGAATGAACCTTGCGACTGCCTTTTTGGTAACTTGCCTCGCTTATTTATCTGCATTGCGCCTCGCTTCTCTTTCGTCCATATCGTCTACAGTGACAAACACTGTTCTTTTGAGTGCACCGTTTTGTAGCCGACTGACCAGCTCCCCACCTTCAAGTCGCTGCATGAGTTTCTCTGCCTGAGTATGACCAATAGATAGGTTATCCCGTATCAATGTCACATCCGCAATCTGTGTACGTGCAACTAACGATACGGCTTCCTCGTATAGCTCCTCTTCGTCATCTGACCGTCGTGTGTACCTCGGCTGCAGCTCTAATAGAGTATTCGCCCCTGTGTGCTTACGTAACTGCTCTATCAGGGTGGTTAGTCGTGTCAGTTTTTTATCTTTTACCTGCACCAGCCCACTGCTGCTCTTTTCTAGCTCCTCCAGCTGCTGTGTCTCGTAGTTTAAATGCTTTTTGATAATGTTATACATCTCGGTCGGACTTACGAGCCTCGCATATCGCTTCGAGCTACCTGTAAGCTCATACGCTTTTCGACTGCGAGTTACTGCATAGGACTCTGCAGCAGGCCGCTCATTATCATCGACGTACACAATAAAATCATCAGGCAGGGCATACAGCATAATTTCAAACTTCACCACCAGTATCCTAGCCGCGAGTACCTTGCTCTTTAGTTGCGAAAGGTCGTCAGATTGCATTACTTTTCCTTCAACGTAAACAGCTTTATTCCACCTACCATTACGTCGGTTGTTTTACTGTCGCCACCTAGATGAATTAGCTCAAGTGTGTTTATCTTCTCGCTATCGTCGGTCAAGGCTGGCTTGGCGGCTTTCTTTAGTCTGTCTATCTCATACTTTTGCTGAGCTTTATTCATCTGTCGAAAAGACTCAACATAGCTATGCCACTGCATACGCTGTTCTGTATTCTGCTTTTCTTCTAGGTATCGCTGCTGCAACAACATGAGCTGCACTACAGCTGCCCGCTCTCCATCCTCGTCAATCAAGGCTTTCAGCTCCTCTGTATATGTTCGTAGGGCGTCTTGCCCTGTTTGCATGCGTATCTTCAACTCAAGCCACTGGACTAAATCATCTGATATGCCATCAATCTCAAGCCCGCTCACGAGAGACATAAACTCATCTCTAGCACTCTGACCTGCTTTGTTCTTAGTTTTTTCCTCTCTGCTGCTGTTAAACCAGTATCCTAGCCCTAATATGATTAATAGGGCGACTATCGATGTCGCTTCCATCTACTTCTTCTCCTTGCTCATGTTTTTAAAATTCGGCGATATTACTTCGTCAATCTCCAGTAGGTGTAGGTCAACCGCTGCATCAAGTGTGCGAGCAACGCCTATGCGTCCCTTGAGCTGAATGAATGTTTTGAAGTGTAGAGTGAATACATCGTCCCTGCTGCGAGACTCTATGGCTGTAGTAACAGAGGTCGATTTAAGATTAGCTTCATTCACAGCTTGCATGAGTAGGTCTAGTTTCTTATCAGCAGGCAATGCATAGGTTGATTTCGTGTTGATTAGTATTCCATACGCCAGTCCAGGATATTCATGGCATATAAAGTTCATTACCTGGTTATCGGATATATCTATTTGAAAAGTATCGTACTCGTTGCTAGATGACACCAGTGTAAACTCATCACCTCGATGATTGAGTATTTTGGATAATTGCTTGCCTAGCTTAGTCTGTGGGTTTTTCATAGCGTATTTTCTGTGCCCAAAAAAAGGAACACCGTACATCGGTGTTCTACGCCTTTTATCCACATTTGAACGTTAAGCCCATCTGCTTCGCACGGTGTCCCATTTCTGGCCTTAACCGTACGAAAAAATCGCACACTCAAACGTGCAAAAAAGCGTAGAACATTTATAATTATACAACATTCTAAAGCCACTTCCTACTGTTATGCTAGTGCTTTAGAAAAGCCCTGCTCAATACTATAATTATTCTATGAGGCAGATTTGGGTAAGCCGCTGGCGTGATAGCCTGCTACTAATACCTCCCCTAATTATCGTGGGGTGGTTTACTTATGGCTTTGTACTTAGTGACGAACTTTTCGATAAGCATCTTGGTCAACTTTCCGTCTTAACTAGTATCGAGACAATACTTGGTTATGTCGGATTACTGTTTGCAGTACAAATTCCCGTATTTATTTTACTGCTAGAAAAAATGTACGATGCTGGGTATATCAGGAGACTATCGCTGCCAAGCGTCATCCAGTTTCGTGAAATCCTAATCAGCTACGCTGTTCTTAGCCTACTATTGCTGCTTTCTCCCCGAGCTTCATATTATTATTTTCCAGTCGCTGGACTTACGCTGTTGAGTATATACGCAATAGTGGAGTCTATACGTGTAATGTTCGAAACACGTAAGTTGAAAGAGCGAGAAGACAAGTATATCAGGACTTTAGTTAAAAAATCCCTAAAGGCAAGCATGAGCAGCCGTGTAGGTATGAACAATTTTTTTGCTGAGATAAGCGACCTCCTCTACGTAACACACGCCACACTCGATGCAATGCGTAACGATAAGAATTCGGATAAGCGTTACCCGATACGCATAGACAAGGTGGGCATCATCGAGTCGATTGATGTAAAAAAGTTAAATGATTTAATTGTCAGAGAGTATTACAGTGAAGCACCGAAAGTGACTGGCGGTAAGCCTACGGGTGAGGTCTCAGACAAGGAGGTAGCACGAATAGTATTGAACACACGGCCGAGTGCTAGCGTTAGGAGCCAAGACGAGGTCATTAAGCTGGTTTTGGCCAATGACCTAGATATGCCATCCAAACGCTTCGTACGCAATTTATTGAGCTGTATTAAGTCAGTTGCAGACCACCCAGACTCCCCCAATAGGCAGATGGATGACCTAATCAAAGACTTTAAGCAGCAACTTCGAGGCTCTATCGAAAAAGATGATGAGGTGGCAGTTGACGATGCGTTGAATATATATGAACTATTAACCGACGGCTTAACGACGCTGCATTCGAGTGATGACCCTGGATACAACTTCAAGGCTGCACAGGGTGAGTTTAATCAGCTATTTAGAGATAGCGTATCTAATCGCCTACAGGACATAGCCGACATCATTGACGATGCCTTTTACTACGCTTTACGCACAGAGCGTCAGGATGCTGTAAAGATAATAGTATCAAGTATGTACAAGAGCCTCCTGAATTCATTTAATTCGTTTGATGTACTTGAGGCAACACGTGCAGAGAGAGCGTTTACTCATGCTATATCACGATTAGTTTACTCCGACGATACAGAGCCGCCCAGTACTCACTACAAAGAGGATGTCCTGCAATCACTAGCCTTTAGGCTTAAAGAACATACAGGGCTGCTGCTGTATAACTACAGGGGGTATGACGAATCACTACCGTATACTAAAGAGCAACTTACTCAGTGGCTGAATAGTCGCCTGAGCAGCTCGGTCAGCCTCTTGCTCGGTGCATACAAAAAATCGAGGGTGTCGATGTTTGGGAATATAAAAACAATATTCGACGAGATAGAAGACGACTATGATTTGTACGGTGAAGAAATAGAAGAGTTCATATGGCCAACTAGAAGTATGCTATTCCTGGTTGCTGCCTATATTCACGGCAAGTCAAATCTCACAAAAGGTCAAAAGGAGATAAGACAGGAACTTAATAATTACCTATCTAACTTTTCCGCCCAAGAGTTGACCAGAATACTCGTAGAATGTATCGATGATGACTATGCTAAAAAGTGGCGATTTGACACACACGACCTAGTTGCCGATGGGCGAGTGCACGGCGTTCCTGATTTTAATATAAACCTACAGTCACTATGGGTTGACCGCATGCTCGCACTAGAGAGTATCCCTAAAGACATTAAGCACTACGGCCGTGACTTTATAGCACAAACAGGTGCCTTTTCTGATTTAATGACTAAAAAAGAAGAGGCGTTCATCCTTAGGCATTTAAGTAAACTAGGTGAAGAGGGGCAGGACGTATCGGCACTATCCAGCCTGGTCGATAGCTTCATTAGCGAGCGTACGAAGTTTGAAAATACAAAACTCGCAGACACACTGCTCGACCAAGATATAATTACGGAATTTAAGAAAGAGGTATTAGAGGGATACGAGAAGTCTGCGTTAGCCCTTTCTGTATTTAAGCAATCAGGACGTCTTAAGTTACTCAAGGCTGCAACAAAAGGGCTTCTTAGCTACGGATGGAACCAAATACATGATAAGTACGGGTTTATAAAAGGTTGGCATATCGGGGTTGCCCACCAAGCACATAGCTACGGACGCCAGATAGCTCACTCCGAGAACAAGCACATAGTAGAAACTTTATTGTCGAAGCCAAGTTCTCAAATTGATGATTTTGAAACCTGGCTGAAAAGATTAAGACGAAGCAAGAAGCAAAGCTGGTTTATTATTAGTGTACGTGTCTCTGAATGGCATATGATTTTCAGCAGAAAAGACGACATTGGCAAACATATAATTGAAGACCATTCAAGAGGCGGCGTCCGATTTAAGGATTTGAAGCAAATATCTCCAGTGCATCATACATACGAAGACTCTCTGCCCAAAGGCCTATATGCAATACCAGTAGATGATTTGGGCAAGCTGGAGATAAAAGGCAATGAAGATGAGCCTGTTAAAGTATCAATCGATGCATACTCTCACGACAATAAGATGCTCAACGCCATCATTAAGTCGCCGCCTGATTGGCTAAAAGACAAAGGGGGCGCTGATACACAAAAGGCATTCTTGAAAACACAAGTCAGAATGCTTATACAGCACCCGTTCAAATACACCCCTGTGAGTAAGCCATCTATTTACTACCACCCTGTTACCGACAAGGATAGCGATTAAGGCTATATCAGGTTGTCTGCTAGGTTATACTGCTCTGCTAGGTATTTTAACTTATAGTCGTTCGTAGACATGATTGCCGATGTTTGTAATACGTCAACTATCGTGCACCAATAAAGTAGTCCCGATTAGTCGGGGCTTCTTTATTGGTATGTGTTAGCTCTAACTCTCGACCTCTTCGAAAATCAATAATTGTCGAGAGCAAGGCTCTCCCGTACCGCGACGCGGTCGGGAGTGCCTAGAGTCTCTTCACCCGCACCATAGAAAGAACCAGCATTGTGTCGGTTTTTTCTATGGTCTGTGTCATATCCTAACTCTCGGCCTCTCCAAAGAAGATAATGGTCGGAACCACGACGTTCGGGAGCTAAGGCCTCCTCACCAGCTCTAGGGTTTACTAACACAACCGGAAGTCATCGACAATAATTCTGACATTACGTAGGCACCTCTCACGACCCTAGGAGATTGCTCGCCAGATGCGGACAATTATATCTACCTGCCAGCTCGAGACGTACAAATCATACCCGAAGACTCTTGCCATCGGTAGCATCTTATTGTTAAAGTACAGATAACCCAACCGGGTGCTATTTGACAAGTAGGCAGCGAGAGCTAATGACAGACAGAAGAGTCGATTTTACGCGGTGTCCACGATGCATATCAGCACCAACCTACAAGACCTACGGTTCTCAACAGTTTGATAAATGTCCGACGTATGGCGCTCCTCTGGGAGATTGCGTCTGGATGTCAGCCACCTGCCCTGATTGCACACCATCAAAGGAGTAGAGAGATGACCGAGCTCACGTCTAAGAAAAACGCTACGATATGGGCGGATATATTCCGCGAGCTGCCAGCTCTGCGCCGTCGATCCCGAGGGCTACCAGCCGCAGTCATCTGCTGGCGATGTAGTCGCAATTTTGCCACCAACGAATGGAGCCACTACTGGCACTCGCTCTATTGTCGCTGGAGAAACCGCCACAAATCATCCGCTTGATGAAATATTAGTGGATATGACAAGTGGCGCGATTCTCGCATTGCCTACTTGTCATATTCATTTTTCGTTAACATTACTCGTATCACCTACATATAAAAAGACGGCCAATATAGGTCGTCTTTTTATATACTTGTCTCTTTTTAGCAATTTGGATACGTAGGAGTTGTCGTCATCGAACCTGGGTAAAGGCGTTCAACAACCTTTGGAAGAATCTTGCCATATACCGCGAAATCATCGCGCCATGTATTTGTCATGATTGTTATAGTTGCACCGTTTGATGGATTGTAGAATGCAACCGACCCAAAGCCAGGGATAGAGCCGTTGTGACCCTGCCATTTACCAAGCTGCATCATACCGAAACCATAGCCGGCCTGCGCAGGAAAGCCTTCGCCACCATGCGGTATTGGACAAAAATTCTGCTGAGCCGCCTGCATTGCTGGGCTAAGCAACGTGCCGCCATGGAGAGCTTTTGAGAATTTCGCAAGATCTGCGTGCGTTGATACAACCGCACCAGCTGTCCAAGCAACTGTTGGGTTAATAGCAGTGTAATCTTTTACCAAAAACGAAAGTATTGGGTTTGGACCATAGCCACGAGAGTATGGAGCTGGCATAGTCGCGTTTGTCGGGAAAGTTGTATTCGTGAGTCCGCTTGGCTTGATAACCTCATCGGCAATGACATTTTGAACCTTTTTGCCTGTTGTCTTTTCGAGAATCAGACCGAGCAAAATATAATTTGAGTTGGCATATGAATATTGCGTACCAGGCGCAAAGGCTGGCGCTTTTTTCTTCATGATATTCACAGCATTTTGTGGCGTAAATGGCATAGTCGGAAGCAACGCTAGCGACACTTGATATACAATATCCGAAGTATACTCGTGCAAACCTGAACGCATCGACAAAAGATCGCGCACTGTGATTATGTTGCCGTTTGGAATACCAGAAACATATTTTGAAACGGTATCATCAAGACTTATTGCACCTTTGTCGACCTGTCGCAAAATAGCTGCTGCAGTAAAGGTTTTTGTGATACTACCCACTCGGAAGTGGTCATTGGCAGTGAGAGCTTTTCGCGTAAGACGATTGCTCACGCCATAGCCTTTTTGGTAGCTACCTTTTGGTCCGCTAACCGAGATCGAAACACCTGGCTTCTTGCCATCTTTCATCGCATCAGCAACTGCAGTGTCGATAAAAGCTCGGTCAGCCTGCGTGAGCGGCTGAGCATGCGTTGATGCTGCGTGACCAAACACTGCAATAGCAACTGCTATAAAGGGTACTATGATAAAACTACGGGCCGAAAACACAAAGCGTACGATTGATTCCATATCATCTCCTCATGGATAATTAATCCCTGCATAAGAACAGTGTCATAATTATATCATGATTTATACAGATATGCAATAGCCAATTTTATCTACTACGCTAATAGCCGATATTGTAAACGCCTATAAACTGCACATCGTGCATATGTTCGACGTAATGCCGAACCGCCGAAAGCACAAAGTCACTGCGATCCGTAAAAGCCCCTCCCACTTGCGCATCGATTTCTTCTAAAAGATTCTCTGGCAGTACGACTGATACCGACTCGTCATCTTCGTGTTGGTTTAGTGTTATATCATCCATAATACCCCCTCTCTACTCTCTTAGTGTGCCTCGTTTGACGATTCTCCTCTGTGAAATACCTCACATAGCGACCAAATTCTGGCTACCTTTTTGCACTTCACCTGTAAAAAATTGGTCATAGCTCTAAAATCTATCGAGTGAGTAATGCTATGATTAAATTATGACCAATTATGCAGCCAAAACCGTTGACGAATATATTGCAAGCGCTCCAAGCGTTGCGCATGCACATCTTCAAAATCTACGTACGCTCATAAAATCCGCCGAGCCTCAATCAGAAGAAGGTATACATTATGGTAAACCCTATTACAAATTTCATGGCTACCTGATCGGATTCGACGCCTATAAGCATCATATCGGCATAGAGATTTGGACAGACAAACTAGATGACAAAGAGCGAGAAGCGCTCGAAAAAGCAGGCTACAAAACTGGCAGTAGAACTTTTCAAGTACGCTATAACCAAACACTTCCGAGCGCACTCATCGAGCAAATGATCAAAGCTCAAATACGACGCAATCTGGCGTAACGTTTCTATCGCTATCGATTAGCACTCTGGATACGCAGGGGTTTCCATTGAACCAGGGTATAGCTGTGCGCCAATTCGTTGCATGATTCGTGAAAATACCGACAAGTCAGAAGTTTGCATTGTCTCCATACCAGTGATAATTGCACCGCTCTGCTGATCGTAAAACGTTATTGCGCCATAGCCAGGAATTGAGCCGTTGTGACCGATCCACCTACCAAGCTGAATCAGACCTAGTCCATATCCAAATGCCGATGGGCCTTCGCCAGTATATGGTACCGGACAAAATGTTGCTTGGCTTAGCGCGTGTGTCGCTGGTTTTAGCAGCGTACCGTCTCGCATTGCAGCACCCCATTTTTGTTGATCGTCAACAGTCGAAACCATTGATCCTGCAGCGCCAAATAGTGCTGGGTTAATAGCCGTCACGTCCCTGTATAGTCCGAGGAACAACGGGCTATAGCCTTTCGCATATGGCGTCGGCATCGTTGCATTTGCTGGCAGCGATGTTTTTGTCAGACCAAGCGGCGTCACAATATCGTCTTTGATAACGTTTTGGTATTTTTTGCCAGTCACCTTCTCCAAAATCATTCCGAGCAGTTGATAGTTGGAATTTGTGTACTGGTATTGAGAGCCGGGCGCAAACTGTGATGGATGCTTGCGAATACTTTGCAATGCACCTTCGGGACTAAACTGCCATGTTGGAAAGATACTAAATACCGCAGCGATTGCTGGATCGGCTTGGTAGTCAAAAACACCTGAACGCATCATCAATAATTGACGAACAGTGATAATATCACCATTTGGTACACCACTTACATACTTATCAAGTGTGTCATCGAGACTCACGGTACCTTTATCTACTTGCATAAGTATTGCAGTAGCAGTAAAGCTCTTTGTGACACTACCGATACGAAAATGGTCGTTAAGACTAAGTGCTCTTTTAGGAATCGAAGAGGCGATACCGTAAGACTTAGCATAATCACCCTTAGGGCCAGTAATCGAGATTGACACACCAGGCTGCTTACCGTCTTTTATAACTGATGTCACAATATTATCGACTAACTGACGATCAGTCTGAGATAGAGGCTGTGCAAGAGCCGACGTAGACAAAGCGAGCGAAATTACCTGTCCCACAAGCAACGCGCCGGTGGCAATAATACCAATTTCAAATTTTTGCTTATTATTGATGTTTTTCCAGTACTGCAGTGGACTCGCGATTGACTTCATTTGAATCTCCTCGATTAATTGGGTCGTACACATTGCTAATATTATGTTCAATCATAGCATATTTTGATAAAAATGCAATATCATTTTATAGCTTGCCTTTTGCAATAGTGAGTACACTACAGGAGTCAAAACATACCTGTCACTACACTATAAACATTGATTATTATTAGTATATATGATATAATAAAACATACACTATACGCACACTAATTGCACCCAGTGAGTCCTTTTCCAAACCGAACAGAAAGAGGGAATCGTGAGACATGCGATCCGTCAAACTGTCGCTGCATTTTTCGCTCTACTTCTCGGCATCATGCTGAATATCGCTCCTGTAGCCACTGCCAACCCAACCGCCGCTTCTGGCGCGTTTTTCGGCGGTGGATCCGGGACACCCGCCAACCTCGAATATGGTGTGATGGAGCAGATTGTGTCTCCGTTTTTCACACCTAACCCAGGCGCGCAAGATCCATTCATCGTCGAAACCAAGTACACCGAGGAGTCTGGCGAGGAGTTGCATCTCCGGCTACAACAGGCCCATTTGGAAACTGACAATGGCTTTTTTGGCGTTGTCACCCTAAGTGCCGGCGCTGCACCAGCCCATGCCGCACAGCAGCAGATGGATCAAAATCTAGCTGACGGCGCCCCTACGCTACCTGCAGGAAGTGTCTCCTTCTATTACATCGGCGATCCCGATTCACCAGAAGGCCTCAAGGCACGTTTGCTCGGAGTACAGACGCCTACGCATAAGGAGACTGCATTTGCGACAACCTACGTGCACGGGCAATACGAAATGTGGGCTCACTTTCCGACCAACCCTCTCAATCTATTGGCTGTGGCCAATAGCGTCATGGGCCTGCCGTATGTCCACATGGAAACGGGCACTGGTAGTATTCATGATCCGCTGAAGCCAGAGAACCTGGTCAACGCGGAGACCGAAGAGCACGCCGACTACACAATCGTGCGTGTTCATACCAAGGTGCTGCCACTTCTTCGTCCGCTGAGCGACACTGCTCATAGAGTCGCTCAGACAGACAAGCAGCATCAATTCGTTGATAAGGTCGTTGGCAAACTCGACACGGCACTACGCCCGATCGTCGACGCCGGCTACTCCAACAACAAGCTTGGCTCGCTGCTTACTAAGTCGTCTTCCCGAAACGAAGACAAAGAGACAGGTGAAGCGGTCGCTCAAAAATCGACTGCTTCCACCTATAAGGACCGCCCGATGCGCAGTTTTAGCAAAACCGTGCACGAAAAGGCAGAAAAGGCAGCAACAAAGTTCCGTCAATCTGTCGCTGAAAAGCGAGAGGAGCGCAAGGCGGAACGGGCAGATCGACGAGAGGAGCGCAAGATCAAACGAGATACCCAACGAGTAAAACGCGAAGCGGCACGTAAAACACGCGCCGAATAGCTCTTCGCTCTTCTGTTCGGAAACCAAGCGGGTGGGGCCACAAGCCCCACCCGCATTTCCCAGAGCCGATGATGCAAATCATCGTTTGTGGGGAATCTATCGACAACTCGCTGCACGAAAATATGACAGCCAATAAATATATGTCATTTTGCTCTTGCTTTGCACATATTAATGATATACTAAGGGTACATATCAATGAGGAGGGAGCACGTATGAAAGCTGTGAACACCGTCGCATTACTACTTATCATAATCGGAGGACTGAATTGGGGGCTCGTTGGCCTCTTTGAATACAACCTTGTAGATAGCCTGTTCGGTGAAGGCTCAGCCCTTGCACGAGTCGTCTACACGCTTGTAGGTATCGCTGCACTCTATCAACTAGTTGTTTGGGCGACAAGCCTCTCAGCCAAAGAAGACGTCGCCTAAAAGCTCGTCGATCTCGTAGCAATAAAGACACCTGCAATTTACCTGCAGGTGTCTTTGCTTTTGTACTTATATCCTTTTTGTGGCGTCTTTATAGGCCGCGTCGACCAATACTTCGAGGACCTTCATATCAACATCAGCCAATTTATTGATATATAGACAAGCTTTGGATATTTTGTGTTTGCCTAAATGTTCACGAATAGACTCGTATTGCATCAAGTCGTCAACAACATATAGCACCAGCTTACCTTTTCGTGGTGAAAAAGCAATCAACGGCATATCACCCTCTCGACCGCTTTGATACTTGTAGTGATATGAGCCAAAGCCAATAATTGCCGGACCCCACATAACCGGCGCCTCGCCGCTTATTCTCTGCATCAGCTCGATCAGCGCGTGACTATCATTGCGCTGACTGTCATCGTCCAGCTGTGCCAAAAAATCCAGCACATCAACTGTTGTTGGGACGGTTTGATTTTGCGCCTTGTTCATCTATACCTCATTATAGTCCACTTTGTCGGCTATTCTACTCTCTCTGCATAGACTACAATCCGTCTATCATAGGTCATATTCAGCGGATCAAATTCGCCTTCACATGTAATAATCGTGAGGCTCTGCGCTCCATCACGATACGGATATAGCGCTTTTTTCATATCGACATCTTCGGCATATTGTCGCTCTGTTTCTTTGACTTCATACTTCAGGATGGTCTTTTTAGTACTTTGTATGTGAATAGTATCCCCAACCTCCAGCTCTAATAAGCGCCAAAAAACCGCTGGTGCCTCTTGGGTTCCATAATGACCATCGAGAAGCATCGCAAACTGATCGTCACCAGCACGAGCACTCTTATCGTACCAGCCTACAAGTTCGTTTGTCTTTGGCGCGTCAAGCATTCCATCATCGAGCAAACCGACCGGTTCTATATCGGCATCGACACCAATTTTATCGATCATGATACGCTTTGGTATTTCAGATATATCAGCAAAAGGAGTACTGGCATTAGCTGCCAATACTCCTTTTTCTGTGGCCACCTGAGCCTCACGAGCTATCCGATTAGTTTGTCTCACATCGTAGAGATATGTGCCACTAATCATCACTGCACTCAATAGAACCAACGAGATATAAGCTTTTTTGTACGAACGCTTTCTCGGTATCTTTATGGCCATACTATTTAATACGTAGTCTCTTGCTCGTAGGACTGTATCTACTTGCTAGTCCCTATAGCCCCAGTGCTGTATTTGGCACTCCAGGAATCACCACGTCATCTTGCGTACTACTAAGAGCTAGCGAGTCACCTGTCCCGTTTACCGGATCAAAGTTAAACTTATTCTCTGATGAAGGCGGGAACATTGAGCCCCATAGTACATTTTTGGCCGAATCTTTTAGTACAAAGTAAAATTCAACATTGCTTCCTTCATTCACTAAAAACTGAGTGATAGTATCTCCAAAGTCAATCGTCCATTCACTGATAGATGCATTATATGTCACGACCACACCAAGAGCCGCAAAAAGAGCGCCGTCGCCTCCGTAAGGATCAGCCTCATCGGCATACACACTAAACTGCGGATAATCATCCTCAAAAGAGTGATCCACTTCCAGCTCGTGAATATCACCGTCATTCTGTGCTCTGATAGTCAAAATGAGACTATCTCCATTCGGTACATCTGCAATATTCGAGGTTAGTTTCACGATACTCGAAGCACCGACAGTAGCTGTCAGCAGTCCGACGACCAACATCACCGCGAGGGCAATCGAAAAAACTGCAAGTTTTATATTATTGCTACTTGTTTTTTGGCGAAGTATATACATTAGGTATACATCCTTTCGTCATAGTTATATTAAGTTGCTTTGGTGGTTTTTATCTCTTTTTCAATAATGGCATACATCCAAGCACAAGTAAAATGCGCCTGTGGAAAACTTAGTCTATCTTGTTGCTATTTATTATATTTTATGCTATAAATACATTATCTCGTATGTTCCGGTCAACAACCGAAAGAAGAGTGAAATGGACAAAAAAGTAGCCGTGCGTACAGTATTCTTCAAAATACTGACGTTCGTCGCGGGCATATGCTGCTTTTTCCTGATGTGGAAGATGCAGCAGTACGAAGCTTTCATTGCGCTCAGCTATGTTCCGCTCGTCGTAGGGTTCGCACTTTGGGCATCGCTCATCAAGCTGCCCTCGGCGGCACCAAAGGAGACGCTCTCCTAACACACTCCGCACCGTCAGTCACGTTCGAGCAGAGCTCCGTGACCGATGGTCGCGGAGTTTTCTGTTTTTTGCTCAACTCCGACAATAACCTTCCACTTTTACCCAACTTCGCAAAAAACCTCTTCGATAAATGGAATTTTTTGTCGGTTCGGTGATAAGTTTTGCTATTTCCAAACGGCAAATATAACGGATCCGACCGCCATCACAACCAAAAAATAACTGCTGTTCAGCCACAAAAACTTCCAGTTGCGCTGACTATAAAACGTAACGCCCACTGTAGTTGCCGCAGTAAATCCCAGCCAGATCAGCAACCCTATCAACACTCCGTTCAAAGCCGCAGTTACGTTGAGAGAGTTAATTATCACCGCAAGCGCATACGCTTGCACTAATGCCGAAACTGCAACAAGCGTAATGATATTGTTTGCCTGCTTGGTGGAGATTTTGAGAATATCAATACCCGTATATTTCGTCCATTGCTTGGCAAAACCTACCTTCGAATACCACCATGCACCCACCGCCATATAAAACACCCAGACGACCAATACCGCCCAATAATTTATACCCGTAAACTCTAACATACGCGTCTCCTGTTAATGTGTTTTTATGATAACATGCCTCATTTTCTTCATTTGAAATATCGACTATTCTAGTACAGAAACCTCGCATACCCCACAAGCAATGGGTGTATAATAGTAATACAACTAGTTAATCGGGAGGTGCTATGCAAGATGACGTGCAAAAAACCGAAGTTCGAGAAACTACTACTTATAATGACGGTGATTCTACCGTAGAGAGGCACACAGCCCTACACCGAGAGCATACCCCCGCCGTGGTAGTAGCGCAGCGCATTGTGTGGCTTATTATTGGTCTCATCAATGCCCTTATCGCGCTACGTTTTATCCTATTACTTCTAGGCGCAAATCAATCAGCCGGCTTTACCGAATTTATCTATTGGGCAAGCGCACCGTTTGTCGCACCGTTTACAGGCATCTTTGGCGAACCAACCTATGGCCAATCGGTCTTTGAAATCAGTAGCGTACTGGCGATAGTCGTCTATCTGCTTGTAGGATGGGGTATCGCTAGACTACTTACTGTTGGCCGCCCTCGCGATGAAATCGCTTAATCTAGAGGGGAATAATGCTTATCGCGAATACCAATAGAACACTGATAAGCCATCGATTAATATGGTATCTAAAATAAATCTATAAACGACCTCACCAACAGTCTATACTCAAGCAAACTTGGCAGCTATACGCTAATATTTGAATTGCGCGTCGGTGATACCCACGTTGTTTTACCGTTTGTCATGCTGCGCGCTATATTTTTTACACCTACTGCTGATTTTAGGCCAGCCATATACTCTACAATAATAAGCCCGTACAGCATCACATACATAGCTGGTGCATACGCCGTCAGGCGCAAGCGATCTAATCTATCGAGATGATCACTTGCCCATATATTCATAGTAAGAAGTGTTATGAATGTCGCCGCAGCCCACATTACCGTCTCGACACTTCCTGATACTATACATACGTATACAACATACGCGATCACAAGCGGCTCAAGTAACATAAATATCTCATACACTACAGTCATCGGCAATAGAAACATGGTTAATTGTTTTGTATAACGAACATCGGATGAAAAGAAAAGTTGGCGGTTCTTATAAAATGACTGCATACGACCAAATTTCCAGCGAAAGCGCTGGCGCATTAGGCCACCATATGTTTGCACAGGTTCGGTGTATGTAATCGCATCGCCTGCAAAAACAACTCGATGCTTTTTATTGCCAAGACGTATAATCTTCAGTGTCAGATCGATATCCTCTGTCATAGTATCAGAATCATAGTACTCAACCTGTTGAATAATTGTGCGACGAAATGTCGACCCAACTCCACCGATGATGTATTCCATATTTGCGTAACTATGAGCCTTCTTGAAGTGGTGCGAAAATAGATATTCAAAGCGCTGAGCGAGCCCCAATAGTGTTCCGTCTTCTATAATATTGACGTTTGAGGCAGTCGCTACAACCTCTTTGTCACGAAAGTAGCGTACTGAATTTTTTATACAATCTTGATGCACAAGAGAGTCTGCATCAAGACACATTACAAGAGACCCTTTACTGCGACGTCGGATTGCATAATTAAGCGCTTCTGCTTTTCCGCGATTTGGTCGTGTTACCAATCGTATAGTAGCCTGTTTACGATGACGGGCAGCAAAACTACGAACACGTTTTGCAGTATCGTCAGTTGACCCATCGTTAGCAACAATAATCTCTAAGCGCGACTTAGGATAATTACTATTTATCAGTGACCTCAAGGTGCGCTCAATCACCTCGCCTTCATTGTGCGCTGGCACAATCACACTCACGAATGGGCGGTAGTATTTACCTTGATTATCTAAACGAGCTTTATGTTCGCGAATAGTCTGCAGGTTACTTGCCGTCGCATAAAACACAAGCCGTAAGATATTAAAAATTGTCAGACACACCAAAAGTGCAAATATATAATCTGTCACAATGCCCGCTCCTGACTCATAACCGCCTGGACAACAAAACGCTTATCTGACATAAGGCCCTCACAGGTTAACAGTATAATTTGAGGTATAGTTTTGCCTAACGTCTCAAGAACTGATACGTCAGTAGGTAGAACCACTCTTCCTCCCTCTTCGGAGACAGCGTATACCTGCATAGTCTTGCTGGTATACACAAGTATCTCATCACCGCTTTTTAGATTCTGTATACCCGTAAATAAACCCGGTCTGTCATGCGCGTATATCAATGTCGTGTTGTGTGCAATGTCTGCAACCTGTGTCGATGTAGCAAAAAGCGCAGAGGTCTCTGACTCGAACCACCGCATAGCCTCTCTGTCATAACCACCTGGCTGAACGACCACATCAACATCAGCAGAAGGGATGATGACTCTAGTCGGAGCATCGACTACCGTAGCAAGCTTTATAGGCTGAGCATTCGGCAGATTTACTGCAGAGACCTGTTGCTGAATTAGTGTACTTGCACCAAAGAGCATGGCTATTACTGCATATATCAGCGCAATCTGCCACCATACTTTTGAGTGCAAATAGTCCTGCATAATATTGACTATTTTTTCTTTGTCAGCTTCACATACAGCTTCATGGCAATAAAGCTAGCGATTACCAACATGCCAGACACAATTAGCATATAGGCTATAGCTTCACCCCACATATTACCGCTTGTATTTGGTAAAACAACAACCCCTGCGCCTACTGATGCGCCTGCACTGGCCATGCCAACAATTTGATTTTCACCTGTCATATTTTTCTTCCCATAAAAAAAACGCCCAGTGGCGCCCTCTCGCATTACTTTCTTATCGTACTATACTATACACTATGCTTTATTATATGTAAATATAATTATAAAGCATTACTATATTACTCAGCCCAGCACCCTGGCCTCACTACGCACCAATCACATTATTTGACATACGATGTATGAAAATTTATTAAACCTATTGCAAAATAAATGAACTTATGTTAAGATTGTACGAGTAGAAAAATCCTACTGGATGAATACTTGTTGTTACCTGATAACTCTCGTCGTTCATCGTCGCTAACGTACGAGAAAGGTATCAAATGCGCCAAAATTTTAAACAAGGCGGCGATCGTCGCCGTCAATTCACGCCGCACAAGCGCCGTGGCAACACTCAACGACAATCAACCACTCACTATAGCCGCTATATCAACAAAGCGGTTGAGAGCAAGGATGAAATTCCTTATGTAGCGACACATACGTTCGATACATTTGGACTCAACCAATACACAGCAGCGACACTGCGACACCTTGGCTTTACTGCGCCCTCACCTATCCAGGACCAATCGATCCCATACGCACTCGAAGGCAAAGATATTATCGGTTTGGCGAATACAGGTACTGGCAAAACAGCCGCCTTCTTGCTGCCGGCTATCGAAAAGCTTCAGACGTCACGTGATGCTTCCAACGTCCTTATTCTTGCTCCTACACGTGAGCTCGCGCAACAAATCGACGCTGAGTTCCGCCGTTTTGCAGCAGGACAAAAGCTCTTTTCGACACTTGTCGTTGGCGGTGCTAATATTGCCCGACAAATCCAACAAATCAAGCGCGGACCGCATGTCATTATCGGTACACCAGGACGCATCAAAGACCTCATCAACCGACGCGTCTTGCGCCTACAGACAGTAACGACATTTGTACTCGACGAGGCCGATCGCATGTGCGACATGGGCTTTGTTGGCGACATTCGCACGATTGCAGCCGAACTACCGAGCGAACGTCAAACGTTTTGCTTTAGTGCTACCATGACCCGCGATGTCAAATCAATTGTCGAAGAATTCATGCGCGAACCTGTCACGGTATCGGTTGTAAAAAATCAGACGAACGATCACATCGAGCAGGATGTCATTCATGCACGCGACAAAAATCATAAGGTCGAGTTACTCACAGAGCTGTTGCAAAAACCAGAATTTGAAAAAGTAATCATTTTTGGCGAAACAAAGTTTGGAGTTCAACGCCTCGCGGATAGTTTGACAAAGATGAACATGCCAGCTGCCGCTATTCATGGAAATAAGTCGCAGTCACAGCGCGAACGTGCGCTCAAAAGCTTCAAAAACGACAGTGTTGATATATTAGTTGCAACCGACGTTGCCGCCCGCGGTATCGATATCGATGGCGTATCACATGTCATTAATTTTGATGCACCAAAACAATATGAAGATTATATTCATCGTATTGGACGTACTGGTCGTGCTGGCAAAAGCGGCACAGCTCTTACATTCGTCCACCAGCGATAACCAAAAATCTATCTAGCTACTACAAGCGTATCCCTACACTCCTTTTACCCTATAGCGTATAATGAGCATAATGGATACGCTTATTAGTAGAGTGACAAATCCCGTCACGCAGACAGCACTTTTTATATATCACCGCACGCACTGGTTCACCGACAAAGAAGCTTGGATGCTCTTTCGACTATTTGCTTATATCGAAACGCTCGGTTGGACGCTACTTA
This sequence comes from uncultured Candidatus Saccharibacteria bacterium, assembly GCA_964557445.1. Taxonomy (GTDB): domain Bacteria; phylum Patescibacteriota; class Saccharimonadia; order Saccharimonadales; family Saccharimonadaceae; genus UBA2112. The sequence goes on from CAZLAF010000001.1 coordinate 448,876, forward strand.
TTACAGCTATCATTTGGCGCTACCTCGACCCGACCGCTGGTGCGATTGCCGTCAGTTTTGCCGGCACTATTCACGGGTTGTTTTTTGGATTATATTTTCTATTTGTATTTTTGACTGCGCGTAGTATGGAGTGGGGATTTTGGCGAATATCACTCGCACTCCTCGCAGGCATGCCACCCTTTACTTCGCTCATATTCGAGCAAGCGATGACGCGCCATCGTACAGCTAACCCACCACAGGTGACACCGCCAGTGGATATGAGCTAAAAAGCCATGTCGCAGACAAGGCACTACCAACTACTTTTCAATAGTCGCTTTTACGTGCTGCTCTCAACGTTACTTATCAGCCTACTCGCTATCGGTTTATTGCGACTGCAGATTGCAGACGATCAGCTGTATCTTATTCGACTGCAACAGCTCTTTGGTCTTTTCTGTCTCATATATTGGTATATAGCTCTGATCATTTCACCTCTTGGATATATAATCGGCAAGCAGCGACTTCGCCAGCTCGAATTTGCTCGACGCGCAATTGGCGTATCTGCATTTTATTTTGCCCTACTTCATGCAAGTATTTCACTTTGGGGTCAAATCGGTGGCGTAGGACAAATTCAACATCTTCCAGCACTATTTCAATGGTCGCTAATCGGTGGCTCTATAGCACTTGGCATACTAGGCGTCATGGCAGCGACATCGTTCGACCGTGTCATCTCATACATGACATATCGCAAATGGAAGATGCTTCATCGACTCGTATATATATCGTGGTTCTTGGTCGTACTTCACGTCTGGTCAGTCGGTACACACCTTGCCTATACTGCTATTCAACTTGTTGGCTTGTTGGCACTGGCACTACTAAGCGGACTAGAAATATATCGCATCGCTACCAGGCTCAACAACAAGCTCCGCCTCGGCAAAGCAGAGCTATCAGGTTTGTTTTTGACCATCTGGGCAGCTGCTCTTATCCTTATTCTTACAATCCCTACAGTAGTGCAAAACTATCATAGTCGTCACGCCGATCATACAAAAGCCGGACACAATGAGGCACGGCGATGATACTGCGTCTTTTGATCAGCATTTTCACTGTCAGCTTATTGCTTTCTACTACCGCACAGGCGCACATACTTATCACCGATAACACCAAAACATATGGCTCAATCTTACATATCATTCCCGACGACGATCCAATAGCAGGCCAAGAATCAACGCTCTATTTTGATATGCAAAATCGCTTAGTAAACAACAATACTCGTGTCGTATTGACGATCAAAGACACACGAGGAAACTTAGCGTCACCAGCCATAAAGATTGACGGCACGCTTGCGACAGCAAAACATACATTTGCCGTCCAAGGTTTGTACGAACTTGTTTTTGCTGTCCGTTCTGATGCCGAATCCTACATATTTACCCATACTCAGCGGGTGTCGCGTGGTATCGCTAGTAGCGCACTGGATAATCCAAGTTACGTATGGGCGGAAGCACTCATAATCACGACGACGACTGGACTATTACTACTACTGACTACTGGCATACGCCACCGACACTCTATCGCCAAGCAAAGCAAAATGTAAACTGCTATACTAAATAGCAATAAGCATAAATGGAGTGACGTATGACGACAAAATCGCCTTTTACAAAGTATGCCGCCGGATTAGCCATTCTAGCAGTGCTTGCAGGTACAAATACTGCTGCATACGCTCACGTGACCGTCAAACCGTCCGAGGTCGCGACAGCTAGCTATCAAGTGTTTACTGTCAGTGTACCCAACGAAAAAAACATTCCTACAACTAGTATCAAGCTACTAATTCCAGGTTCTATCACATCCGCAACTCCAACGCAAAAAGCTGGTTGGCAAATCACCAAAGAGACTGAGACCTCTAACGATACAACTAGCACCACGTCACTTGTCTGGGACGGTGGTGCAATTGCCGAGGGTACCCGCGATGAATTTAGCTTTAGTGCCAAAGTACCCGATACTGCCACCAAGCTACAGTGGAAAGCCTATCAGACGTATGCCGATGGGACAGTTGTTGCATGGGACCAAGAAAACAAAGAGGGGCATAGCCACAGCAGTGATAACGGACCATTTTCGGTTACGCAAGTGGTAGACCAGCCGACCGAAGCACACATGACAGCAAAAGCCGACCAGGCAGCCGCCGAAAGCAAAGTAACCGCAGAGCGAGCACTCTACGTTAGCCTTGGCGCTCTTGCACTAGGTGGCTTGAGTGTATTTTTGGCACTTCGCAAAAAATAGCCGCAAGCAACCTACCTCCTTGTGCTGGTTACTGCTATACTATGATCAATTATGAAGCCATATCTAGAATCGACCAAAGCTTATATTATTAAACGCAATGAAATTTTCATTGGACTAGCGGTCGTTGTCGTACTAGGTGGTCTTATTGCTGGTATTGCTATTGCCACACAACCCAATAAGCCAGCTATCGTCTATGACCCTACCGAGGCGTGCAGCCTGTTTACTGCCGAAGAAGCAGAGCAGCTACTCGGCAATGATGTACTTTCAACCAACAATACTGAGCCGCTTCAATACGAAAACGTCACGGTCAGCAGTTGCGGTTATGCGCAGAACACACTCAATGCCGACAGCATGCGCGTTGCGGCAGTCACGGTACGTTCGGGAATCAACGACACAGGAGCAGCACAAAACAAAACTGAGTTTACAAAAAGTAAATCTAGCAAAAACATCGAAGAGATTCCTGATGTAGGCGAGCAAGCATACTACAGCCCAGAACGCGGACAGCTTAATGTTCTCAAGGGACGTGACTGGATAGTATTAAGCTATGGAATTGGCGCGACACCTGCAGCAAACACCAAGGAAGATCTCTTCAAACTAGCCGACAAAGTATTTTAAGCATCCAGCTCTAGGCTCATACTCATGCTTGACAAAATAAAGTTTAGCTGCTAAACTTTATAAGGCTATTTGACCGAAATACTATGAAGCACACCGACAATCTCATTCAAGAATTTGAAAAATCCCTAGAGGATTTGCGACGCTATTCGGTCGTTTTACAACAAAAAATTATCAGTGGGATCCCACTATCGAGAGCACAGTTACATCTTTTATCTCTCATCGCTGACAGCCCGAATCGCACCGCCTCACAGCTAGCAAGTGAACTATTCGTTACAAAAGGCGCTATCGCACAACTAATAAGCTCCCTCGTTACTCGCGGCCTCTTATTAAAAAGCCCGTTGCCGACAGACAAGCGCGTAGGCGTACTTGATGTCACACCCGAAGGTCACAAAGTTGTTAAACTCTACAAGCTACAAACACATGCGTCGCTTGCAACGTTTCTTCATGGACTCAGCACCGAAGAAGTTCAACTACTATCAAAACTCGTTGATAAAATCGCTGTCGTCTATTCACAAGAAATAGGGCAGAAAAATGAGGTAAAGTTATGAAAAAACCATTAAATCCTCTTGGCTCTAGCCTAAAACAACGTCTCGTAGCTGACGGTGTCAAAAAAAACGAACCAGAAGATCAGCTCATCAATGTCGCCAATGTAGGCAAAGTTGTCACTCTTGCCTATGAGCAACTACGCAATGCTGCAGAATACACACAAGAGCACCTGCTGCGCCAGCGAGCCATTCGACGATTTCTGGTGCGTAATTTGTCGTTCCATACCAAACAGAAACCAGATGGTTCACTAGCTGAAGAGCTCATCATCGAGCTAACCCAAGCTGGATATATTGACAATGACAGCCTGCCGGTTTCGGTGCTCCCAAAACTTGATACGCTTATCAAAAAACATTACAACAACCATTGGCGCATGGAACCGACAGCCGGACGAGCCACCTCGGAGGAGTGGACTCTCGATCTTATGTCGGTTGGTGTTGAAAATCTCATTGCCAACGACCAAAAACTCAAGATTTATCTATACTTTGCTTATGAGCACTATAAAGATGCTGTCGATAAAAAGCGTTACGCATCGAACGATAAGGATACGAATTTCGACGTCAGTCTCTACATTGCAGTTCATCGTGCCCTGCTCAAATCCGATCTCGCAAATGTACGCTACGATCTACAGCAGCTATATAAATACTCTGACAAAGACGCTACTGCCTACGCAACTTTTCACAAAAACATCAGTACCGCTTTTACGTCCGATCTCACAAATACGCTTGCACGTTTCGTCGATAAACACGGTGCGCCGCTGCGTATTCTCAAATCAATGATCGAAGAAAATCGTGATCTTCCAAAATTACTCGATAACAGTGACCATTTCTTGTCTGCATTTCAAGCACAAGTATCGCACGAGTACCAGAGTGCTTCGAAACGATTAAACGCTGTCCTCATAAAAAGCATCGTGTTCCTACTGATCACAAAGACGCTCCTTGGCCTCATGGTTGAAATTCCATACGATCTCGCGGTTACAGGTACGATTTTGATAGTGCCGCTTCTCATTAATCTTTTCGCTCCCATAGTCTATCTACTTATCTTGCGTTTGGGTATTAAGCTACCAGGACAAGCCAACACCAATGCACTCACCAAATATATCGAAAGTGCACTGTATGCAGACAAAAACCAAGTGCGTCTCTACACAAAAGAGCGTGAAAGTAGCTACACGGCTGGCTTTACAATTGCGTACGCCCTTATGTTCATTGCTGCCTTTGGCATTACGCTCGATCGCTTACTCGCACTTGAGTTTAATATATTGCAGATTGTTCTATTCTTTACCTTCCTAGCGACTGCCAGCTTCCTTGGCTTTCGACTCACGCATATTATCCGTGAGCTTGAGCTTGTTACCGCAAAAGCTGGCGTTATCCATGCGATTCGTGATTTTCTATATATGCCCTTCATCGTTCTTGGCCGCTGGCTATCCGAAGAATACAAAAAAGTTAATTTAGTAGCGCTTATACTCGATACCGCCGTAGAACTACCGCTCAAAACACTCCTTCGATTAATTCGCCAATGGACAAACTTTATCAGCGATAAAAAAGACGCTCTATAATCGGTTACTGAGCACCAATCATCAGTACATCACCACCGATCTTTTCACGAAAGTAATTATCGTGACTCACATATATAATCGCTCCGCTATATTTACCGAGTGCCGTCTCTAGCTCTTCAATACTCGGAAGGTCCAAGTGATTTGTTGGTTCGTCCAAGATGAGGAGCTGTGGATCATTTGAAAGCATCGTAATGAGTTGAAAGCGCGCTTTTTGGCCACCACTCAAACGCTTTATCGGTACCTTACCGTCACTTTCTGTAAACAAATAGTCGCTCATCAACGATCGAATTTTTGTTGTTGATATTGCCAGCTTACGATCCATATACATTTTTTCAATAGCCACTTCTAGTGGTATATCAAAATAGTCAGGCGATACCTCCTGTTCGTAGATACCGATACGCACCTGCTTGTCCACCGTCAATTCGCCATCGTATGTCGTGACAGCATCAATGCCTAGAATTGCCTTGATAAGAGTCGTCTTACCAGCCCCGTTGCGACCGCGGAACTCACAAGCTTCGCCTTCACGCAAATCGATATCAAGCCCTGCAAATAAGGGCTTATCATAGCCAATACTGAGACTCCGTGCCGACACAAACACGTGTTTACTGCGTGATTCTTCACTTCGTAGATTAATCCGAACGTTTTTAGCTTTAAATTTTTCATACTGATTGGCCGTTTTGTAATTGACCGTATCCATAGATTCTTTATCTATCCAAAATGTTGGCTTCTCGCGTGTCTGTAGCTCCGCTAGCTCCTTACGAGATTGCTCCTCCAAGCGCTTAAAACGTTGAATAGTGCTTTGATTGCGTGATTTTTCCTTAAGTCGCTGATACTCGATAACCTTTGCCTTCAGGTTCACGATTCGTTTTTCGATCATCTCAAACTCGTTCATCTGACTGCCAGTCGATATGGCATTTTGCTTCAGATAGGCGTCGTAGTTTCCCTTGAAACTTTGCGATCCACCATCCTTGAGCTCCACAACTCTGTCCACTTCGCGCAATACGTCACGGTCGTGAGTAATAACCAACACTGACTCACGAGCCGATGCCAACCAGTCAATAAACTGCTGCTTCGCTACATAGTCCATATGGTTTGTCGGTTCGTCAATGAGCGCCAAGTGCGCCTGTGAGTGCATAATTTTGACAACTTCAACCAAACGCTTTTGTCCGCCCGAAAGAGTTGTAAACTGACGACGTCCAATATCGACTAGTTGAAAATTATCGAGTTCACGTTCAATCTGCTCTTCGATACGATAAAACCCTTTGTCATCAAATCGCTGCAATGCTTCAGTGTACGTATTGATCATTTTCATGTTATCACCCATCGTATCTGGATATGTTTCGATGATATGCGACAACTCTCCATACTCTGGTAGTCCGCTTAACACATACTGCATCACTGTCTGTTCACCTACATCATGATGTTCTTGCTGAGTAGCAACTGCCACCGTGCCAGACTTAAAAATAATCTCGCCCGTAAAATCAAGATCGCTTCCGTTCAAGATACCAAACAATGTCGATTTACCCACACCATTGCGACCAATCACGCCGATTTTTTCACCATCATCAATAGAGAAGTTGATATTCGACATGAGACTTTTTGAACCAAATGATTTTTCTGTAATACGAATATCTGCAAGCATAGCCTACCTATAGTAACAGGTTACAGGGGCCTTTGCAGACTGCTTACTTGCAAAAAACAAAATGAGCAGCTATATTGAAAAGTATTATGGGACATACTCTTGATAGAAAAGTCTCGCCTCGCTCTCGGATAACCGAAGATATAGATCATATCGTGCCAGAAACTGGACAGTCCTTTGATGTTCATCATCTCTCACCAGAGTTCGGCGGAACTGCCTTTAAGGCGGTTCTTTTTATTCCAGACGAGCCAAGCACAACCGAGACAACCGTATACAGTTATGGAGTTGGCGCAAATGCTGTTCAGTATCGTCAAGAGGCTGAAGCGATTGCTGCACTAGGTATGCCTGTTGCGTTACATAACGATCCTCGCAAAGACCCGAAACTAAACTTACTCAAACTTGCAACCAGCAGCAGATCAAGAAGCGCACTCAAAAAGCATGTTCAAAACCCTGTTCTACGCTCCAGCCAAGCGACCGAGCGAGTTATGGATGCAGTTGATAATCTTGGCCAACTTTCCGGAAACTTCAAGCTAAAGGCCCACTCAAAAGGAGGCTTGCCAGCCTCAATGCTCGCAGCTCACGACGAACGAATCAAAACCGTCACGTTTGATGGACCTGCTGGCTTTGTTTTGAGAAACGCTCTATTTAACCACGCAAGTAGTCTTGGTGCGATCGGTAAAAACGTGAAAGAATTCATGAGCTATATGAATGAGTACGGCCCTGAAGACTCGATGAGCGAATCGCTTGGTCATGTTAAGTCAAATCCTATTCTTTTAGGGCGTGAGATTTTATTTCTCGTTGCAAAACGACCAAACGTCACTCCTCTTCTTGAAGAAGTTCAAGAACGCGGCAACACTTCGGTTGCTGTCATATCACATGAACACGACGCCTTCTTTAAGGACACAGACATGCAGCTAGCTGTCGAACAACTGGCCGCGAGAGGCCTTGTGCATCATCATTTACGCTCCCTCAACACCAAGCACACTAATCCAATGGACAATCCCATCGGCAGTGCACATCTCTATCAAGAAGCAGTCACACAAGCTGAGACAAATAGCTTCCTACGCGCCAGCTAAGTAGACTTAGCTCACTCACATTGACTTAACGTCAATAACCTCTGGTGTTTCAACCTCTACCTGAATATGATGAACCTCGGGTACATTCTGCTGTACGATACGTTTTACAGTATCTACAATCTTTTCGATTTGTTGAGTTGTAAGCTTTTCATGCATGTGAAGCTCCAGAATCACTAGTATCTTAGCCGAACCAAGGTACATCGTCCGAAGATCAAGCACAGAGCTAATACCCGCAACTGACTGAGCAGCTTCAATGATGCGGCTAGAAACATCTGGATCAACGGCTCGTCCAACGATCAGCGCCCGCACATCTTTAATGAGCAGCGCCGCCACAAGCATCATTCCAAGGCCAATCGCAATACTACCTAATCCATCGAATACTGGATTACCTGTCGCAGCGTAGACAAGTAAAGCAATAAAGCCCATCAATGCCGCAAAGGTACCAAGAAAGTCTATCAAAAAGGTTGCTTTTGTCTCTACAACGCTCGAACGAATAAGCTCATGAAACCAGCTCGTATTAGGATGCAGCCTATGTAGACGTCGCAAGCTCAGACTAAAAGCATATGCGTTGGTAGCAAAGCCAAACGTTAGCATTGCCATAGCCAACCACAAGCTCGTCACAGGCTGCGGATCGATGACTTGTTGATATCCAAAATAGACCGATAGCCCACCTGTTCCCAAGAACATCAAAATACCTGCCATAAGCACCCAAAAAAACAGCTCGCGACCATAACCAAATTGGTAGCGATTATCAGCTTGGCGCTTTGAGCGACGCACGCCCATAAAAAGGATCGCTCCTGTAAGCAGGTCTGAGAGTCCCTGAAGCGCCTGAGACAGCATCACGGTGCTACCGGTGAGTATCGCGACGAGCAAATTCAGGGCAACATCCGAAACACTCACTACAAGCGATGTCGCCACTACTCGAAGATCAGAAATTACTCTCATGTATTACGCATTATTATACGCGACTAGCCTACGCAAAAAGAAGAGTTTCATAAATATCATCACCCTCTGCATCCGGTCGAGCGTACACAGCCATCTTTATGATCGACGGAATGATTCGCAACGAAGCATAATCACCAGCGTAGAGTTTTTCTGCTGGCGGCAACTCGTTACCGCTGCTCTCAATCGATGCATGCACCATATTGCCGATCACTTCGTCTCTTATAGACTCGTCTTCGATCTCTTCTACTTGACCATGCACTTGCGCAACAGTTTGTGTTGGTTCATCGTACACCAAAAAAGATACTTGTTTGTTTTGTTGCATATTCTTATATTTTTGCGTCTCAGTTTTGGTGCCAAATGTTATGACAAAATCACTATCAATTTTGTAATAGACAACAGAAGCATGCGGAGTGGCTACAGCATCAGCGGTTGTTAACACACCACTTGTATGGTGACCCAAAAAAACACTGATAAGATTAGCTGTTTGCGGTGACGTTGATGACTGAATTACTGGTTTATTGCTCATAATATATTCTCCTATGGCCACAAAATAATAATGTTCGTAATAATCAATAGCTTCACGAGCCAGTCAATCACATGGATAACTGCAAGTCGAACAGGAAAATGCTCATAAATCACTAACCCCGTAAAGAGCATAACTGGAAAACCAGCCCATAACCAAAGCGCAATCAAAACAGCCTGATCAAGATGCTGCAACTGTAGCCAATACACCAAATAGGCAACAACGAGTGCTAATGCAAATGTTCGCACAAAATCAATAAGTAGCTTATTGGGTGTCGTCACCGTACGTGGATCAGCTTTATTAGGAAGTTTCGTCGCACGTGCCGCGGTTATTGTTTTGTTGAGTAAAAAATAAAATAACGCACTAAATGCCATAGAGGCAATTACTGCGACAACTATTGCTCCGTAGTGTACTTCCATACTCACTCCTTTTTTGCTTACGGTTCTGTACCTATAGTACCACTTAGAGCGTCTGGTCTGCTATAATATGCCAAGATGGCGCGTTGGCGGAGCGGTTACGCGGAGGTCTGCAAAACCTTTTAGACGGGTTCGACTCCCGTACGTGCCTCCATGAAATAACTCTGATGCATCGGAGTTATTTTTGATTGAGAATATCCAGAAGCTCAGGAAATGTAGCGTCGATAAAATGCCCTCGTCCATCAAACACGTGAGTTGTTGCACTAGGCAGATCCGCTTGAAACTTTGCCAGCTCTGTATATGGCACCACTGGATCATCAATACTATGCAATAGGTGAATATCGTCTGAACTTTGGGGGAGATTCGTAGCTGACTGCACCCTAAAGCTACCTAGATCCTCATTACTATCGTCGTCATAACCTCCGGCAATCAATATGACCTGACTTACTTTTCGTTCGAAAGGGCTATCCTGCAGGTATCTAGCAAGAAACATCGCTCCCAGACTGTGCCCTACAAGATGCACATCATCACCAAAAAAAGTTGTGAGTTTTTCGAAATATATTTTCCATTCGTCATACACCGCGTTATTACTGTTGGGGAATGTCGGCAACAGCACATCAGCCTCTTGCAACTGCTCGGCAATCCAAGTGCGCCATTTATGTTGTAGCTTGAGCCGCTCGTAGTCAATCTTGCTTGCTCGCAGGCTACTTACATAGCTTTCATACGACGAAAAGCTATCTCCGCCATGAATTATCAATACTTGTTTCATATTTTCTAGTATACTGTAGATAATGCGCGGGTGGTGGAATCGGTAGACACGAGAGACTTAAAATCTCTTGGCCTAAACAGCCGTGCGGGTTCAAGTCCCGCTCCGCGCACCAGAGATCATAAAAATACCGCCCCTAAGGAGCGGTATTTTGCTTGCATAAATATCCTTATTTATTGTTGCGACCCAAGCTAGCTCCAATTGTCTGTACGGCTTCAAGCATCTCGATAGGAAAGAGCATTGTTGTCTTCTGGCTCGGTTCTGTACTGATACGCTCGATAGTATTTAGCGTACGCAAGTTAATGGCACCTGGAGTACTGGCAATGATCTGCGCAGCTTCGGCAAGCGTCTTGGCGGCTGCTTTTTCACCTTCGGCATTGATAATATTACTGCGACGCTCACGCTCCGCTTCGGCTTGCTTGGCCATAGCACGTTTCATGTCGGCTGGCAGTTCAATGTTTTGAATCTTGACCGCTTCAACATCGATACCCCACTGATCGGTCTGCTGGTCTACGATTTCTTTGATCTTTTGACTAATCTCGTCGCGCTTGCTGAGTAGCTCATCAAGCTCAAAATTACCCGTCACATCACGCAGTGCAGCTTGAGCAAACTGGCTCGTTGCATACACATAATTAGTCGTCTCAAGAACTGCTTTTGGCGAATCAATCACACGAAAGTACACGATAGCATCAACACCTGCAGTGACATTATCGCGCGTAATAACCTCTTGTTTTGGCACATCGATAGGAGTGCTGCGCATATCAACACGAATTAATCGTTGAAAAATAGGTACTACAATACGCAAGCCAGGCTCACGAACACCTGTAAAACGTCCCAGCGTCAGCACCACACCACGCTCATACTGATCAATCACTTTAATACCGCTGAGCACCAAAACAATGGCCGCAATAATCAGAAACACCATAAAAGTCATACACCCTCCTGCTTGTTTGTATGCTTTTATTGTATCATTTCAGCGCATCTTCAAGTAGTTTCTCTACCAATTGTGGATAGCCGATACCTTCTTGTCGCCATAATTTTGGATACATACTAATATTAGTAAAGCCAGGCAGTGTGTTGACCTCAAGAACATAAAGTACACCGCTATCTGATAGCAAAAAGTCGACACGGGCTAACCCCTTACAGTCCAGTGCCTTATAAACACGACCCGCCATAGAGCGTATTGTTTCTCTCATATTGTCATCTACCGCTGCCCTGAGACGAACCTCAGCCTTGCTGCTTGCAGCATACTTGTCCTCGTATGAATAAAAATCGTCTCCAGGGATTATTTCACCGACTCCACTGATCTGGTAGTCGTTTGCAGGACCCAAAACAGCCACCTCTAACTCTTTTCCCGTTATCGCCTGTTCGATAAGTGCAATCGTGTCATATCGATGCGCTTCTTCTAATGCCTCGATAAAATCGTTAGCCGTAAAAACTTTTCTGACTCCTACAGAGCTGCCTGTACGCGCTGGTTTAACAAACAATGGATTGCCTAGCTGCATCGTGAGCTTAGAAAAGTTTGGCACTGATTCATATGATCGATGAGCTCGATATGGAATAACCTCAATATCATTAGCTCGCAGAATCTCTTTTGTTGTCAACTTGTTCATCGCGCTGCTACTGCTCGCTACGTCGCACCCTACGATTGGTATATGTAGCAGCTGAGCCAGCCCCTGCACACTACCATCCTCCCCGCCTCGTCCATGCAAAATCGGTAAGATAACATCTACTTTTACTATCTTATTGTCAGGAATTGTTGTAAAACCACCGCTACCCAATACTGGCACAAGCTGTACATTGCGCTGTCGATCCGTATATTCATCGAAACTACTTATCAGCCACCATTTTCCATGACGGTCGATATAGCAAAGCTGCACGTCATATACTTCGTCATCAATCGCCGCATATACATTGCGCGCCGAAGAGATCGAGACATCATGTTCTGATGACTCGCCGCCGAAGAGTAAGAGCACTCGTTTGCGGTTCATGATCTTATTATACCACTAGGCTATAATAGAGGTTATGGAGAGAGTACCCCTAGCGGAGCGGATGCGACCACAGACCCTTGATGATGTTATTGGACAGACACACCTACTTGGTGACAAAGAAATCTTACGACAAATCGTCAAGCAAAAGGAGCCTGTTAGCCTCATATTATGGGGACCGCCTGGCAGTGGCAAGACGACACTTGCGCGCATCATTGCTCGTGAAGTAGCGGCAGACTTCATAGAGCTCTCAGCGGTCACTAGTGGTAAAAAGGATGTAGAAAAGGTTGTCGAACATGCTAGGCAGAATTGGAATCTACAGATCCGCACAGTACTGTTTGTCGATGAAATCCATCGCTTCAATAAAGCCCAACAAGACGCTTTTTTGCCACATGTCGAATCAGGCCTCATCACGCTCATCGGTGCAACAACCGAAAACCCAAGCTTTGAAATCATCACACCACTACTTAGTCGCAGTCGCGTACTCGTGCTGCAGCCCCTAAGTAAAGATGAAATTAAAAATATTGTTACACGCGCAGTCAAAGAGCTAAAAAAGACAAAGTTTGTCACGAAATCAGCCATCGACTACCTCGCAGAGCTTGCTGGTGGCGATGCTCGGATTGCACTCGGCAACCTTGAACTGGCGCTCAATATGGGTGAAAAGAAAATTACTTCTGATACCATAAAGGTCGCTGCCCAAAAACGCGTTCCTGGCTACGATAAAAAAGGTGACATGCACTACAATGTTATTTCAGCTTTTATCAAAAGTATGCGCGGCAGTGACGTCGAAGCAGCTCTCTATTACCTCTCTCGTATGATCGATGCCGGCGAAGACCCCAGGTTTATCGCTAGGCGCATGATCATCTTTGCCAGTGAAGATATCGGGCTAGCTGGCAACGGTGCGCTTGCGCTTGCTGTTGCTGCATTTCAAGCCGTCGAACGTGTGGGTTTGCCAGAAGCTAACTACACCCTATATCATGCTGCGATTGCGCTTACTCGCAGCCAGAAATCACGTGAGGTCACCGACCTAATGCATACCGCAAAAGACCTAGCAAAACACTACCATGATGCACAGGTGCCCATCCACCTCCGCAACGCCCCAACAAAACTCATGAAAGACCTAGGTTACAGCAAAGATTACGAGTGGAAGGCTGATTTTAAGCATAAAAAAGGCTTTTTACCTGACGATATACCCAAATCATAACAAAATACACTACGCCGGTACTATAACGAGCGCTTCCGCAGGCTCAAGCTTGACCCCGGCACGCACGTCAACATGCTCTAGCACCTCAAGGACATTGTTGCTTGATATCAGTACACTCGCAATCACAAAATCAACCTCGGGTAGTTTTACTGTTTGTTCGTCACGCGAAAAGTTTGCCAATACAACAACACGTTCGGTGTCTGTGCGTCGACCAAATGCCAATACACGATCATTATCTGTCTGTAGCGACCAATAATCACCCTCTTGTACAGCAGCGTATTCATGCGTCAGCCGTATTGCTTCACGATAAAGAGACAGTGTTGATTTTGGTTGATTTTTTTGCGTTTCGACTGACCTATCTAAATCATTTTTATTAATAGGTAGCCAAAGGTCTTCACCATCAGCGTTCGAAAACCCAGCGTTTGGATCTTCTGTATTCCATATCATTGGTGTTCGCTCTGGATCTCTCAATCCATTTGGATCCCTGAGGCGCTCCTCTGGTATGTCCGCATCGCGCAAATTCAGCTCTTCGCCATTATAGACAAAAGTCATTCCGGGAAGAAACAGGTTGACTACGCCCGCTAACCGTGCGAAATCCTCTCCAAGCCGTGTCGCAACTCGCATCTTGTCATGATTACCATTCACCTGATTGCCCACTGCACTTTCGTGTAAACGAGAATAGTAGTAGTCGATCTGAATCTTGTGCGACTGGGCTTGCCAGTCAATATAAAAACGACCGAAATTAAACATTCCCGCCACGTCCGGGGCAATCGAGTCTAGGTCACGCAACTGCGATTCGCTGATATACGCTTCGAGGACAATACGCAGATCACGAGACTCGTATCGCTCATCGCGTAGCACCTGTGTCATCTCCCATATATATTTATTGAGAGCTTCTGGGTAATCGGCACTATTCTGACGCATAAGCTGATCGTAAGGGTTGTCGAACCACTCTTCGTTATACGCCGTATTTACTTCTTCGTTCGTCAACTCCATATTTTTACCAATATGATTGATAGCATCGACTCGAAATCCATCAACACCACGATCAAGCCAAAAGCGCATCGTGTCCTTCATAGCCGAACGAACATATGGATTGCTCCAGTTAAGGTCTGGTTGCTCTTTTGCAAAACTATGTAAATAATATTCTTTGCGAGTATCGTTCCATTCCCACTGCGAAACTGGCGGCGTCCACTCGTGTGGTTGCAACCACGGCATCTCACCCCTATCACGAGCTTTGCGATTTGGCATCGAAAACACAGACGCCCAATTATTGGGCGGTTGGCGATTACCGTTATCGTCAACCACGCCTGGATGCCAAATATACCAATCGTCAAACCCATCTTCACGGCGCTGAGATTTCAAAAACCATTCGTGCATATCAGATGTATGGTTGGATATAAAATCGACCATTAAACGTATGTCATTTTCACGAGCAACACGTACGAGCTCGTCAAAATCATCTAACGTACCTAGATCAGGGTGCACATCTTTGTAGTTACTAATGTCATAGCCGCCATCTACCATCGGTGATGGATAGAAAGGAGACAGCCACACGGCATCAATTCCCAGATCGTGTCGCAAATAAGGGATCTTTTTTGTCACGCCCTTAATCGAACCGTGCCCTCGCTGAGGCTGACGCTGCTTGTCTTCGTTGAACGTCCAAGGATACACTTGGTACACGACTGCCTGGCGCCACGATGCGCGCTTTTGCCCACCCATTAACATCTACAGCTCGCCCGTTAGCTTCGGCAGTACTTCACGTACACGTTTAATTTTACGTTTAATATAGCTCGATGGTGTCGTTGCTGTGACCGTATTATCAATCATTTTCATAAATGCCCGTTCGTACGCATCAACCATTTGTTCGATCGAAAATTTTGATGCAACATGGTCACGACAGTCTTTGCGTCGGATGGTTTCGATCTGACCAACAGCCTCTATCATCTCTGCGATACTGTGCACAACAAAACCAGTCTTGCCGTGAACGATTATTTCTGGGGCAGCGCCTCGATGCAATGAAATAACAGGCGTACCACATGCCATCGCTTCGATAGTGGTCAGGCCAAACGGCTCCTCCCACTGCACAGGAGTGAGTACCGCTTTGGCTTTTTGATAGTATTTGACCAGCTGAGGCTGATCCATCCGACCAAGATAAAGAATCTGGTCATCGAGCTGTGGTTTGATGTACTGATCGAAGTAACCCTGACTACCATGATCGATTGGTCCAATAATAAGTAGGCGGTGATTTGTCTTTTGTGCAATTCGTATCGCCTCTTTAACGCCTTTTTCAGCTGTAATACGTCCTGCAAACAGTAGGTAATCTTCGTGCTCGTCTGAATAATCAAACAGTCGCACATCTGTACCGTTATACACCGTATCTAGATATGGCAAATCGGGTGCATCGCGTCGTTGATTGCCAGAAATTGAAACATATTTCTGATTAGGGCTCGCGAACATTTCGTAAATCTCACGGTAACGATCATAGATTGGATCATGTAGCGTATATACTGTCGGAACAGTCTGATGTTGAGTTGCAGCGGACAACGCCGATTCTGGATGATGAAAATAAAGTAGATCAAACTCATCCGCTTCGGCACGCGCAAACATCTGTGTCACCATATATCGATCCCATAGTCCAGGTATGTCATGCGCGAGCAATTCTGTGTTGTCAAGCAGCGCCGTAAATTCAGTTTGATTATGGATAAGTGGACGCAAGTTAAGAGTTTCAATTCGAACATTCTCGCCATAAACCTCACTACCAGTTGGCGCGAAAATTGTAACGTTATGCCCTTTTTTTCCAAGACCTTGAGCAATTGCTATTGCAAGGTCAATTGGAGCATAGATCATATCGCTAGGTCGTGGCATGGGTATAAACGCCCTCACCATCAACGCGATGTTCATAGATTTACTCATGATACTACTCTATTCTAACAGACCACGTGAGCGAATACTAATAGTCGCCAGCCTCATCAAGAAGTGTGGCCAGAACGCCATTTGTCCACCCAAAGCCATCTTGTAGCACATATTCACCACCGCCACCAAGTTTGTTCGGTTGCAGTACGTTATACTTTTCGACCATTTTACCCTCACGCGCATACACACCCAGACATGTTTTGACCCAAGCTTTTTTGATACGATCAGCCAAATGATGATAGCCGTATTCGCGCAGGCCCTGAATCGCCACCCAATGGAGCGGCGCCCAGCCATTAGGACTATCCCACTGTTGACCATTTGATACCAGTGTCGTTATCAATCCACCTGATTTTAGAAAGTCCTTTTCTAAACGTTGAGCAACTGCACGTGCCTGAGCTGGGGTCGCGACCTTTGTGAATAATGGGAAAACACCAGCCAATGTCAGCTTACCAGTACCTTTACGCGTACGAAAATTATAATCGACAAAAAATCGCTCGTCGACATCCCACATGTATTTGCGAATCGCCGCTTTACGCTCATCGGCATAGCGACGGAACTTGCGAGCTAAAATTGGCTGATACAAATATTCATAAGTTTCTGCGATTGTTTGTTCAAGATGAAGCAAAAGACAGTTTAGATCAACCGGTACAATGTCGGTCGTATGGATGGTGCTAATGTCGCTCGGATCGGCAAACCAGCGACTGCTAAAATCCCAACCACTCTCGGCACCAGCCCTCAAATCAAGGTAGAGCTTCTCGGAATCACCATGTCTCGCTTTGTCTGCTGTCTCAATATCTTCGCGCAATGACTCGGGTCTCGGCGTCGATTTATCATCAAAATACCTGCCGACAATCGTACCGTTACGCAAGCGAACCACCCGTCGCAAAGCAGCAATCGAATCATCTGCCTGCAATGTACGACTACCCCGCGTCCAAAATCGATACTCAGCCAACATGTATGGTAAATACTCAATCAATGTACGGCGTTGACCTTGATGTCGCGCGACAAGCTTTACCATGTGACTAAAAAAAGGTGGTTGGGAGCGTGATAAAAAATATGTGCGATTAGCTGTAGGGATAAAACCAAACTTACGAATCATGTGGGTATAATTTTTCATCATTTTATCAATTGCATCCCAGCGACCATCTGTCGCCAGCCCCAGCATGATAAAATAGCTATCCCAGTAAAACTGCTCTGAAAAACGTCCGCCCGGCACAATATACGAATACGGCAAGGCAATCAACGAACCTCTATCTCGACGATTGCGTCGTTCAAGAACCTTCCATAGCGCCTCAATGTGCTCACGAGGGGTCGCATCGGCCCGTGACTTAAAATCTTCGGTTTTATACTCAAACGCATAAAAATGTCGGTTTACAAACTCGTGCAAGTTGAAGTTTGGATCGTCCTTTTCGAGAGTGTATTCCTTTTTAATCTGTCGCATTCGATTCCGTGGAATCAAATCGACAAACGTCTTGCCATCATCGTATACTTTACGTTGCTGCACTGCAGCAAACAAATCACCAAGCTCCTCATCCGGACTTGTTTTTGTCATCATCAGCAAGCCAGCGGTATTCACTAGCGCCGATTTCAGACCGTCGTTTCTTGGTACTTTAATACGAATTTTTGCTATTTTACTTGTTGGCATTTATGCCCATCATTATAGAGGTTATGCTTGCTCTCAGCAAATCATTCTTTTACAAATCTATTGACATAATGTAAAGCTTATGCTATTATGTTGTTAGTCTTAAACAAGACAAACACAATAAAAAGAAATGGTTAGTCAAGGAATAGATTATGCACGGCTTTTATAAAACAAACTGTACACCGATCAAAGAAGATAGTATCCTCATAAGTCATCGGTTTTGATGACAACGAATCAAAATCTCCACTCTAGAATGGAGATTTTTTCACTACTGTTTCGCAGCACGCTTACGCTGGTTCGGATCCAAAAAGCGTTTACGTAAACGAAGCGACTTAGGAGTTACTTCAAGGAGCTCGTCATTTTCGATGAAATCGATTGACTGCTCTAGACTAAGATCAGTAAAAGGAGTCAGCTGAATCGTACCGTCACTAGACGATGTACGCATATTTGTTAGCTGCTTGCCGCGGCATACATTCACATCGAGATCACCTTGACGATTATATATTCCGACAATCATACCTTGATACACAGTCGTGCCAGGACCTACGAGCATTTCGCCGCGCGCCGATGCAAGATCGAGCGCATAGGCGGTTGTCGTGCCAGCTTCAGTTGCGATCAATGCGCCGTTGCGCGTCTGCTGTAACTTCGGTCCGACCGGTTGGTAGCCATGAGGAAGACTGTTAATGATGACGGTGCCTTTAGTGGCCGTCAGCAACAAATTACGCAGACCAATCATTGCGCGAGTTGGCAAAATATACGTTGCTCGTGTCGCACCGCTACTTGTTTGCTCCTGTTTGGTCAGCGCTGCTCGACGTGTACCTAACTCTTGGCTCACAGCACCGAGAAATTCTGGCGCCACTTCGATCAACAGCTCTTCAACAGGCTCTTTTACTTCACCGTCTTCTTCGATAGTCACCACCTGTGGCCGGCCGACCTCAAATTCAAAATTCTCTCGGCGCAATGTCTCGATGAGCACAGATAGATGCAACTCGCCGCGACCACTTACTTTAAATCCAATTCCATCTTCTTGCACGCGAAGCGAAACATTTGTTTCAAGTTCTTTTTTCAAGCGATCACCAATTTGACGTGATGTATTAAACTCTGCCTCTTGGCCTTTTAGCGGACTGGTGTTTGGTCCAAGATACATACTAAGCGTCGGCGCTTCGATGTCGATCGTTGGTAGTGCCTCCGGGTTTTCCTTGTCAGCAATAGTCTCACCAATATGCACATCGCTAATTCCGGTCAACGCCACGATATCACCTGCACTTGCGCCAGTGATTTCTTCGCGAGTCAGTCCACGATAGCCAAACAGCTTATCGACTTGTGCAGAAATTTGCGTACCATCTCGTTTGACGAGCGTCACCGGCTGGCGAGGCTTTAGCGAGCCACGCGTTATGCGACCAATCGCGTATTTACCCAAAAACGAATCGTATTGCAGTGATGTTACGAGCAGTTGCAATGTACCTTCCGTATCGACATCTGGTGCTGGAATCTCACCAATAATCGCATCGAAAATAGGTGTCAGATCGGCCTGTTCGCTCGCATCATCCGGCAATGATTGCCATGCTTTACCTTCGCGACCAATTGCGTAATAGACCGGGTATTGCAACTGAGAATCATCTACGGCAAGCTCCAAGAATAAATCAGATACTTCGTCCTCCACCTCATCTATACGTCGTGATGGTTTGTCGATTTTATTGATCACTACAACAGGCTTGAGACCGAGCTCGAGTGCTTTTGACAATACAAACTTTGTCTGTGGCATCGGACCCTCTTGCGCGTCAACTATCAGCAGCACACCGTCCGCCATGTTAAGCGTTCGCTCTACTTCACCACTAAAGTCAGCGTGCCCTGGGGTATCGATGACGTTAATTTTGTAGTCACCGTGATAAATCGATGTCTGCTTGGCGGTAATAGTGATGCCACGCTCGTGCTCCTGATCGCCGCTATCCATGATCAGCGATTGTTCCATTTCGGCTTGGTTTGCGCGAAAAGTATTAGATTGTTTCAGCAGACCATCAACCATCGTCGTCTTACCATGATCGACGTGGGCTATAATAGCGATGTTGCGAATAAATTTCGGATCTTGCATAAAAAATAAATATGCCCTTTTATCAGGGCTCCTCAACCCTATAGTATAACAGATATGGTGTTAATCGACAATCTCGTGTATAATTATCCGAGGTAATACGAGCGCGCGTGCCGGAATTGGTAGACGGGCTAGCTTGAGGGGCTAGTGTTCGCAAGAGCGTGGAGGTTCAAGTCCTCTCGCGCGCACCAATATAAATGGTCAATCTCTGGATTGGCCTTTTATATTGGTATTCGATATTACAGCCTATGGCGTCTTGTACACTGAGCCTTGCTCGGCTGTCCAATAGCGGACATTGGCGTAATGCTCGTTGTTCGATACGAGCTTTTCGCCTGGCTCCAAAGAGCGTGATGCCTTGCTGTGAAAGTATATTGTGTTGGACTGATACAAGCCGATAGCTGGCGCATCAGCTAGCCATCTATTAGCAAAGGCGATGTATTTGACCGCTCGAAGCTCTGGGTTTAGCTGTGTCCGCGCACTTGCAAGCGCATCGTCGCTCGTTTGATTGCTATAGTTTGCAAAATTGAGAATACCGAGCGAATGCCAATAGGCAAACACATCCGGGTCACCACCTATCACTAGCTCGTCGAGTAGTACGTCATAATTTCGACGCTGCAAGATATCTTGTGCAAAGTTTTGGGCTGTATCGTTTACATCCACTACCTGCTGTTGCACATCTATGCCTAGTATTTTCCACTGCTTTATCAGTACGGCCAAAACTTTTTGATACTCGGGGCTCTTACGGGTCACAAGACGTAGCTGCAACTTAACATCATTTTTGATACGGCTACCATTTTGCATAATCCAACCACTCTCTGTCAGTAGCTTGTCTGCTGCATCTAGATCGTATTTTGGCGCACGGAGCGCATCGGCACCAATCACCTGGTCACTGACAAATGGCAAGTCAAGTCTCTGAGGCTTGACCTCAAACTGATTGCGAATCTCCTGGGTGTTTGTTCCGATCTGTAATGCTTTTCGCACAGAATCATCACCCAACACAGGATTGGCCGCATTAAATATGACGTAGACACCACTGTTGATATTTTTCGCAACTTGATCGTAGCGCTGGCTATTGACGCTAGATGCAATATCAATCGGTACATCGCTAGCCGCGTTCACCTCACCAGTACGGAGTGCCTGTCCGATTGCCTCGCCGCTGTCGTATACATGTAGCTGCAAACGATCCAAGCGCGGTCGCCCTTCATAATGCTGTTCTGTTGCCGCCAAGTGCACTACCTTGCGTCCCGACGCAGCGTTCACTACCTGCAAAAGACGTAATGAAAATGGACCACTGCCGATTGGTGACTTACTAAATGAGCTTTCACGAAGGCTTGACGGCTGCACATCACATAGTAGGTGCTTTGGCAAAATAGCAAATGTCAATGCCTGAGGAAAAGCCACGTATGTCGCCGGCAAGGTAAATTCTACTGTATGTTTATCGATTTGTTTTGCTTCAACACCCCGCCAACTAGCGTTCATGACTGAACGAGCAGCAGTATTTTTCATAAGCTCTACTGTAAAAATAACGTCTTCTGCTGTCACTTGCTTGCCGTTATGCCAGCGGGCATCGTCACGCAGCACTACAGTATATGTCTTGGCATCATCTGTTTTCATCGATACTGCGATGTCGCCTTTTAGATGCCCCGAACTATCGTACGAATACAGTGATGAAAAAAGCAGCTGCCCTGCTGCGATCTCAGCTGGTGTTGTCGCATAAAGCGGATTAAGCGTATTGATAGGTCCAATCACTGCTTCGGCGTAGGTGCCGCCACTAATAGGCTCGGTAGCAAGATATGCGCGCTGAAACCATAGCATCTGCATACCGACGAGAGCGATAAGCATCGCGATTCCTGTGAGCCATAAAATAATATGCGCGCGCACTTCACGAATATTCTCCCAACGATTCACAACGAAACGACGGGCGTGACGAATAGTCGCACCTTCGGCTTTACGCGCACGTTTTTTGAGTCCCTTCGAGCGACGCTTTAACTCAAATCGGTGCCAGACTTTTTTTTCCGCCATCGCCCTATGGTTCCCCTTGCTACGCTGGTAGTAGCAATCCCACCAATATCGATAGTACGAAAATAACCGCCAGAATTATCGTTGCTTCAAAAAGGTTCTTATCTAGACCACGCCTTGTGGTATAAAGCTCACCCGAGCTACCAAAACCAGCACCAAGGCTTGCGCCACGCTGCTGTAGCAAAATACTCACTATCATCAATACCGCCGATGCGACAGTCAAAAACTGCAGTACTCCGTCAATCGTCATATCGTCTCCCTTTGTTGCTTGTTTAATTCGAATACACTACTCACTATATAGTTTACCAAACTTAAGATAATTCCGGTAAGAATCGAGTTGATAAACGTCATCTGCAAGTCAGGGACGAGTTTGAGCGAGATGTACACCATTGCACCATTAACGACGAGTGTGAATAGTCCTAATGTCACAAGTATCGCCGGTAGCGATAATATGATGACAATTGGACGCAAGATCGTATTGATAATCGAAAATATTAATCCTGCGAGTAAAAATACAGCTAGGCCAGCATCAACTTGCTCGGTCGGATATCCTGTTCCAAGCAAGCGAACTGCAACCCATAGACCAAACGAATTAAGCAGCCAGCGGATAATAAAGAAGGTAAATTGTCGCAACATAATTATCTTTAGTATACCTATCGCTTAGAGTGCTGTCGAGAGTTTAGCGCTCATGTTTTTATACCCTTTTGCTGTCACCAAAATATCATCCTCGATGCGCACGCCGATATTTTGTTCAGGAATATAGATTCCTGGCTCGACCGTCAACACCATGCCCGGCTGCAATGTTCGGGGCCTACCTAGCGCATCATGCACATCAATACCCAATCCGTGACTCACAGCATGAGGAAAATACTTTTTGTATGCCTCGTCTTTTTTATCTGCAATAAGCTTTAATTCTATCAGTGCCTGCTGCATGATAGAATCGACCGCTTCATGGTATGTTTCGATAGATAGACCAGGCTCTATTAGCTCGATGATCTCTCGTTGAGCTTGCTCGACAGCTTCATGCACCTGTTGCTGTCGTTTAGTCACAACACCATAAGCATAGGTGCGTGTTATATCTGCTGCATAGCCATGATGACGAGCGCCGACATCGATTAACACAAGTTGTCCTTTTTTAAGCTTGGTATTATTGCGCCCATAATGGAGCGTGCAGGCATTTGCACCTGCCGCCACGATAGGGTCATAAGCATGTCCAGCCGCACCATGTCGTCGAAAATATGAGGTAAAATCAGCTTCAATCTCATATTCTGCTTTATAGTCTGCGAACTGAGCCTTCACCTCATCGTATGCCTTCATAGTTAGATCGACTGCCGCTTGCATCGCATCTACTTCAACGGACTGCTTGATGGCGCGTAGCTTGGCAAGCTCTGGACGAAAATCATCAACCTTAGTAAAGATCCGTGTCAGTTTATCGCGTAAGTCTCGCGTAGCTGGATTTAGGCTAAAGCCAAAATAACTCGCGTGTGATGGATAATCGACAATATATGCGAGTGGATGGAGGCGTGCAGCTTGACGCAACCAGCTATCTGCTTCGCGCTGACTGATAATATCATCGATACCACTTATTTTTTGCGCCTCGACATACGACAGACTACCGTCAAACAGCTCTTGGTGCTTTTCCATGTCGGGCGCTACCAACCATGCGCGTCGACGCTTACCATCAAGCAGCAGCCACCAGTCCGGATAATCTATCCCGCATAAATACCAAAAATTCGCCTCTTGCTCAAAACCAAACGCCGCGTCATGACTCCGCTGCATCTGCGTATACGCCGGCACCGCCAAGATACCACCTTTGAGCGCGTCGTAGGTGTGTTCGCGATTAGTAGAAAAGAATGTCTTATCCAAAGCTGGCATTGTCCTTCTAGCGTATCACAAATACGGTTTGATTTTGGTCGCCTTATCATTACCGATGACTGCAACTATCTGCTCAAAAGATGCGGCTTTAACTGCACGCAAGCTACCAAAACTACGAATAAGCTTTTTTCGAGTCGCTGGCCCGATGCCTGGTATGTTCTCAAGGTCACTTGCCGTCTGGCGCTGGCGCTTGAGAACCGTGTGATAGCTTACCGCAAAACGATGTGACTCATCGCGTATGCGCTGGAAAAGCTTGACGACATCGCTATGAACGTTCGAAGTAGAGCCGCCACGCAAGTTTTTTGAATGCGCCCCCGCATTGCGCTGGCCTGGGTGTAGATTGATAATATAATATTGCCCCGATTGCTCGACGTATTCGTTATCGCTTGGATTTTTACGAATACTCTCGAGTGTTGTTGTATCAATATGAGAGCGCGTAGCGTGTACGATAATTTCCTCTTCGCGCTTGGCAATACTGACAATCGGTATCGCCACCTGGCGTGCTTCGAGCGCACGCAACGCTGCCTCTAACTGCCCCTTGCCGCCATCGATCAGCACAAGATCTGGCATACCCCAACTTTTTATATTTTTTTCACTAAAGCGCCGTAGTAGTGTTTCGTGCATATTGCCTGTATCATCGTTCTTTTCATGCTTTGTCTTAAACTTACGATACTCACTTCGATTACTCACGCCATTTGTAAACACCACCATACTTGCAACGACATTAACACCGCCCATATGACTAATATCAAAACCTTCAATACGTGCTGGTATTTTCGACAAACCCAATAACGTCTTTAGATCACTCAATGCACGATCTTTACTGATATCCAAAAACTCACGGTCGCCAAACATAATCTTACGTTGCAGCTCGGCCAAATCACGAAGTCGGTTGCGGAGGCGTGCCGCTGTTTCAAAATCATGCAAACGTGCTGCTTGGCGCATTTCTTTTTCCAGCTCTCGTGCCAGTGCTTTGCGACCACCCTCAAAATAACGCACCAGTTTTCTCAGGGTCATCTTGTACTCTTGGCTCGTCGTGCCCGGTAACGGACTCAGGCCAATGTGGGTATCAAGATCGGCTTTCTCGCCATCGCGTCGCGGCTTTGTGTAGTATGGAAAAACTCGCCGCAAATAACGTAATGCTTTTTTTATAGCATAGCCATTGTAATAAGGACCATAATATTCAGCTCCATCATCAAGCGGGCCGCGCGTAAAGGACACATATGGCCAATCGTTCTTCATATCAATACGTACGTATATTTGCGATTTATCGTCACGGAGCAAAATATTATAGCGAGGCATATAGCGCTTAACCATTTCTGATTCTAGAAATAACGCATCGATTTCTGATTCGGTCTCTATCCAATCGGTGTCAGCGATCTCGGCCACCAAAGCCAATGTTTTGACATCCATATCACGTTGCTTTTGAAAATATTGGCGCACGCGATTTTTGAGTACCGCGGCTTTGCCAACATAAATAATTTCACCACTTTCAGCCTTATGAAAGTAAACCCCGGAACTTGCGGGTAATGTTTTTAATTTCGCTTCAAGCGCTTTGTTCATACCTATTCAGTATACTCTGTAACACCTAGCTTGTCGCGACGCCAAAGATATGACCAATACCATAAGTCACAGCGGCCGCAAAAATAACAATAAGTAGCTGACGTAGTGCACCGTAAGCAAGATTTTTTCCACTTGATCTTGCCGTATAAGCACCGACACATAAACTACCGATACCTGTCAGCACTATCGCAACGCTAATACCCGACCATCCATGCATGCCAATAATCCATGGCAGAAGCGGAACGATTGAGCCGACAGTGAACAACAGAAACGATGAAATCGCTGCAACCCAGGGAGATCCGAGCTCCTCTTTATTAATACCAATAACCTGCGACGCATACATAGCCAAAAGTCGTTTATCGTCAGTTGCCACGCCTTCAGCGGCATCACCCGCAGTCGCTTCATCCATTCCATTGTCTTCAAAATTTTCAGCTAAATCATCTGTTAGGCGATCACGGTCTTTGCGAATTGCATGCCGAACATCCCCAAGCACTCCCTCAAAAAGCTCTACTTGTGCTTTTACTGATATCCACTCACCAGCCGCCATAGAAATCGATCCAGCTAAAAGTCCTGCAAACCCAGCCGTGAGCACCACCTTGGCATCAGCACCAGTCGCCGCCATACCAACTACCAAACAAAGTGTACTCACCAAGCCATCATTGACTCCAAGCACTGCTGCTCTTGCGCCACCACGCTGCACCTGTGCAGCTCGTCTTGCAAGCGTATCGCCAAATGTATCAGTTTTCGTCTTCATTACCGTTATTTTAGCATAGACGCGTATAATAATAAGCGATGCGCCGCCTTCACACCCAATCTCAAAACTTCCTACGAGACCCTCGTCTTGTCAAAACACTTATCGGTCACTCGACAATTAAAAAGTCTGATGTCGTGTATGATATTGGCGCAGGAAGTGGCATTATCACATCTCAGCTTGCTCAATACTGCAAAGAAGTCGTAGCCATAGAGCTTGACGCCCGCGCTGTCACAAAACTTCGACAAAACACTGCTCGGCTGCCAAACGTTTCTATCGTTGATAGTGACTTTCTAAATATGCCGCTGCCTACTGGTGAATATAAAGTATTTGCCAACATTCCATTTCATCTCAGCTCTCCGATCGTGCGCAGGCTTACCGAAGCAGCGCAGCCACCGCAAGCAATATATCTCATCGTCCAAAAGCAGTTTGCCTACAAGCTACTGATAGGCAATACTTCTGACTACACCGGCCTCTTGGGCGCTATGATCACACCTCGTTTTACAGCACGCATACGCTACCGCTTACAAAGAACTGATTTTCTACCCAAGCCTGCAGTCGACACCGTGATGATCGAACTACTTCAACGCACGACACCACTACTTGCCGACGATAAGCTACCGTACTATCGTGCGTTTATCGAGCACTGCTACTCACGACAAAAATATTTTGATTCACTCAATACGAGTAAGCGCCCCTCCCAACTGACGACCGAGGAGTGGCTAGACCTCTTCCTCCGTCACGGAAAATAATGTCTCGAGCTTTTTTGTTGTGTTTGCGTTTCGAATTGTCAAACGCTTATACATAGGTGTGCCTATTATTTTCGCCACTACACTCTTGCCGTACTCATCCTTTGGTAAAGTCCAGAAAATAATCGGACCACTCACCGCAAACCGATCTACTCTCAGTACATTTCGCTGCATTTCTTTGAGCACCTCGCTCGCAAGAGTTGGAGGTATAACAAAAAGCGCTTCATTTCGAGTATCTGGTAGCGTGTTCCACCATGCGGGTGCATGCTCTACTGCCTGCAAGAACTGGTCTTTTGCGATCACTGTCGCAACTACTTTAAATCCAAAACGACGTTCGATAGCTGTCTCGCAGATTTCTATCAACTCAACTGCATCCACTTTTTTAGGTGTCGAAAAAAGGATATTACCGCTATTAATGTAGGTCAATACATCAGTAAATCCTAGTTGCTTAAAACAGTCACGTAGCTCACTCATCGGCACCTTGTTCTTGCCGCCTACATTAATCCCGCGTAGTAATGCAACGTATCTCATTAGTAACTACTCGGACATGGGTTTTGTACTTAGTTCGACTCCGCCCATGATCACATCGCCGGCAATCGTCAGTACGGGCGCTTTTTTGTCAGCTTTTTGCACAGTATTGTCTTCTGTGCCACCCAAAATATTATTTACTCTGTTGCGAACACTCACATTTTCAGGAACAAGTATCTCTATGCCGCCCCAAAATGTAAACACCTCGACAACAGCCCCATCTTCGATAGTTGCCTTGCGTAGATCTAGTTGTGCCCCACCCATAACAGCCGTTACATTTGCACCTTTAAAAGATGGTGACGAATTACGACTCGTCACGCCTGCTAGGATCGCCGTCACATCATCGCGATCTTTCTTACTCGCTCGTTTGCCTGCATAAGACCGTCCCGAAATCACCGACACACCAACAAACATAATGACAAGTGGCCATAAAATATGCCATGGTTCAAAATCAATCATATCGAGCTGCCGTAGCTGATACAGACCACCCAGCAGGACGAGAAATATTGCCAAAAGATAGCTACGCGCATTGTTAAGCAGAACGAACACACCGGCAGCGACAATTGCCAATGGCCACCATGTCTCTACAAGACCATCAAAACGAGCTACACCTATGTTTTGTAGTAAAAGTAGCGCACCTACGGCCAGTATCGTCAATCCAGCGACAGTTCGTGAAACATGTTTACCGTTCATATCTTCCCCTTTTATCTATATATCATCATGATACAGCAATATGTACATGTGAACTAATTTTATTGCAGATCTTTTATATAACGTCAGTTAGCTCCCATGGTCGGACATTGACATCGCTAAACCGTAGATGTACAGGAGTAATAATAAACGGTGTTTGCCCAGGGATATCTTTAAATGGCAATGAAAAAGGTAGCTTTTTATAATGGTAGTCAGCGTACTGCTCAAACTCATCCCAAGACAACCGCCGCGCTTCGCCCTCCAGCTGCACCGTATAGCGATCATCTTCATTGGTGATTGTCATCGCCACCTTACTGTTTCGAAATACATTGCTAGCCTTGCGCGAATCTTTATCTGTAATAATCACAAAATTCAAATCTTTTGTTTGGGAAAACGCTACTGTCGCTGTATTTGGATATCCATTTTTACCAAGTGTCGCAATGGTACACAAAACCTGCGCATCAAGCCACTCAAACAGCTCTAATTTCGTTGGCTTAAATCCTTGTCGTCCGGGTGTCATATCTTGTGCTTTCATACGCTTAGACCACCACCTGTACTTTACGATAGCGAACCACTTTTTGTATCAGCGCTTCAGGTAACGGCTGAGTAAGCGGAAACTGCACCGAACCCTTACCTTGTTTGTATTTTGCAAAATCTTCGGCAAATCCTTCATGACCTTCCGGTGTCGCGTACAGTCCAATATGGTTGGGGAATCCACCAAAATACACAAGCGGCCTGCCGTTCAATTTGTACCCGACCAGTCCATACGACAAACTTTCAGTAGCCTCTGGGGCTTCATTTTTGATAATCTCTCTCGTACGATTCAGACGATTTTTCACTTCATCTTCAAACTGATCAATATACTCATCCACTGTAGCTGGCTTTGTCATACATTTATTATACGCCTCTTGGCTCGACAGAAGAGATATCAATTTTTATCGAGCAATGATCTCGATGGCTTGTCGACACTAAACACAGAAGCATCTATCCTGTGGTATACAGGAACTACCTGCTCTACGACCGATCGATAAATATCAACAACATCCTGCAGCGCTGTTCCGTTTAGCGCTGCATTTGCCAGTTCGTCGATAGTGAGCCAACGTAGATCAAGAGATTCGCCCTCCATAGGTAACGACTTTGGCTTATCGCGAGCGACAAAAACATACCCAAGATCTGAATGATAATGAGTCTCACTCACCATGTGCGTGTTCATAATCGCCGGCACTGGATGCACTGTCGCACCCGACACAACCGGAGTATCTGGTAACGGTTGAAGAATCTGTAGCTCGCCAAGACTATAACCCGACTCTTCGGGAATCTCATGAGCCATCGCCTGCCATGGCGTCTCGTCTATCTCTATATGACCCCCGACTTGCATCAATTTTTCAAGCTTACGATGCATATGCACAAGCACTTTTGGCGCGTCTTCCGCTTCTCTCACAATCCAAGCACTCGCAGTGATATCATGCTGCCCTGGCTCAGTATGAATATGTGGCATATGTACCTCCTACTCCTTTTCTAAACTTTTGCTTCAAGTTTCGCAGCATGCTTTTTATTACATACCTCTGCATGAAACAGCAAGTCTGGATTTTGCTTGCAATTGAGGCAAATAAGCACAAGGTCATTACATTCCGCTAAAGCACAGTTTTCAAAATTATTGGTCGGACCCTTACAGTGCGAACATTCACCGATTGTCTTGGTATGATCACTAAAATCAACAGTCATGCGGTCATCAAACACTCGAAGCGACCCTTCCCATAATCCGTCATCGCCGTATGCTTCGCCATACTTCACGATACCACCATCGATTTGATACACATCAGTAAAGCCACGTTTTTTCATCATGGCAGATATCACTTCACAGCGAATACCGCCCGTGCAGTACGTGATAATTTTTTTGTTTTTAATATCGTTGTATTTGTCGCTTTCAAGCTCTTCTATAAAATCACGTGAAGTATTTGTGTTTGGCACCACGGCATTTTTGAATTTGCCAATTTTTGCTTCATGCGCGTTTCTGCCATCAAAAAACACCACGTCATCGCCATACTTTTCGACCATTTCATTTACCTGTGCCGGCTTGATGTGCTTGCCGCCACCAATCACGCCTTTTTCGTCTACGTCAAACTCGTCGTCGGAGTTTTGAAAGCCGACCAGCTCGCGGCGATGCTTGACGCTCATACGCGGGAAATCATCGCGGCTACCGTCACTCCACTTAAATACAACATCCTTAAAGCCTGGGAATTTTTTTGTTTCTTTGATGTATTTTTTTAAGTCGTCCATTTCGCCACCCACGGTACCGTTAAGCCCGTGCCGACTCACCAAAATACGCCCACGCAGACCAAGACTGTCAGTCAGCGTTTTTTGCCACAATTTTACGACCTCTGGATCAGCAATCGGCGTAAATTTATAGTACAGAAGTATTTTTTGCATCCCTGTTATTGTATCACTTTTCAAGCTATCATGCAGGCATAAGCATCATGAAAAAACACAGCCAGTCTTTCGTTGCCTATGCGAAACACTATTCGTATACACACTAAGATTTTGCATAAAAGGCAGAGATGTGTCGGTAAGTCTTGGTAGTAAATGCCAAGAGCGCCACTACAACCAAGATAGCTCCCGATGCCAAAAAGACGAGCGCAATACCCCGCGCATCACCACTACCTATCAGCCAGCCAAGATCTGCTTTTCCTTGCTCGGAGTTCATGTACGGAATAATTATAAATTCAGCGATTGGCGCCACCATAAAAGCCGTTATTGGCGCTGCCGAAGACTCCAGTGCCTGTGCAAACCCAAATACCCTACCTTGTTTTTGATATGGCACAACACGCTGAATAACAGTCTGTTCGGTCGACTCGATGATTGGAATGAGTGTCATGTACAACCAAATACCGATTATAAACAGTAGACCCGATTCACGAATCGTAAACAGTGCGCCGATGACGCCCATCACAATGATCGCGATAAGCAATGTCTTGATAGGCTTTTTGCCCAAACCAAACTTTGCAATAAGCAAACCACCAATAATAAACCCTGTGCCAGCGACACCAAAGATAATGCCCCACACTTCGACCGAAAATATCGTCAGACCGTATGGATCCAATAACGCCATGTATGAGCCTCCGATAAAGTTATTGAACATTGAAAAAAACAGTAGCCCAAACAAACCAGGAATTACCTTAATTGCTGCAATACTTCCCTTTATATCCACTTTCTTTTTCTTCAATTCAGGATCATGGGCAACACCACGCTCGGGTATTTGCACAAAATACATATGCACAAGTGCAACTGTAGTCAGTACACATGCAATCGCTAACGTCCAACCCATGCCCAAAAGTCCGACCGACAATCCAGAAAAAACGCTCGTAACGATAAACCCGACGCCCTGCACCGTACCGACCAGACCATTAGCATTCGCTCTTTTTTCCTTCTCGATCAGCAGCGTGACAACAGTCGAAAGTGCAATATTGCGCATATTTTCAACTACTGCACCTATCAATATAATTCCGGCAAACACCCAAAAC
Organism: uncultured Candidatus Saccharibacteria bacterium; assembly: GCA_964557445.1. Taxonomy (GTDB): domain Bacteria; phylum Patescibacteriota; class Saccharimonadia; order Saccharimonadales; family Saccharimonadaceae; genus UBA2112. The sequence goes on from CAZLAF010000001.1 coordinate 480,739, forward strand.
CATGGCCGCTCCAACGATAAAAGCGCTTCTGCAGGCAATACGACATACAGGAGCGCCCCTAATGCAAATGCAACAAATGTGAAAGCTGATGCAAACAACATAACACTACGCTTCTTATGTCTATCCACGATCGTGCCAAACCAGATGCTGCATAACGCTACTAGCAGCATATACGCGCCTCCGATAATACCCGTCGCGAGCACCGACTTTGTCTCTAGATATGCCCAAAATACTAGTGCAAACCACAAATAGCTAGTCGTGACATTTGCGACAAGTGTATTGACGAGGACATGATAAAAACTTTTCATATTCTACTAAATTATACGCTTCGCTAAATCATACGTCTAGACAAAAACTTGCATTTATACTCTAACTATGCTATTATGAAAAGATAGGTCTGTGTTACAATAAGTAGCACTATGAATCTTTTGTGATTCCTCTACTCGTATACGTTCGGACGAGCCGAACCGCTAGCGAAACAAAAAAACCAACCATTCAACCACGAAAGGATTTTTCATTTTGAACATCAATAAAGCAACTCTGAGCCTGTACTGGCAGCAGATAAAAAAATATAAGATCAGTTTCTTTACTGCTCTCATTAGCATTCCCATTGCCGAACTCCTTATCTCAACCCTTTTGCCATACTTCTTGTCGCTTGCAATTGGCGAACTCACCAACAGCAATGAAACAGGCGTGCAACACTACCTCATTACTGCAGCTGTCTTGGGTATTGCTGGCGCCTTGCTTAACTTTGTAGGCTTTCAAGCACTCACTCGCCACGAGGGTAGCGTACGAAAAGTGCTGACAGACGCAAGCTTTGCATCACTTATTCGCAAAGATATTAGCTTTTTCACCAACACAAAAGTTGGCGCCCTTACTACACGCCATATAGACTTCATTCGCAGCCACGTCGTCCTGCAAGATTTGTTCATTATTCGCACTCTCGGTTTTGTAGTGTCAATGTCAATCGGCCTGTCACTTCTCTTTATCGCATCACCATCGGTTGCCGGAATTTTACTGTTTCTTCTCATTACTCTTGTTTTGCAGATTCGATGGAGTATCAAAAAACGCGCACCATGGCGTCATGAGCGTAAAGAGATTGTCGGCAAAATGCATGGTCAGGTCGCCGATAGTGTCACCAATTACCTCGTTGTCAAAACATTTGCAGGCGAAGACCGCGAAACAGCGAGGCTCGATAGCTACTCAGAACGTTTCAAGCGTATATTTCACAAAGACATCGGATTCATCGCTGCCGAGGGCTCTACACGAGTCGCGCTTTTAGTAATTATTCAGATCATCGCCGTGTCCTATGCGTCATGGTTGATATTTAACGGCCAGCTCGCTATTGCCACGGCGATATTTGTACTAGCTTATCTGCAGCGCATCAGCATGCAACTATTTGCACTCGGAGACATGCTCAATGGCTACGATCAAGCCCTGCTCGATGCCCAGCCTCTCACCGAAATGCTTACTGAGCAGAATAATATCTCAGACAAACTAAATGCGCACCTACTCACAAATATATCGCCCTCGATCACCATTACTGATATGGACTATCGCTATAGTGACGGAAACGAAGATGTCTTAAGCGATATTTCGCTCACTATCCCATCGGGTCAAAAAATTGGTCTTGTCGGATCCTCTGGTGCTGGCAAATCAACAATCGTAAATCTCCTCCTACGCTTTGCCGATGTCACGCGCGGTTCAATCAAAATCGATGGACATGATATCCGGGACATTACACAAGCTAGCTTGCGCGACAATATCGCCTATGTACCTCAAGAACCAATGCTATTTCATCGATCACTGCGCGACAATATCGCCTACGGAAAGCCAGATGCTACTGACAAAGAAGTCAGAAAAGCTGCCGAGCAAGCCAATGCATTCGAATTTATCGAAAAACTATCCGATGGACTCGATACGGTCGTCGGTGAACGTGGTGTCAAGCTTAGCGGCGGACAACGCCAACGCATCGCAATCGCCCGAGCGATCCTAAAAGATGCACCGATTCTCATTCTCGATGAGGCCACAAGCGCGCTCGATAGCGAATCAGAAAAGCTCATTCAACAATCACTCGCGACACTCATGAAAGGGCGGACGTCTATTGTCATCGCACACCGTCTGTCGACTATCGCCAAACTCGATCGTATTATTGTGCTCGAAGCTGGCAAGATTATCGAAGATGGCACACACAATAAACTACTGCGACAAAAAGGTGTTTATGCCAAGCTCTGGAGTCATCAAAGCGGCGGATTCATCGAGGAATAAAGTCAGCTTCAATACGTGCCTATGCTTGCGTTTTTGTTTGTCATATGGTATATAGTAGACAGACTCCCATATCCCGATGATATGGCTGGTTCCGTCTTGCGGCCAGAAAAAGAGTAGCACGTTTCGAGGAAGGTGCATGCGATGTTGTCATTGCTCATTGACCTAGATGAAAATCTAGATGCAGCACTGCAACCGCAGCCACGTCAGGCCCGGCGCGAAGCTATTCGAGAAAAGAGAAGAGAGAAAGAAAAAAGAAAAGCAGAGGCAAAGAGAATAGCTAATTCGCTACCTCCAAGACCAACAAAGGCGGAGTTTGCCAAAATCAGAAAACGGCAAAAACAAAACGAAAAGGAGCGTCTTTTCACTGAACATTGCTACGACGCTGCCAATAAGATCGTACGCGCTGCCGACGACATCGAGCGACACGCCGACGACACAGACAAGTGGCACGAAGGGATCGAAGCGCTGATCACTACACTTGCCACAAAGCATAACGTCGTCAACGGCAATCGCTTGCTGCACGAAGCTGTCAGTAAATACGAACATGATGTTATCAGCGGCGCTCTGGAGCTTTGCAGATTCGACAAACTCCTGCATATCGAAAGAAAACTGGGCTGGTTGAGACTACACGTGCTCGACACTACTGGCTACTACGGAGTTGGCCGCAGCCTACGCACCGCATGACACTTCCACAAAAGCCGTCCGCCAACCCCCACACTGGGTTAGCGGACGGCTTTTCTATACCTTTAGTATATTGCTACTTCATAGGGTATCGCAATATATATTTGACTATATATAAGTTATATAGTATAAATGAAATGTCCCTACTCTACCGACTTAGGAGAAGTGTTGTATAAATACCAAGGCAGTGCTCTGAGCACCCCAGCAACAGCGGAAATCAGCCGAGACTTCTTACCAAAAGGCAAGTATGCCAAGCTAGTACAAGAGGCGCTCGATACTTGCGCCGACGAGGTCCGCAGAAATCCGCAGCATTTCGACTGGCGAGATCGACGCGTCATGGACTTCACGCTTGACCTTGAGGACGACGGACGACAAATCGAACGATACGTTGTCCCGGTCGCACCGGGCGACCGCGTACTCTTCGGACGCTACCGCTTTCACAAAGCACGGTCGCCCCAAGAATCTCCTTTTGTACAAGGGCGCAGTCGACCAGTTCTGGCACCATCACTCACCATTGAGCTCACTCGAGCTCATGGCAGGATGATGCTCGTACGCGCCTATGGAGGCGAATACATACCTCCCTTGCCTTGGCAGGCGTCTGCAGGAAACTACGAGGGTGGCCTCGCTAGATCGAGAGACTTTTGGCTCAACCATGCCTTTGTCATGGCGCCTTGTATCAGACCGCAAGGCAAGCTTAACTCGCGTCCACCCAAATGGGCGCGCGAACCAGTCGGTCAGCACTAAGGGATTATCGCGCAGTAGCTATACTGCGCGATTCCTCTTTTCATACAGCCCTTGTATTCCGTATTATTGTATGTTTTAGTGTAGATATCGTAACCACCATATGGCGGGAGGCGGTTCCACACCACCTTGTACGACGCACTCTAAAGTCAGGAGTATATATGCCCGTCATATCAGACGGACACGGCCGCTATGCTTCGGTAGATCCATCGGATCTTCACCCCGAGCACCCACGAGACTTTTTGGATAGCAAGACTTACAAGTCACGCGTAGCTCTTGCTCGCCGCATCATCCTCAATGTCATCCTTCACCTGCAAAAGGGACGACCGCTCAATGACGCTGTCCTCTTAGACAGCGACAGGTCTGAAGATTTAGCCAACTTCATTGATGGAATCGATGGCAGTCGGTCGCGTCGGGCAAGAAAACAGCCTAGTCGCAGCACGAACTTCGTCAGCAACTACCGCATTCGCTCGCCACAAGATATCAAAAGGCGACGTAGGCGATTGTTTTCGCTCGACGACGTTCCCGTACTACTCCATAGCGAGCTCATCAACCACGACTACAAGTTTCTTGACGTGATGCGATGGCACCTGATTCACGATGCCATCGTCCAGATGATGCGTGATGACGAGCTATGGTTCATGGATGGAGTCTGGCAAGTTCGAGTTACCGCCATGGACAAACATCGTGGATGCGGTCACCACAGGTCGCGGCATGGGAAGAAGTATGACCAGAGGCCGTTCCACGGTCGCCCCAATCGAGACCGCGGGCTCATTGCTGCCTGACTACACCGATACGATCTGCTGGCAAGCGCAGATGGGGTACGTTAACGAACTGCCCCTCCTGCCAAACAGCAGATTGTATCGGTATCCACCGACAAATCATAATCCGCTCGAAATCTCGAGCGGATTATTATATTTTAGTGTACTTAACGTACTACTTTTTTGCGTCGACGTTCGACTGCTTTGGCTCGTCTTGACCCTTGCCGCCTGGGCGAGATTCTTCAGCCTGTGTGTCCTGTGGTGTATCGCCACCATTTGAGGCCTCGACCGCTTCAGCACCAGCATCTTCAGCGTCACCGCCAGCCGCATCATTGGCCGCCTGCAAGGCACTTGGTTCGTACACATTCGCAACAACAAGTTCGAGATCTTGATCCATGTCAGCGTACTCTACACCACTTGGCAGCTTAATATCTCCAAGCGTCAGCTTATCTTCGGCAGACACAAGTGTCGCGATTGAAAGCTCAAGCGCCTCTGGTAGATCGGCTGGCTTTGCCTTGATTTCAATCTGTTCAATAGCTTGCAGGACAATCAAGCCTACCTTCTCTGCTTCACTTTCACCGAGCCCTATTAGCTGAATCGGCACTTCTGTCGTAATAATGTCATTTTGCTTGACGGCATGAAATGCCACATGGCGCACCTGATGCTTTACTGGATCACGATCGATACTCTTGATGATTGCCAGCTTCTTTTTGCCATCAATCGTTAAGTGCACAGGCGTATGCTTACCCGCAACACTCGCCACCTTAGTGGTCGCGACAATCTCTGACTGCGTATTAATTGGCTCAGCCGAACCTCCATACACCGTGCTTGGTACGATGCCATCATGACGCAACTTAGCTACTTTTTTGCCTGTAACTTCTCGTTTATCCAAATTCAATGCAATATCGTTCATGCTACCTCCTGCTGAAAAATGTCGTTTGGTCGTTCTTTTATTATACCATTTCTTAGCTCATCTACGGCGACCGTGTTAAAATATAGCTATGTTTACCTCTCTTTTTGCCTCCACGGCAACCTTTGCAGCTATCCCTGGACTAGACCTTGTCGATATCATATCTGCAGCGGGCATCCCAGCTGTTATCGCTATTATTTTCGCTGAATCAGGTTTGCTAATCGGCTTCTTTTTACCTGGTGATAGCCTATTATTCACTGCCGGATTTTTGGTCTATAGCGGCATCTTCAAGATAAATATTCACCTATTTGTCACCCTCCTCTTTGCGGCGGCAGTACTTGGCGACAGCGTTGGCTATACATTTGGTCGTCGCGTTGGTAGACGCTTATTTACTCGTCAAAACTCGCGCTTCTTCAAGCAAGAAAACATGCAAGCTGCGCAAGCTTTTTATGAAAAGCACGGTGGCAAAACAGTTATCATCGCGCGCTTTATACCATTCGTTCGCACCTTTGCACCTGTTGTCGCAGGTATCGGTAAGATGGACTACAGGCGCTTTCTCATCTATAACATGATCGGTGCTTTCTTATGGGCAGTTTGTATTACCTATGCAGGCTACTATCTCGGCGCATTGTTTACCAGCATGGGGCTAGACATCGACCATGTATTGCTACCTATCGTTGCGCTCATCTTACTTGCGTCACTTGCCCCGCCGATTGTTCATATTCTCAAAGATAAAAAACAGCGTGACACATTGCTGGCTTTATCTAAAAAACAAATTGATACTCTCTTCAATTATCGAAAAAAGAAACGTCACTAATCTCTACAAAAGTGTTTTGAGGTACTTACCCGTAAACGACGCGGCAACTTTTGTAATTTCCTCAGGTGTGCCCTGGGCTATTACCTGACCACCGCCACTACCACCTTCAGGACCCATATCAATAACGTAATCAGCTGTCTTGATGACATCTAGGTTATGCTCAATAATCACCATTGTATTGCCACCTTCGATAAGTTTTTGCAAAATACCTAGCAAACGCTTCACGTCGGCGCTATGCAGTCCGGTTGTCGGCTCATCCAGTATATACATCGTTTTGCCTGTACTGCGTCGGCTAAGCTCACTCGCCAGCTTAATACGCTGCGCTTCACCACCACTAAATGTTGTTGCTGGTTGGCCAAGACGAATATAACCTAATCCAACATCAACAAGCGTGTCTAGCTTACGGGAAATCGCAGGAATATTGGCAAAAAATTCTGCAGCCGTCTCGACCGTCATTTCCAAAATGTCACTTATCGCTTTGCCTTTGTACTTGATTTCGAGCGCTTCGCGATTATAGCGTTTGCCTTTACAGATATCACAAGTAACATACACGTCAGGCAAGAAATGCATTTCGATCTTGATCATACCGTCGCCCTGACAGTTCTCGCAGCGACCTCCCTTGACATTAAAGCTAAACCGTCCGGCTTTGTAGCCACGAATATTTGCTTCTGGAGTGCCTGCAAACAACTCACGAATTGGCGTAAATACACCCGTATACGTCGCCGGGTTGCTGCGAGGCGTGCGACCAATCGCCGACTGATCAATAACGATAGCCTTGTCGAGCTGCTTGATGCCTTCGATATCATCGTGCGCACCTGGCACCTCTTGGCTACGATGCAGTCTCGACGACAGCTCTTTGGCGAGAATATCATTTACTAGAGTCGACTTACCGCTACCGCTGACACCACTGACAACCGTCATGACACCTAATGGAAATGTCACGTCAATATTCTTGAGGTTGTTTTCACGCGCACCCCGAACAGCCAGTAATCGATCCTTTTCTATAGGACGACGCTTCTTAGGAACATCGATCCTCTCACTGCCAGCCAAATAACGTCCCGTAATACTGTCTGTATTTTTCGCAACTTCGTCAGGTGTGCCAGCCGCAACAACACGTCCGCCATCTACACCAGCACCCGGGCCAATATCGAGCAAGTAGTCCGCTTCACGAATCGTATCTTCATCGTGCTCAACCACGAGTACGGTATTGCCCAGATCACGCAGGTGTTTTAGTGTCCCAATCAAGCGGTCATTATCACGCTGATGAAGACCAATCGATGGCTCATCAAGCACATACAGCACACCCTGCAACCCACTACCAATCTGTGTTGCTAAACGAATACGCTGCGCTTCACCGCCACTAAGTGTATTTGCAGCACGCGACAACTCTAGATATGTCAGCCCAACATTGCTCATAAAACGCAAACGAGCTGTAATTTCTTTGAGGATTTGCGTAGCGATTAATTGCTCGTTTTCAGTTGGCTTAAAATGATTATCGAAATAATCCAAGGCCTCGTCGACACCGAGACGACAAATTTCCATAATATTCATACCGTGTACTGTAACCGCCAGCACGACAGGCTTGAGACGCGCACCACCACAGGCATGACATTCACGTTCACGCATGAAACGTTCGATGTCTTTGCGCATAAATTCACTGTCAGTCTCTTTATGACGACGCTCAAGATTAGGAATAACACCTTCATACGTTGAATCGTAATAACGACCAGTACCCAGTTGAACTGTATATTTTTGGTCGCCCGTACCATAGAGCACCTTGTATCGGGCATCCTCTGATAATTCACCTACCGGCACCTGAAGATTAAAATCATGCGCATTGGCAACCTCGGTCAAGCGCTTCATGTGCCATGCATCGCTATTTACGCGGTTATACGGACGAATTGCACCCTCGCTAATCGTCAGTTTTGGATTAAACACCAATTCTGGATCAACCTCTAAGCGAGTACCCAGGCCAGTACACACCGCACAAGCGCCTTGCGGAGCATTAAAGCTAAACAGTCGCGGCTCAAGCTCTGGAATCTCTTCACTTGGGTGATTGATACACGCATAACGCTGCGAGTAAACATCGACATCGTCGTCATCGACGCGAAAAACCTCGACAATACCGCCGCCCAAATCAAGTGCTTGCTCGACAGACTGTGCAACCCGACCGCGCACATCTTCACTCGCTACTATACGGTCAACTACAATTTCAATATTGTGTCGGTCATTTTTTTGCAAATCTGGAAATTCATCGAGCGCATAAATGACACCATCGACGCGAGCTCTCGCGAAGCCCAGTCGACGATACTGCTCCGGTACATGTGCAAACTCACCCTTTTTGTCTTTGACGATCGGTGCCAGGATAATCAGACGCTTGCCGTCCTCATACTGCAACACGGCATCGATAATATCCTGTGGCGTGCGGCGCTGTACAGAACTGCCGTCGATAGGACAATGCGGCACACCGATACGAGCAAATAACAGTCGCATGTAGTCATAGATTTCGGTGACTGTCGCAACAGTACTGCGTGGGTTGCGACTGGTAGATTTTTGATCAATACTAATTGCCGGACTCAAGCCCTCGATCTGATCGACATCCGGCTTGTCCATAGTGCCAAGAAACTGCCTAGCGTAGCTACTAAGACTCTCAACATAACGACGCTGCCCCTCGGCATAGATCGTATCGAACGCCAAGCTTGATTTACCCGACCCAGATAGGCCAGTAATCACCACTAATTTGTCGCGCGGTATCTCAACCGAAACGTCTTTTAGATTGTGCTCACGCGCACCCGTTACTCTTATCACCTCTGGCATAACTTGTATAGTATACACTTTTTGAGTGCTTTTTTCCATACCGCATCAGCATAATGCTTATCGTTGCATATAGTTGACCTCGCTGCTATATTGTAGGTAAATATAATATTATCTGCATTCGGGAGGCACGTGTGCGCAAGCTAATCAACTGGGCGACTCTACTTTATTTCATCTGGCTCATTATCGATGCGTTTGGCATCCTGTCGCTACTGATTGACTTCATCATCGTTGGCGCCATACCTGGCACAAATACCACCATCCCCGCAGGCATGATGCTTGCACTCATCGGTGTATGCGCAGGCCTTCTTTTGCTAGAAATCGCTTCGCGTCATGTGACATTTATCTATCGAGTACGTCGTCATCTCATGCAACTTAGCGGTCGTCGCGACAGCCTACCTCAACGCCGCTTTTCACGCATTTAAGCATCTTGGTTGCTTGTATCGGTTGGGGCTATATTCTGTAGCCATAGTTGCAATTCCTGAACAACAAATTCCTGATTGCTATCAAGTTCTCGCTTTTGGACACGCTCGAGAGACGCAATAAACGCAGGTAGCTGACGCTGCAAGCGCTCTGTTCGCCACACCTCCCACTGCTTTGCCTCGTCAGAACTAAGGCTGCGCGGAAAACTACGAGCCTTGTAGTGTAGCAGCAGTTCATATAAACGCTCATCACGAAATTCAGGTTGAAAATCAACCAATTCGCGCTCGCTCGCCGCCGCCACAGCCTGAACGCGCATTTTATCTGCATCGTCCAAAAATCCGTCATACAGCTGCGCCTCTACATCCGGAGACTTCTTATACTCTGGCTTATTTTCGAACAAGCTTCGAATATTTTCAGCAAAATGTGGCGCTTCCAGCAGTATCTTTTTGTGACGCTCAATTGTCTCTTGATCGAGACCAATACGCTGCCATCCATCACCTTTTTCCAGCACACCGAGCGGCGCCACTGCCGGAGCGCGATTATATTGCAGCTCCTTGACCGGCAACTTCACAAAATTATCTGCTTGGCGTTCTTCCCAAGTAGCATACAGCTTTTTTGCCAAATCTTTGCTGCTCATATCAATTAACGCCGACGGATCATACCGCAAGTCATACACGACAACATTGCCATTTCTGCCAGCTGTGAGCGGCCACGCAATTGTAGTCTTGTGATGCTCGGCGTCATAGCGACCACTCGTATATACAAATGGTTGTTTATCTTCAAGATTTATCAGCTTTTGGACATCACGTTTATTACGTAACTTGAGAAGATATTCAAACAATTGCGGCTGCTTATCGCGAATTAGCTTTGTGACCGCTATCAACGCTTCAACATCACTGAGCGCATCGTGCGCCTTAAAATGATCGATACCATTGACCTTTGTCAAAAGCTCCAAACGATTACTCGCCTTACCGTCAATCTCTGGCCAAACGATACCGTCAGGTCGAAGCGCTCGAGTCATGCGCACGACATCGAGCAAGTCCCAGCGTGACCTATTATCTCGCCAGCTCCATTCATACGGATCGCGAAACGTTCGCCAAAACAAATGGCGAACAAACTCATCATCAAAACGAATATTATTAAACCCTACCGTTGTCGTACCAGGTGTAAATACTTCATTTAATAATAAGTCAGCAAACTGCGCCTCGGTATAGCCATCGGCAACCGTTTGCTGCGGTGTGATTCCCGTCACCATCAACGCCTCTGGGCTCGGTAACGTATCATCATTGAGCGCTACGAGCACATTGTACGGATCGCCTATTGGATTGAGGCTGCTGCCAGTGCGCTGGCCAGCAAACTGCATAATACGATCATCACGTCCTGAGAGACCGCTAGTTTCGAGATCATAAAAGAAAAAAGTATCTGCCATCTCATTCCACTATACACCACAAAAGAAAATGACCCTGTCATTTGACAGGGTCGCAAGCTATATTCAGATAAAGGCCTCGTGGCCCGCAGGAGCAGCACTCACAAGGAGGCGCACCGCTGCGGACCGTGTCCCGGGACAGGAGCTTTGCAGCTCGACTATACCGTCGGACACCGGGGGTAACGCAAAAAGTTTGAATGGTGAAGCGCGCAATGCGCAATGTACATTCGGCGCCAAACTTCACGGGCGCGCTCCACCATGCTATTTAGTTATTACTCATGCCGGAAAACCTGCACACTCACACACCCTTGGGAATGTGTTTATTGTGTACATCCGCGTATCGTCAGAGAATCAAAAGCCCTGAGCTGATACATATCACGAGCACTCGCTTTAGCTGACGGGGAAGCGTAGACCACCCCTTTCGTATACTTTTTCCATAGCTAGGTAAAACCACGAATGAAAATCACTCAATCCTCTTTCTCGAAAGTCTTCCGGAGTAGGACAGGTGGCAACTAGGGGTCGCCGCGAATCGAAACCAACGGTCTCTTCTTTCAGTCAATGTGTCGTGACGACGAAGGTCGGCTCATTGTCAGTGCTGCTGGGTCTGGGATCTTCGTTTCACCACGAAGTCCTTTCCGCCGGAGAACCGGCATCCAATAAACCCTGCGCGGGTACGGCTGCGACCATTTTGGCGTAGCTTCTCACTTGCTTACAAAAAACAAGCAAAAAGCCACGCCAAACAACTTTTTATGCGTATATCTGAATTATCAATAATGCACAACAGAGGCAAATCAATGCGTCATCTGATGCTATCTACATGATAGCATAGACTTGTATATTTGTCAACTACTTTATATAGAGTATCTAGTCGCGCTGCTCAACCAGAGTTAATTCATGACTTCCGATCTGGATAACACTGTCGCTCTCGGCTCCTTGGCGCTTCAATTCATGAGTCACGCCCATTTTTTTCATGATATCTCGCAGCCGATTTACACCTTCAAACTGTTCAAAATTAGTCCGTCGCGCAAACTTTTCGATCTTGTGACCACGCACGACATACCTGTTATCGAGCTTTGTCACCGTCCATGCCTTAGCCTCTGCTTCTCCGCTGAGTGAAATAACTGGCATATCACCCTGTTCGCCCTGCGCCTCAATTATCTCGTCTGCCTCGCGTTTACGGGCAGCTTCAACCTGTTCGCGAAGCGCACGAAGTACTTCTTTGAGCCCTTGATGAGCAGTCGAGGACATCACCATAATTGTTGCATGGGGCGCAACTTTCCGGAGGTTTTCTATTTGCATAGCAATTATATCGTCATCAAACCCATCTGTCTTAGTGATCGCCACTACCTCTGGTCGATTCGCCAGCTCCTCAGAGTAGCGACGCAATTCTTCGCGGATTGTCTGATAATCAACACCAATATCACTACTATAGGCATCGATAAGATGCAGCAACACAGCCGTACGCTCGACATGACGCAAAAACTGATCACCAAGCCCCTTGCCATCTGCCGCACCTTCGATCAAGCCTGGTATATCTGCAATCAACAAGCTGCCATCGTCGATATCAGCTACACCAAGGTTTGGTGTTAGTGTCGTAAACGCATAGTCGGCTATTTCAGGACGAGCGTTAGTCACTACACTAAGAAAAGTCGATTTACCGGCATTTGGTAGCCCCACTAAACCAACATCAGCGAGCAACTTGAGCTCTAGTTCACCCTCAAACGCATCGCCTGGCTCACCCTTTTCGGCAATACGGGGGGTTTGACGCACTGACGACTTAAAATGCGCGTTACCAAAGCCGCCGTCGCCGCCACGAGCAATAACGACCCGCTGGCCGTTCTCGACAAGATCGGCAACCACAGCACCGTCACGCTTCACGAGCGTACCCATCGGCACCTTGACGATCAAGTCATCACCAGACCGACCATGCCGCTTTGCCTTGGAGCCATTGCCGCCAGGCTTTGCTTTGAGTTCTGGTTTGTAGCGAAAATCTAGCAATGTATTGAGGTTTTCTGTTGCCTCAAACACCACGTCGCCGCCTTTGCCGCCGTCACCGCCATCAGGTCCGCCCTTATCGACATAAATCTCACGCCGAAAACTAACGGCTCCGTCGCCGCCTTTGCCTGCCCGAATCGTCACAATAGCGGTATCTACAAACATGTAGCGTCTATTATAACAAAAAATCCCCTGGATTAACAGAGGAGAATTTGACAATATATATTCTATATTTAATGGATATACTGGTAAGCACTTGCTTGACCTGCCGAGATTGTTCGCTTGTTGACGACACCAAAGCCGCCATAAGCATAGTTGTTCATCTCGCTGATGACGATATTACCATTACCTAGTACTTCTTCAACAATAGCGACATGACCATAATACCCTGCCATATCGACAAGAATCGCACCACGAACCGGCGTACGGTTCACGACATAGCCTTCTCCTGCCGCATAGTAAGCCCATGTCTTTGCGTTACCCCAGAAACTACCTACTGGGCGACCCATCTGGACTCGACGCTCATAAGCATACCAAGTACAGTTACCCCAAGCATATCGATTGCCTGCAGAGGCGCTACGAATACTCGAGTTAACTCTGTAGCCATCTGTGCCAGCGTAGCTGCCTGTGCTCGAACTACGTAGAGGAGCTTGATAGCCCGGACGCTGCTCTTCCGGCAGTACACCACCAGGAATGACGATACGACTACCGACTTGTGGTCCACTGATCTCTAGGTCGTTAAATGATACAATTCGCTCTTTACTGGCCTTGTATCTGCTTGCAAGTGTATCTGCAGTGTCGCCAGCCTTTACCGTATAAACCACACCATCAACAGGAGGAATAACGAGCTCTTTACCAGCCTTCAAAGCATCAGCTGTCAAGTTATTTGCCCAGCGCAGTGTATCTGCAGCAATACCATATTGCGCGGCAACCGACGGAACCGTATCGCTTTCTTTTGCTATATAAGTGATAATTTCACGGCTTGATGCTGTCGGCTGAACAATCTGCGGTTTAATGATGGCCGAGTTGTCTGTCTGTGCAAGTTCATTTTTTGCAGCCAGTGACACCGAAAGGTTAGCCACATTGGCTGCTACTGGCATATTTGTTTGTTCAGCAAGATTTGCCGCAACATCTGTTGCGACAAGCTGATCGACTGAAACATCAGCTCTACTGGCAGGACTAGTTGATGGTGTTTCTGTAGCAAGTGCCACAGGGGTATCAGTACTCTGTTGAGGTGCCTGATAGCCCACCGTAATGATCGAGACAACGAATACGAAAACTCCAAAATAAGCTGCCATGACAGATAATTTTGGCGTTTTGTTTGTTTTTCGGCGCTTTGCCTTGCTCGGCATTGTTTGCTTTTGCTCGGCGCGGGACGTATGTACGTCTCCCGAAATTTCTTGATTACGAATTATCATTCTCCTGCCACTCGTATTGCTACAAGGGCGACTACCTTACTTTGTCTTTCTTCTCGCTATCTCGCAAATAGACAGAGGGAACGGGGCACGCTTCGACCGATTTCATATTAATTGGTATTACGTTGTGAAAATGTTCATTTTCGTACCCGTACGACATTTGTCGGCAGGCGCATTTATGATTCATGGCTCCCCACTCGCGCATGTTGATCCGGTGAGAGTTTCACCCTCCGGTTACATGTAGTAGATGAAGTCATAAATGTGCTAAGAACTATTGTACGTACTATTGCGCACAATGTCAATATATTTTTTAGTATATGTTTTTTGTCAAGCTTTACACCCCTGAACAGTGTGGCAATAGCAGCACAAGAAGTAAGATTCTTCATGACGGCTTATTCTAACCACGTAAACAATCTATTATTTAGAACAGTGCACAGTTTTTGACACAGTATTTGCGCGTATTTGCTTCGTGTTCAGCAAGTGTCCTCGAAAAGTAGTTCTTGCCATCATCACCACTGACGAAATACAGATAATCACCGGTAGCCGGCTGTGCAACCGCCAAAAGCGCGTTGACCCCAGGAGCTGAAATCGGACCCGGCGGCAACCCTTTATGCGTTCGCGTGTTATATGGTGAGTCAAAGGTAACCGTAGGTTGCTTGCCTGCCTTTTTTGCGGCGTACACAAATGTCGCATCGGCTCCAAGCGATATGCCCTCAGCAAGCCGCTTATAAAATACCTGCGCTACCTGCTTAGAGTCGTCCAGGCCAGCAACTTCCTTTTGAATAATAGATGCCAAGGTAATACCCTGATAAAGTGTCAGGTCATGCTTTTTGTAGGCCTCGATAAGCTTGTTTTCTTCTATATACGCTTCAAACTCATCGAACGTACGATTCAAAACCGTCTCTACCGTGACATCAAGCGTAAACTCATACGTATCACCAAAGATATACCCCTCTAAATCAGCACTGGCTGGCTTGCCTTCAAAAAGCGGACGATCATAAGCCTTACTCAGAGCCGCAGAAATATCTGCGTCACTAAAACCAGCACCAGCCAAAGCCTTACGAGTATCCATCAAGGTTTCACCAGGTCGAAACATAATCGTAAAGGTATCTTGCTTGCCAGATACTAAATGTTCAACAATCGCAGGCGTCGAAATACTCGGCTGCAAACTGTATGTCCCAGCCTTAAGATTATTTTGTGTCCCCGTAAGCTTAGTATGAATACGAAACGCTAGCTCGTTCCGCACCACGCCCGCGTCTTGAAGCTGCTGAGCGATAATCTCTGGTGTCGAGCCACTCACAATCGTCACGCGAACTCGCTTGGTCGTATCTTCGGTTACTGGAGTCAATTGGGTTTGATACCAACTATACGCATAGGCGCCTATCGCTGCGCACATCAACATAATCGCTAACAGAATACCGAACAGCCACTTCCACAACGGACGCTTGTGTGGTTTTTTATCTCCTTGACCGATCGATTGCTCCTGCACTACCGGTACCGACGAGACTGCGCTCGTCTGAGTTGCTACCTCTGGTGCATCAGGTGTGACTATATGATCTACTGGAGCTGCCTCACGAATCATCGTCACCGGTTTTGGTGCAGGCAATTCATGATCATAGCGATACTCTGGCTGCTTAGTCGGGCGACTCACGCCATCGAGTGAACGTCGTTTGTTGCTAGGCGACATGGTGTATTTCCATATAATCTTGCAAGATAATTGCCGCAGCTTCAGCATCGATATCAGCCTTTTGGTACGGCTTACCTCTAGCCTTAAGTCGCTCTTCGGCCATGACACTGGTCAAGGACTCGTCTTGATACACTACTGCTATGTATGGTCGCAGCTTATCGGCAAACGCCTCGGCATATGCTGTTTGCGCAGTCGGTTCGCCCGATTGGTTACGAGGATATCCTACAACCACCAGCTCTACGCCACGCTCAGTTATCAATCGCCGAATCGCCTCAATCTCGCTTCCGTCTACTTCGAGCGTAGCTGCAGGTGTCGCAACAGGAACAAGCGTGTCGGCTACCGCGACACCGATATACTTTGTTCCGACATCAAGCGCAAGGATGTTAGTCATTCTTTAGTCGTTTAAACTCGAGAGATATCTTATTTGTATCATTTGGAACGCTCGTCACCCAAAATGGCGATAGGTTCACCTCAACATCGCTCACGCCATCAATTGCTTTAATATCACCGATCAACTCACCCGTCCGCTTACCCTTAGCCATTTCTTTTACTTTACTATCGTCAATACGTGGACCGATTTGCGCCGTTGCTTTTATGACTGCCGTTGCTTTCTTTTCTTCTTGCTTGAAGCCTTCAAACGTCACGTCTTTTCTGCCATTATCATAGATTCGCTGCTCGTTTTTATTCGTCAACGTTGTCTTAAATGCGCTGTCGAGAAAACTGTCGAGATCTCCTGCTTTCACGCCCATCATTGTATAGGTCACCTCACGTGTCAGCTTGGCTTTTCCGGTTGCTGCTTCTTGACCAATTGCTGGTGCCGATTGTGCATCTCCGGCTACTGTGACAAAACTATTCTCGATCACAATAACGCCGTCATCAAAAGCTTTTTGTAGCTGCACTTTTACATCATCTGATTTCTGCTCTTCCAGCTGTGATTTTGCTTTCTCAACATCACCTTGGGTAACAACCTTAATAATCTTTTCGGTACCACCACTGGTTGCATCAGCTATTTCTGCCGAGATGCCACTAGGCACGCCCGACAAGGCACCTGTTGCGCTATTGTATTTTGGACCGCTCTCGCTCGCCACGATTCCAGTCGTCGCGCCAGTAAAATTCGACATCGTGAGCGTGACGCTTTGTGTCGTCGTAAACACAAGCCCACCAGCAGTCGTAAGATTGGTTCCAGATGCAATCGTCGTTCCTAGCATAGTGATTGCATTTGTAGAAAATGTAACCGTTCCAGATGCTCGCTCGCCGATATCCTTGGTGCCAGTCGCATCAAACTCAATAGACTGAGCGTCTTCTTGCTCTTCGATGACCGTACGGATCGATCCAGCTTCACTGTCGGTATCAAGCGCAGCACCCAAAGAGACGGGCGCATTGAGCACTTGATCGACTGTCTTTGTACTGACAGTCACGTGAGCACGTGGCGCAAACCAAATCGCCCAAATCAAAAATGCGAGAAGTAACACTACACCGCTAACAATCAGGACCAATCGCTTGCGGAATGTGCCAAAATCAGGCACCTTAATAGCACTTTTTGCGTTTGATTTTGATGCTTTTTGGACTTTGCCTGTACGGGAGCTTGGAGCATCTTCGATATTGATATCTTCAATCGTACTCTTTGGCAAATCCCGCACTGCGCCTGACTCGGTCGCTCCACGCTCAGCAAAAGCGCCGACGGGCAACTGTTCTCCATCGATAATATCGTTATCATCGATAGCAAGGGCTGGTATCTCGGCTAGCTCAGGGCGAGATTGTAGATTTTTAGCAACCGGAATCTTTGCACTGGCAGCCAAACCAGCCAACGCATCGTTGCCAGTGATAATAACTAAACGCTTCTTGGCCGTATCGGCTGTTCGAGCCAAAAGACGCAAATTAACAGCCGACTGCAATACGCCTATCCGCTTTGGCGGTACAAGCGCGACAATTTTTTCCTTGGCATCTTTTACCTTGCCAATAATCGCCGTTATGTCGTCTTCGACATCAATGTAGATAACGTCTTTTTTTTGCATATCTTTTTATATTCTCAGCAATCGATTAACTTTTTCTTTGATCGAATCACTGTCACTACTGCCCATCATTGTATCATAACCAACCCGCAATAACCCCATAGCAGTGATGAATGTGTGGTCATCGATAGTACTTGTACTGTCACGAATACCAGCAACCTCGTCTGGCTGAATATGGTGTACGGATGGCTTCTTTGTAAACGGCAAGTCCTTGTACCAATCTTGAGTCGCGAGCGCCTCTACCAGCTGATCAAGACTCGCTCCACCACCGCAAAGTAAAATCCGATTTGGCAAGTGATCAACAGAATCAAATTCACTCAGCGCAAGCTCGACACCACCTAGCCAGACATCAAGCGTCTTGTTGATCGCCGTTTCTGCTTTTTGGCGCACTGAGCTCTTTATTTTATCGTGACCAATATTCACCTTTAGTTTTTCGGCATCACCATAGTTCAAGTCCATATCAGCCATGAGTGTACGCGTGAAACTGCGACCACCGATACCAAACATCCTCGTACCTTCGACACCACCGTCGTTGACAACGGCAATATCGGTCGTACCGCCACCAACATCAACCAAGATGGCAGTAAAGCTACTACTCGCATCGGTACCAAGCACACTACGGCTCACTGCAAACGGTTCGGCTGCAACCGCCAATAATTCTAAGGCCAAATCTTCGGCGACATGCTCAAGTGCACCAATATGCACCATTGGGGCAAACGCCGTGTATATTTGCACCGCAACGTCACGTCCTTGAAAGCCAATAGGATTGCTCACTTTGTAGCCATCAATATGAATACTCACAAGCGCCGAATTAACCAGCTTCACCTCGACATCTTGATTACCAGTCTCCAGTGCAATCTGCTGTTGCGCTTTACCCTGTGCGCGTTCTTGGACTTTCTCGATAATAAACTCCATCTCTGCCTCATCGAGTGGCCTATCTGGCTGAGGACGACGATACTTAATAGTATTGGTCATACCTTTTACTAGCTCACCCGCAATACCGATAACTGCTTTTTTGGCCTGCAACCCCGCCATCTCTTCAGCCTGCGCCAGAGCTTCTTCGCAATTTCGCACCACCGCGGCAATATCAGCGATAGCACCACTGTGCATGTCACTGACATCTTGTCGAGCACGACCCACACCTACAATCTCAAGTGTGTCATCGCTCACCTTTGCAATGAGCGCTTTAACAAATTCTGTCCCGATATCAAGACCTACAATATAGTCCTGATCGGTATCACGTTTGGCGCGGGCACGAAGTTTGTCTAAAACCATAGTTGTACACCATTATATACTAGTGCTGCTTATGCTGCCAAAGGTTGTATTTTTATGATTTTTATGCTATAATAAAATCATGTATAACCCTGAGCATGTAACACCAAGCCCAGAAGATAACTCTCACGAACTTGAACAGAGTAACTACAGTCGCGAATACTTCAGCGTCGCAGTCGATACTATCGATAAAATTGGCGATCTCGCCATAGCACTGCGCAATGACAGAATGGCAGACAGATCACAATATACGTTTATGTTCGATGGCCAAAAACTTGACCGTGCCCGGCTCCCCAAGACAATTCAAGAGATCCAAACTCTTTATGGCAAGCTCGATGAACTAACTATGCAGATCGAGTACGATGAGAGTACGACCGTATCTTCATTTTCACTTATGCTTATCTTTGTTGGGGAAGAAACCGAGCAAACACTCCTTAAGATTGAGCGTCCCGGACGATACGCAATCAGCCCAGCTCATCATAGAGACCACCTTTACGAGCTAGGAAGCGTTAGCAAACATCGTGAACTAAACGCCATTCCAGATACACAAATTCGACACTTAGTCGCCAGCCTCATATTCCCCCCTAGCAAAACAGGAGATATGAGCGTATTCGACGCCCTAAACTTAAATGATGGCACCATTTACGAATTACTTGTTACTGCGCTCCAAAAACATTCTAGCCATTTTTCCGGCCATGAATACTATGATCTTTCCGTCACTGACCACAAGTACCCCGGCATACTGACCTACACGGTTGATAACGGAGAGCTAATCAGTGCAGAGATCTATCAAACACAACAAACAGACGTCATATCAGATGAAACAACGCTAACTACCATGAGTAAATCAATACTAACTGAAATTGATCTGTCTGATGGGGTCACTGTATCATTTGCTTATGCCACAGAGCGCGGCCAAAACATGACAAGAGACCCATTCACACCTGAGCTACACGACTACACTAGTCTCATTACCTTTGCCGATCATCATATCAATCGGTCGAACCCCCATCAAACCGAGCGTATGACTGAAATTAAGCTGCCAAACATTGATCCGCCAGAAATTCAATAGATACTACACCAATACAGCTTTTATACGACGAATACCAGCACTCGAGGCCTCTTCTTTGAGGATCTTGAACGTTTTGCCATCATTGATAAGTTCGTGTGTATGTTCGACATGCGGGCCGCCACAAATTTCAAAGCTAAATGGTCGCTCGGCTGGATCTGATTGTGGATCTTTCATACTGTAAACTTTGACCGTGTCGCCATAGCGATCGCCAAACTGGCCAAGCGCGCCAAGCGGACCGGTCGCCTCACTGGTCGGGTACTCGGCAAAACTGATTTGCAGGTCTTTTGCGATTTCTCGGTTCACGATCTCCTCTACCTGATCAAGCTGCTCACGAGTCACCTTTTGGTCGTGCGAAAAATCAAACCGTAGACGCTCCTCGGTAATGTTACTGCCGCGCTGTATCACGTGATCGCCGAGTACGTCGCGCAGCGCTTGGTACATAAGGTGAGTAGCGGTGTGGTATTTTTTGTGCTGGAGGGTTTGCCCGCCAAGGCCACCTTTGAATGTGCCCTTGGCTGCGGTTTGCGAACGTTGACGCTGCTCATTCATCAGTCTCTCGAATTCCCTATCTACATCTTCCGAAAGATTTATACCTCTTTTTGATGCCTCTTCTTTACTCAGCTCAACTGGAAAACCATATGTATCATATAGGTTAAATACATCAGCACCCGTGACCGTAACTGTAGGCACAAAGGCTGTAAGCTTAAGCTCCGCAGTGCCGGGAGTAATAGTTACATCTCTAGCTTTCTTCTCAAATTCTTTGAGTCCTTTACGCAAAGTCTGGCGAAATGCCTTTTCTTCTTTAATTAAGACGGCGATGATTTCATCTCGTTTCTCGGCTACTTCCGGAAAATCATTGTGATAAAGGTCAGCAATGACTGGTACAATCTGCTCCATAAAGTTCTGTTCGACGCCAAGATCAAATGCCTTTACCATGGCACGACGCACCAGGCGGCGCATCACATAACCCTGTTGCTTATTGCTCGGCACGCAGCCGTCGACAGCCAAGAATGTTGCTGCACGCAGGTGATCTGCAATCACTCGCATGCTTTCGGTATGGCTTTCGTATTGCTTACCGCTGATCGCTTGGAGCTTTTCGATAATCGGCCACATGAGGCTGATCTTATAGACATCTGGGTCGTTGAGTTTTGCCGCTGCAATGCGCTCTAATCCACTACCGTGGTCAACATTTGGATGCTCGAGAGCTTCAAACTTGCCGTCTGCAACTTTTTTGTAGGCCATAAAGACGTTATTGCCAATTTCCATGAACCGACCACAATCACAATTCGGGTGGCAATGCTCACCAAACTCTGGATTGTGCTCGACTTCGTCAAACAAGTAAAACATTTCACTATCGGGGCCGCACGGATCGCCGATTGGCGTATTTTCTGGAGCACCGTTTCGTGACCACCAGTTTTTGCTGCCATCGTAAAAGAATATACGTGCATCGTCTTGCATACCGCTCGCGTAGCCATCTTCTTCGCTACCTATATCTTGCATCGCATTACTAAGACCAGCGTCTGCAAACAAACGCGCCCACACATCGGCTGCCTCGGTATCCTTTGGAATACCATAACGATCATCACCTATGTAGCAAGTGACATACAGCTTACTCATATCAAGCTGTACGATGTCCTTATGAAACTCGAACATCCACTCGATTTGCTGTTCTTTAAAGTAATCACCCATACTCCAGTTACCAAGCATTTCAAAAAACGTCGTATGGCGATTGTCGCCGATATCGTCGATATCTTGTGCACGCAAGCACGTTTGACTATCGACAAGACGCTTGCCTTCTGGGTGCGGCTCGCCAAGTAAATAGGGGATGATTGGCTGCATGCCGCTGCCAGTAAATAATGTCGTTGGATCGTCGTGAAGCACAAGCGGTGCACGCTTGATCACAGCATGGCCACGATCAGCAAAAAACTTCAAATATTCGTTTCGGATTGTCTCGGTATTCATCTCTGTTATTGTAGCACTTACCCCCGCAAACGGCTAGCCTAAGCTCGTCTATGAAACGATACCGCCACCTAGACATATCCTGCCGTCATATACGACCACCGACTGCCCCGCAGCTACTGCACGCTGAGGCTCATCAAGTCGCAATACCTCGCCACTCAGGCGAGCTGGCACCAAGGGTGCTCGATGACGAACGCGAATCTGCAACTGCCTATCATCTGCGGGCGACTCATTGATCCAGTGCATATTTTGGAGTGAAATTTCGCGTCGCCAAAGTGATTCGTCGCCAAGATCGCGCGAGACATAGACTTCATTTTTGTCCATGTCTTTACCCACGACATAATAAGGCAGGCCACCGCCTACGTCCAAGCCATGACGCTGACCAAGCGTATAAAAAATTGCACCCTCGTGACGACCTACCGACTCACCTGTCTGCTTGTCAATAATAGCGCCCGGTTCTGGGGTGACATACTCACGTAAAAAGTCACGAATACCGATCTGCCCGACAAAACATATCCCCTGACTGTCTGGCTTTGCTGCCGTTGTAAGGCCACGCGCTTCAGCCATCTTGCGCACCTCCGGCTTAGTATATTCGCCCAAAGGAAATAGCGTCTTGGCTAATGCTTCGCTAGTAATGCGGTAAAGGAAATATGTTTGATCTTTGTTCGTGTCTTTGGCCATAAGTAAGCGAGCGTTCGTCGACGATATGTGATTTTCGACTCTGGCATAATGGCCGGTCGCTATCATATCTGCACCATGCTCTAGTGCAGCGTCCAAAAACAAGCGAAACTTTACCTCTTGGTTACACATAATATCTGGGTTGGGCGTGCGTCCAAGCTTATACTCTTCGATCATGTAGTCGACAACTTTTTGCTTGTATTCTTTTTCAAAATCAAACACTTCAAAATCAATACCGAGCTGTACTGCCACGCGCTTGGCATCGGCCAAATCATCGGCCCAGGGACATTTAAGACCAGGTAAATCCTGTGTCCAGTTTTTCATGTACACGCCTGTCACGTCGTAACCCTGCTCAACGAGCAACGCAGCAGTCAAACTACTATCGACACCTCCGCTCATACCAACATATACCTTTGTCATTAGCGACTACCTCCTGCATAAAAAACGGTTATTTTTGCAAGTTCGCTCAACGCTAACCACCAGCCAGTCGGTGTTGCCCACCACCAAGTCGACCACTGACTGTCACTAGATACAGGGTGATTCACTACGCGTATTGCCGTGCCAGCACGCTGACCAAACTCTAGCCCTGCACGCCGTTGATGATATGCAGAAGTGACCAAAATAACTGAATAAATATCATTTTCAGCGAATAAATTTGTCGCATTAGCAGCGTTTTGCTTGGTCGTTTCTGAAAATTCATCGATCAAGATCGCCTGCGTTGGTACACCTGCGGCAACTGCCTGACGACGCATCGCGGCGGCATTTGATGGACCCGACTTGTCCGCAGCTGCTCCCGAAAAAACCAGTTGCGATGCCCAGCCGTTTTCATACAAACGAATCGCTTCGGCTGTTCGTGCAGCAGTGTCTCCACCGCTAATAGCTACGATAGCATCCGCCCGTATGCAATCGCCTGCGCCCGAAGGCTCGGTACTACATGCTCGCAATCCATCTGGTGCCAAATATGCACTGATAGCAAACACTGCAATCGCAAATCCAAATATAATACCGATTAACATTCTCATCGTCGCGTACGCTCCTGTTCGCGCTGCACTTCGGCGATAATATGATCCGCAGCAACCCGCACATCATCTTCGGTTGTTGTTTTACCCAAGGTAATACGCAAACTGCCATCGGCCACACTATCTTCGAGCCCGATAGCAACAAGCACGTGTGAACGCGTACCCTTATTGGCAGCACATGCGCTGCCAGTGGCCACAAGTATGCCATGTGCTTCGAGTGCAAACACTAACCGCTCGGCATCAAGCCCAGGAAAAGATATGTGCAGATGCCCTGCGAGCCGATATTTCATATGACCCGATATAACAGCATTTGGAAATGCACCCAAAAGACGCGCCTGCAGATCATCTCGTAGCCCAGCAAGACGACGAACTTCTTTATGACGCGCATCGTCTGCGCGCCGCAAAGCAGTTGCCATACCTATCGTACCTGCAACATTTTCGGTGCCGCTACGAAGACCAGACTCTTGACCACCGCCAACAATCTGTGGCGTCAAGCTCACCGATCGAGCAGCATAAAGCAAACCAACTTGCTTCGGACCATATACCTTGCCTGCATTGAGCGTTAGCATGTCAACGCCTAGACGCCCTACGTGCAAATCAAGCTGTCCTGCGCCTTGCGAGGCGTCACTGTGCAGATAAATCGGCGTCGTATTGCCAGCCTCAAGTCGTTGCTGACGTTCTTGTTCAATCACTGCGGCAATATGCGCCAGTGGCTGCACCGTACCGATTTCATTGTTCGCAAACCCAACACTCACCAGCCACGTATCCGGTCGTAGCGCCTCGGCAATCTTTGCCGCGTCCACTCTTCCTTTTTGATCGACGGCCACAAGAGTATAGTCGTGACGCTGCGCCGCCGCGAGCACCGCTTGATGCTCGACAGTTGTCGTGACGACATGACCACTACGAACACCAAACGCTAGATTGATCGATTCGGTAGCACCCGCTGTCATGATGATTTCTCCAGGACGCGCACCGATAACGTGGGCAAGTGTCGCTTTCGCCATGTCGTAATCACGTCGAACAGCCACGGCTGGCGCATACGGACTGGACGGATTATAAAAATCATCAGCAAAATAAGGCTGCATAGCAGCTAAAACAGTCGGGTCGAGCGGGGTCGCCGCCGCATGATCCAAATAAATAGTCATCGCTTATAGCTATTATACCAATTATGCCCTGAGAAGCTCACCTGTTGCAGGATCTCGCTGGTAAACTTTGCGACTAACTTGATCGTAATAAACCTGAATTGCCCGAGTGAGGTTTGCTAGCTCTTGACCTTCAATATAGTAATACGGCTTACCTTCTTGGATTTTAATAATCCCATTATCATGCACTTCATAGCGAGTTGTCGTACTTGTCAATTCGCCCTTTTCATCCATACACTCTTCATGCCAAATCCATGTCTTGGCATCTAAATTAAAAAATTGGCGATGGACGCCGTGAGGTGCTGCACCAAAAAGCTGTCCTCCAATTTCGCTCTCGCGATCAATCAGCTGCCGTTCAGTAAGGCGAGGTTGGAATAATTCACTAGGTGATTCTACGCCTAGGAACATCTGAAAGAATCTCGCTGTTATACTCATGATTATTTATCCTCCGGTTTGGCCGCACGATGACGATGCGCATTTAGCACCTGACCAACCTGCAAAATCCAATGCGTGTAGTTCAGTTCTTCAGGACTTGCGACATGTTTTTGCTTATTAACTGCATTTTCGTGACGAGCAAACGCAAGAGCAGCTGTATTCTCTACGCTACCCATAGGCGCTCGACGAGCACGACGAGCTTCTTGCGGGGTCCGTACGATGAGTGGCGGCTGATAAACATCGTAACCATTTGGACGTGATGCACTCACAGAAGACCCCTTGCGCGTTGGCGGGACTAAAGCAGTGTGGCGGAACATAGAATCATTTGGATACATAAAAACTCTCCTCGCAAAAACATATCGATCTTTGTCATGGAAGCGTTATTTCAAACGAAATAGCGCAGTGGCGTTGGCGGTTGTCGCATGTGCGACTTCATCTATGGCTATACCCCGAAGTGTGGCATGATGTCGTGCTACCTCACTAACATATGCTGGCTCATTTACAGTACCACGATATGGGGCTGGTGTCAAGAAAGGGGCATCTGTTTCCAGTACCATTCGATCAAGCGGAATCGTAGCGTACATTTGTCGCTGCTGCGCATCTTTGGTAAAAGTACTTATACCGTTGACACCAACATATAAGCCGCGCTCAAAACCTTTATCGAGGTTGGTCTGTGTATCGGTAAAGCTGTGAAGCTCACCTCTGATGCCGTGAAAATTGTCAAAAATTGGCCAAAAATCGTCAAATGCGTCACGAACATGAAAAATAATCGGCAAATCGTGGTCAAGCGCAACCTGAATTTGTGCCTCTAGCGCCGCAATTTGTACTTCGCGCGAGCTATAGCTGTAATAATAATCAAGCCCGATCTCGCCGACCGCAACTAATTTTTGCTCTGCATCATGCTGCTTAGCTAAAGATTCAATCGAACCCCAGCCGTCTTTTGCGTCATGCGGATGAACACCAATTGATGCAAAAACCATATCGTACTGCTTTGCAAATGTAATTGCGTCAGCCGAACTCTGTTCATTTGTCCCGACACAAATCATACCAGATACGCCCACCTCATTTGCGCGGCGCATCACCTCATCTACTGGTAGTGAGTAGCTAGATTCATGAATATGGCAATGCGTGTCAAAGAGCATCTATGCTCCTTTTGGTGCGCGAGGGTCTGGAGTATGGTTATATATTTTTGGAAACAATACACCGCCTTGATCAACAATCACACCAGTTTCAAATGTCTTATGAATGTAATCGGCTGTCCGTGGCATAAATGGTACTAAAAGATCAGCAATCTGCAGCAAAGAACCTACTGACGTTCCTAGAATTTCCGCCAAATGATCGGCAGAATCAGGATCAGTTTCACGCTTTTTAGCAACTTCCCACGGTTTTACTGTCTCAAGATAACGATTAAGACTCTGGACCGAAAGCCACACATGATCGAGAGCCTCGTTAAACTTGAGGCTATCCATCGCCTCTCGATATGGCTGCATGTCATGTTCGGCCTGACGCGCTTCTCCAACCACACCTGCTTGATAGCGTGCGATCATCATTGCCACGCGCTGAATCACATTGCCAAGATCGTTGCCCAATTCATTGTTATAGGCATTTTCAAATTTTTCCCACGTAAAATCACCGTCATCTTGCGTCGGAATGTGCCGTGCAAAAAAGTAACGAAACGCATCCACTCCATAGGCGGCAATAATTTCATCTGGATCTATCACATTACCGACAGATTTACTGATTTTTGCACCACCAATATTGATAAAACCATGCACAAGTAGCCGCCGTGGCAGGGTAAGCCCAAGACCCAATAGCATTGCTGGCCAAATACCGGCGTGAAATCGCAATATGTCTTTGCCGATTACCTGCACATCAGCAGGCCAATAGTCTTGCCAACCATCTCTGTCCGGATAGCCAAGCACCGTGATATAGTTCGCTAACGCATCGATCCATACATACATTACTTGGTTTGGATCGCCCGGCACTGGCACACCCCAGCTCAAGCTTTTACGCGGTCGACTAATACTAACATCTTTCAGGCCATCCTTGATAAGCTCTAGGAATTCTTTTTTACGAAATTCCGGCACGATTCGCATTTTGTTTTTTTCTATCGCTTCGCGAATCTGCTCCGTAAAGGCGCTCGTCTTGAGATAATAGTTCTCTTCGCTGATTCGCTCGTATGGTTTTTGGTGATCCGGACACGTGCCACTTGTCGCCTCTACTTCTTTGTCTGTAAAAAACGCCTCGTGCCCCGTACAATACCATCCTTCATAGCTACCCTTGTAGATGTACGGTAGCAACTTTTGCCATATCCACTGCACTGCAGCTTCGTGATGGGGGTCGGTCGTACGAATAAAATCTGTGTACTGAGCGCCCATTTTTTCTGCTAATAGCTGGAAATTACCATACATCTGATCGGTATAGGCCTTGGGGTCGAGACCCGACTCTGCAGCTTTGGCCGCTATCTTGTTACCGTGCTCGTCAGTACCAGCCTGAAACCGCACTGTCTTGCCATTTTGTTTCTGATACCGCGTCCAAATATCCGCGAGAAGATAATCAAGGGCATTGCCAATATGAGGTTTGGCGTTGACGTACGGAATAGCGGTAGTGATGTAAAGATTTTTTCCCATTAGGGATTATTATAACAGACAGAGCGTCAGCAGACTCTGTCGGCCTAAATATTGACACCTGCAGCTGCGCTGCTATATATTATTACCACTATGATCCATAAGGATCCTCTGCTATATATATGTTCGCACAGCCGAACCGCTAATGCTTTCTAGCAAATATAATTTCCAAGGAGGATACATGGAGCGAAGAGTCAATGTTCGTGGTGTTGTTGTCGATAACGACGGCAGGGTGTTTGGTGTGAAGCATAAAATGAGCGATGGCAATGAAGCAGAATACTGGGCAACATTCGGCGGGGGACTGGATCCAAATGAATCGCTACATGATGGTCTCATAAGAGAGTCGGTAGAAGAGCTGGGCATTATACCAAAAATTGGCAAACTACTTTTTATGCAGCAATTCATTGCTTTTCATCGCGACGGTCGACAAACCGAAAAGCTCGAGATGTTCTTTCATGTCGAAAATACTGACGACTATAAAAACAATGTTGATCTTGAGACAGCCACTCATGGACATGAACTTTCCCGAGTAGGCTTTGTTGACTCAAAGGTCTTTTTCTTACCAAACTTCTTTCAAGACATAGTCGTAAAAGAGTATATCGACAATGACAAGCCAGTGCTTTTCGTCAACAACTTGAACGAAAAAAGTCAGTAGCTACCTATTAACCAGCCGTAACCAATCAGAAATTCCGAGATCCTCGGCACGGGCATCTGGAGAAATGTCGGCTTTTTGCAGCAGTATCTCTACATCCTGTTTTGAGATACCAAGTCCGCCCGATAGCGAACTGCGAAGCTTTTTGCGCTTGGCTGAAAAACCAGCTTTTACTACGCGGAAAAACTCCCTTTCATCTTTGGCGGATACCAACGGTTGGCTGCGCGTGCGCAACACAACAACCTGACTATCCACCTTTGGTGGTGGCGTAAACAATTCAGCTGGTACGACATCACCAAGACTCGCTTCGGCATACATCTGTGCGCTAACGGCCAGAATACTCATATTACCCGGCTCAGCAGCAATACGCTCAGCCACTTCCTTTTGCACCAAAAGCACCGCAATAGACGGTTTATTTGGTGATGTCATCAATAACTGAACAATTTTGCTCGTAATATAGTAGGGCACGTTTGCCACTACCTTGTAGCCAAGCGGCAGGGCAGTGAGGTCAAATGACAATATATCTTGATGAAGCACCTCGAGATTCTTGCCAGGGAATTGCGCCGGCAATTTGCGTGCCAGCTCTGCGTCAAACTCGACTGCTACTACTTTTTGAGATCGACGTAACAATTCAGCAGTGAGCGTTCCGAGACCAGGACCAATCTCAAGCACAGTGTCTTCCGGCTGTACGTTCGCGCAATCAGCAATATGCTCTAGTACGGTTCGCTCGTGCAACCAGTGCTGCCCAAGTGCCTTATTTGGCCCGCTCATAAGCGACTACCGACCATCCTGCCGAGTCCAGTCTGTCGCAAGGTCGAATCCATGAGGATGTCGCGCAACGAAACCGCCCGTGTCATATACTTTACCCAACCCCAAGCTTGTTTCGACAATTGAGCATCGTGGATAATTACCTAGGTGTGCTGCCACTAGCACGTATCCGTCTTTGTCCACTTTGGCGCCATCAGCACGAACCGTATATGCACCGCCACCACATGCGCCCATAACGATATTCATAGGTAGATCGTAATACGTTTCACGGTGCGTTACTCCGTTGCTATCCCGGTATTGAAATACGCCTTTTGCCTTAGTGAGGCCATCGCCTGGCTTTGCGCCAACGACCTCTACCTGCTCTTTAGGCTCCTCAATCATGACACTCTGAATCACTTTTCGACTCACCTCACGACCATTTTGCATCATAATTTCGTACACAACACTCTTTTTGCCTTTTACACCAGGCGTTTGCACTACCTTGTAGCCAACTGGTCGATCGCTATCCAGCACCTTGCGTATTGGAAAATCTATCATCTCATCAACTGTTGCAGTTTGAACACCGTTGCGCCAAATAGTCACTTCCATATCAGAGACGAGCGGTGCATTTGTATCGACCGACAGTGTGTCATTTGCCGATAGTGTGATGTTTTTTTGCTTTAACATCTCGCCAACTGTGCTTGCCTGCGAATATGCTGTTGTCGGTGTGCCGTAAAGTCGCAGCGTAAAACGCGTTGCACGGTCAATTGTCAGTACCGTGCTCGCCCCGTCGTTGGCGATATCCTGACCCATAGCTAATTGTGTTTCGTCCTCTGACTGCAACACCAAATGTGCAGCTGCTGCAATCCCCTCAGCCGTCTGAGCGGCGGTCATGATCTTTTGACGTACAGGACCATCGACGACGACAACTGGGCGTGCACGATAAATATTCACCGTGTAATCAGTTGCTAATAGTTCGCTATCGAGCTTTGGCTCCACGACATCGCGCTTGTCGACCACTATCTTTGCCGCCGCTAGTGCATCACGCACCGTCTGGGCGTGCGTCAAGATGACACGTTCGTTACCGCGATCATGAATAGTGATGAGACGACCATTGCGAGCAGTATCGCCATCAGTGGCACTAACCGAGCTCACAATCAACAAGCTCATCGCTAACAAAATACCAGCGACAACCAAGACTCTATATCGAACAATAATAATGCTAAGATTTCGTAACTGCATGAATAAAACCCCAAGTGGGACTTATCCTATTGTAGCAAATACACCTCAGTGAACAAATGCCTTATTTACATCCCCAATGCGACCAACCACCACCTGCCATCATCGCTGTAGAAACTTTTATCTGAGCCTCTACATCATATATGGACGCGCCTGCTGCGCCATACTTCGCTGCACGCCCACTCCAATAATTTGGATCGTGCTGAAAGAGACCTTTATAATACCCGCTGTCCGCACGAGGATTAAAGCCACTCTCGCACTTGACTATCCTAGAAACCCGATTGGCATCAATACCTCGCTGCTCTGACCAAAATTTTATCCGAGCAAGAATCTCCGCAGGACCAACAACTGGTGGGTATTTCACACCTACAACTTCCACTTGTTCTTTTGGTTCTTGAAGGGTGATTGTCTGTACTGTTTTACGCTTTATTTCTTTGCCATTACGCATCTCTATTTCATACGTCACGCTTTTCTTGCCCTTTACGCCAGGTGTCTGCACAACACGATAGCCTATATCACGGTCAGCATCCTGAATCTTGCGTACCGGAAAGTCAATCGGCTCCTCTACAGTTGCTGTTTGTGTGCCATCACGCCAAATTTCAACAGTCATGCCCGACACAAGCGGCGCATCAACATCGACCGACAGTGTGTCATTTGCCGATAGTGTGATGTTTTTTTGCTTTAACATCTCGCCAACTGTGCTTGCCTGCGAATATGCTGTTGTCGGTGTGCCGTAGAGGTTTAAATTGAATTCCGTCGCCCTATCTATCGTCAAAACAACGCTCGCACCGTCGCTTGCCATATCATGGTTTGCCGCCAAAAGGGTTTCGTCTTCTTGACGAAGCTGCATACCCGCTGCGGTCGCAACACTCTCTGCCGTTTGAGCGGCAGTCATGATTTTTTGTCGTACCGCGCCATCGACCACTACAACTGGTCGCGCCCGATAAATATTCACAACATAATCAGTCGCAACAAGCTCGCTGTCGCGTCGTGGCTCGACAATATCTCCATCAGTAACGACAATCCCTGCAGATTTGAGTGCATCGCGCACCGTCTGGGCGTGCGTCAAGATGACACGTTCGTTACCGCGATCATGAATAGTGATGAGACGACCATTGCGAGCAGTATCGCTACTATTAGCGCTCACGTGGCTCACCAACAACAAACTAAACACAGCCAGCAAGGCGCCAGCAATGAACAACTTATGTCGAAGCACAGAAAAATAAATAGGTATTTGCATTTTTCACCAGCCTACAAAGGCATTGTTACCATTGTATCAAATAGAGTCGTTGCCACACAATTACCCGACGCTCCTGCAATGCTCGTAGGCAACTGTTACTGATAATGACGTCTTTTCAGGTAGATCATCTGGACTAAACCAGCCTATTTCAGCTATTTCAAGAGGATTGCTTTGTTGCTTGGGTAAATCATCTGTCTTTACATGCACTGCAAATATCGGCGCAATAAATGACATGCCAGTTTGTTGCTTATCAAGCGTTGTAACATACATGAACTGCTCTGTTGGTCTATCAATACCAACCTCTTCGTGTAGCTCACGACGAGCAGCCTCAGCCAGTTCCTCGCCTCTATTAACGCCGCCGCCAGGCAATGACCACTGCCCACGAGAAATAACATTCTTAACAAGCAGTAGCTCATTGCGCTCATTAAACACCAACACCCGTGCCCGTGGCCGGTTACTGACTTGACTCACAATACGAAGACTGATGATCGCAATCGGCCCCACTGCACGCCCCAATATTAGATAAAGTCGTCGTATCACATCAATTTTTCAAGACGAGCGTATTCAGCATTGAGCTTTCTCACGCCACCATTATCAAACTGAATCGTCACCGCCATGCCGTCAATTTCCTTTATCTCGCCTTTACCAAATGCTGCCGTACGTACTCGGTCGCCAATAGCAAAAGGTAGTTCATCACCAAAATATTCGGTGTCGTGATCCATAATATATGAAGGCTCATCGATTGCTGCCACGCTACTACCCATATCGGCGATAAATCGCGATACTTGATTGTATGCACGCTGGCCAAATTGCAAACGTGAGCGAGCGTATGTCAGATGCAACTCCTCACGTGCTCGCGTCATACCGACATAGCAAAGACGACGCTCTTCTTCGAGCTCGGCTGGTCCAGATTCCCAGACTCGACTATGTGGAAAGATGCCTTCTTCCAAGCCCACCATAAAGACAACTGGAAATTCCAAACCTTTTGCGGCGTGCAGTGTCATTAGCGTAACCTTATCTTTGCCGGCATCTGTATCTGCACTAGAGAGCAGCGCTGCCTCTTCCAAAAATTCTGGCAGATCAGCAAATATTTTGACGTCAGACAAAAGTGAGCCAATATTCTCTTCACGCTCCTCAGCCTGCGGTGTGCCGTCACGTAGATAGGCCCGGTATCCAGTCAGTACAAGTAGCCGCTCGATAATATCCGCTGGGTGCGCAGCGTCTTTCATCATACCTTCAAGCTCCCTCAAGTGCGCACCAAGCGCACCAAGAGATTTTCTTGCTTTTGGTGTGAGCATAATTGCTTCGTGTACATGATCCAGAGCTGTCAAAATATCGTAACTATTTTCACCCTGCCATGTCAAAAAACGCGCAAGACTTGTCGCCCCGATGCCACGCGTCGGCACGTTGACGATCCGGCTAAAACTCAGACGATCATTTGGTTGATAAATCACCTTGAGATATGCGATAACATCTTTGATTTCTTTGCGATCATAAAAACGCACGCCACCGATCAGCTGATAAGGAATACGAGCAAGTCGCAATGCACGCTCGAGTGCTGCTGACTGCGCGTTCATACGATACAAAATAGCAAAATCACTATACGAACGAGCGCCTATCGAAGCATGCGTACCGATACGCCCTGCAACGAGACTCGCCTCTTCAGCTTCGTCATATGTCTGATGCACTTCGACTGGCGCACCTTCACCAGCATCCGTCCACAGCTTTTTATCGGTTCGTACTTTGTTTTTACTAATTACTGACTGAGCAGCCGTCAGAATTGCACTTGTCGAACGATAGTTTTGCTCGAGTTTAATGACCATCGCGTCGGGATAATCGCGCTCAAAATTAAGAATATTGGTAAAATCTGCGCCACGCCAGCTGTAAATAGACTGCCAATCATCACCAACAACACAAATATTTTGTGCATCATTGACAAGATACTTCACGATCGCGTATTGTGCCGCGTTGGTATCTTGATATTCATCGATAAATATATGCTTGAAGTGCTGACGCCATTTTGCTCGTATGTCGACATGGTCACGCAACAGGTGTACTGTCTCGACAAGCAAATCGTCAAAATCAAGTGCTCCAGCATCTCGACGTAATTTTTCATATCGCGCATATATCTTGGCAATATTTTTAACGTGCGGATAAGTAGCCCCTGCTTCAAAGTCCGCCGGTGTCTTTAATTCATTTTTTGCATTACTGATTATGCTGCTCACCGCACGCGGCTTGATCTGCTGGCTATCGATCGATAGCTCTCTCATCGCCTGTTTTATCAAACCCTGACGGTCATCTTCGTCATAAATAACATAGTTTGGCGCGACACCTATCGCATGGCCATCTTGTCTAAGCAAGCGTACACAGACTCCATGAAAGGTTCCCATCCAGGGCATATACGACCGTGGTACTTCACCATGCCCATCATCAGCTAGCTTCCATACTCGTTCGCGCAGCTCTCGCGCAGCCTTATTGGTAAATGTCACTGCCAAAATTTCGTTTGGCCACACTGATTCGCTGGCGACAAGATAAGCTATGCGATGAGCAAGTGTTTTTGTTTTGCCACTACCAGCTCCTGCCAAAATCAATAAAGGACCGCTCGTCTGCCGAACGGCTGCTTTTTGCGCCGGGTTTAAACCCTCAAGACTATTCATTGTATCTAGTATAGCAGCTTACTACCCTCGAGACATCTCATTGGCCTAGCTATCAAGATTGAGTAAGAAAAACGCTCCAGCACCTAGTGCGGCAGCAAGTAAGATGATTACCAAAATAATGCCGATGACAGCCCAGCTAGACTTTTGTTTCGCCGGGTGATTGATTGGCTGATGATAGCTATTCACGTCATAGATGCCACCCTCTGGCGTCTCTTTTCCTCTTGATTCTGCCTCTATTTCGGCAGCTTCAATTTTTTGTAACTCCAATGACTCTGCTGATTCTGCTGCCAATTCAACCGGATCTGCTGGTGCTTGAGCATCAGCAGAATCTGCCGATACATTAGCAAAATTATCAATATTTGTTGTCGATGACGACTCGGCTGGCACATCCTCAAACTGTTTACTTGCACTGCTAGCCAATACTTCGGCGACCGACTCTTCGACGGGCTGATCGATCGCACCCAAGGGACGTTTCTCTACTTTTGCATCTGGCAAAAAGGGTGTTTTTAATGGCTCAATTGATGAGACAATCGCACTATCATCATCTTTATTTGTAGGTACTACTTCTGACTGAGGCTCAGTCACTTCTGGCGCGGCCACTTCGGGCTCTGCGACAGCTAATACAGGAGTATCTCCAGATGCTTGTAGCGTATTTGATGTTGTCATGTCAGAAGAATGATGGACGACATCCATAAACCGTCCACGAGCTGGACGTGGTGCTGGCGTACCTCGGCTTGACTCTTGCGAGGGCCGCTGCGGGGCTTCTCGCTCTGGTACCATCGCACTACCTACAGGCAGCACCGGTGGACGTCCGTCGCCCGGCAACTTACCATCGAGTGCCGAAATCGACTCATGCTCACCATTGGTAATCAGCGTTTCACTACCAATACCCTCGGCTACTTTTCCCAACCTATCATATGCCGGCTTCTCACCAGGCTGTAACGTATCTGTAAGAGTCAGCATTTTTTGTTTTGGCTCATCATCAGATGCCACTTTTGCGACACCACCCATGAGCTGCTTGACAGCCTTATCCAGTTCATCAAAGTCAATCTCGCTCACGCAGACTCCTTTTGGGCATGTGCGGCAGCGGCAATCGCCGCAAAGGCTGGCAGAGATAAGCTCGCGCCCCCGACAAGCAAGCCATCAACGCCTTCTGTTGCAAGATATGCCGAAGCGCTGTCTGCTGTCACGCTACCTCCATAAAGCACGTTGACATCTTCAGCTGCTTTTTTGCCATACAGATGATCTATTTGACGTCGAATCGTCTTGATAGCTTTTTTTACATCGTCAGGCGAGGCGTTATTGCCAGTACCGATTGCCCACACTGGCTCATAGGCAATAACAACCCGGTCGAACTCTTCGCTTGTAATATTAGCCAAGCCACCAATCAGCTGATCATGCAGCACTTCACCCGTTTCGCCCACTGTTCGCTGATGCGCTGTTTCGCCAATGCATAGTATTGGTCGGATATTGCAACGAATCGCCGCCTGTACCTTGTTGCAAATATCTTTTGGATGCTCACGAAATATATGTCGTCTTTCGCTATGACCAATAATTGCATATTCCACGAGACCCCGCAGCTGCGCGGCAGATACTTCACCGGTGTACGCGCCTTGATCGCGCCAATAAAGGTTTTGAGCGGCAAGCTTGAACTGTCGTCGATTTATCTGCAAACTAACAGGCTGGAGTGCAAGCATAGTTGGTGCCAACACTATTTCGACATCACGACGGACAGCAATCGACTCGGCAAGCTTATGCGCAAATATACTAGCCTCATGGATAGTCAAGTTCATTTTCCAATTGCCAACAATCAATTTTTTGCTAGATGCCATTACGCTTATGCCTTCTTTCTGCCCATTTTATCTTATTTTTCACGAAGCGTCGAGCAGACTTTCGATACCTGGTAGCTTTTTACCCGCCATGAGATCAAGCCCTGCACCACCACCTGTCGACACATGAGTAAAACTACCGCCTTGCTTTACGTCCCACTTAAGGACAAAGTCTGCCGTGTCTCCCCCGCCCAAAATTGATATAACCTTGGGGTGTGTTGCAAGTGTAAGCGCCAAACGTGCCGAGCCATGTGCAAAATTCGGCAGCTCTGCCATACCCATCGTGCCGTTCCAAAGCACTGTTTTTGCTTCTGCGACGATTTTTGTATAACGCTCAATAGTTTCGGGACCAATATCAAGAATAATATCGTCTGATTCGATAGCATCAAGCGTACGATTGCGCCGCGCCTCACGTGCATCGACTGAGGTTGCCACTGCTGCATCAGTTGGTAGCACGATAAAATCGTCGACTGCGTCACCTACTTTTTCGCGAGCAAACTGATAAATCTTATCGAGTGTCTCTGTTTGTCCATCTTCTTTCTTGCTCGCACCGACATCGATTCCTTTATACGCCAAGAACGTATTTGCCATAGCACCACCGATCAAAATAGTATCAGCCAGACGTACGAACTGCTCGACCAAGCCAATCTTGTCACTTACTTTTGCGCCACCAAGCACCGCAATAAGAGGCAACTTGGGGTTTGTCATTGTGTTCGTAATAGTCGCGTATTCGTGCTCAAGCAACAATCCAGCGACACTTGGAACATATAAAGTGATAGCGCGCGTACTGGCATGAGCTCGGTGTACAACCCCAAAACCATCCTGCACAAAATAGTCAGCCTGTGCCGCATGGGCAATACCTTTGGCAAACCTCTCATTATCCGCCTCTTCGCCAGGGTCAAAACGCAGATTTTGCAGCATTATTATGCTACTACGAGGTGCCTTGCGAACAGCCTGATAAGCACCGTCGCCATTGATATCATCGACAAATATGACAGGTTTTTCGAGCAGCTCGCCCAATCGTTCTGCTACCGGCTCGAGACTTAACGACATATCACGACCCTCCGGTCGCCCCATGTGGCTAATAAGTACAAGCTTACAGCCGCGCGCCAGTAGATACTGCAGCGTCGGCAGACTTGCCCGTATGCGCAAGTCATCACTAATACTTCCGTCCCTTGCAAGCGGCACGTTATAGTCCACTCGCACAAGCACAGTATGACCACTGAGCGGCACATCCCGAATCGTTTTTTTGTAGAACTTCACTCTACGTTGTCCACCCTAGCTGTATTTACTAATGCCTCTATGATACCACTTATGATTTGAGCTGAGAATATTTATTTTGACGACCTTAGGATATACTCTAGCTGCTCTAATGCAAACTCGAGTTCGAATAATTCGCTCATAGAAAATAGCTCACATCAGAAGACGTGAGTCTATTTCTTTGGTGACCTCACGGGGACGACGCTTCGATACCTTCGCTATTCTAGCGAAGGGCATCGGCTAGCAACTGTAAAATCAAAGATTTGACAGTTGGCGAACCCGGGTTCGATTCATTTCACTCTATGAAATTACCAAAGTAAAACACCCTACCGAGGCAGGGTGTTTTACTTTGGTGACCTCACGGAGAATCGAACTCCGATTGCCAGGATGAAAACCTGGTGTCCTAACCGTTAGACGATGAGGCCGCATTTCGAGCGATGCGTATCAAAAATCAGCTTGCTTATTTTTGATAGATTCCGAGAAATGCAGGTCTCATATGGTGCTTTAGCATCCATAGGAGTCCGTCTATCTCTGGAACTTGCCCTACTATACCAAACAAAAATCGCTTTGTCCACCCCTGTTTAATCATCTTTACCATAAATATTATGACTTATTATTGTTTTTATAGGAAGTTTATATGATAAGTATTGACATTTCTTATGTTTTGTGATAGTATGTTAGTGACAGTTGCTATGAGGTGGAACTTATCAGCAGCGGTGGACGCTTAACAAATCGAATCATTACAGATTATGTATTACTTGCTGCTACGTAGCGCAATCGGCACAATACTTTGCTCCGACTGCGCTGCGTATGCAGCTGAAGTGTATATGAAGTAACAATTCTCCTCCTCCCATGGACGTCGCGCCATGGCGATCACATATGGTCGCCGCGGTGCGACGCCCAAAAGAGGGTGCGCGAAGTCTGGCACCGTGCCAGTACACTAGACACCCTCGGAAGGGGGGAAGGAGAAGTCATGGATCACCACAACGATCCGCCCAGCGGATCTCGGGCCACTGAGAACGCTTCACTCCATGGAGAATCTCAATCGAAGGTGACCAATATCGTAATTGCGATACTTGCGGTCATTGCCGTTACCGCTGCTGTGCTTTCTTTCATCGCTCTGAACAAGGATGATGCGAGCCAAGCACGCGAAGGGGTCAAGGTCGAA
The DNA here is from genome assembly GCA_964557445.1 of uncultured Candidatus Saccharibacteria bacterium. Classification (GTDB taxonomy): domain Bacteria; phylum Patescibacteriota; class Saccharimonadia; order Saccharimonadales; family Saccharimonadaceae; genus UBA2112. The sequence goes on from CAZLAF010000001.1 coordinate 519,685, forward strand.
ACTACGGATGGCGGCACAACCGACGTCCAGATTATCGACACGGCAGTTGGCACACTCAAAGTGCCTCTCGTTGCCGAAAGATGTGAGTTCAACGCATACGAAGCGGCTACCGGCTCCTACGAGTTCGGTAAGTCGCTCCAGCCGTTCGTTACCGCATCGGAAGCACTGAATGTTTTCGCTGGAGACATGGCCAAGGACTGTCTTTTTGCCGCCACCTGGGTGGCGATGGAGAGACAACACCTGACCGGAGAGACGTTCAGCGGAGAAGGTGTGGCAGAGCTGGCCGAAGAGTTTCGGTACAATCGTCAAGCATGGCAGCGAGCCATCAACGGGTTTTTTGAAAGAAATCCGAACGTGCGCTTGCTTGACATGTCTGGGGTTGCTTACGAGTCGCTCGGGATGAAACCCGGTGCAAATCGTCAGCAGATGCCACAACTGACTCTCATGTCGCAACATCAGGACATGGGTCAAGTGCTGGAGTTTCGGACGGTCGCCAAGGAATCATGGCCTGGCAACACCTCCCGAATCGCATGTCGCAATCAACCGGGAATGCCCAAAGCACCACTCGTGCCTCGGGTATCACCACCGCGACCTGCACCTCCGGTTCAGGCACCCCCGCCGGTAGCGCCACCTCCAGTGGCACCTCCGCCGTGGCGACCGCCGGTTGGACCACCTCCAGTGTTCCCGCCACCGCCGCCTCCGCCGCCAGTCTGTGACTGGTGCGGATGCCCGGGCGTTCCTTGCCCGCCGCCTCCGTGCGAGGTCACTGGTGACTGCAAGGGACCCTCCCCTGTCATTCCGGGCGTTCCGCCCGCTGACTGGGATATCCCTGAGCCAGTACCGACAGTACCTCAGGTGCCGTTCGACCCCACCAGACCGAACAGTACCCCTGGGGCACCGTCGTACAACACCAATCCGGCAGCACCGGACGGTGTGACGGCACTACCGCCCGACCAAAGCCCTAGCGGGCAGCCAGTCGAGCAGCAGGCACCGGACGTCAATCGTCCAGTGGAAAACCCGGCAGCAAATACGCCGGTCAACGGTGCCCCCACCGGGGGTGTCGTAGGCGAAGCTGGATCATCCGATCCCGACGCCTAATGTTTTGACGCCTGACCCAGGCGGATGCCAAGCCCATCGGGCGACAGCATCCGTCTGGGTCTCAGGCAACTACAACTTCATATCACTTCAGGGGAACTATTCTCCTGATTGAGTCTTTGCGACTCTCAGTTTGACGGATAGTTCCCCGCTATCCCATATTTCGTAACTTGTAATGATTCGATTTGCGCCCTAATCAGGGCTGAGCGCCTTAACAATTAACCTCGTAGCAATATAAATTCCTAATTTTTGGTAGCACACAAGCTATCGAAAGGAGAAACTAATGAAAGCAATTTTTACCGCTCTTAAGCGGTCACCAAAATTGACTGCTCTTACAGCAGTCTTGGCAGCTGCGATCGTGATCCCTGCAGGTCTTTTGGCTTGGGGCCCGACCGATCGTGAGCTTTTCACGCGGGATAATCCTGCAGACTATGTCACGTTTAACTCAATTACCGATAACCTCAGTTACGGCAACGAGACAAATTTTGTTCGTATCAAAGAAGTATCACAGCCAAACTCAGCCTACACTGACGAAATTCAAGTACAACCCGGCAAAGAGTATGAACTGTATGTCTTTTACCACAACAATGCAAAACGCAGCCTCAATGCAAGCGGTCAGGGTGTCGCTATAGACACAAAGCTCCGCATGGAGATGCCAGCTGTTATCAAAGCTGGCCAAACAGCTGCGATTAACGGCTATGTCAGCGCAAGCAACGCAACTCCACAGACTGTCTGGGATAGTGCACGCGCTTCAAGTAACGCCGACGTTGCACTTCGTTATATACCGAATTCTGCTAGCATCCATAACGACGGTGCAACCAACGGTCACGCACTTCCTGAGAATATCTGGACAACTGGTACACCACTTGGCTTTAACCAGCTTGATGGTGTTCTACCAGGCTGTAATGAATATTCTGGTTACGTAAAACTCCGAATCGTTGCAGACTACGCTGACTTCTCTGTTCAGAAAACTGTCTCAAAGAGCGGGCAGAATCAATACAGCGAGTCAGTAAGCGCTAAGCCTGGCGATAAAGTTGATTATAAAATCGCTTACGAAAACCTAGGTAGTATGCAGCAAAACAACGTAGTCATTAAGGACACGTTGCCTGCTGGCGTTACTTATATACCTGGCACAACACATCTATCAAACTCTGTCACTGGAAACAAATGGCAAAAAGTTGATAGCAATGAGATCGCTAATGGCGGCATCAATATCGGTGACTATGCGCCAAACGGTGGTAACGCCTTTGTGAAATTCACCGCCAAGATAGAGGACGTTCCATGTGGCACAAATACTCTAGTCAACAAAGCAAGTGCCAACACTGACAACGGTGCAAAATCAGACACGGCAGATGTCGTTGTCACCAAAGAATGTGCCCCTGGCGAAATCAGCGTCTGCGACCTGACAACGCGTCAGATCATCACAATCCAAGAAAAAGACTTTGATAGCAACAAGCACTCAAAGAACTTGCTTGACTGTGCAGGTGTACCTGTATACGAACTTCCACAAACTGGCATCAGTAGCAGTGCGCTGACCCTTGCGGGTATCGGCCTCCTTACTGCAGCTATCGTTTACGCTGTTCGTAGCCCACGTGTACGCAACCTTCTACGAGGTTAATAAAGAGACTGACCGCTCCACTCCGGACCGATCAGGTCTTGATTCATCTGACCCCTGCCCTGTGCAGGGGTTATTTGATATGATAGAGTCATGAGCAAAAAAAAGCGCAACAAACCATACAAAGGCAGTGGGGCCGCAGTCACAAGGCCAACGATCACGCGCGTCCAGGCTGTACACCGAAATCGTGCCCACCAATGGTGGCTCGATAATTCTCGCGTCGTCAAACCGGCACTGATCATCGGTGGTATCGTCGCGGCGATTATCTTAGTGATTATCGGTATTGTCAGTATCTTTGTGTGATAATGGCAGCGGCAGCCGAAAACCAAACGTACTACCCTTGCCCTCTGTCGACTGAAACAGTATCGTGCCGCGATGAGCGGTAATAATTTTTTTGGCCAAATACAGACCAACACCAGTACCGTCTGGCCGTTGCTTGCGAGCATTGGTCGCCCTAAAGAACTTACCGAACAACCGGCCTTGTTCTTCTTTTGGCACTCCAATGCCGGTATCGTGCACAGTGAATTCAACAGCATTTGCCCGATATACTATCTCAACTTTGATCGTCGTATCTGGTTTTGAATAATAAATAGCGTTATCTATAAAATTCATAATAACTTCGCGTAGCTTTCCGGCGTCTCCATGCACGACAACCCCCGACTTCGGCACCGATAGTGTGAGCTTGAGCTTTCGAGCAGCAGCCATAATACGCAAATTCTCCACTTCTTTCTCTACAACTGCCTTAAGATCGATATCAGATTTATCAACAACAAATTTACCCGTCTGCAATCGTGATACATTAAGAAAATCAGCAATCAATCGCACCATTCGCTCACTACTACTGAACGCCTCAGTCAGCAGCTTCTGCTGCCGAGGGCTCACCTGACCCGCATCCCCGTCGAGCACCATACTGAGATACCCTTTGACACTTGTCAGCGGCGTTCGCAATTGATGCGACGCCATGCTCATAAATTCATCTTTAACCTGATCGAGATGCTTTAGCTGTGCATTTGAAGCACGCAGCTCCTTTGTGGCCACGTCGATCCGCTGCTGCAGGGTAGCGTTTAATTCTCTAATCTCGTGGAGCGATAGTGCATTTTGAATAGCGATGATCAAACTATTACTAATAGTGAGCAATACACCAAGATCTCGCTTAGTATAGCTGCCGCTACGATGGTCGCCAAGCATCACATAGCCAGTAATCTTTCCGTCGTGACGGAGTGGCATCACGAGCGCAACCTTATGTGAGCGCAACATGCGCTTTACCTCAAGCTCATCTGGCAACATGTCTGTCAAAAAAATATTCTCATTGCTACTCATCACATACCCGTCAAGCATCCGTGCATCGCCAATAGGCATCCGAGTATGCCTATCTACCCCTGCAGACATGTGGCGATTTGTCGCCGTATCTGTGCTCGCATAATAAAGGAAGAAGAATGCCTGCTCTGCCTTAAGGGTCATTGCAATCAAATCCGACGCTCGCTTCAATAGCCCGCGCAGGTCAATTGTCGAAGATAAAAGTGCGTTGAGCTTTGCAAAAAACACCTCGCTACTGTAGCTATCACGATAAAAGATACGATTGGTTGCTTTATCGAAAAAATGCTTGATCGGCTGGAACAAAAACGCCAGCACTAGCGCCAGTAAAATATTCGTCGGACTAATACTAACCGTTGTTGTCGCCTGTCCTTGAAAAAGCGTGATCGATACTACGTAGGCCATAAGATAATACACAGCGGCTAGCGTCAGTAGAGCCAACACATAGGCAGTTGTTCTTACGACCGCTAGACGAATATCGAACAGTCGATGCCGAACAATCGCATAAGTGCTGCTGACTACAAAAATAAGTGTTGCAAGAGGGCCAACCTGCACAAAACTATACTCATCAAAAACAGGTAGCAATATATTGGTACAAAATCCTATAGCTACAGAAGCAACGAGGCCACTAAAAACAATAGTGATCTTGTCTCGTTCGAGTCGATCTGCTTTTTTACGTGCTCGCACCATAGCCACTATACCCGCACCGATATAAGCCACATGATAGCCACCATATAGCACCAAGGTTACAGTATTCGTCAGCACCTTGCCGTCATTGACATCATACGCGATTATATGCGGAGTAGCTGCGACCAGCGAAGTGACAACACCCACAATATATATCAGTGTTCGATAAGATTTCTGTAATTTAACCCCAGCCAACTCGAGGCAATAAAGCAAAAAGAAAAGACTCAGCAAGCCGCCCGCACCATAACTCAAATGTGCTGCCGCATATTGAATTGATGCGTCGTTAACAACTGCAAAGATGAGGTTTGTTAGTATCCAGAGCGTTACAGATAAAGAAAGTCCAAAAAATACCTGATGTAATCCAATGCGTGGATTTCTCAGGAGCACCACTAAACCTAGTAGCACAATAATTGCCATCGCCAACCCAAACACCACGACAGTCACTATAGATTCGGTTTCCACTTTACAGTGGATTATAGACCATTAGCTTTTTATAGGCCAGCTTTTCGAAACCCATTAAACATATGTTCTGACGGGAATCTAAACTTTTGCTCTTCGGCATGATCAGCGATATTCGTCACCGTCTCTTCTACTTTAACGACGCAAAAATGAGTATCCATATAGTCCTTTTTATTAACCCGTCCACTTGCTGCTGATGCAAAATCCAAGCACAGATTCTCAGCTGTCATCTTAACCAGATCTGTCGCTGCGCATATCCATCGAACGTCATCCTGTTCATCATCAAGAGTGTTTTGCCGGATAGTACCATAGCCAACTGCAAATAATTCCATAATACCGGCGACTATTTTTTTTCGATCAGCATTTTCATCAAGTGGACAAACAAGCCGTGTGAGATCCCAAAGATTGCCTCTTTTTGCGGTCTCATTCAATAGTTCGACTGTATTCCTACCCTGCTCATCTACATGATCCAATGCCGACTCAATCATCTGAGGGTTGTCGCTGAGCATAATCCAGCTCTTCGACTCCTCAACTGATGGTACTCTCGTAAGACGAAGGCCAGCGATTAGTTCACCTGTTTCCCTATCTGTTAAAGAGAGGTGAAGTGTCTCGTCCAAATCATCATACTCATCGCGATCATCATAATTGGGATCACGCTCACGCCAGTTCATTGCTTGCACAAACTCGGCCCGTATCGGAAGCATTTTGTTCAAGAGTTCTGTATTCTGTGGGCCAAAAGAAATATCCACCACACCTACCCCCTCAGGAATAAGCGCTTGTGCGCGTTCCCGACTGGTGTCGTTGCCGTTGATTCTTCGCATTGCTTCAGGATTAACTAATGTCATAATTCGTTATATATAGTAACACTTATAATTATTTATGTCAATTACATGCTGGGTTGAGTGAACAGATTGATTGGTCCGGTGGGTAGCAATGCTACCCACCGGACCTGCACGACAAGAGCTGATTGCCGCTGTCAATGACCGATGCGATGCACTAACGGGGAGTGATCGATCAGCCAGCCGCCGACACGAGTGTCAGCGAACATAACGACACCGGTCAGCATGAACATAATGATGCGCGTCCCCCAATGTCCGGGGGCTTTATCCAGCGGACTCATATTGCTCCTAAATGTCATTCCTCGTGTTACGAGGGCTCTGCTGATGCAAGAACTTTAAAATTATATCATATTCTATTCACTATAGCAATTACGATTACGCTTTTGCTAGCCTTGACATTCTTTGTAAAGAGTCGTATGGTTATATAAATATTAATCATTTGTCAAGAAAGTCGCTGACCTAATGCCTAAAACTCTTAGATCAAATAACTCTCACCTGAATCATGAGGTGGCAGCATACGACAAACACCCTCATCACCGTAAAATAGTCGCAGGCACGATAGCATCTGTAGCGCTCGCCGGTGGTATTTTAGCAGCCTATAACCACGATGATATCGGCGACACGCTAGACAATTTAACCAACTTCACGCCGACACCTGCAGTCAATACTCAGGGAAGTGAAATGATGATCAAAGCTAACGATGCGCTTCGTGATTTCGGACCTTGGGCACTAGGGCTCGGCGCAGCCACAGGCATCGCCTATACAGCCGGACGCAAGCTTCGACCCGACAGCCGCATTGCAGCTGCACACGACTTCACGCATCAGACACGACGAACGCACCGCGTACTTTTCGCAGGAGTCACCATGGGAATCATCGCTGGAGCTGCAGGAATAGGCGACGCAGCGAGTAAAGGTGCTGGCGAAGCTATAGAGATAACAGCAGATATGATTGGCGCCGACAAAGACGCTACGCCAGTCATCAATAGCTATGCAGGAGCACCCGGCAACTATATGAGTGTCGATAGACAGGAAGTAGAAAGTGTCATTCTTGAACAGGGTGGCACCCCTATTGCCTATTCGCACGATCTTGGCGAAGTCAAAAACCCACTAAGCGAAATAAATCCTTCCAGTGCACCGATTATCGCAGTGCCTAATGTCGTCATCGAACAAAGCTTCAACGTATCTATGCCTGCGATTGATGACTGCAATGATATGTCTGTCATTGTTGGCGAGCAGCTTGGCGTAGAGACAGGTGGCACAGTCACTGTCAACGACAAACCAGCTACCGTAGCCGGGACAGTCCCTATCAAGCCCGGACTTGATCGTGTTGTTGTTGTCGGCTCAACCGACCAGTTAATCGATAGTGGCTGCATATTTCCGAACAAGCCCCTGACCGGTATCGCCGCCTTGGGACTAGAGGGCAAGCACAAGCAAATACTCCAGGAACTCGAAGAGCGATTTGGCAAAACATATTCATCACGGACCTTCGAAGACCTAAAAGAAGAGAACGATGAATTCTGGGATCGCAGCGTCAAGCCACTACAGATGATGCTTATCATGGATGTCATGGCTCTTGGTGGTATTGCCATTGGCTACATGCAGGCAAACGATATCCGCGCGCGTCGTAAAGAAATTGCGATGATAGCCAGTCAAGGTGTCAAGAAAAAACACATCAAACGCGCCAATAATATCGCAACCCAAATGGATAACCTTGCCGCATTCGGAGTCTCTATTCCTGTTGCGGGAGGGCTCGCCTATATCGCAAACTCCTCTCAGTTCGGTGTCGCACAAGAGATTGATCCAAAAATCGCCAGCGGCTACTTGGTCGTCGCTGGCGTCACTGCCTTGTCGTCTGTACTAAGCAATCGACTGATCGAAAAGACCAACGTCCCAGGTGAACTAAGGAGTGGTATATGAGCAAATATGACTTTAATCCATCAGATTTTAACTTTGGCATTCATGCCACAGATCTCTCTATTCGTGCCAAAGAAACCGGTCGGCAAGTTGTAAAAAGTATTACTCTTAATATCGAACAGGGCACATACGCTTCGATTCATGGCCCATCGGGTGCCGGAAAGACACTGGCTGCCACTGCACTGCTCGGCACCAGGATGTGGAACCCCGACCTAGAATACAGCGGTGCAGTTGGATACAGTCTTATTCCAAAAAACAGCATGGACAACCCACTTCCCGACGTCAACCTCGATAACGTACTCGAGCGCTTCATGGGCTTTGTACCACAACGATATGACCTGCTGCCTAAAATGAAAGCGGTTGACAATATTCACCTACCCTCACGGATGAAGCAAATACCTGTTGATAAAAAGGTGCTCGATAGGGTATATCAACAACTCGAACTCGACGACCTACTGTCAACAAAGGCAGGAAAATTATCTGGAGGCGAGCAACAGCGCGTCGCGATAGCACGTGCTTTTGCTGGTAATCCGCGTGCAATCATCCTTGATGAACCTGCTTCGGCATTGGATCCTGAGCTAAAAGACAAGACCAGTCGAGTCCTTGGCGAGCTTGTCAGTCAGCTTGGAACGACGATTATCATGGTAACGCATGAAAACCTTCATGCTCCCCGTCGCATCGAAATGACGAAGGGCGAAATTATCGCAGACACAGCTACCGACGGTCGACATGCAGTTAAACCGTAGCGACGACACATTATACAAATAGTGCTACAATACTAATTATGACCAAAATTGCAATCATCGAAGACGACGCTGTTATTAGTCAAATGTACCGCATGAAGTTTGAAGCAGATGGCTTTGACGTGCAGGTAGCTGATAATGGCAAATCTGGCATAGAGATGGTTGAATCGTTTACGCCAGATATGATCCTGCTCGACCTACAAATGCCTGAAATGACCGGAGATGAGGCGCTCAAAAAAATCCGTGCACAGCCATGGGGTAAAAATATTCCAGTTATCGTGCTGACAAACCTTGGCGTCGAAGAATCACCAAAATCCCTCAAGGAGCTCGGTATCCACAGCTACATCGTTAAGGCAGAATTTACTCCAAGCCAAGTTGTTGCTCGTGTCAAAGAAGCTCTTCGTATCCAGTAGGACAGATTTCTCGAGTAACTAATCTCTTGTCGTCGTATTTTGTGCGGCGCGAATCACATTGTCAAACAATGCCGTGACCGTCAATGGCCCGACACCACCTTTTTCTGGTGTAATCGCGATATCATCACGCAAGCGAACCTCTGGTGCAATATCACCCACAATCCGACCCTGCTCCGATGCGGTACCTGCATCGATAATCACCGCGCCGTCGCCTACCATATCTGGCGTAATAAGACCGGGCACACCTGTCGCGGTGACTATAATATCGCACTCTACCAGGCGCTCGGAGATATCCTTACTAGATTCATCAAAAACCGTCACCGAAACGCCGCTTTTTTGCCATATCGCTGCAAGCGGTGCACCGACAAGTCGACCATTACCGACAATCGCAACCTCTTTGCCACGCAAGTCAACATTGTATCCAGCAAGCAACCAATTAATCGCCGTCGGCGTTGCGGGATCAAACACCGCATTAACACCAAGTCCGTCGACGTCTTTTTCTGGCGCCACTGCATCAACTGCGCGCTGAGTAGCCGACTCATCGGCCAGTGGTAATTGAATAATAATACCGTGGGTAGTTGGGTCGTCGTTAAGCCTCGCAATAACGCCCTCAAGCTGATCTTGATCAATCTTGTAGACCTCGACATCGATCAATATCTCAGCCCCATAGCGTTTCTTGAGTCCGACATACAGATCAATAACCGGGTTGTCTATCGTTTGGATAATAGCCAACCTTGGCGCAACATGGTGCGCCTGACGCAAAGCCCGCACCTGACGTGCTTGGCGTTCTTGCATAAATCCAACGAGCTCACTACCACTTAATATCTTCATAACTTATCCATGGTATCAGTGTGCTACAATGATGACAACTAGGAGAGGGCATATGGAGTATTTCGCAACAGCAAACAGTGTAACGGCAAACGACGCAGTTGTCGTCGCTGCAACACTATGGGTTATAACCTTTTTGTTGGTTTTTTCTGTCATCGGTTATGCTATCCAGGCGTTTCTTGTCGGTCGTTTATTCAAAAAAGCTGACGTGCCTCAGTGGATCGCCTGGGTGCCAGTTTATAATGTATGGAAACTCCTTGAACTTGGTAATCAACAAGGTTTCTGGGCGGTACTCATGCTCGTGCCTTTTATCAATATCATCTCGCTTATTTTTCTGATTATCGCGATGTATCATATTGGCAAAAAACTCGGCAAAGAAGGTTGGTTCGTACTATTGGCAATCTTCATCCCTATTGTATGGCTCATATGGCTCGGTTTTGATGACTCGAAATGGCCAAAAGAGAAAAAACGCACCTCTTAACTGTCTTTTGAAAACCGCTTCAATCTGATATATTAGCAGTAGCATTATGGTGGTGTATGAATACGGGAAAGGCTTTACCATAGTAGAGATGGTTGTAACGACGGTAATCGTAACGTTGTTTTTAACGTTGTTTTTTCAAGCGTTTCTTAGTGCCCAATCTCGACAGCTCGCTGTTACTAGACTAGCTGCAGCTAATAATATATCTCAAACAAATTTAAACAAGATATCGTCAAAAGCACTCATACCAAGCAGTACCGCAGCGTGCGATAGCACTGGCAGCAGCCCAAACAACCCACTCGCTAACTCTTCAGCTACCGGCAGTATTATTGCGACAAATGCAACTTCAGGTGTCACCACCCCCACCTGGACGACAGCAGGCTTGGCTCCCGAATCACTCGACAAAACCGCGCTTCCCAGCAATTCCGGCCAGACAGTTCAGATGTTACAAATCCTTTATCCCAAAGGTTGCAGCCCAAGCTTTCCGGCAAAAATAATCTCTACCATAACCTACGGATCGGAGACCGTCACTCATGCGGCATACATTAACTAAAGGCTTCACGCTAGTTGAGTTAGCTGTTGTCGTTGTGATTGCCGGCATTCTCATACCCTTAATATTTGGACCGCTCGACGACCTCTACACCTCCTATACCCAAGGCACAAAATCTATCATACAAACCGCCGACGTACATCGTGCACTACGCACGTTAAAAAACGATTCGGCATACGCTGTCACTTTCAACCCAACACTCGCAGCCTCGTCTCCGCTAGGGGCTAATGACGATAGTACTCCGTGGGATTGGCGTGGCACCGGTGCCGACAATCGCGTTCTTATTCTCACCTCTTATGCCACAACTGCCAACAAAAGCCAGGATGGCACTGGCTCACGCACCCTCGCTTTCGCATCTAACTGCTCCACGCCACTCACCAATAGCCTCATCTATTTCGTCAAAAACAATACTCTTTATAGGCGCACAATTACAAGCCCATCGCCAACCTGCATAAGTACGCCGATTTTTCAAAAGACAAGCTGCCAACCCGGCACCGTCCATGCGAGCTGCCAAGCGTCAGATGCTATCATTCTTTCAAATGTCACGAAATTCTCGATCAACTATTACCTCAATTCATCCTCCCCTGATCCGATCGTCGACGAATATGCCGCAGACTCCTACGCCCCGTCCACTGCTCAAACGATTGTCGTTACCGTTACGACATCGACCGGAAATGGCAAGTATCTTACTGAAGCGACACGCACATTACGAGTGACACGAATAAATGGAGTGACAACATGAAAATAGCAAGCCAACGAGGATATATTTTAATTGCAACCATACTGCTAGGTTTTGCTATATCAACAGTCGCGATTGGCTTTATGCAATCAACCGCCAATACTAGCTTTGTATTAAATGCGCAAAACTACCAAGATCTCGCTCAAGAAGCCGCAGACTCGGGCATCACCTATGCCAACAGCTGCATGAAATCTGGTACTCTCACATGGTCAACCGCCATGACACCTGGCACAACATGTACCGGTACGAGCAATGGCGGATCGGCATATCTGCAACAAAATAATCAATGGCGATCAACCTTTAGCGTCAGTCAGCCCGACGCCCAAGATAATGTCTTGTCGGTCGGCACCGTCACACTACTCGTTGGTGGTGTTGCAGTCAAAACATACACTGCAACAAGTAAGATGAATGTCGCGATTGGCTTTGAAACCAAAGCTATCTCTTCTGGAGAATCGATAACCAATATCAAAGCACAAAACACCGACTGCGCGATTGCTAATGGTAAATTGTACTGCTGGGGTCACAACCTAGGACAGATAGGTGACGGTACAACGGTCGACCGACCGAACCCCACCTTGATCCAAGGTGCGATTGCAGGTAAGACTGTCACTGCAGTAGAAGTGTCGGACACGACAACCTGTGTGGTTGCCGATGGCCTACCGTATTGCTGGGGACGCAACGGCACGGGGCAAGTCGGTAGCGGCAACACCCTCCCGTATCAAGTACCTACCGCGAATGTCCCTAGGCATACAAGCGGCGTCCTGAATGGCCACTTTGTCACCGACATTCACACCTCACCACTAAGGATGCCCGCCACTATCCCACCTTGGCCGACAGCAGTTGCCCAACAGCACTCATGCGCCCTCAGAGCCGATGGAGCCGTAGCTTGCTGGGGCAATAACGGTTTTCGCCAGCTGTCCACCAAACAAGGATTCTGTGCTGGTGTTCCTATTTTCGGAGGCGACGTCTGCCTTGGTCTTGAAGTTTTCGCCTATCCAAATAGCAATGCACCGATACTAGTTAATGGCTACGGAAACGCAGAAAATAATGACAGCGCGCCATGGACAGGCAAAAAAGCTGTCCGTGCCGCCGCCAGTTCACATGACTCTTGTCTGCTCGCCGACGGACGTATGTACTGCATGGGAGTAGAGGTTCCGCTAAATCCTTTCTGCTCTTTCCCTTCTCCGCTCATGATGCCGGCAAACGTTATTTCGGTCAACCTAAATTTATGTAACGCGTCGTTTTCTGGTGGCTACGACATGTCGTCCAAGGCTGGCTTTTTTAGCACTTTCAATCTCAATAATAGAGTTATTGATCCAGAATCATGGAATATCGGCTCCAACCTTGCCTGCGGTATGGCCGATACAAGCTTCTTTTGTGTCGGCGAAGGGCCAACGGCAGGGTTTCAATGGGTCGGATCGTTTAAAACACCATGGCAAGAAATTGCAAACGCAGACGTCACCTCATACGACAACGGCGACAACGAAAACCTTCTTTCGCTCGGTCTTGATGGTATGTATTGTGTCGTAGATAAAGGTATCGCCAAGTGCATGACATCGCTTACCTCTGGCCTACTCTATGGCGGCGGCGCACCGATCATGAGCCTGGGGCCAATAAACATCAATGGAGCAAATGGCCCAAAGCATAACATACCAACAAAAATAGCGGCCGGCACAATGCACGGATGTGTCGTAGCGAACGGTCAGCTATATTGCTGGGGTATGGGCGGCAACGGTAGGCTAGCCAGCGGCAACTTCAATCTCATCCCATTTCCATCGCTCACTGGTACCGGTGGTAACACGCCTATTGGCACCGACGAAGGTACTTTTGCTGCCAATGGTCCGGTCAGTACAGGAGACGGCCACACTTGTACTATCGCCAACGGACAGCTTTTCTGCTGGGGCAAAGACACGTATGGGCAACTAGGCATGGACGGCACCACCACTCAAACTACACCCCTTGCCGTACCCGCTTTCTCGGGTCAGTACGTCCACAAGGTCAGTGCTGGCAATAACCATACCTGCGCGATCCGATCCGGACAACTCTACTGTTGGGGACTCAACAGTAGTGGACAGCTCGGTATAGGTAGCACAGCAAACCAGAGTAGCCCGCAACATGTCACAGCATTCAACGGCATGCGCGTCACCGACGTATCAGCAGGAGTAGACAGTACCTGCGCCATTGCCAACGGCAAAGCATACTGTTGGGGCAACAACAATAACAGCAAGATAGGACAGGGCTCTGCCGACGTACGCTTCGAGACACCACAGATCGTCAACGGCAAGGGTGACCTCGCGTCCAATATGGCAGTCACCAAGATCAGCACCGGCACCAATCACACCTGTGCAATTGCCAATGCCGATGCGTTCTGCTGGGGTCTGAATAACCATGGACAGCTAGGCACCAACAACAAGACGAACTCACCAACCCCACGACTACTCACCGCTGGGCTCGCCGGATCACCGACAGGGCCAAATAATATGCGGCCGTCTGTCAGCGATATTAGCGCTGGTGGAGATTTCAGTTGCGGCATCTTCAACGGCAAGGCTGGCTGCTGGGGCAAAAACGACAAGGGCCAGGCAGGCACAGGTACAGAGTCATGGATAGAGGACGGCACGCCATACGATATAGACTGCAACTACACTGCACATCCGTTCAACCCCAACAACTGCACCGGTGTGAGATCGATGGTAGGCTGCGGACTCCTAAATCTGCGACCATGTGGTTACAAAACAATTGTTCCGCAAACTCCTCACAACAACGAACTACGCGATCAGATTGTTCCTACCAAAATACACGGTGCCGCTGGCGACTACTACGCCACGCAGATCGACAGCGATGCCGAGCACACCTGTGCGCTTATTCATGGTAACGACTCCGCAGCCAACGGCAATATCTGGTGCTGGGGAGCTGGCGCCAACTATCGCTTGGGTAATGGCAGTACGGCCAACCAACTCACCCCTGTGCTAATCAATGGCGGCGCTACCATAGACACCACAGCACCAACATCACCAGTGAATATTCAGCGTCGCGTCGCTACCCATATATCTACAGGCGCATCGTCGACCTGCTCTGTCGCCAATGCTGTCGTCATCTGCTGGGGCAACGGCGCCGACTACCGCCTAGGTGATGGTGTATCTTCCAGCCACAACACGCCTGGCGTCACTGGCCCATATCGTCTCCCTACACCATATTCCAAGGGACCTGTTTTCTAATCACCCCCATCCCTACCAAAACGCTTCTTACTAACTAGTTACAGCAAGAAGCGTCTGATTGCCAAAGAAAAATACCTATCGCTAGCGATAGGTATTTTTCTTTGGAGGGTCCACTGGGGATCGAACCCAGGACACCCTGCTTAAGAGGCAGGTGCTCTAACCGGCTGAGCTATGGACCCAGATCTTTACGCAAAAAACGCGTAGGTATCTCCTTTCATTATAACAAAAATACCGATATAAATCAAGTTTAATGAAAATATTTCTCTACTAAAATAAGGCCAGCGCACTGACCTTATTTTCTTGGTACACCGGGTAGGATTCGAACCTACGACCCTCTGTTCCGAAGACAGATGCTCTAATCCACTGAGCTACCGGTGCTCGTCTCTGTTGTTTGGCTTCATCATAGCAGCCAAGCAGGTATCTGTTATTGTACCATTTTATCGGTCGCTAGGCTATAATATATTGTAGTGAAAGTAGAAACAAACATACCTCTTAGTACCCTCACCACCATGCGACTTGGCGGCAATGCCAACTACGTAGCCACTATCACTTCGGCAGAGGAAATCCAGCATCTTTACCATAATTGCCAAAAACTCAACCAGCCACTCTATATCATAGGCGGAGGCAGCAACCTTATCGTGCGCGACGAAGGCTATCCGGGCGTCATTGCGCTTAACCGTATACCCGGCATCACTGTTACCGAAGATAACGAAGAGTCAACCACTGTCTCGGCTGGCAGCGGCGAGATATGGGACAACCTGGTCGCATTTAGCGTTGCCCGTAACCTCTCAGGCATCGAAGCGATGTCGGGCATTCCAGGCACTGTCGGAGCTGCACCAGTTCAAAACATCGGCGCTTACGGCCAAGAGCTTGCCGATACCTTTATATCACTCGAGGCCTACGACACCCAAAATGACCGCATGACCCTCCTTACCTGGGAGGATTGTGCCTTTTCTTATCGACACAGTATTTTTCGAGGCGACGAAACTGGGCGCTATATCATTACCAAAGTCACGCTCACTCTATACAAAAAACAGCCCCAGCCACCTTTTTACAAAAGCCTACAGCAATATCTCGACACCAATCAAGTCGATCCTGCCACCATCACGCCACAGACAATCCGCGATGCTGTGCTTGCTATACGATCCGAAAAACTACCCGACCCATCAGTACTGCCAAATGCTGGATCATTTTTCAAAAATCCAATCATCGAGCGTTGGCAAGCCGACGACCTCAAGCAACGCTTTGACGGCATGCCCATGCACGAAATGGACGATGAGCACGTCAAGATACCGGCAGGCTGGCTCATCGAGATGACTGGACTCAAAGAACAAGATCTCGGCGCCATGAAACTACACGACAAAAACGCCCTCGTACTGATCAACCAATCTGCCACCAGCTACCAACAGCTCGACGAAGCACGCACCACTATCACCAATGCCGTACGGGATATGTTCCAGATTCACCTCGAACAAGAACCGCTCGAACTATCCATCACCAGCTAAGCCGCTTGCGCTTATATTTTCTATATAGTATTCTACATACATAAATAACAATTAATTAGGGGGCATTCATTTACATGAATCTTCAAACAATTAAGAACCAAAAGGGTTTCACTATCGTCGAACTCTTGATCGTGGTTGTCGTCATCGGTATCTTGGCCGCTATCACTATCGTTGCCTTTACCGGTATCCAAAACAACGCACGTAACTCGGAGCGTCAGTCTGATGCATCGAGCATCGCTAAGTTCGCCGAAGCAATCAATGCGCAGGTTGGTCGCTATCCACAAACTGCTGCTGAATTCAACAATCCTGCGACAGAATTTAGCATCACACCGTCAGCAACCCTACCTGACAATATTACCGTGAGTACCCCAGGCACCATTCCAGCAATCACCAATACCAACGGCCCAGCTGTAGCCAGTGGTGAAAAGACCTACATTGTTGAGCCATGTGGCGCCAACAATGGCGTTGAAGTGCACTACTTCGACCCACGAGGTAGCGGTGTCGCTACAAGCGTCCGAGCTGGCTCAGGCGGTAGCTGCTAATCAACTAGCGCACTCAATCTAAAAATACTCCCTTCGGGGAGTATTTTTTATTACACCTCCACTACCTATCGCTAGGCAACGGGAACTGTCGTGCAAAACTAATCACTTCTTGTCGCAATACCTGTAGCGCCGCCTCATCGTCACGCTTGTCGACAGTCTGACGTATCCAGTCAGCTATCTGGACCATATGATCAGTGCCGAGCCCGCGCGTCGTCAACGCAGGCGTACCGAGTCGGATACCGCTCGGTCGAAATGGCGGCAATGGATCATCAGCCACACTATTGGCATTGAGCGTGAGGCCGATTTTGTCGAGTGCCTGCTCGACCGTCTTACCATCGACACCAAAAGATTCGTATACATTGGCCAGTATCAAGTGATTACTCGTACCACCTGTCACGAGCTGAAAATCACGTTTTTGTAGCTCATCTGCTAGCACAGCGGCGTTTTTGACGACCTGCTCAGTGTACGCCTTAAACTCTGGCTGAAGCGCCTCACCAAATGCCACCGCCTTGGCAGCAATCACGTGCATATGCGGTCCACCCTGCATACCTGGAAATATCGAGCGATCGATCAATGTTGGGATGTTTTCTATCGTTTTTTCTGGCTTTTTGAGTGGATTACCTACCACACCCTTGCTCAGTATCAAGCCGCCACGCGGACCGCGCAGTGTCTTGTGTGTCGTGGTCGTGATGACATGAAAACCATAGTCAAACGGATTTTGAGCCACACCACCAGCTATCAGGCCAGCGATATGTGCCATATCTGCCATCAAGAGTGCACCGACTTCGCTACCAATAGCTGCAAACTTGGCATAGTCAAGCTCGCGTGGATAGGCACTAAAGCCTGCGATGATGAGCTTTGGCTTATGCTCGAGCGCTAGTTCGCGCAGCTCATCGTAATCGATCTCGCCAGTACTGCTATCTTTCATTTTGTAGCGAATAAAATTATATAGTTGCGCGCTGCGTGTCACAGGAGCCCCGTGCGTGAGGTGACCCCCGTGACTAAGGTCCATAGCCAGTACCGTATCGCCTGGCTCCAGCCACGCATGATACACTGCTTCGTTTGCCGGTGCCCCACTATGAGCTTGCACATTGGCGTGGTCGGCGCCAAATAGCTGCTTGGCACGATCTATTGCCAGTTGCTCTACCTGATCTGTAAACTCTTGGCCGCCATAATAGCGCCTGCCTGGGTAGCCTTCGGAATATTTGTTTGTAAACACACTCCCTAGCGCGTCTAGCACGTCGCGTGATACATAATTTTCACTCGGAATCAGCTCCAGGCCATCGCGCTGGCGTTTTTGTTCGGCCGCAATCAAATCAGCAATCTGTTGGTCTTGCATGGTTTTTACTCCCTTATAATTACCTCTATTATACCACTGCTCGCCCCACATTCAGACGACGCCCTCACATTGACTGTATATCATCTATGATATAAGCTGTATAGGTATGAATCCTGACGAATACAAGGTCAAAATTGGGACCTTGATACAAGAAAGCCGCATCCATCGCGGCTATACTCAAGCCCAGCTTGCAGAGGCGCTCGGCACCAGCCAAAGTGCCATCAATCGCATTGAAAAAGGTGGGCAAAACATCAGTCTCGAGATGATCGCACGTATCAGCGACGTACTGAGTCACGATATTATGATGCTCAATCGCACCGGCAAAATCAATTTTCGTGTCCACGGTGGCAAAAAGCTATCGGGCAGTATCGAGACGAAAACCAGTAAAAACGCCGCTGTCGCGCTGCTTTGCGCCAGTCTTCTCAACAAAGGCAAAACGACACTGCGTCGCGTGGCACGTATCGAAGAAGTCAATCGTATCATTGAGGTACTGCAGAGCATCGGCGTAAAAGTGCGCTGGCTCAATGACGACAATGATCTCGAAATTATTCCTCCCAAAAAACTAGCGCTTGAGGAAATGGACATCGCCGCCGCCAAGCGCACGCGCACAATTATCATGTTTTTAGGTCCACTGTTGCACCAGTACGGTTCATTCCGTCTGCCATATGCAGGTGGCTGCAATCTTGGCAAACGCACCGTCGAACCACACATGACCGGTCTTCGACCTTTTGGGCTCGATGTTCAAGCGCGCGCCAATACCGACTACTACCAAGCAACCGTCGCCAAAAAACATATCGATCAGTCTATTATTTTGACTGAGCGTGGTGATACTGTCACCGAAAATGTCATCATGGCGGCCAGTCTCTATACGCATGGCACCGTGACTATTCGCAATGCCAGCCCAAACTATGCCGTCCAAGACCTTTGTATTTTCTTGCAAAAATTAGGCGTAGGTATTGAGGGTATCGGTACAACCACGCTTCGTATCACAGGCACGAGCCATATCAACAAAGATATTGAATACCATCCTAGCGAAGATCCGATCGAGGCGATGAGTTTTATTGCAGCAGGCGTTGTTACTGGCAGTGAAATAACAATCACGCGTGCACCTATCGAGTTCCTCGAGCTCGAGCTCGCAACCCTCGCAGAAATGGGGCTCCAATACGAGCTAAGCGACGAGTACCTAGCCCGCAACAATCATACGCGGCTCGTTGATATTCATCTCAAAAAATCCAGCATGACCGCTGCCAAAGATAAGCTCCACGCCCTGCCATTTCCAGGTATCAACATGGACAACCTGCCATTTATGGGTCTTATCGCAACCGCTGCAAAGGGGCGCTCTTTGGTGCACGATTGGTCATACGAAAACCGTGCAATTTATTTTACCGAACTTAGCAAATTAAACGCTGAGATTGAACTGCTTGATCCGCATCGTGTCTATATTGTTGGCCCGACCAAGTGGAAGCCAGCCGATATCGTAGCGCCGCCAGCACTCAGGCCATCAGTTGTTGTACTTCTTGGTATGCTCGCAGCCCCTGGCGAATCGATTCTCCGCGATGTCTACTCGATCAATCGTGGCTACGAAGATTTTGCCAGCAGACTCAACAGTCTCGGTGCTCATATAGAAACAGTCCGCGAGATATAGACTTACCTCAGTAAAAATGCTATAGTGATGTCTAAGATATTGCACTCGTGCATAGTACAAGGCGCTTTTGAAACACGGACAGAGACGTATAGAAATACGTCGAAGGAGTATTGCAAAAAGCAACGCAGTAATATGCCGAGAACTACTGGGGTATCTGGCTCCGCCAGATAGCAAAGTAGCGCTGCAAATCTTAGATGGCGGGATTAGCTCAGTTGGTTAGAGCGTCGGGTTGTGGTTCCGAAGGCCGTGGGTTCAATTCCCATATCTCGCCCCATAGAAAAAAGCTCCGAATATCGGAGCTTTTTTCTTAGGCGTATTTGTCGTAGCCTTTTGGTGCTGGACGAGACGATGGCTCGATAAAATGCTGCCGACGTTCGACAGATTTTGTGTCGATTTGCGTATTGTCCTTGATACCACCGTGTTGGCGATTACTTGTTTTTGCATCATCACTAAAGTTATCGCTGCTTGGATCGTATACCCGACCGCGTTGCTGATCGACCGTACGAGCTTTTACACCCGAGCCTTGTCTGCCCAGATGCGAATAACGGTACGAGCCGACCACGCGTGGCTGATTGAGTAACTTACGTCGCTGCTCCATCGACAAACCACCAGCTCCTGCACCACCAGCCGCATCTGCGTAGCCACTTGTGTGGGCCACATCATCTGCTGACATATCTTGATTGAGAAACTGGTTGAGATCTGCCATTTTAGTGCTCGGCCGCCTCAGCCTCGGCTTTTGTCTGATGTATAGTGCCGTGCGCATGCTCAGATGGTGCATAGATCGAGTATAGCTTGAGTGGCTGATCACCTGTATTGATAACGTTGTGCCATGAGCCCGCCGGAACAAAAATGGCAAAATCATCCTCAGCTTCGGCTTCAAAGTTCAAATTGTCCTCTGCTGGTCCCATCACCACTCTGGCGCTACCTTGCTCAATACGCAAAAACTGATCGTGATCGACATGCACTTCAAGCCCAATATCATCTCCAGGCTGAATCGCCATCAACGTCATTTGCATATTACTTCCTGTCCATTTCGCAACACGAAAGCTATCGTTACCGACAGTCGCCTCTTCTATGTTCAAAACAAACGGCTGTGGTCCATAATCATTTGTATCAGTCATATAACATTCTCCTTATTTATAGTATAGCAAAATTCTGGTATACTATGGTGTAGTTTCGATATACGCGGGCGTCGTATAATGGCTAATATACCTGCCTTCCAAGCAAGTGATGCGAGTTCGATTCTCGCCGCCCGCACCAATATAATAGACTCTGCTTGTCAGAGTCTATTATATTGGTATGAAGTTGCGTAGACTGGGCTCGCATCAGCGAACACAGTAAGCCAGATGCGAGTTCGGTCATGAGGAGCGCGCGCAGAAACTACCTCCTAGTTTCGAGCACGTGACGATATGGATGTAGCTCGCCGCCCGCACCATAGAACTGCTACTTAAAGTATTCGAAAGAAGTGTTTTTTGTTTGGTACTATAGTTGTATGAGAGAGAAATTCACGCCCAACGCCGCTGCGCATGCACTTGTCATAGATGATAAAGACAGAATCTTGATGCTTCGGAGGTTCAACACGGGGTGGATGGACGGACTCTATACAACGCCAACGGGTCATATCGAAAAAGGCGAATCAGCATCTGAAGCCGCCGCCAGAGAGCTACGTGAAGAAACTGGTCTGCGCACAGACGCAGCACAGCTTGAACATGCCATAACCGTTCATCGTCAAAACGAAATAAAGGGTGTTTATTTTGATAACTATTTCGTCGTTCCTAAGTGGAGTGGCGAGCCAATTATAGCCGAGCCGGACAAGTCTGATGCAGTAGAATGGCTAACAATAAATTCACTTGGTGATAATGTAGTCCCAACTGTACTAAAAGCCTTGCGCGCATTTCGAGCAGGCAAACGATATATGGAAGATGGTTGGAATATAGAGCAGGAGCAACAAAAGGAATTTCTTGAAGACAATGCAAGAAAATTTGTCGTTGACACGATTTCTTCTGAATTTCTAGAAACCAATAATGCTACCAGTTACCTTCTCGTAACCGACTGGCTAGAGACCAGAGGGGATAACGAGAAGAAAATCGTGCGTAAGGTGCTTGAAGATGGGACCGTCCAAATGCTACTGATCTCAAAAGTAACCATTGGCGGCAATAGGACTTCGGAGAAGGAGAAGATTACCGAGCAGCGATACAAAAAAATTCTTGCTGACTCAATTCTTCACGTTGAAAAAAGACGGTACGAATTCAAACACACCCAAGCTGGCACTGAATTTGATATAAAATACGATGTATTCACTGATTCTAGTCTACGTGTTTTAGAAGTCGATGCTTTAAGTGATGTCGAGAGAGAATCATTTGTGCCTAGTGTAATGTTGAATGGCTTACGCGAAGTCACAGGTGACTTACAATACTACGGCTATCGTGTTGCAGACATAGTATAGTTACCGTGATATTGTTGAGTCAGGTTCAATGCTTTTACAATAGCGACAATAGACTGATGACACTTTGTTCTGAATGCCTACCAAGAAGCACTGTAGTACGTCCCTTTAGAGCAGTTTTGTTATATAATAGCCACACGCCCTGGTAGCTCAGCTGGATAGAGCAGAGGACTTCTAAGCCTAAGGTCAGTGGTTCGAATCCACTCCGGGGTACCAAAATGATTATGCTTGAACACTTCGAAATGAAGTGTTCTTGTTTTGCTATGATAGGTTCATGGAATTAACCACAGATAGCAGCGACTACCTGAATAAATCCGCTGTTGGATATATGGTTAATACTCTTTTGAGCGAACCTTCTCGAAATGAGATTAAACAATTACAAGATACCTTCGTGGCAGAGTTTGGATATCCTGTATGGGCGACCCCAGTTGACTCACTTCATATCACGCTACTAGATTGGCTTGCGCCACTAGTAGATTATTCTGGTAGCAAAGACAGAATTTTTAGAGAAATAAAACCAAAATACGACAAAGCACTAGGAGAAATCCTAAGTAACGTCGACCCGATCAGCCTCACTTTTGGTAAGATCATCGTTAGCCAGTCAGCTATTGTGATAGTTGCTGACAAAAAAAGCACACAAGCCTTTAATGACATACGGCAAAAATTCCTTTCAAAAATTGACCTTCTTCCAAATACGAAACAGCCGCCGAACATAGTTCACAGCACAATTATTCGCTTTGTTGATGAAATACCCATGAAAAAAGCCATGAGTATCGCTAACTCTTTAAATTGCTCATTTATTGAGCAGGTGAGCAGCTTTCAGCTCGTTAGAGAGGCGAGGCTTCCAATGCTGGAATATTCTGTCATAAAACTCTACCACCTAGGAACTGATTGAATCCTCATCTCGCAAATAGATGCTTTACTGCTTTAGATCATAATCTACAACTAACTCATCGACTTTCTGAGTTAGCTCGTTATATATTTCTTCGAGATACAACGCTTTGTCTGACGCAACAGTTCGATGACCCTCTCCGATATCAATAATATTCCAATTAATAATATTACGGGGTAACGCAATAATAGAGTTGGCTTCGTCGATCACTCGCTGATTCATACATATGATAATATCGTCACTGCTAACTCGCGCCTGAGTAAGCTGCTTGGGTATATCTTTTGCATATGTTTTAATATTATGACTATCAAGCAGCCTCAAGGTGTCTTGAAAATAGCCTTTTTCTATTTCATCTTCCCAGTCTACATTTGTGCCACTAGAAGTGACGTTAACATCTTTGAGTTCGAGAGATTTCAAATATGTCTCGGCGACGATGCTGCGGAGTATATTACCTCTGCATATAAAGTGAACATTCATGACATTTATCATATCACGACTAATCGAGCCTCATTCTGTACTACAATAGAGCTAGCGACACCCTAAATATACAGAGACTATGAATTTTATCTACCACCACATACCAAATGATCTACAGGGAAATATACTCTACCCTCTTAATGCAATGAAAGGTATTTATCCTGAAACCTATGCAAAGCAAGTAAGCAAATATCAAGGCCGTGAGCACGTGACGCGGCAGCGTATTCCTCTGTTTGATGATTGCTTGTGGAATGATGTGCTGTTTTTTACTGCAGTGAATCCCGCGCAAATATACGAAGAAAGACGAAAGGCTGGCTGGCCCGACCTCAAGCCACACCGCTACTTTAAGATCGATCCACGCGAGCTCGATCAATCCAAGCTCGGTGTATTTTTGTTCCAGCCTACAGCGGATCCCAAAAACTATACACCCGATAATTTTGCAACGTATCGCTACGAAGATCTAGAAAAATATGCACAGATACCCCAAGAAACAAAAGACTACTACAAACACGAGCTCGAGGCAGGGGAGCCCTATATTAAACTCTTTTGGCGATATATTCCTCACATTCTCTATAGAGGAGAGATCGATATCTCAAACACGGAAATCATCACGGCTCACTAAACACTACCCACCTACCCATGCAGCAAGCGTTTTCAATAAGCTGCTATACTAAGTAGCAGTGAAGAATAAAAATGGCATAATATAGTGGTTGGTAAACGTATTTTTTATGTTGCGCTGGGCTTTGTCACGACAGGGCTGGGTATTCTCGGTATTTTCCTCCCGGGTCTACCGACGACTATCTTTATCATCATAGCACTCTGGGCATTTTCGCAATCTAGTCCGCGCCTGCATCGCTGGCTCACGAAGCTACCGATTTTGCGTGAAACCATGCAGCAAATCGAAATATTTCACAAACATAAAAACCTGCCAGTGCGCACAAAACTTATCTCACAAGGTGCAGCCTGGATTTCATGTGTTGCTGGCGCGCTGATTATCCAATCATGGCCAATTACCATCGTACTCGCAGCTGCTGCTATATCGTGTTCGGTCTTTATGTATATTGTACCTACAAGACCTGCGACCGAAATAGTCGAATCAACTATCGACTCCTAATATACGCTGGACTTGATCGAGCGATATCTCTATCACCGTGCCAGGTGGCACACTACCTGCAAGCATTTGCTTGGCGACGAGATTCTCAACCGCTCGCTGCACTACTCGACGCATCGGCCGAGCACCCAGGCGTGGATCATAGCCAACGTCAACCAAATATTCTTTGGCGTCTTGCGCAACATTGATACTGATTTTTTGTGATGCCATCTGTTTGTTGATACCACCCAGAATCAGATCGATCACCTGAATAAGCTCTGGCTTTTCGAGTGGCCTAAACACAACAATCTCATCAAATCTATTTAAGAACTCAGGTCGGAACTGATTACTGTCGATCAACTCATCGACTAGCTGCTGTTCAAAATCTTGTAGCTTATAACCACGCTCAATATATTCACGAATACGATCAGCTCCCGCGTTGCTGGTAGCGATAATAATCGAATCACGAAAACTGATTTCTCGGTTTTTGATATCACGCAGTATCCCCTCATCGAGTAACTGCAAAAGCGTTGTGAGCACCTGCGGGTGAGCCTTTTCAATCTCGTCGAGCAACACCACACTAAACGGTTGCTTCATAGCCTGTGCCGTTAGGCTACTTGGGTCGTCTGCACCGTCAGCGATCAGCCGCGTTACATCCTCGGCGAGCACATATTGGTTCATATCGAGACGAATCAGACGATCCTCGCCGCCAAAATAAACCTCACCGAGTGCTTTTGATAGCTCTGTCTTGCCGACACCAGTCGGGCCCAAGAATAAAAACGTACCAATCGGACGGTTTTGATTGCGCACACCAGCCCGTGCACGACGCAGCGCATCGCTCACCACTTGCACAGCACGTGTCTGATTAATCATTCGCTCATGAATATGATCTTCGAGATTGAGTAGCTTTTCGCGCTCGTCCTCGCCACTCGCTACCCCAACCTTTATATCCATCGTCTGCTCTATTGCCTGCTGAACAGAATTCGCTGTCACCAAACCACCCTCGGCATAACTAGCGCCGCTTTCGAGTAATTTGAGTGCTCTACCCGGCATCGCCAAGTCATGAATGTAGCGCTCGCTTAGCTTGTATGCTTCGGCCAAAGACTGGTACATATACGTCACTTTGCGCTGGTATTCAGTAAAGATGAGCTGATCTTGCATAACAGCTAGCGTCTCTTCGCGTCCCGGTGGTGGAACGCTGATACGATTGAGCGCGTTTATAAGACCAGGATTGCGCTGACCAATCTGCAAAAATCGCTGCTCATCCATAGTCAATATCACCCGCAAATTGCCTGCCTCGAGGATCGGCAACAATACATTTGTCAGATCGACCGACCCAACCCCTTCTTCAAAGAATAACTGCGCGTTATCGAGGCAGATAATAATATTTTTGGCACTATATGCCTCGCCAAGCACCTGCATGATAAGCCCTTCGAGCTCGCCACGACCGGGAGCTGCTGCTATCAGTGCCGCTGAATCAAGCATAAAAATCTGTCGAAATTTGAGACTAGGCGGAATCTTGGCGCGAGCATCGAGAATTTGTTCGGCAAATGCATGAACAATAGTCGTCTTGCCGACACCAGCCTCGCCTACCAAAACTACATTTTGCCGACCACCACTACCAAATGTCTCCATGAGCTGATCGAGTGCACGTCGGTGCGATTCGACCTCAACTGAAATACGAGAACCTGCAGATTCGGATAGATTTTGCCCAAAGCGCTTGAGCAATGGAATATATCCAAATGAAAAATCACGCGCAATACCACCCGTTCTTCGCGGTCGCTTACTTTGATCAATCAACTCCCGCAAATGCTCATACCAACGAATGCCCGCAATCAGATCATCCATATCGAGCTTCATGTGCGCCAACAGCGATTCATAATCAGAAAAGCTGCGCACTACCGCTACCGTCAATACTGCACCGGAAATATTCTTACTGCCTGATATTTCGCGAATCTCGAGCGCATGCTGCCATATCGCCTGCGTCTCGGCAGGCTGGTCGGTAGTGATATTTTGCAACAATCCACCCGTGATGCCAAACCTCATAGCAAAGAACTGCCCCCCGCGCACCCCTGAAGCTGCTCGTGCTACATCTTGTGGGGTTGGATTTTTACCTAGCTGACCCAAGATATCACCAGATAGTACGCCATCTATTGTTTCGCTGCTTGAAACAGGATGTTTCAGCTCGCCGCTATACCATTCGAGCACCATAGTCGGCAGCGCTACCAGCCCAATCAATAGCCAGCCTAGTGGCTGCGACACAAATACGAGCGCCGCACCGCCAAGCCCAAGTACAGCAACCAGCAAGATCAGCCCGAGACGCCAAGCTCCTCGAAGCCGTACGCCCAAACGCGCCTTGGCACTACGTTCACTCGCATAATCATACGCCACCGGCTGCTCGGTCATAATGTCCACCCCGAAAGCATCATCGCAAGCCCGACAAGCGGCAATAGCGGAACGAGCGCCCATCCCACCAAGATAAGACAGCCGAATAACACCTGAAGACCAATTGTCAGCCCACCGATTATTAACAGAATAAGACGGATAAATGCACCGATGATACGCGAAAAAAGCTTGTCGATCATCGCCCTAAACTGCACGCCTAGCGGCCCGTCTACTCGGCCAGCAGAAATCTGACGATAGGGTGCAAAAAGCGTCTTAAGTAATAGATCGACAGAGAAATAATCGATCACGCCGTCAAGCCGAGCAGCAACCAGATGTGTCCGTTTGCGCCAGCCGTCACCGTACCACCACTTAAGAAGACTTATGGCTAAAAGCATAAACACATTGTACCACTGATACGCACCACATAACAGCGTGTTGAAACACCAAATTGCGCTATAATAGTAAGAACATGACCAAACCTTACAGTGTGCTCTTTGGCAAAGCCGTCCGCTACATTGCCCGTCTACGCGGTGGCGGGTCGGCACTGCCAGGTCTTTTTGTCGAAACTATCGACAAAAACTTTGTCGCCGATACTCTTGCTCAGTTGCCACGTGGTGTCGTGATCATCAGTGGCACAAACGGCAAAACAACTACCACTAAAATGGTCGTCGAGCTGCTCGAAGGCCAAGGATTACGAGTATTTACCAATCGTACTGGCAGCAACTTTAGCCGCGGCGTCGCAGCAGCGCTACTCGGAGAAGTCGACCACCGTGGTCGGCTCAACGCTGATATTGCTGTGCTCGAACTCGACGAAGCTCACGGGGTGCACTTTGTTGATAGTATTCAGCCTCGTTTCTCGCTGCTCCTCAATGTACTACGCGATCAGCTCGATCGTTTTGGTGAAATCGACACAACCGCCAAGTTGTTGCGTCACATTGCAGAAGCAACAACCGACACAGTTGTTGTCAACCGCGAAGATCCACGCCTCAGAGCTATTGGCGCATCGCTCGACAAAAATATCCGCTACTTTGGCCTCGCTGATTCGCTACTCGCCACATTTCCAAGTGATGACGATATGCACGGTAGCACCGCCCGGCTCGCCACGCGCCCTCTAGCCGACGTCACGCTCCAAGCAGTCGACAAACAACAGGCAACGTTTCTTATCGACAAACAAACGCTACACACCTCACTCGAGCTCCAAGGTATCTATAATATCTTTAACGCAGCTGCCGCGCTCGCTCTCGTGCGCTCTATCCTAGGAGATAGTGCCGATACGAAACAGCTCATCAAGACACTTTCAAAAGTAACACCCGCGTTTGGCCGTAGCGAAAGTATCATTGTCGCAGGACAACCGTGCGAGCTGGTACTAGTCAAAAACCCGAGCGGCTTTCGCCTCAGTCTTGCGTCATTTGACCCAGATGAATACGCCACCATGATCGCAATCAACGACAACTACGCTGATGGCCGCGATATGAGTTGGCTTTGGGACATTGACTTTACAAGTCTTGCCCCTCATGGCGTCAGTGCGGTTGGTGGTATACGCGCATACGACATGGCTCTGCGTCTCCAGTACGATGAAGTACCGCTCACGCATATCGATACCAATCTACCGGCAACATTGAAGCATTTTTTATCACGTCACAAAGACAAACCTAAGCGTATCTACTGCACCTACACAGCCATGCTTACGCTTCGACGTGAACTCGCAAAATACGGTCATGTAAAGGACGTCTCATGACAAAACAGCTTACTATCCTTCAGCTCTACGCACGCAACATGAACATCTATGGTGACTACGGTAATGTACTAGTGCTCCGACGACGAGCCGAGTGGCATGGCTATGACGTACGCGTGATCGAGTATAATCCTGGCGACACTTTCCCTGCCGATGTCGATATTATTGTTGGCGGCGGCGGACAGGACAGCGGCCAAGACAAGATAAAGACCGACCTTCACAAAATCGGCGCTACTCTTCGCGAGCTTGCAGAGAACGACACACCAATGCTCGTCATCTGCGGGCTGTACCAACTTTTTGGCAAATCGTTTACAACCCAAGATGGACATATCATAGAGGGCATCAACCTCCTTGATATCGAGACAATAGCCGGGCCAGAACGGTTAATTGGCAATATTATCACGCGTAGCGACGAATTTGGCGATATTATTGGCTACGAAAACCACAGCGGTCAGACATATCTAGGTACACTTGTGCACCCTCTCGGCACCGTGATGCGCGGCGCAGGCAACAATAGCAGAGATGATCACGAAGGCGCACGCTATCGAAACATCATCGGAAGCTATCTGCATGGATCATTGCTACCCAAAAACCCTGCTATCGCCGACTGGCTCATCGAGCAAGCTGCTACCAAAAAATTCGGCAACTTCACACCGACTGTCATCGACGATCGCTTCGCTCAACTTGCCCGCAAATATGCTATTCAACGGCCTCGCTAATTTGACAAATAGTTAAATATTTGCTGTAATAAAAAAGATAGGGTTGTGTATTCTACCCAGTCTTTAGGTAGCTCAACAAAAATCTTACGCTTGCAGTTGCTGCAGGTCTTTTAATACCTGCTCCCCATGTCCAAGTGGCGTCGCACGGCCATATACCTTACGGACAACTCCTGTCGGATCGATAATAAATGTTTTTCGCAAAATACCCTCTTTGCCAAACATTTTCTTTCCCCAAGCGCCATATGCTTCGATCACTGCGCCTTCTGGATCACTCAAAAGAGTAAAGTTGAGTGAATGTTTTGCCTTGAACTTTTCGTGACTCGCAGCGCCATCTTTACTCACGCCTATCACCTCGGCGCCAAGTGCGGCGATATCATCGCGCGCATCACGCAGACTGCATGCCTGAGTAGTACAGCCCGGAGTGTCGTCTTTTGGATAAAAATAAAGTACTATCCATTTACCAGCATAATCAGATAATGAGTGTGTTGTGCTGTCGGGATCATTCAGTGCAAAATCTGGTGCTGCGTAGGGTTCAAATGTCGTTGCCATATATCTTTATTATAACACTAGTAGAGAGCAACCATGCACCTCGCCTCCTCAAGTCAAGTCTGGAGCGATAGCAGGACTGCGGTATAATAGACGATTAGTGTCGGGTAGCAAGCAAAGTACACCAAAAATCCCTCGTGTTGTCACGTTTGATATCATGCGTGGCTTCTTTTTGATTGCGATTGTTATCAATCATATCTACTTTTTTCCGAACATGCTCGACTGGCTTGGTATGCGTGGACAGCTGATGGTATCGACCGCCGAAGGCTTCTTTTTTTTATCTGGACTAGTACTCGGTTTGGTGCGCGGTGCAAAGCTCGTCAGCGAGCCGTTCAAAAAGGTAACGAAATTAGTTCTAAAACGCACTTTCCAGCTACTCATAACCTACGCTGTGCTCGTTATCGTATTCACTGCTATTGCCTGGTACCTCTATCCTGGTGTCGATGGCGTCAAAAATGGCGTCATGGCAGAGCATTCCTGGTGGCGACTTATCATCGACACATTCACCCTCCAGTACACCTATGGCTGGGCCGACTATTTGCGATTTTATGTCATGTTCCTAGCTGTCACGCCCCTCGCACTTTGGCTGCTGCGTAAAAAACTGTGGTATATAGTATTGGCACTGAGCGTACTCATCTGGTATCTATCGCCTGTCGATCACACTACCATGTCTTGGACTACTATCCAGATTTATCAGCCAATCCCGTGGCAACTATTGTTCTTTAGCGGTATGATTATTGGCTTCCACTGGCCAGATATAGCTGCCTGGTGGCAACGACACAAACAACTCTTGGTACGCTACGTTGCATGGCCGATTGCTATCATCGGTGTCGCTACTCTATGCTTCAATGTGTTCACTGTTTTCGCTCAAGAATTTATTGCTAGCGATTGGGCACGACACTTGGCCGAAGAAACGAAGCGCCTCCGCACCACTACCTTTTACAAAGAAGAGCTACCTCTTGTACGCTACCTTTTGTTCCTTCTGTGGTTTTGGGCAGCATTTTTCATTATCGAACGCTTCCAAAAACAAATCATCCGTTTCACCGGCTGGCTACTCATACCATTTGGCGTCAACTCGCTATATGTCTATACGCTTCACGCCGTACTAGTGTTTTTTGTTCATATTTACTTCTCCAGTACAAACATCGTCGGCAATTTCCTTGTCACCGCCGGAGTTATTGCCATCATCTATGCTGCGATTCGCACAAAGTTCTTAATGAATATTATTCCACGCTAAACAGCGTTGCACTGAGAACCGTCTTGTTATCAATGTAACTCGTCACGCTCACGCTCTGCTCTTGCTGCCACGTATCTCGCAATGACTTGACACCATTGGCATCACCAAGCAGCCAGAATCGTTTGTGCTGAGTTGCAAAATCATCTATCTTTTTAATCTTAAACGTATCGTCCTCTTTTAGCATGCGCAACGAACCAAACTTGTACTGAATCGTTTCATCCGTAAAGTATACCTTCGAGGTATCTTTGCTATACGGCACAACTTCATAAAAAAGCCACGGCGACACTGTCACGATCGGCACCGTCGCGTCCACCCCACGTGTCGCCTCGACAATCTGGCGTGCCATCTGTACATTGCCACTTGATTTGTTATAGTTACCCACTACCGCTTGGTTATATACACCCACAATCAGTACGATAACCGTCAATGACGCAGTAGCACGATACAGCCAGCTGGAAACTGACGAACGCGAAGCAACAAGAAGGAGTGCCATAACCACTGGCAAAAACAGTACAGCGCCAATCAAATATCTATCGACAAACACTGGTCGCAGCGGTGGTAGAGATAATATGAAAAGAGCAATGATCGGAACGATGACCAGAGCGACAAAAAGCCAGACTGATGCAATGTCTTTTGAGATTACTGATGTGCGTACACGAAGCGCAAGATAGCCATACGCTGCAATTATCAAGACAATCGCTAATGCAAACCAGCCCGTTGTTGCACTAGCTTGAGTAAATAAAAACGCGTTGGAGAAAAAATTCGGAATCGTATGAACCGTCACAGGCCCGATCCAAAAACCGTTACCCTGCACATCAATCAGCTGACGCAAAAAGTATGGTAGCCATGGCGCAAACACAAGCAATGCCACACCATGAGCCTGCAGCCAATTTTTTGTGAAAAATGCTCGCCAGGTCTTCTTCCATGCATCGTGTGGTCGACGCACTTTAGCAAATCGCCATACCCAATGCGCAACCCACACGAGCGCCGCAAAATATTGCGTGAGCATGCCAAGTCCAACAAATACACCGTATAATATCCATGCCCAACGCTTTTTAGTCTGTTCGGCATATAGCATCAGATATGTTGCCGCCACGATGATTGTCGTGAGTAGTGTATACATGCGTGCCTCTTGACCATAACGTAGCAGCATCGGAGACAACACTACCAGCACAAGTGACGTATATGCCACACGTCGTCCGAAAAAGCGTAGTAGCATCGCAAACAATACGGCGATTGTCA
Source organism: uncultured Candidatus Saccharibacteria bacterium (assembly GCA_964557445.1). GTDB lineage: Bacteria > Patescibacteriota > Saccharimonadia > Saccharimonadales > Saccharimonadaceae > UBA2112. The sequence goes on from CAZLAF010000001.1 coordinate 552,371, forward strand.
CAGCACCAAAGAAAACGCTCATCGATCGCAAGCCAAATTCGGTATTCCCAAACACCATTGTCCATATTTTGAGCAGCCAATAGTAAAGTGGTGGATGTACATCGTGAGATGTGTAATAAGCGATTTGTGATATATCAAACCGCACAAGATACGAGCCGAATGCTTCGTCAAACCACAACGAGAACTTGGTCAATGTCAGAGATACAAGTGTTGCATACGTCGCCAGTGCCGCCGTCAGCACACCAATATCTCGCCACTCAAATTGAGGCCAAAAACGCTTATCGTGTTTCTTTGAGAGCAAACTCATACGATAGTCATTGTATCATTCTTTGCTCTTTGGTTGGCGAAACACTACACGACTATACCACAGGTAGTTCCATCCAAGCGTCACAACCGATCCCGCTATCTTGGCGACAAGTAAAACCCAAGCACTTTTGCCATCTGTCCCAGTAAACGATAAAAGCGCCTGCTCAACAAGCACCACGGTCGTTGTCTGCACCAACCAAATACCGAGCAAAGTAAAGACAAGAAACAGTAGTGCCTGTCGCGCTCCACCCTCGCCGTGAAACACCGCTTTTTTATTAAGAACATAGCTTGTTATGAGCGCACAGCTCGATGAAATAATATTCGCAAGGCTAGTTGCAACACCAAAGACAAGCGTGAGCATCAATAAGACGATAAAATCGACAGCGGTATTGACGATTCCGACAGCACCAAAACGTATTTTTTTGTTCTTAGCGCCACGACGCAATAGCTCTTCCATATAGTATGTCCACTATAGCATAGGCTATTTCATTGTGCGTTCAAGTGGTGTATAATAACCCCGAGCAACACCGGGGTGTGGCGCAGTTGATAGCGCGCTCGGTTTGGGACCGAGAGGTCGAAGGTTTGAGTCCTTTCACCCCGACCAAGAAAGAGCCTGTCCGTCTGGACGGGCTTTTTCTATGGATATCAATCGCCAAGTATCTGTTCTTGAATCTTCTCTTTGTTGATATCAATATACTGACCGCGCTGCATCCGAATAAACTTCGCATTGTCTGAATCATTGAGTGTAATATTGACCGTTTCACGAGTTAGACCGGTCAAGTTTGCGAGCGTTTGCTGGCTCACAGGAAAATTAATACGAAACCATTCGCCTTTTTTACCTTTTTGAGTAGCGTGTTGGTCGCTCAGATAATATAGTGCCTGCAATATTTTATGTTTTGCTGTACTCTTTTCCATACTCTTTAGGCGACTCACAATATGATCCATCTCTGTGGCATACCAGCGTAATGTGTCGGCCGCAAAATCGGGCGAGGTACGTAGTTTTTCGCGAAATTGATGCAGCGGCACCAAAAGTACTTCTGTTTTTGCAATAGTAGAATAGTACGCATCAACCGCTGGTTTATCTTCAAACGAGTAGAAGAGGGGAGCGATACTGCCTTCGCCACCGATATGCAAAATCTTCTCGTTGCCATCACTATCTATATCATAAAATTTTATCGCGCCACTTTTTACAAACACAACATGCGTTGGCTGATCTCCGTCATAAATAATAACTTGACCAGCCGCATATGTGCGACTTCGTGCATCGGGAAAATGCCTTATAACCTCTGTTTGTGTGAATATATTCACAGATTTATTGTGGCACAGTGCACGGTTTTTGCATAGCGACCATCACACACCCACCATAAGCAACCTTACAGACAGCAATTTATGTTCACGATAAACTAAGGATAAGCTAGTGAAGCCAGAATAAAGATAACTGCTAGCAGGAGGGTGACATGAGAAGAAAAAATCATTACGATCGCATCGCGCTCATCGACCGTCTAGAGAAAAAATATTCGCAAAAAATCAAGAAGCTATATCGACAACGTAAATCTACCGCATACTCTCTGCCGTTGCCGCAGAGTAAGCTAGACAAGGAAAGTGAATATCTTGACTACGAAGCGACAGATATCGACATCAGCCAAAGAAACCTTGCTTATTAGTGCTCAATATTCTTAGTTTTCCTATAAAAATGACCCATCAACAGGTATGGGTCATTTTTATACTCAAAGCCCCGACCTTGAGCCCTTCAGCCAAGGTAAAATTTCATGGATTGCTAATGGATTTTTAGGAGCTTCTATCGATACTGGCTCATGCAGAGAAATATCAGCCTGAAGGCTAGCTGTCGTACGAGAGTTGCCCTCGCCAGATACTACGGTAATTTCTAATGATTTCAATTGGTGCTGCCATTTACTTACCCATACGCGCATAGCTATCTGTGGCTCTTCCTGATTTTTTATACTACTCTTATCACTATCTTGCAGTAGTGCGGTCACATTCGTGTCAGAGCAGCCATTTCCTTCGCCATATACTTCTGTACGACTAAACTCTTTTAGAAACTTTTTGCCTGCATTGTTGTCTAGAGTAGCAGCATACCCAATTACACCATTCTCCTCGCCAAGCTCTTCTGTAATATGCATAAATGGATACTCTGTATAAATACGCCGCACTTCTGCCATCGCTCGCCTATCGCTCGATACCTTACTTAGTACACCCTGCAGGCACGTACGGTCCGCTTCAAGTCCCGTATTCACACTACTCAAACTACCTGCCGCAACCACTACCCACTGTCCATCAATTTTTTTAATAACCGGCGCATACATATCTGTAAACTGTTGGTGGATTGAATCTCTATTATCGACTTGTCCTACTGCCGACGAATTCTCGTACAGACTGTCGACTAATCGACCGATAAGAACATTGTAAAGCGCCTGAACGTTGCTAAACTTTGCATATATATCACCACTGGGAACGCCGATAAACGACGAATTAATTTCTAGCGTCTCGACATCAGGCAGGCGTACCTTACTATCAGTTTCAGTCAAAAAACCAGTTTCGTGACTCGTTTGCAGCGTATATGTACCTTGCATACGAATTGATTCATGAGTGAGCGCATAATCACCTGAAGCCTTAAGCGTTTTTGACTGCAACGCTCCCAGTAGCGCATCGGCAACAATCTTGTCTGGCTTTTGGTGCCACACAGCAAATACACTTATTCCGATAATCACAGTGCAACATAGCGCGATAAGTACACTGCTCATAACAAAACGACGTTTTATCGATGATTTATTGCTTTGCGCATACTCCGCCTTACTCTGCTGACGTACAAATACACCAATTTCGTTCGAACCACTCTCAATCTCTGAGAGACCTTTTTCTAGATCTATAGCTCTTGGCGCTTTCTTTTTTGCCTCATCAAGTCTTGGCTCTTTCGACATATTGCGCTCACCCAACCCCTATACCTTTAGTAGTACATTTACTGTAGCATATACCACAAAAAGTAAGCATGGATTATTTCGCGAACTCTACAGCCCGTGTCTCGCGAATCACATTCACCTTGATCGTGCCTGGATACTGCATAGTTGATTCAATCTTAGTAGCAATATCGCGAGCTAATTTGATTGCATTCAAATCATCAATTGCCTTTGGACTCACGATGACGCGCACTTCGCGACCTGCCGAAATTGCATACGCCTTATCGATACCATCAAAACTAGTGGCGATATTTTCAAGATCGCGCATACGTTCCACAAAGTTCTCGGCGCTAATATTGCGCGCACCCGGACGTGCTGCTGACAAGGCATCGACCACGCGAACCACCAAAGCCTCTGGTGTCGTTGCTTCGATATCATCGTGGTGCGCCTCAATCGCATGTACAACTTCATCTTTCATGCCATACTTGCGTGCCAACTCCGCACCGATATGATGATGCTTGCCTTCAATCTTGTGGGTCACTGCTTTGCCAACATCGTGTAAAAGCGTAGCAATTTTAACTGTGCGCGCATCAGCACCAATCTCATCAGCGATCATCCCAGCGATATGCGCCATTTCAGTACTATGCATCAACACATTCTGTCCATATGAAGTACGGAACTTGAGTTCGCCAAGAAGTTGCAGCATCTCACGTGGAATCCCAGCAACGCCAACTTCGCGAGCTGCATCTTCACCAGACTGCTTAACCTCTTTTTCGATTTGCTTCTGCGCCTTTGCAACGACCTCTTCGATACGGCCTGGATGGATTCGACCATCTTTCATGAGCATCTCGAGACTAACACGAGCAACTTGGCGACGAATCGGATCAAAACTAGAGAGCACGATCATGCCAGGCGTATCGTCTACCAAAATATCGACGCCCGTCGCACGTTGCAAGGCTTGAATATTGCGACCCTCTTTACCAATAATACGACCCTTCATCTCTTCGTCGGCTAGCTTTATTGCCGTTACTGTCCGTTCTGCTGTTACCTCAGAACTCATACGCTCCATAGCAGTCAAAATCACCATCTGCGCTCGTTCTTCCGCATCTTCGGCAGCATCTTTTTGCAGTTTTGCAATCAAACCAGTCAAATCATGCTTGATATCACGCTCGGTCATAGATAAGAGCTTTTCTGTCGCATCTTTTTTACTCAGTTTCGCGATTTTCTCAAGCTTTTCTTGCTGACGCTGACGGATCTCACGAATCTCATCTTTCAGGTTCTCTACTTCATCTTCTTGCCGGCGTAGTTTTTCTGAGCGCTTATCAATCTCATCGAGCTTCTTATCAAGATTAACCTCTCGCTCTGCTAAACGATTTTCGGTCCTCTTCCACTCCTTACGTCGTTCGTTCTCCAGATCAATCGCCTCGTCTTTTGCCTTGAGAACAATCGCGCTCGCTTTTTCGTGCGCACGCGTGAGAGCCTGCTCAGCCTTGTTCTTATTGGCTGCAGTACGCTGTTTTATATACGTTACCGTTCCCCCAACTCCCAAACCAGCGCCTATAAGCGCCGCTGCAATACTCTCTATCATTATCGTGTCCTTCCTAGTGCGCCTCGTTCATCATACTCTGTCTGTCATGTCACGATTCGCATCAAATCATTGTTCGGTATGTGTTCAACTAGCAGTCTGCCGCTAGAGCTTGTGTTACAAACTGCTTCTATTGTAGCGCTGATAATCCATGCGACGCAAGGCTATTTGCGTGGCGTTGTGATACGGGCAGCGCTACCGTATTCTGGCAAGACAACCCTATCAGTCTCTCCCGCACTTAATCTGTCTATTGCCAGATCGCGCCAATCATCACCCGTCTCGCCCACTATCGCAACATCAAGACTATCGGCCAAGGTATTACATACAGCTATACCAATACGCAAACCGGTAAAACTTCCTGGCCCCCTATAAACACCGATGCCCGTAATATCCTGCCAAGTGCTATCATGCTCCTCGAGCACTCGACGCATCCAATCCAACAGACCTTTTGCGAGCTGCCTATCAGCATGCCAGCTCACTTCTTGCTGCACTCCCTCGGTAACCACAGTTAGCTTTGCCTCAGGTATAGATGTATCTAATAGTAAAATCATATCTTGTCTATCCTCTGTTTTAGCGCCTCGCTTTTATCGCCAAGCGCCTGGACGTCGACGATTCGACGATCCTCTTCAGTCGCGGTGATTGTGAGCACCAAACGATCCTCGGGCAAAACACTCGTTACCGCCTCAGCCCACTCAATCACAACGACGACACGTTCATCATCCAACATTTCCCTCATTTCGTCCGCCATAATTCCCGGATCATCGAGTCGATAAAAATCATAGTGCACCAACCGCAAGCCGTATGGCGCATCATAAACACGATTAATCGTAAAACTTGGACTCTGCACCGTCTCCTCGATGTCCAGCCCACGCGCAAGTCCGCGTACAAACGTGGTTTTGCCTGCACCAACATCGCCAATCAATTCGATAACTTCACCTCCACGCAAAAACCCGCCAGTCAACTGACCCAACTCTTGCATCGCCTTGGCGCTTTCGATATTCATTTATACCTATTATACCTCTTCGGCAAAGCCGATAAAGCTCTAGCGTTTTCACACCCTGTCATTTACAATGGTGAAGATACCATGCATATATCTGACGGAACATTAGAAAAGCTGCTCCTCAAGAGTAAACGGTTTCAAAAAGCCGATATCGACTCACTAAAAACCGAGAGCGAAAAGATGCATAAATCAATGCAGCAACTCGCTATCGAAAGTGAGCTGGTTGATGACGTCACCCTCACGAAACTATTTGCAGAGTATACCGATATTCCTTACGTCGAAATAGATTCAAAAGAAATACCGTCAGATGTCCTGCAGAAGATTCCTGAGCGTATCGCTCGTCAGTACAATGCAATTTTGTTTCGGATCGATGAAGACGGCCTCCAGCACCTTGCAATGGAAGACCCAGACGATGTTCAGGCAGTCGACTTTATCCAGAAACAAATTGGCGAAAATGTCCGCACCTACATTGCTCCTCACGAAAATATTCAGCTTGCGCTCGACAATTACCGTGGTGATGTCGACAAAGAACTATCTGAAGTTATCGATATTCAGCGTGAAGACGATACATCCAACGATCAGGTAAGCGACGAAGATGTCAATGAAAACTCACCGATTGCGCAGACGATCAACCTTCTCCTCGAATATGCAATTCGCAGCAATGCCAGCGATATCCATATCGAACCACGTGAAGATTTTGTCCAAATTCGCTACCGTATTGACGGAGTCTTGAGAGAAGTTAATCGTTTACCCCGCAATGTCCACGCTGCGCTTGTTAGCCGTATCAAGATTTTATCCAACCTCAAAATCGACGAGCGACGCGTACCACAAGATGGCCGCTTCAAAGTAAAAGTTGCCGGAAAACAATACGCTCTTCGTGTCAGTACATTGCCTATTAGTGACGGCGAAAAGGTTGTTATGCGTATTCTTGACGAATCCAACCAGGCGGTCGAGCTCGAAAAACTTGGCTATTGGGGATACTCTCTCCAAAGCATCAGCGAAGCGATCACTGAACCGCACGGCATGATTCTTGTCACTGGTCCAACAGGATCAGGCAAATCAACCAGCCTCTTCAGCGTCCTTACTCAGCTAAACAAGCCAGATGTCAATATCAGTACCATCGAAGATCCAGTAGAGTACAAAATACCAGGCGTCAATCAGACACAAACCAATACTGCCGCTGGCATGACATTTGCTCATGGTCTACGCGCACTATTACGCCAAGACCCAAATATTATCATGGTCGGCGAGATCCGCGATGGCGAAACGGCAAATCTTGGCGTTCAAGCTGCACTCACTGGCCACTTGGTCTTTAGTACGCTTCACACAAACAACGCTGCTACTTGTTTGCCGCGTTTGCTTGATATGGATATCGAGCCTTTCCTCATCGCTAGCACTGTGCGCTCAGTAGTAGGTCAGCGCCTCGTTCGACGACTAAACCATGAAACTCGTATCGCATATCAGCCGACTCAAGAAGAAAAGGATGCTATTGTTCATCTATTCAATCTTCGTAGCGGCCAAGACTTCCGCTATATCCACGAACTAGAAAAGCAGGCAGCCGCACAAGGCATCGGTGGCAATGCACCACTTAGCACCAACGAAAATGGCATCAGTACACTCTATAAGCCAGGCGAGTACGAAGACGGCAACGGCAAGCGAGATGGCTTCAAGGGACGCATGGGTATCTACGAGGTACTCAATAACACTCCCAACATCCAAAAGATGATCACCGCTAACGCAACGAGCACCCAAATCCAAGATCAAGCTGTTGTCGACGGCATGATAACAATGCAGACCGATGGCCTTATCAAGGCATTGCGAGGCGAAACAACTATCGAAGAAGTCCTAAGGGTGACCAAAGAATAAACCATGGCACGTTATCAATACACTGCAACATCAGAAGATGGTAGTAGAACAGTCAAAGGTACGCTTGAAGCACCAAATGAAGCTGCCATTACTGACACCCTCAAAAAGCAGGGGCTACGACCACTCAGCGTCACTGCTGAAAAAAAGGCCAGTAGTCTTTCGCTTGGCAAACTCATGGGTGGCAATAAGGTAAAGTCAGATGACCTCGTCATCTTTACTAGACAACTCAGTGCGATGGTAGGAGCTGGCGTACCATTGCTACGCTCTCTTAACTCGCTCGAGCAACACAGCGAAAGCCCTGCATTAAAATCAATTCTTGTCACCATTGTCAAAGACGTAGAGGGCGGCACTACCCTTGGTGATGCACTTGCAAAACATCCGGAAACTTTCAGTGATGTTTATATCAACATGGTGCGAGCCGGAGAAACCGCTGGTATTCTCGATGAAATCCTCAAACGACTTGCTCTCCAGCAAGAAAAAAATGCTGCCATACGAAAACGTATCAAAAGCGCAATGACGTACCCGATTGTACTACTCTTTATTACGGTCGGTGCTTTTTTTGGTCTTATGCTTTTTGTCATTCCTCAAATCGGCCAGATCCTCAAAGACTTAGGAGGAGAAGACGCCGAACTACCAGCGCTTACCCAGGCCATGCTTACTATCAGTGCATTTATTATCCAATGGTGGTATATCGTTTTTCCAGTGCTCGGTATCGGAGTATTTCTCTTACTGCGCTATCTCAAAACACCTTCGGGTCGCAAGATGTTTCACCGTATCGTTCTTCGCGTACCGTCTGTTAGCGGTATCATCCGCAAAGTCATCGTCGCGCGTTTTGCACGCACATTCTCCGCCCTCACTGGTGCAGGCGTATCTATTATCGAAACGATGACCGTTACCGCTCACGCCCTGGGCAATGTCGTCTACGAAGAAGCCTTGCTCGATGCTGTCGATAAAGTAAAAAACGGTCAGCAACTATCGCGTGCGCTCGAAGAAGAAGGTCTCTATCCAGCTATTGTGTCGCAGATGCTTGCCGTAGGAGAAGAGACAGGCCAAACAGATACAGTGCTCGTCAAAGTTGCCGACTTTTACGAAGAAGAGGTCGATGCCGCAATCAACAGCATCAGCTCTATCATTGAACCAGTCATGATTGTCATCATGGGTGGTGCCGTTGGTTTGATCGCTGCAAGCGTCATGGGTCCGATCGCTAGCCTCTCTCAAAATATCAACTAAACCGCCTAGGCATAAGCACTATAAAATGCTATACTACCACAGTAATTACACGTGGGCACACTATGACAAAACTATTTCACAAAGACAAACCTCTCATCGGCCTTGACATCAGTAGTACCGACATGAAGATCATGTCTATCGATCTTGCGCGCAACAGCGTAACCGGCTATGGAATTATCGATCTTGACCCACTGCAAATCAAAAAATCGCTTGATGAAGAAAATAATTACCTCCTTGATAACCTCAAGTCTTTGCTTGAAAATAAACTTGTCGGCTCGCTCATTAGCGACCAAGTCGTTATAGGCATACCTACAGCCCGTACATTTTCGCGCACCTTTAATGTCCCCGTTAGTGCCGAAGGTACACTCAAAGAGGCCGTGGCGCTCGAAGTTGGACAGTACATTCCACTCCCTCTCTCTCTACTTTATGTCGACTATGAAGTCATCGAACGCAATGATTCCACTCTCACCGTTGTCATGAGTGCTGTTCCTCAAAAATTGGTCGACAATACGCTCGCTGCAGTCGAAAATGTCGGGCTTACTGCAACAATGGTAGAACCTGCCATCAATGCTGTTGCTCGCGTACTTCATGCGACCGAAGAAGGCCACCTGCCAACAGTCATCGTTGACATTGGCGCCGCCAACACCGATATTGGTATCCTCGATGGCTCGGTTCGGATTACCGGAGGTCTCGCCACAGGAGGCAATACATTTACACTTGATATCGCAAAGAAGCTTAATGTCACACTGGAAAATGCCCACCAACTGAAGGTACTCAACGGCCTCTCTCCTGGTCCAAAGCAGGCTAAAATAGGTACCGCACTTCGACCAGCGCTTCGTAATATCATCACCGAAACACGCAAAGTGATTCGATACTACAACGAACGCCTTGCAAGCGATAAGCGCCTCGAGCAAGTGCTTATCGTAGGAAGCGGCAGTAACGTTCCTGGTATCGGTGAGTTTTTCACCAATGAACTCGTTATGCCTGCTCGAGCAGCCAACCCATGGCAGGAATTTGACTGGGGAGAGCTGCCTCAACCAGCAAAGCAGTTTAGGTCTCGCTATATTGGAGTTGCCGGCCTAGCCAATGTACCAAAGGGAGCGATGTGGCTATGATCAACCTGCTTCCCGAAGAAAACAAACGAAATATTCGTGCTGCACGTACCAATATTATTCTTCTGCGCTATAATTTCATCACTCTTGCCGCAGTCGGCCTACTTTTCTCATTCTGTGGAATCTTTTACTTTATTTTAAGCTCCAACCAAGCAAGCGCTCATGATCGCAGTCAGCAGAACGAGTCTATGGCAGCAAGCTACAGCGAGGTCAAACAAAAAGCAGAGGCCTATCGTTCAGATCTACAAACTGCCAAAATCATTCTCGACCGAGAAGTAAACTATACTAATGTTGTTTTTGAAATCACAAAACTGCTTCCATCCGGAGTCATACTTGATGGTATTAACCTCACTGCGGCAGACTTTGGCAAACAGATTTCATTTTCATCCCATGCAAAATCGTATGATCATGTCATTGAGCTCAAAGAAAAACTTCAAAAATCAACACTCTTTTCTAATGTCTACTTCCAGGATATCGTCAATACGACCACTGGAAGCAATGAGACAAAAAGCCCATACCCAATTGCTGTTACCGTTAGCGCTCAGCTCAACAATGCACAGGAAAAGGATAAGTAATGAACAAAAATAGCATCACACCAAAACGATTGCGCTTCATCCTTGCGACTAGTATCGCGCTCGTCATTGCCCTATCTGCGGGTGGCTTCTTGCTTATACGAAATACACTTGTTACATATGCTCAAGAAGTAAGCGCCGCAACTAAAGCGGCAAGTATCAGCGCTAGCGACGTTACTGCACTCGAAAAACTTGAAGTAGAAATGAACGAAAATACTGTTGGCATCAATCGAGCTAAAAACATTGTCGCTGACAGCCAACACTATCAGTACCAAAACCAAATCATTAACGACCTTAATACGTATGCTAAAAATGTAGGGTTATCCATTGCCAGCTACAGCTTCTTGACAGATAATGCAGCAGCGGGCGTTGCTAGTCCTGCACCCGCACCGAATCAAGGTGCCACAGCGCAAGCAACACCCCTACCTGCCGGCCTCAAGACAACAGGCGTCTCTGTCACCCTCGAAGCACCAGCCAGCTATACAGCCGTCATGAGCTTTATTCATCTTATCGAAAGAAACCTGACAAAAATGCAATTATCGGGCATTTCGCTTACCGCAGATCGAGCCGAAGCTAGCACTAGTCAAGGTACTCTTTCGGTTGCACCATTAAATATTGAGGTATATATCAAATGAATGATCTCTCGTTGAGTCTTACCCCCTTGAAGAGCTTTGTTCGAAAACATCATCCTGTCCTCTTCATTAGTCTTATCTGTATACTACTCGCTGGGGCTATCTTCGCGCTCTATCAGGTACTCGACGTCTCTAGCCAGGACGAATCATCAGCCACTAGCTCGATAGGACAATTTGATCAAAAGACTATTGAACGTATCGATAGTCTTTCTGCCAGCGGAGATAACTCTGAATCTCTTGTCTTTCCGAGCCCAAGACCTAATCCATTTGCTGAATAAATCCACCGCCATTATACTAGTGATATGCTAATAAGCGGTTCTGAATTACTTAATACGCCTGTCATGAGTCTCCAGACGGGCAAAGAGCTCGCGCGCACCGAGGCCGCTATTATTAATCCTCACAACTTAACAGTCATCGCCTATCTTCTTACCGGAGAATACCTTGACACCAGCCCCTCGTATCTACGGACCGCAGATATTCGTGAGATCGGCGGTCTCGGCATCATAGTTGACTCAAGTGACGAATTTATCATTCCAGATGATATCATTACCGAAAAATCGATTTATGAGCTCGACTTTTTACTTATCGACAAACCTGTTATAGATGATCGTCGTAAAAAATTAGGGAAAGTCAGCGACTATACCGTCGATATCGATAGCTTCGTTATCCAACAGCTATCTGTCAAACGACCGCTCTTACGGAGCTTTACAGATGATGAACTTCTTATTGGTCGCCGTCAAATCGCTGAGGTTACAGACGCAAAAATTGTCGTAAAATCAGGTAAGATAAAGAGCGAGAAGCTGACCGCGCGCGCATCACGCCACTATGTCAATCCATTCCGCCAAAATTCACCCCAGCCAGAGACCGCAAAGTCAGATGCTCACTAATCACTTTTACTATCTGCAGACAATGCAGTCTTGATGTCATCATACGAAAAACCCTGACGAGCCAAGTACTGCATCAACTTTTGGTCGTCAGTATAGCGAGCGCGCTTCTTGTCAATAACTTTACGCAGCTCATCACCATCTGTGCGATCAGTCTCTGCTAGCAGCTGATCGACAATTAATTTGTCGACACCTTTTACTGTCAATTCAGCCTGCAGCTTGCGCAAACTCGTACCTTTGCGCTGATTACGATTATCTATCCAAAAACGCGCAAACTTCTCATCGTCTATATAGCCCTTTTCTAGCAACCGGTCGAACACTCTTTTAGTTACCGCCTTGCTTACACCTGGCCTCTCTTTTAGCTCGCCAGTTTGTTTGCTTTTGTATTTCTTACTGAACGTTTTGCGATAAAGATAGTCCTGTACCTCTCGGGCACTATGCGGGCGCATTAAACAATATTCGAGCGCCCGCGCGTATAGCTTACCAAACTGGCTTTCTATCTCTAGCTCAGTCAGCTCACTGTCCGTATACTCCTTGCCAATTCTGATTCCCAAATCAGCCACTTGAAAAATATCCAAGCTGAACCGGAACTTCCCATCCACCATTACATTGACCCGATTTGGATCTTTTTGCTGCGTAGTAAGGGCGGTTATTTTCATTCGGTTAGATGACTATACGCGACGACACTTACGTAGTGGACTTATCGTCCCTAAACCTCTTCTTCGGCAACTTTCACTCGAACCTTCTTCTCAATCTCATCCAGTACACTCGAGTTGTCTTTTAGATACTTCTTGCTCGCTTCACGACCCTGGCCAATTTTGGCATCTGCGTAGTCAAACCATGCACCAGCCTTGCCCACAATATTGTGCGCAACAGCGAGATCGAGCACGTCGCCAGTCTTGCTAATACCTTCGTTGTACATGATGTCAAACTCAGCAACACGGAAGGGTGGTGCGATCTTGTTCTTAACAACTTTGACCTTGGTGCGATTTCCAATGATATCCTCGCCATTTTTAATCTGACCAATGCGACGAATATCGAGCCGAACAGACGCATAAAATTTGAGTGCATTACCACCGGTTGTCGTCTCAGGGTTGCCAAACATCACACCAATCTTCATACGAATTTGGTTAATGAAAATAACCGTTGTCTTTGACTTGTTGATAATACCAGTCAGCTTGCGTAGCGCCTGGCTCATCAAGCGAGCTTGAAGACCCATATGGCTGTCGCCCATATCACCATCAATCTCTGCTTGCGGCACAAGAGCAGCGACTGAGTCAACGACAACTAAATCGACTGCATTACTGCGCACCAGTGTTTCGGCAATTTCAAGAGCCTGTTCGCCGTTATCTGGTTGCGATACCAATAAGTTGTCAGTATCGACACCAAGTTTTTTGGCGTAAGCTGGATCAAGTGCATGCTCAGCATCAATAAACGCTGCTGTGCCACCTGCTTTTTGCACTTCGGCAATCGCATGAAGAGTCAACGTTGTCTTTCCTGAGCTTTCCGGACCATAAATTTCGATAATACGGCCTTTTGGATAACCACCACCCAGAGCCAAATCAAGGCTAAGAGCTCCCGATGGAATCAACTCTACGTCTACCTTGTGCGCTTCGCCCAGTTTCATAATAGAGCCGTCACCAAATTGCTTTGTGATTTGATCCATTGCCAAACCAAGCGCTTTAAGTTTACCTTCGTTAGCTACTGGCTCTGACGCTAGTGTTTTCTCTGCCTTTTTCGCCACTTTATTTCCCCTATTCCTATTTATCTACTTCTATTATACTCCACTATAGCTCGCGATACACCTGTTAGCAGTGAACAGGTTTTCACTAGATGGATTGCTATCACTACAAGTGGTATTTTGCTATAATAAGCAACAATGACTACATCTACTTCTTCTAGACAGCGCGGCTTCACCGTCATAGAGCTTATTGTCGTTGCAGGACTATTTATTCTTGCAGGAGCACTCACTTTTATACAGATCAACGACCTTCGCACCGCCGAACAGAACAGTACGCGAAAGACTGCTATTAACGCAATGTACTTCGCACTCGAAGAGGTATACTACACAGAACACAAAAGCTATCCCGAAAAGCTAACCTCGGCAGTGCTTCCGTCTATTGACCCAGTACTTTTCACCGATCCTGACGGCTTCACGCTCGGCAAAGACGCCCTGACAACCGATGAATTGCAAAAAATTATCGAAGAAAATGACGCTAGCGAAGACACTGTTCGTCGTCTCGCCTCTCTTGAGTCAGGTAAGGGGCCAAACTATCATTATGACGCCACCAACTGCGACACCGACGGTAAGTGCAAAAGCTATACTCTACGCGCAGATCTTAGCGGCGAAGCGCAATACGTCAAAAAAAGTCGGCGATAAACTCTAGTCGTCCGATAGCACAGGACGGCCATTTTTAAATGCTTCGACTGCATTGTTCAAGATGGCAATTTGTTTTTTGGGGTTTTCGACATAATGAAACCTATAGGTTGTTTCTTCGCCCTCTGTCGATAATCGAATAGTGCCGTAATTAAAAATTGTCTGGAATATATTGTACTGCTTGTAACTTGCGTCTTCGATACTACCCAGACTAACTGTCTGTTCATGTTTGGCAAATAATGAATGTTGGATCTCCTGAATCACACTCTCATTAGTCATAAAAAACTTATTTTGCAAATACACCCATACATATATGTACCCAAAGATTGCAAACAAAAATGCCAATAACGAAGCAATCATAAAAATATCAATAGAATTCGGTGCATTTGCTTGGCCTGTTCGTCCATCGCCAACCGATGCCATAAACATAAATGCTAACACATATGTAAGCATAATTGATCCAATTGTTATTGCAACCGGAATCACCATACCAACTGGATGACGACGAACTGCAGTGATGACAAATTCACCCTCGCTAAGATTCAAAAAAGGATACTTGCGCTTTGACTCTTCATGTCGACGTTGATTGTCATCGCTCACAACTAGCCTAGGCGGCTCTATATCTCGAGCCACATGACGCACGCCAGGTTCATTTGCGTACTGAACACGGGTACGTGGATCAAAGTTATGCCCTGGCTGCGTCGCGTCTGCCGCAGTGACATGAGACGGTTGATCGGTTGTCAAGTTTTGGACAGGTGGGTGCGCGTAGAGTGGACGTCCCTCATTATCATAAGCAACTGGCTGGCTATAGTCTGGTTTTTTTACTGCTGACATAACATTATTATAGCAATTCTTGACGCAAATCTTTACCGACATGCTTTGCGCCCTTTTGGGTCACCCTACGGCCACGCGGTGTCCGCTCGATCATTCCTATTTGCAATAAGTATGGCTCATAAAAATCCTCAATCGTAGTCGTCTCGTCACCAGTTAGGGCAGCAATGGTCGTTAATCCAACCGGATTGTAGCCATAATGATCAATAATACTACCCAACAGACTCCTGTCGGCCGCATCGAGCCCCAGCTCATCAACTTCAAGCAGCAATAATGCCTGCTTTGTAGTCACAGTATCAATAATCCCATCACCATTGACATCGGCATAATCACGCACACGTTTGAGCAACCTATTAGCGATACGCGGCGTCAAGCGCGCACGAGTAGCAAGAATCGATGCAGCCGCCGGCTCAATATCACTCGCTAGTAGTGAAGCTGCACGACGAATGATCTGTTCAATTTCATCTGGTGTATAAAACTCCAATCGATGCGTAATACCAAACCTATCTCGTAGCGGAGCAGCCAAGGCGCCCGCACGAGTCGTAGCACCAATTACTGTAAATTTTGGCAGATCCAACCGCACACTACGTGCCGCTGGTCCCTTGCCAATCACAATATCAAGCTTATAATCTTCCATCGCGCTATAGAGCACCTCTTCGACCGAACGAGCCAAGCGATGAATTTCATCAATGAATAATATATCGCCGTCTGCAAGGTTTGTAAGAATACTCGCCAGATCACCTGGCCGCTCAATAGCAGGACCTGATGTGACACGTATATTCGCGCCCATTTCGTTGGCAATAACTGTCGCCATCGTGGTTTTGCCAAGTCCAGGCGGACCATACAACAACACGTGATCAACTGGCTCGCTGCGTTTTTTAGCAGCATCAATTGCCAGCTGTAAATTCTTCTTTAGCCGCTCTTGACCGACATACTCCGAAAAACGCTGCGGGCGCAGCGTCACCTCTACCTGCTGCTCATCACTGTTATCGTCATGAGTGCTCGTATCCACGATTCGTTCGATTGCCATTGTCTTTAGTATACTATATATACCATATTCACGTCTTATCGCTATCTACATCGCAGCATACGCCACAACTATCCTGGATTACGCCTTGAGTGCCTGCGTCACACGATCAGCCGTCGATAAATCAGTCGGAACACCCTCGAGCGCCTGCGATGCATCTGCCAGATTGTAGCCAAGCGCCATTAGCGCCTCAAGCGCCTCGTCCGTATGTACAATTGGCTGTGAAATTCCAGTCGATGATGCGTCGTATTGCAACGGTGCCCCTACTTTGTCGGATAAATCTACTACAACACGCTCAGCGATGCGTTTTCCAATGCCAGCCGCCTTAGTAATAAACGTACTGTCGCTATGCGCGATAGCACCCCGCACCAGCTCACTGTCTCCTAGCGACAAGATAGACAGCGCAGCCTTTGGTCCCACACCCTGCACAGTAATAAGCAGTTCAAATAGACGCTTAGCAGCTAATGTTCGAAAGCCGTACAAGTCCTGTGACTGCTCGCGAATATGGTGGTACGTATGATATGTCACTTCATCACCAAGTACGGCACTGTCATAATCTCCAGCCGCTACATTAACAGCATAGCCAACACCCTGCACATCCACGATCACCGCACTAATCATTTTTTCGACTACGATACCACGTACATACGCTATCATCTTCGCTCCTATTCCTAATTACCCATTGTTATCTGATACTGCACTGTACCAACTAGCTCTTCGTCTCCACCCGGAGGATTAAACGATGCTGTAAGTGTGTGCGAGCCAACCGTGAGCTGGGTTGTTGTCAGTGCTGCAGAGCCGTTCGTAAGCGGACTTACTCCAATCACCCTGTTGCCATCTCTAAAAATTATGTTGCCTGTCAGTGCTGCATTTGAAACTGATGCCGTTAGCGTTACATTTGTCCCATATGGAGCACTGCTACCCGGAGAAACAGCAAGCACTAGACTGAGCTCTGCGTCCGGCTCGCTACTTGGCGTTGGAGTAGGGGATGGAGTAGGGGATGGTGAGGGTGATTCGTTTCTCGCCGAACACTGCGCAGTTGGAAGAGCTGTTGTCAAAAACCACTCACGATACGTCTTGTCTTTGACAGGTTCAGCTGCGACACCGCGGTTGCCATAGCATATATTGCGCTGTACGACGCCGTTGACCTCTGGAAAACTCGTATCAACTCCAGCCAGTATCGCACCCATTGCCTTGGTAAAGATTGGCCCCGCCATAATAGAGCCTCCGTTTGCCATGGGTCGATTGTCATTGTTGCCAACCCACACGCCGATAGCGAGCTGAGGAGTGTACCCCATCGTCCATGCATCGCGCGAGTCATTAGTTGTACCTGTTTTGACAGCAACCTTTTTAACAGCACGCGTTTTGGCATCGTAAACATTGAGCGAACTGCCAAATAGTGATGCCCTTGCTCCGTTATCTGCCAAAATATCGCTGACCAAAAAGGCGCCCTGGGGAGTAATTACTTGTCGTGGCTGCTTTTCAGCTACAAATACTTTCTCACCGTACTTGCTGCTGATCGACTCCACGAGGCTTGTATCATATTGTTCGCCTTGATTTGCAAACGCCGCATAAACATTCGTCAGACGCAACAATGACACCTCTGCCGAACCAAGCGCCAGCGAAAGACCGTGATTTTGTTTTTCGTCAATTGAGCTCAAACCCATTTTACGTGCGACTTCTATCGTTTCGTCTACGCCGACCTGCTGCATCACTTTGATTGCAGGGATATTAAGAGACCAGTCGAGCGCATTACGCACCGTCACATCTCCGCGAAAGCGTCGATCTGCGTTTTGTGGCACATAACCACCGCCAAAATCAGTTCGCTCATCTTTGATAATTGTCGCTGGCGTGATCAAGCCTTGCGCGAGTGCCTGCGCATAATACACAGGCTTAAAGCTCGATCCCGGCTGTCGAAGCGAGGTGGCGATATTAACATTACCAAAGCTCTCATCATTCCAGTCATAGCTACCCACAAGTCCACGCACGCCACCGGTTGCTGGATCGATTGCTACAGATGCAGCATTACTGCCACCATTGCGCGTAATCGTTGGCATATTGGCGTCGACTGCAGCCTGGAGCTGCGTTTGTACATTGGCGTCGAGAGTGGTCGTCACCTGATAACCACTACGCGCTACCGTTTCTTCGCCATACTTTTCATATAGCTCAGCAACTACCATTTCGGCAAAATGCGGGGCAATACTATCTTTCATGGGCGATGTCGCAGGCTGATAGGCAAGCTCTATCGCAAGCGCTTCCTCTTTTTGTTCTTTGGTTATGTAACCGTTTGTCACCATACGACTCAAGACGGTATCTTGACGTTCTTTGGCATACTCCGGATTACCACTTACAGGAGAATAAATACTTGGAGCTGGCAGTACACCCACGAGCATTGCTGCCTGTGCCAGATTTAACTTATCAGGGGTCGTACCAAAATACGCTCTGGCCGCTGCTTCAATACCAAACGCATTCTCGCCAAAAAAGACTGAGTTGAGATACATTTCAAGAATTTGATCTTTACTGTATGTATTTTCTATTGCAACCGCTACCGAAAAAGCCTGATACTGTCGCAAGAAACTACGGTCACTCGACAATACCGTTATCTTTGCTAGCTGCTGAGTAATTGTAGATCCTCCAAAACTACCGCCGCCATTTAGCACATAACCATAGACCGCCCGCAGCGTACTGAGCACAGAAAAGCCTCCGTGTTCATAAAAATCTTTATCTTCACTCGCTATCAACGCCTGCTTCACAGGATCCGCAATTTGACTGAGTGGGTATAGTTTTTTATGTTCCGCTCGGCCATTACTATATATCTCTGTCTCGCCATCATTAGCGTACAGCACAACTCCTGTGTTATTACGATTCATTAACCTATCTTGGTCGGCAATATCTTTTGCAAAGAAAAAATATGTCGCAAGCGGAAGAATGATCAAAAACGCCAGTATCGGTCCCACTACTACAAGAACACGCTTTTTCCAACTGAGCTGCTTCCACCAGCGGAAATGGTGCTTAGCACGTCGTTTGGCGCGCTGCACTGGGGTCACGCGTTTCGTGTATTTTCCTTGACGTCGCATTTGTCTTATTATACCAAATATACTGAAAGAAACCTTACTACCGTAAGCTATTTGCTACGCTTAAAATGCGGCTCGGGAACATCTTCGCCCTCTATAGAAATATGCGGCAATAAACGCTCCAGCCACTGCGGCATCCACCATGCCGATTTGCCTAGTAGTGTCATGACCGCAGGAACGAGCGTTAGCCGTACAATAAACGCATCGACAAAAATACCAAAAGCCAGAGCGAAACCAAGACCCTGAATCACTGCATCATGACTAAACACAAACCCTGCAAAGACACTTACCATGATGACAGCTGCAGCCAGTACTACCTTGCTCGCATGTGCAAAGCCCCGACGCACCGATCGCCGCGCATCATTTGTCTCATGGTATGCTTCGCGCATACTACTTACGAGGAAAAATTCATAGTCCATCGCGAGACCGAACAGTATACCGACCGCAATGATAGGTGCGAAACTAACAATCGGACCAGGCGCTTCGGCGATACCGAACCAACCCCACTGGAATATCGCGACTAAGGCTCCAAACATTGCCAATACCGATAGCAAGAACCCGAGCGTTGCCTTGAGCGGCACCAAGATAGAGCGAAATGCGACAATCAGCAATATAAACGACAGTCCGACCACAACAAGTAGGTAGAGCGGCAATGCCTCAGCAAGCTTTGTATTGATATCGCCCTGGAGAGCGGTTGTGCCCGTTACCGAAAGACGCATCGAATCATCTCCGTTCACCACTTTGCGTTCTCGTAAGTCATGGATCAAGCCTTCGGTTACCTTGCTCGAGGGCCCTGTGTCGGGTATGACCTGTACCAAGCCTTTCGTGCCGTCACTAGTGGCAATTGCTGGCATTGCACTCACAACGCGCTTGTCTTTGGCTATTTTGTCAGCCACTTTCTTTAATTGCACGAGCTTAGCGAATTCATTTACAGATTGTTCAATTTTTTGTAGCGCTTCATTTTTTTGCTGCTCACCTTGCGCCTGCATAGTCAGCATTTGCTGCTGAAAAGCCGCTTGCTCTTCAGGTGTCTGCAGCTGGGCTATTTGTTGGGACACAACAGCTTGCTGATCAATAGCAGCCTGTTCGATCTGCGCATGTAATCGCTCTAACGCCGGTGCTCGTACCGCTTCACGATCCGCCTCACTAACCTCAGGTAATCCCTCTACGACGATAGCAAGCGGTGCATTAAAGCCGACACCAAAGCCTTTTGCTAACAAATCATATGCTTTACGCTCTGTTGTACTATGAGCAGCAAATTCATCGGTCGGAAGACCTAGCTGCAAATCACGCATTGGTAATGCAACGATCGTCACTGCCACGATACACACCGCAATGATAGCGACCGGATGCTTCGTGAGTAGCTTGCCCCAACGATACCAAAATGTTGTTCGTTTGGCGTGATGCTCTTCTTTTGCGCCCGCCTTCTGAGCCCTCACGACATGTTTTTGCATTCTGCGTGAGAACACCTTCACTCCAGCCAAACGCAACAATGCTGGCACGAGCGTGATCGAAACTGCCGCTGCAATCACAATCGCCGCTGCCGCCGAAAGACCCATCATGGTCATGAATGGTATCTGAACAACTACCAGTGCAGCTAGTGCAATCACGACAGTCGCTGCGGCATATACCACCGCATTGCCCGCCGTTGCAATAGCCCGAGCAGCTGCTACCTCAAACGTGAAGCCGTCAAGCAAATATTTACGGTATCGATTAATAATAAACAATGAATAGTCTATCCCTACCGCCAGACCCAGCATGACGGCTAATACAGGTGTCGTCGCACTAATCTCTATCACTTCACTTAGCGCAAATAGTCCCGCCATACTCACTCCGACTGCAACCACAGCTGTCGCAAGCGGCATGCCGGCAGCCACGAGCGAACCAAGCGTCATGATCAAGACAACAAGTGCCACCATCACACCAGCTATCTCGCCTGGACCCAAAATCTCACCTGGCGTCCGATCGATAACATCTCCACCAGATTCGACCTGCAGACCACTTTTACGCACCTCACTGACAACTTGCTGCACGCCATCAATCGTTGCGGCATCAACTTGACCCTGTGTTGCATCTAATTGCAGTTGCGTAAAAGCTATCCTCTTATCTTCTGAGAGCGCTCCTGGATTTTCGGTGAAATCCACAGCTCGCACCACGCCAGCAACACCGTCAAGAGCTTTTGTTGCATCACTAATCGCAGTCTGATAATCACTAATTATCTTGCCCTTTGGCGCAGCAAACACAATACGCCCTGTGCCCTTACCAGCATCGGGAAACAGCTCGTTCATTCGATCAAGCGTTTGCTGTGCCTCAGTGCCAGGTATAGATATCGACGATGATGTCGGCTTGATAAACTGCATCGCCAAAAACCCAAGAACAGCGAGCAACACCAGCCAGCCGCCGATCGCTACAAACGGATAACGAAACGTAAGTGCACCTAATTGATATAATTTTTTTCCCATATATTTATTCAGTATACGTTCCAAAAAGCATGTTGCCTAGGCAACTCTGCTCATCATGGCATGAGTAATAGCCGCCGCAAGCGCATCGGCGCAATCATCAGGCTTTGGTGCTTCCGACAGCCTCAGTTGGATGCGCACCATTTCTTGCACTTGCTTTTTATCAGCCTTACCATAGCCAGTTAGCGTTTGCTTGATCTGCTGAGGCGTATACTCATGTATTAGCAATTTTGCCCTACGGCCAGTGAGCATTGCCACACCGCGCGCCTGAGCAACACTAATCGCTGTCGTCACATTTTGCGAGAAAAATAGCTTTTCGATTGACATCATTTCAGGTTTCGTTTCGGCGATAATATCTGTCAACCCATCAAAAATCTCTTCGAGTCGCTCATCAAGGGCCGTATGTGCTGGTGTCGTAATCACGCCAGCAGTTACTAATTGAGTCTTGCCACGCACAAAATCAATGACACCAAAACCCAATATTCCCGTTCCTGGATCGATTCCAATAATTCGCATATCCTTAGTATACCCAAACTTGCTACTTGTTACTTATCGCTTACAAAAAACCGTGTCGCGCGACGAGCTTGTTCTGCAATTTCACGGCGCCACTCCCACACACCATACCCAAGCGCAAGTACTCCCACACCGCCGAG
The DNA here is from genome assembly GCA_964557445.1 of uncultured Candidatus Saccharibacteria bacterium. Lineage (GTDB taxonomy): Bacteria > Patescibacteriota > Saccharimonadia > Saccharimonadales > Saccharimonadaceae > UBA2112. The sequence goes on from CAZLAF010000001.1 coordinate 574,894, forward strand.
CGCCCACCAACCAACAAATGTCATAGCACTATCTTTGATCGGCTGCACTGCAAATCCAGCTCCTGGCACTGTACTATTTGCAATATTGCGGCAGCGATTTGTTGCAGGGTTGCGCTCGCGACCCTCACCACAATCGGCTAGCTCATCAGCACTCGCTATCTTTTTGCATCGGCCAGTCAGGGGATTCCGAAACTGATCGTCGGCACACGGCTTGAGTACACTCGCCGCTGCCGACGCTATCGAACGACAACGATTTGTTTCTTCGCTACGATACTGCCCTTCTTTACAGGGTGCCAAGATACTAGCCACCGGTATGTTCCGGCAACGATTCGTATCAGGGTTACGCTCGCGACCCTCACCGCAATCAGCAAGACCCAACCCCTCAACAGCACCCATACCAACATCAACAATGGGAACATATACCTGGTTTGCCGTAAATGGAGAAGGTACTCCGAAAACCCATTGGTCGATTCTGTCATCAAACGTCCACGATTTACTACGCGCTGCAGCTAGACTCATACCGTCGTATGAGACGGCGTGATAACTCTGCACTCCATGATAATCTTCAATCCACACATTACCACTACCATTAGTAATACTAAGAGGATCGCCGTTATCGCGCTTAGTGAGCGTGAATATCTGTCCTGGGTCTAAAACGTACTCATCTCGTAACGGGTGTAGTGTAGGTTGATGCCAGCGATAGGTATTACTCGCAGTACTTGCCGCTGTCGACGCACCAGTACGCAAACGAAACTCTGCCAAATTCACTGATTTGTCGCCAATATTTTGGATCTTTATAAAATCAAAACAATCGGCACCTCTATCGTCAGGATTACACGACCGACTATCGCTCATGATTTCAATGATTCGCAAACCATCCGTATACAGTGGCGTCTTATAGGGCTCGCTTGTATGCAGCCGTAAACAACTTCCACCGCCATCGCACGGGGCTACTGGCATCGAACATAGCGCATAGTCGTTTGCAGCACTACCAGTTTGCTTCATGTTATTCGGTATTGGTCGATCGGCACAACTATTGACAGAAGACTTGTGTCGCAACCAAATTGGTAACGTTGCACTTATTCCATCGATAAGCTGCACACGTGTCTCGCCAATATATATTTCTACTCGTGTCACAAAATCATCTCTTTCACAGTCATTCGTCAGCGTGAAATGATTTGCATCTTGCGCATAATGCGATCTTGCTGAGACAAAACTACGTCCTTCGAGCCACCCAGTCGCATCAACCCTACTTTCGCATCGATCAAAGCCGTGACTAACAACGATACGAATTGCCGAGAGGTCTATCAAGCCATCCGTTTGATTGTATAGTTCGATGTCATTTAGCGCTCGTCCAACATGCAATGTTGTCACGATAATCGGTGGTGTTGTTTCTGGTTCAGTTATCACAGGATCCGTCGTCTGAGTCACCAGAGCAGGCAATTGGGGTTCTGGCAATTGTACAGCTGAGGGTTCGCTTTCTGACATATTTACAGGGAGCTCCGGCTCGTCAATCGCCTGTACTGTCTGCTCAATATCTCCTGCGGCTCGTTCTGTTTCTGGCAAGACAAATTCAGATTCAGTAGCTATACTATCGAGCGCATTCACAGATGGCGCCGCAAGCGTCGCCAATAATACAGCTGCTAATACAATATAAAATAATCTTCGTAGCATACTATTTATGCTTTAAACATAATAACAGTATATACTACTCAGAAATATCAGCAGTAATTTCTGCGTTCGTATGAACATTTACCACGTCATCGAGATCATCAAGCGCATCGAGTACCTTCAAGACTTTTTCAGCTTGTTCAGTTTCATCGATCTCAATAGTATTCTTGGCAACATACTGCAGCTCAGCTTCCTTGACTTCCAGTCCGGCCGCAACGATGTCACCGCGCACTTTTGCTAAATCCTTTTGTTCAGTGTAGACAATAATCTCTCCGTCTTCTTCGCTTGCATCTTCGGCTCCAGCATCCAAGATAGTAAGAAGCGCATCTTCACCGGTTGCTGCAACACGTATCACACCCTTGCGATCAAACTGGAACAACACACTTCCGGCATCAGCAATGCGACCACCGTTTTTAGTCAATGCCGTACGCACTTCAGGAAACGTACGATTGCGATTGTCGGTAGCTGTCTCTATCACGATTCCGACCCCACCCGGCCCCATACCCTCGTATGTCACTTCCTCTAAAACAGCAGCATTTTTATCATTGATTCGATCAATCGCTCGCTGAATATTAGCATTCGGCATATTCGCCTGCTTGGCTTTTTCAATCGCCATTGCCAGTGCTGAATTCATCGTTGGATCTACACCGCCACGAGCTGCAATAGCTATTTGATTACCGAGTTTGGTAAAAACTGCTCCACGCTTCGCATCTTTGACACCTTTTTCGCGTTTAATAGTTGACCATTTGCTATGCCCTGCCATGTGTATTCTCCGCTAGAGTTTGTATCGTAATATTATGTATATTATACCAGATACTAAGGGTCTATTCCACTATGTTGCTGTCTCTGAGATTGTACCGCGTGACCCGCTGCATATATATGCACGCACCGATAATAAATAGATAGCCTATCGCAACATGCCACCACTCTAACTGAATTTCATGAAGCGCCCATGGTAAATCGGCCAAATACTTTGCGACCCACACCATATAACCAAGCAGCCATTCGGTAGGTGTCGCAATCAGCAATCCGAGGCCTGGTAGAGCCAGTGTCGCTACGCCAGTTACAAACGTCAAAAGCATCGCCAGTGGCACAAATGGCAGCACCAACATATTTGCAAGCACCGCCACCAAGCTAATGTAGCCAAAAGAGTAGGCCAGGAGTGGTAATGTGACGATAGTCGCGCTGACAGTCTCGCCAAAAATCTGCCGCGCTACACCTGGTTTTTTGTCTCCATAAAAATACCTTTGCAACAAAGGCGCAACGATAAGCACACCTGCAAAAGCTGCAAAGCTTAACTGCCAACCCAAATCACCCCATGCATAGCTCGGATTGATCATGACAGTCACGGCTGCTGCCAACGGCAAAAGTACGAGCGGATGAAATTTGCGCCCATAATACCAAGCCGCCAGACTCAATCCTGCAATAAGCCCAGCTCGCGACATACTCGGGCTCAGCCCGGTAACTGCAATAAAACCAATAATCATCACGCTCGCCGACAGCGTTGCAAGATATTTTGACACTCTCATGAATAACCGTCGTGCAAACCGCACGAGTATTGTCAGGTTATAGCCGCTTGCAACCACGATATGCGTCAGTCCAGTTGCAAGCAGTGCTGCATCAAGCTCTGGCGGTAGTGTACGTCGCTGACCGAGCAAATACCCTAGTCCCAAACTTGCCTGAGGCTCTCCGACCACCAGCCGCACCGTATCGGCAAACCAATCCCGCACCCGCCTGGCAACATCACCTGGCTCAGGCCGTTCTACTTTTTGGACATGCGCCTGATACATTGCCGCGGCAAATCCACCAAATCCTGCATACAACCTACCCTGTACCGTCACTGTGTCACCTCTTTTAATATCTACTGCACTGGCTGTACTCACCCATGTCATACCAACTACCACTTGACCATCGATATTCACCCGATCAAGTCGCAGTAGCTGCTCGCCGCGCTGCCCCATCGACACATCATCACTTACCCTGCCTGCAAGATTCACGATGTGACCGACTGCGGGCTGATACACCTCCAGCGCTTTTTCCGTATCCGATCCACGCCACAGCCCCAATACCACTCCACCAAGCATCACAATCAAAAACGCATATCGCGTTTGACGCCACAACCCAAGCATCACAAGCATCGCTCCGGTTACACCCCACACCAACGCACCTAGCCCATCTGTCATAACAGACGGCGCAACAATCACACCCAGCAAAAACGACATACATCCCACCGCGATGAGCCACGAAACATGCACCTTCGCTCTGAGTTGCCATAGCTGCATATATCCATAAGCATACTAAATGTGTCATACTGAGCGCTATGAGTAATGTCCATGTTTTTGACAGTCGCGAAGAGCTGGCCTCAGCTGTAGCCCAGCAAACTGTGGATATATTAAGTACAGCAATCGATACCAGCGGGCAAGCAAGTTGGGTGCTTGCTGGTGGCACCGCACCACTTGCCGCCTATCAAGTAATTGCGACTAGCCATGTCGACACGCTCGACTGGTCGCGCGTCACTTTTATCATGGGTGACGAACGTATTGCCAGCTCAGAACACAGCAACTGGCAAGCGATTGATACCATTCTCAAGCGACTACCAGCTCGCAAATTTGCGCCAAACATCACCATACCGGCCATCGAATCTGCTACCGACTACGAACGCTATCTGCACGTACTCCCCCGCGCAGACAACGGACTACCACGTTTTGACCTTGTGTGGCTCGGTCTTGGCGAAGATGGGCATACGCTATCTCTTTTCCCAAATCACGCCAGTCTCTACCCCTCTAATAAGCTTGTTGTCGCAGTCGAAAACGCACCAAAACCACCCGCAAATCGCATTAGTCTATCGCTACGCGCACTTCAGGGTACACAGAATGCTATGATTATTACCAGCGGCACCACCAAGCGCAGTGCAATCAGCGGAGCTCTATCAGGCAACAACTCCCCTATCGCAATCGCGAGCAGCATCATTGCTACTCATGGCGGCGAAGTCGAATGGTATATCGATAAAGACGCTGCAACTGATTGACTTTCACCTCAGTCATTGGTACAATAGGCGAAGCTTTTAGCCGCACTATGGGACCATAGCTCAGCTGGTTAGAGCACCTGCCTTTTAAGCAGGGTGTCCTGGGTTCAAGCCCCAGTGGTCCCTCCATAGAAAAAAGACGTACCTGATGGTAGGTCTTTTTTCTTAGGCCATACGACGGTTAGTCTTTACTTTTCGGCGCCTTAAACGTCAGTAAATCCAACAATGCATATATCACAGCACCAGTAACAATCAGTGAGCGGTTTTGGGTCAGAAAGTCATACAGCTGCTGCCCAGTCTCATCGAGATTGAGCTGACTTTCAAATGCTACCAATACAAACGAGGTGGCCAACAAAGCAAATGCTAACGAACCTACAATCCGTTGCCATTTTTTATAATACGTTGGGCCTGAAAACAGCAAAAATATCGCCGGTAACAACACAATCGCAGCACTCACTACATTTGCAAGTGGCGGCGCTACCAACTCGACTCCCGCCGACCGCACCAACTCAGTTACCTGAGGCGTCCACATCGTAGAAAGGAGCGCACCAGCACACAGCGCCAAGCCAAGTACGCCAAAACGTCGCTTGGTAAAATACGTCATCGCAAACAATGTCACGATCACGATCGATAAAATAATAGCAAGATTCATCGCTGTACCCTATACTCCCGACGGCAACGTGGCACGCATGCCTTTTTTTATCGCCGTCTGTTTTATTGTACCGCTTGGCAGCTCAATTACATAGCGTGACATAGTCGGCGGGTAAAAAGTTGTATCCGGATAGCTACTTGGCTGCGCATTTTCAACAAGATGTACCACCGTAGCCGCGTCGTCGAGCCACACTATATCAATCGCGTAGTTCATATCTTTCATCCAGATGCCGCCCGCATTATCGGGTGGCAGCACAAACAGCATAGCCCGACCATTAGGCAAGCTATCAGTCCCCGAAAGTCCCCGCTGCCGCTCATCTTCAGAGCGCATAATTGTTACTTCATAGACCTTGTCTGCCAATATTATCTGCGGACTTTGCGATGGCTCGTCTGGCGACAGAAACAAAGCAACAGCCATCATAGCTGCTGCTAAAAATCCAAAACCAGCAATCGCCCACCACTTTTGCATCGTTTTAGGCGCCTACTTTGTCTTTCTTGTTACGACGCTTGGCGTTCAATTCAACATAATCGATAATGGCATTTGCCACATCACGACCTGTCACTTTTTCAATACCGAACCCAGGACTTGCATTCACCTCGAGCACCAGTGGTCCGCGCTCACTGCGCATCAAGTCAACACCAGCAACGTTCAGTCCGAGTGCTCGAGCGGCTTTAATCGCAGTCTTACGCTCTTCTTCGGTCAGCTTAACGACTGTTCCTTCGCCGCCCTTGTGTAAATTGGAGCGAAAATCATCATCTAGACTCTGTCGCTTCATGCTCGCAACTACGCGCCCACCAACAACAAAAGCTCTGATATCTGTTCCAGCAGACTCCTTAACAAACTCTTGAATTAAAACGTTCGTTCCGTCTTCATTCGTCAAATAAAGCGCCTGCAGAACCGACTTCGCAGCTTTTTTTGATTCAGCCAACACCACACCGTTACCATGTGTGCCACGAGCTAGTTTAATAATCACTGGTGTACCACCTAGCTTATCGATAAGGTCATCGATATCTGTCGAGTTACGCGACACAACAGTCTTAGGAATACCCACACCTGCCTTTGCGAGCAGCTGTAAACTTCGTAACTTATCGCGCGAGCGGACAATAGCAATCGAACTCGACACACTGTACACTCCCTGCATTTCAAGCTGCCGCACTATCGCGGAGCCGTAGCGAGTCATATTAGCAGCAATACGCGGAATAATCGCATCGTACTTCGACAAGTCCTCGCCACGATAACTAACCGTTGGGTTGTTCTTTTCAATCGATGCGTAACAATCACGATACTTAATAACCACCACTTCATGGCCGCGCTTCTTCGCCTCTTCCTTCAATCGCTTGGTAGAGTAGTTACCGGGACCGTTCGATAATATTGCTATCTTCATTGTTTCACCTTATCACTCTTCTTCACTATTTTGATGATATTTTTTATAAAAAGCGTATGGGTCTTCCTTTAGCTCTTCATTTAGTTTTTGTGTTTTCTCTGGAATACTATTCACACACTCAGCTTTTGCGACATCTACAACAAAACGTTTTGCAAGAGTTCGTCTACCTATCAGCACCGGAAATATGTTCTTGCTCCTATCGGCTAATGTGAATGACGCTTTGACTCTACGTCCCGCCACGCGGATAGACAATACCGCACGATAGCGAATCTGCGTGTGCCCTGACGAGCTACGCACACGGGATACATTGTAATTCTCAACAATGATTTCTTCGCCAGTATAATAAGGCGAGCCCTTATCGAACAGCACAAAGTGCAGACGATGATCTTCATCCATACGAATCTGCGTAGCCCAAACAGCCGAACTATCCGCACCCGTATCAACCTTTGCGGGCACCTTATCGGTGTGACCGATAAATTCGACATAGGCATTTCGGCCGATGACTTCAAAATTACTTTTCATGCTTCAGTCTTTCTAGTTCGGCAACGTGAGATTCCTTGGTAGGATCAAACTTACCCTGCATTAGGTAATCGATAACTTCGGCTACACTTTTACCGTTTTGTATTTCTGTATGGATGTAGTCTGCCATAGAGATAAAGCCCTTAAAGTATGCGATGTCTTTTGTGAAAACGCCAACAAACTCATTACCAAGCGTTCCTCGATAAATGCGGTTTACATGAGATAACGCACGACTCATCACGTCACCTTCAGTCTCTTTTTCATCTATATCCTTTAGCTCGTTCTGGATCAACATACGAGTCGACACCAATTCAATCATATCCTTACGAGGCCACATTCGTCCATCTACTACACCGAGGGCAAGTGCAATATCAGTATACTTGTCGGCAATTACTTCTGGCATACTCCCCGTAACGGCATAGTCCATAAAAACACCAAGCCCCTCATCTGCCTCGGTATACCCGGGAAGCCCACGCAATAAGCTGTCTGATACTTTTTTGCCATTTACACCACGTAGTCCATGCACAAGTATTTCATGAGCAAATAGCCCCTTTGCCTTGCTGGGTGCAAGCGGTCGACGATCAGCACCAACGACTAGCTTTTGCAGTTTTGCATATGTCACAAGCCGCTTGAGATCCGGCTCTCTTTCAACAGTCCAATCTTTCCAGTCTTCATCATGACTACTTGCAAGAACCTGAAAACCTCGCTCAACTGCCCGAGAAAACTCTTCGGCGTCAATGGGATCCGTCCTATCATCAAAACCGAGAGTCTCAAATACATCAGCATAGCGATCTGTAATATACTCACCGACTTTTCGTGCTGTTTCTCTATAGTCGACTCGCTCATTACGATCTATGCTTATATCAAAATCCAGCCCATCTGTCATATTGCGAAAATGTTCGACAAGCTGCGAATCCACACCTGAGTCTTCAGCTCTGGTGATCAGGTCGTGCGTACGTTTACTGCTAATAGATTTTGCTACCTCTACCTCAGGCTGTCCGTAAAGTTCGACCGCTCCCTGTGTAAATCGGTTTGTCCAAAGCTCTTTGCTCGCATCACTAGACGCATCACTGATTCGCTGAGCCGACATCACCATATAAAGACGAGCGAGGGCGCGCGCTTTATCTTCTTCCTGAACTGAGCCTTCTGCCGTAGCATACAATTTGTCATAGCGAGGATACTCAAAACCACGCTGGGCGGCAAGTGCAGAATCAAGATTTCCGTATGTGAGCTGATCCTCGGCAATCGAAGACGCAGCTGGCTCAATAGCAGCCAGCTCGTGCAGCTGTGGAATTTTTACGGATTCCTTCATGCTGATATTATAGCAAATATATTATCTTTTGTCAATACGCTAATGTTAGTTTTCAATCTGTTTGACAGCATTCAAAAACGCTTGTTGGCGAACTTCTTTGAAGGTCGTAATCGTGACAAGTTGCGGGTTGTAATTGACTTCGAGGACATATGCTTTTTTCGTTTGTGGATCGTAAAGACTGTCAATGCTCGCAATTTGACGATTCATTGCCTTTGCTGCCGCGACAGATACGTCGATCACCTCTTTTGGCGAGTCTTCTGTCGTGATTAGTTTCGCGTTTTCGCCGCCTTTCGGCTTGAACATGTGTGACTTATCTTTACGCCCATCACGTCGCTCGCCCATTGCCCGAAAAATAGTAAACTCTGGCTTGCCATGATAGACACTGACGAGATAAAAACCATCGTTTGGAATAAAATCTTGCAGCACCCAAATCGAACGCTCTGGCTGCTTTTCAAGAAGCGCAGTAATATCATCGTATGAGTCAAGCTTGTAGTTATCAATTCCACGATCGGCGTCGGCACGCTTCAAAATAACTGGCAACGAAAGATCGATTATACCCTGACGTATACCTGCCAGAAGCGCATAAGCTGCACCACCGAATGTATGGGGGATCGACACTCCAGCACTCGCCAACTTTGCATAAGCAGACAACTTTGTCAGCGATGGCGCACTGCCCAGCTCACGGTTTACATATGGTACACGATTAGCATCAAGTACCGTAGCTGCCGTCATAGCAAGCTCTGGCGTTGAGAGATAGCCATTAAGATAGACTCCACTGTAATCATGGATCTTCTTACTATTATTGACTGTATAAAATATTACCGCTTTGCTCGAAAACTCAAACAATAGCGATTGATATCCTGTGTAATCATAGAGGTACTCGTCCTGCTGTAGCGATTGGTGAAATGATATAAAATCGTCACGCTGGTTGTTTGCAAGGACAAGTTTCGGTAATATATTCATATATTTATTATGACAAATATTTGATGATATGTCAACTCAAAGCATTAAAATCGGGGTGGCGGCATACAGCCACCACCCCTTCACACCACCTCATTGTTCACTACCAGTCGGATTGGGTTGCCGCTTTTTCGGCAGCTCGCTGCAACCTATTGTGCTCTGCGCTATAGCGCGGTGGGCACTTTGCTAGCAAGTGTCCGGCTATATTGCGTACCATACTCGCCGGCAAGCTCTCAAGGTTCAACCACCGACCCGTCGTAGGTCCAGTTGCCTTATTGTAGTATCCGACAAATGGCGTCCGACCTGCAGCCCGACTTGGATACACAACAAAAATCTCAAGATCATCGCAGGCACCAAAACCTGGCATAGTGTCTCGATCCACTCGCAGTCCCACCTCTGTAACGTGACGTGTCACGCCATCCATAGATAGTGTCTTGAGAGCCGGAGCAAACTCACCCCACTCTCTAAACTCTTTTGCGATAGCAAAGACTAGCTGATTGAGCAGCCGAATTGCCACCCTGTTGCGCTGCACTTCATCTGAAGTACAGAGCTGCGCGTACAACGTTTCAAACTGCTGCTGATCATGCATGCTTCTCCTATATTGTCGATGTGCAAATCAATGAGTAGTGCTCATATATATAATACAATAAAGTTACTTATATTGCAATATATTAGTATTCACGGTTCGGATCGATTGTGATGATATTTCCATTATCATCACGTATCTCACCACCAAGATCTTTAATCATCTTGTTAAGCTCAACACGCGAGTTTTGCTTTACATTACCCTTGAGCGACGGGTTGGTCAATGCGATGTAAGCTGCCTTCTTCATGGCCGCTATTTCTTCGGCAAGAATTGCTCTGTCAGTAGCAGACATATCAGCAGGCGGTCTCGTGCGCGCAACATCAAGCAGGCGCTTCAAGCCAAGAGCTTCGTTCGTCGAAAGATCGGCAGCACCAATCTTACCCTTCATAATCGTTGCCCGTGCCATATCATCGAGACCCGCATCACCGACAATATTACCTTGAGCAAGGTTATCGATCGTCTGCCCGCCAGCATATATAAGCTTCTTACTCACTCCAGCTTCAGCTGCCGCTTGGGATATGGTTGTGCGATATTCACGCAAGTCAGAGCCAGACACCTTGAATATATCTTCGATTTCTTGAGCTGTACCATTGCGAACTTGAAAGTCGACTGCCGCTTCACGCGTGTATGTACTGTCTTTGCGGAATATTTTAAGATTTCCATAGCCATCATCGACCTCAATCGTATTGCCAAGCGCATGAGCTTGACGTTGATCGCCCGAGAGATTCCAGTGATCCAGCACAGCCTTGCCCTCACCAATACGTTCGCCATAGTTTTTACGAAACGCACTAGTAGCATGAGCGAGTGCACGGTCTTTGCCACCAACTCCACCGATTTGCGTCTGAAGATTTTCGTTGCTAATAACGAGCTTAGCCCATTCATCACTCTGTTCAGACTGCGCAAACATTGAGCGACCCTCGGCTATTTTTTGAGCTCGAAGTGCTGTGCGAGCAGCATCCGATGAGCTGGCAAAATAATTGTCTGGATGCGTTTGTGGTGTTATTTTATTTGTCAAAGCTTCATGCTGTAGAGCCTCTTCATGTGCATGATACTGCTTTACGCGCTGCTTTTCCAACCACTGAGTTGCAGAGTGGCTTCGCATGGTTGGACTAGTATGCTTAGCTTCTTCGTACATCGCTTCTGCGCGTGCTTCGCCAGTTGCTTTGGCGTACTCAGATTGCTTTGTCAAACTCATAATCTGCTGGTATCGATCTTCGCCCATGCGCGCAGATTCAAGCTGTGTGTCGAGCTGCTTCTTGCGCGCTTCACGGAACTGCTTGTTTGATTCGCGTCGATACGCATATCCTCCTGGCGTGAATCGTGATTTATTACGTCCATTTGCCATTTGCTGCTTACGTAATAGATCTGCACGATCGTTTGCCCAGTTGCGAGTACGGTCCACCAAGCCTTTTTGCGGATTATTAACCATACCTGCAAGCCGCCCAAGCAGCGAGCCACTAAACTTGATCAGAAATGGAGTAAGAGCAAGTGGCGCTACCTGCACAAAAAGAGCTAGTATCACAACACTAATCTGATCGGTGCTTTGTAATATGATAGACGCTGCGAGCTGTGAGCCGCCAAACAGCAATGAAAATAGCGGAAACACGAGTAGCATTGTCATGAAAAGCCCGCGCCATTTCTCAAACAATTTCTCGGTGTTTGGCAATAGGTACGCTACAAATGCCAGTGGCGCCAGTACGACAAGTACGATGATCAGGGCTTGGCGAGCAGCCAAGACAATCAGCGCCACGAGAATACTCAGCACACCCATGACAAGCACTGGGAACAATAGTCCGACAAGTGCCGGGTAATTCGCTATCGCTGCAAACGTCCCAAGCAAGCCACCTGCTAGTGTTCCTGCGCTCAAAATATAGTTTGTCAAAGCACCCCATTCGATTTGCGGCGCAGGCTCCGGCAACGACTCTCGTATCTGCACAAAGGCCTGTTGAACGCTGTCTCCAAGAATATTCGATACATCTACCGCTAATGCACAAATCGTATACGAAACGTTTACAAGAATCGCAACAATGATTAGCTTTGGCACCATCTTTTTTATTTCATAATTACTAATGCCGTAACTTGTAATATGCGAATATATGATCAGCAAAAAGGCCAAAATGAATGCTGTATTGGCAAATCCAAGCGCGATCTTCCATGCTTCAAATAGACCGCTTGAAGTATCGGTCGTCAATGGCTTGACTGTCAAAAACTCACTTATCCATCCATAAATGCGGTCCATGCTTCCCGCAATAAAGCGAGAAACTGGACAAATAATCCAGCCGATTCCTTCGATACTACACGATGTCTGCCCTTCAATAGTCGCAGGACCCCCATTTGCTTCTGTAGCAGCTATCGTCAGCGGCCCTGGCGGATCAATACCAGAATAGTTATTACCTTCATCCTTTTTAAAGGTAGCGACTTGCGCATCGGTGATTTCTCGTGACTTATCGCTGTCATCGCTAAGAGCAATGATAGAAACATTGTCACCATCTTGGCTCTGATAAATAACAGGGTTACTTGGCGATATACTCGGTAATAATGGAGGGTTTTCCATTTTTGTATAGGTCTTACCCTGATACTTGATCGTATCACCCTCCCAGGTTGCACTATCAGCAAATACAACCGTACTATTGGCGGTTGCCACAAATAAAGCTGACAGAAGGCCAGCCACAAAAAACAGGGAGTTTTTGCGCTGCAAAAAGCTACCCAGTGCGGACAACCAATAGTTTTCCCACATAACAGGTGTTATTATACAGTATTTTAGTGTTTATTTCAAGTATATTGTACTAAATGAGATCAAAAAAATATGGAGGGTGGCCGAACGCCCTGTGGGTGGATACTGAAGCATCCACCCACAGGCACATGTTCGTTGCATGACGACTAACTCTATCGATCATCCATGCTGCTCTCTGCTGAGCGATGATTGATGCTGTGCATGCGCCTTGCTGAAGTCCTTCTCTGAACCATTTCGAGCTATCCGATTCACAGCACGCATATTCTGCAGATACGACGCACGCACCGGCAGTATCAGCATGAAACTCGCAAGGAGCACGATAGCCAACAAAAAAAGCCAGATGGATACCTGCCACAAGCCAGCCAGAAAAATCAGCAGACCCGAAGCGATAATCAATTCCACGACAACCACCCTCCTATCCTCGAACGATTCGAGTAAATAATATATTAGTATATTATGATACTACTGTCAACTAAGAGAACAGGCCGCGTTTTTTTGTGCCAACAAATTCTTTCAATAGCTCTTTTTGCTTTTTGGTCAATTTCGTCGGAGTATCGACGATTATCGTCACGATGTGTGGACCGCGTGAATCACTGCGCAGATGCGGCACACCATGACTTGAAAGCTTAAAATCTGTTCCGCTCTGAGTGCCTGCTGGTATTTTCATGCGCACTTTACCATCAACAGTTGCAATATCTACCTCTGTACCAAGCGCCGCTTCTACCATGCTCACATGGTGCTCAGACAAAATAATGTCGCCCTCACGGGTAAACTGCTTGTGAGCTCTTACACGCACATGCACGTACAAATCACCGCGCCCACCACCGCCGATTGCTTCGCCGCGATCGCGCAAACGAATCGTCGCACCATCATCGATACCGGCCGGTATCTTAACCGTTAGGTTTTGCTTACGACGCTCAGTTCCCTTGCCATGACAGACTGTACAGACCTTTTCCGGCACCTTACCGCGCCCCTTACAGGTCTCGCAGGTCGTCGCTTGTTGGATTTGTCCAAAGATCGTGTTCATGACACGCGTTTGCTGACCGCTACCATTACAAGTAAGACAAGTCTTCATATCGTGACCCGGCTCGACTGTTGTGCCACGACAATGACTACATTCATCATCCATATCAAGTGTTATCTCGCGCTCAACACCAAAGACAGCTTCGTCAAAGGCTAGCGTAACATGCGTCTCGACATCACGACCACGTCGTGGTCCACGCGACTGCTGCTGGCCTCCGCCAAAAAACTGACCAAATATATCACCAAGTCCACCGTCACCAAAATCAAAGTGTACGTTTTGACCACCGAAACCGCCAAAGCCTTCAAACGGACTACCTCCGCCTGCTCCGCCAGACGCACCACCGACACCTGCATGTCCAAATTGGTCGTAGCGCTGACGTTTTTGCTGATCTTTGAGCACTTCATAGGCCTCGTTGACTTCTTTGAACTTTGTCTCGTCACCACCTTCTTTATCCGGGTGGTGCTTTACGGCAGCTTTGCGAAACGCCTTCTTGATTTCATCTGCAGAAGCCGTCTTACTCACGCCAAGTACTTCGTAGTAATCACGTTTTGTCATCTCTATTTATTGTAGTAAATTAGCACTCGAGTGTCCAGTGTGCTAATCAAGAAGTGACGCGATTTTTTAGTAATTCAACAAAAATATCATAGTAAAGCATGAAGATAACAACAAGGAGTGCAACAAGGAGTGGCAATATGACAAATTTTTCTAGCTTTTTGCCAGTGGTGATACGAAAGCGCCGCAACGGAGGAAAACCAAACTTAACTGGGATAGGCAGCAGCCATGGCACACCTTCCTTTGTAAAGCTATCCATCACCAAATGGCTCACCATGCCGATAATAAATGCCCACCACACATATTCCATTTGTACCGACGGCATAATGGGGTGTATGACGGTGAGCAATAAGTGAACCGCGACACCCATAAGAGCCAGCCCAAGTAATGAGTGTGTCAAAAATCGATGTCCGCCCATGATGCGGCCAAAAAACCGACCAAACAGCTTGCCGACAGAAATAGTGCGCCAAAAAGGTGCTGTAGGCTGATCAATATCAGGCGCAATAGCACCGAGCTGATTGGCGATAAGCGCTGCAATCATCGTACCAAACGTTAACGGCTGCAACGGTGACACTATCGCAACAGTTATGGTGAGTCCAATAATCGCTGCGACATCATGCGTACGAGCTATCATTGTATAAGCATATCAAATTTCAGGTTTCGATATGCCATACAAAAAAGCTTCTGACTAAACAGAAGCTTTTTTGTTCTGGACGACAGACTATCGCCTGCCCGTAATTGCCTTCCAGATCATCAGCACGACAACCGCACCGACAAGTGCAACGAGGAAGCTCCAGATATTAAAGCCTGTCACGCCCGCACCGCCAAACAGACTAAAGAGCCAGCCACCAACGACCGCACCCAAGATGCCTGCGATGATATTACCTATCAATCCCTGTTCTGCGTCTGTTCCAACAAACTTTGACGCAACCCAACCCGCGAGACCCCCTAATACGATCCAGCCGATTATTCCCATGGCATCCATATCTACACCCCCTTTCGGTTAGTTATGTGTCTACTATTATACTCCTATTGAAAACTCACGCCTATTGTGACGTGAGTTTTCTTGATTAATTTTGTTATTTTTTGTCTTTCTCGTCCACAACTTCACCCTCTACTGGGCCGTCGTCTTTTTTGTCGTCGCCATCTTCGGAAGCAGGTGCGTCTTCTTTGGCAGCGGCTTCATACATTTTAGCGCCGATTGGCATGATTTTATCGTTCAGCTCCTTAGCTGCAGCCTCTAGCTCATCTTTAGATGCCTCGGCGTTATCTTTGACCTTCTTGGCCTCTTCTACTGCTTCATTAATAGTCTTTACGTCGTCTTCAGAGATCTTGTCTTTGTACTCATCGGGCATCTTTTCAGACTGGTAGATAGTATTCTCTAGCTGATTGCGCGCATCGACAGCCTCGCGTTTCTTTTTGTCCTCATCAGCATGAGCTTCGGCTTCTTTTTGTGCCTTTTCGATATCCTCTTTGCTCATATTGCCGCTGTCTTGGATAGTAATCGATTGCTCTTTACCAGTACCCTTATCTTTAGCAGTAACATTCAAAATACCGTTTGCGTCGAGATTAAATGTCACTTCGACTTGCGGTACACCTCGTGGTGCAGGTGCAATACCATCGAGTATAAATCGGCCAAGCGACTTGTTGTCGTTTGCCATTTCACGCTCGCCTTGTAATACATGGATTTCTACTTGAGGCTGATTATCGGCCGCAGTACTAAATGTCTCGCTCTTGCTCGTTGGAATTGTTGTATTGCGCTCGATCAGCTTGGTCGATACGCCACCCATCGTCTCAATACCAAGGCTCAGCGGTGTGACATCAAGCAGCAACACATCTTTGACATCACCTTGCAGCACGCCGCCCTGAACAGCCGCACCGATAGCTACGACCTCATCTGGGTTGACACCTTTGAGTGGGTCTTTGCCAAAAATTGCTTTTACTTTCTCTACCACCGCTGGCATACGAGTCATACCGCCCACAAGAACGATTTCATTAATATCAGCAGGCTTCATATCGGCATCTTTGAGCGCTTTATTGACTGGGTCGGCCAAGCGATCGATGAGATCCTTCACCAACTCTTCGAGCTTAGCTCGTGTAAGCTTGTACTCGAAATGCTTTGGTCCATCAGCATCAGCGGTGATAAACGGTAGATTCACTTCGTATTCACTTGTGCTCGATAATTCTTTTTTGGCTTTTTCAGCTTCATCCTTGAGACGCTGGAGGGCTGCATTGTCGTTCTTGAGATCGATACCTTCTTCTTTTTTAAATGTATCAATAAAGTGATCGACGATACGATTATCGAAATCTTCACCGCCAAGATGGGTGTCGCCATGTGTCGAACGCACTTCAAACACGCCATCGCCTAATTCCAATATAGAGACGTCAAATGTACCGCCACCAAGGTCAAAGACTGCTATTTTTTCATCTTTTTTGCTTTCAAGGCCATATGCCAATGCCGCTGCGGTTGGCTCATTGATAATGCGTTTGACCTCAAGTCCGGCAATCTTACCAGCATCTTTGGTCGCTTGTCGCTGTGAGTCATCGAAGTACGCAGGAACAGTAATAACTGCTTCGGTGACTTTTTCGCCAAGAAAAGCCTCAGCATCAGCTTTAATCTTACTCAAAATCATGGCCGACACTTCTTCAGGAGTATGCTCTTTCTCGCCTAGTTTCACCGCTACGCCATCGCCTTTTTTAACGATTTTATACGGCATAATATCGAGATCTTTTTGAACCTCTTTATCGCTAAACTTGCGACCAATCAGGCGTTTTACTCCGTAGATCGTGTGCTCCGCATTGGTGACACGCTGACGCTGTGCTACCTGACCGACCAAACGATCACCTTTTTTGCTGATCGCAACAACACTCGGTGTTGTGCGGTTACCCTCGGCATTTGCAATCACCTCTGGCTTACCAGCAAGCATATATGCCACTGCGCTATTGGTGGTGCCAAGATCGATTCCAATGATTTTACCCATAGATTATGATTATCCCTTCCTTTATCAATACGGTTCTTCTTTATCCTATTTTAGCACTCTCATATATGGATTGCCAATATTTTTAGTGTATAAAATTAGCACTCTAGTGTCAAGAGTGCTAACATTTCTGTCTCCTACTAGCTCTCATCGAGATATACAACGCCTGCTTGGTTGTATTTTGGGTCACTTTCAGCAGGTGCAGTCTCCGCTCGCTGCTGGACATCCCCATCTGTCGCCATAACTCTCCTCTGTGCTCGTGGTTGAGATGGAGGTTCTGGCAGCCGCATCGTCACGCGTTTTGTTGAAAACACTAATCCACCCTGGGCCACCACACTCAAGACAGCCACGCCCTCAACATCTTCAGTCCAACCAAGGTACTTCAATCGCCCTTTGTAATAATCCATGAGATCGTTCATTGTCGGATGAAATACAGGTTTTGATGCCGTCGGACTACTTGCTGACCATATACCTCCATCAGGTTGACGAAGTGCAACGTGACCATGCGGGTTGTCTGATAATGAAAACCAGATAGGAACCCACGCATTATGCGGGAAGTTTTGATCTTCATGCTTGCGCGTACTACCATTCCAGCAAGTAATCGCTGATGGATATTTCGGCCCAATACCAAATGTTTCGCGAACATACTCAAGACACATGCCTGGCTGACAGGGAATATGCGGATTGGGGATTATTAATTGCTGACTCATTTAATCTTTCCTCGCTATATACTTAAAACCCATCATAAGACTGGAAAAAATGACCTGGATTTGGCGGCCGCTCCTTTACCCATTCGATTAGCGTATAGCCATCAGCTCCCGCACCGCCGCCACCAGCATTTCCAAGAAACCCCTCCTTGCCACCGCCACCGCCGCCACCACCGCCAGCAATCGCTCCCGTTCCACCGGGACCAGCATTGGCACCAAAACCAGTATTAGCACCGCCGCCACCGCCACCGGCGCCACCAAAGCCCAATGTCGAAGCAGCAGGAGTGCCGCCAGCGCCGCCAACTGATCCGCCTGTGCCGCCCAAAACTGTCGTCGAATCACCACCCTTGCCGCCGATACTTACGGTTGATCTATTAGCACCGCCGCCACCGCCACCGGCACCAGCATTCGTTGTACTATTTCCACCAGGACTACCAGCAGTACTGCCCGCCGTACTACCATCACCACCTACCGCACCCGAATCTACAACATCATACGTAAGCCCACTAGGCACCGACACTGTACCGCCTGCGCCGCCAGTCGGAGTAGTAGCTGTTTGGCCGCCTGCGCCGCCATATGCCGTAACCGTGATAGAGCCTGAACTAAACACTGAATTACCGCCGCTATTACCAACAACACTAGTGCCGACGCCTGCGCCACCAACACCGGCAGCAACAGAGTACGTCGCCCCCAGTTGCCCCATAGGAACAAAGACTCTTCCGACATAACCGCCACCGCCACCGCCACCGCCACCATTACCGCTCCCTGTACCCCCTCTGGTGGCAGCACCACCACCACTGCCGCCACCGCCGATAAGCGATACATAACACCCGATATATCCACTTGGCACAGGTTGACTGGCCACATTTGTATTTTCCTCCTTAGCATTTAACTCAGATATAACCTGAACGGTATACGTCCTCCAAGCAACATTAATACTAAGATTCATCACATTTTCACCAATATTATCCACATCGACAACTGGGTCGGCATCGGATGCAAAATTTGTCGGCACTGCACTCGGTCTTATTGCTTTTGTTGGCCAACCGGATGGAAGCGTCGGTGTTCCTGTACCTCGAAACGCTCCAAAACGTATATATTTACTGTCTGTGTCTTCAAGAGGCGTCACGCCTGACCCCACCCAATCCACTGCTGTCGACACACCATTTTTTGGATACATAGTAAGGTACGAAAACGACCCCTTTGCAGCACGGTAGACCATTATTGACGAACTTGTCGCATCGGTAAATGCTGGCATCGCCGCACTGTCGCCGACAACCCTAAAACATAGTAACGTCGCCAACGAATCCGCTCCAGCAGCGTGAAAGCTTGTATATCCACTCGGAAGTGTTGGCGGTGTATTGCCATCAGACCTTGCCGCAAAGCCAACAACTAGGTCGCCTGATTTAGTGTCAATACCTGAATACGTCGATGCAGTATTCCTCGAGACAGCATAAACACAGACGGCACCCTTGCCGTCCCATACACGCAGCTGCACTGTCACGAGAGACCATACGCCACTCGCATTGACCGATATTGTGTTATCGCCAACATTGACCGCCGTATTTTCAGGTACAATACCGTTGGAGTCCATACACATCGTAGCCCCTGTGCTTGTCCGGCTTGTCCAACCCGTAGGAACATTCGCACCAACATTCGTTGCAGTTGTGTGGCTAGCAAACCGCAACATCCAAGCTTTTGTATTTCGCTCCTGCGGAAAAAAGTAGCTGCCATAATGTGACCCCTCTGCAAAGGTCATCGATGCGCCGGTGTTTGTATCCGATCGCAATATCGGCGCCATCCAAGACTCCGGTGAGTCGATTCGATAGACAGCCACTGTAATAGATGTTGCATTTGTCCATATCCCCACGGTCTCGCTCGAACTTGTCGCAACTTTATATCCAACCAAGGAGCTCGCTGATGACATCGTTACGACATAGCCCTTGGTTCCTGCGGGATTGCCTATAGCGGTTGTATTCGTCTTGTTGTGAGCATAAAAGACTATCATATCACCCGCTTGATGCGAAGGCATCGCCACTGTATCAGAAGTTGCAGATGCGCTACTCACAAAACTAATCGCCACAACTAATACCCCACTGCATCGGATGCTAAGCACACCCACTTATTCACGCCTGTTGAGTAAACAAATAGCATATTATGTTCTCTGTTCGACACTGTCTGCGAGATCATCGTCGCCACACCAGACGCTTGGAAATTTGCAGCCCAACCGACAGTTCGTGCTGTGCCGTTGTCTTTGATGCGCACCATCATTTTCTGTCCGTTTACAGGAGTACCGCTCGGATTATTAAATGTCATGTTTGAGCTTTGACCGACAACATTGTACATATCGGTCACATTTACATTGATCGTATACGATGAAGTAATTGTCGGTGATATTACCCGGGGATCAATCCGCTTATTGGTC
This sequence comes from uncultured Candidatus Saccharibacteria bacterium, assembly GCA_964557445.1. GTDB lineage: Bacteria > Patescibacteriota > Saccharimonadia > Saccharimonadales > Saccharimonadaceae > UBA2112. The sequence goes on from CAZLAF010000001.1 coordinate 595,423, forward strand.
AGCGTACGAGCAACCGCCGCCTCTCTTGTAGCCATATATTCGATACGCCGACCAGATATTGCATATTCGGTCGATGATGACGTGGCGGCAATCTGCGCCTCAGATATTTCTGCAGGATAATCGTTTGACGTGGGAAACGTATTGTAATATTCACCGTCATACCAAAGTAATGTCGATGCGCCCTCTACAATCCAAAGAGACCAATTAGAAGAATCACCGCCGGGCGTCGTAACTTGCTTTGCCCCTGAGCCGTTAATATTTAGCGTCAGATCAGAAACAGTAGATCCGGCTGTAAATGTAATCAAAAACCAGTCGCCTACTACCGGCGTATACGATCCGTCACCGACAGTAACAATCTTGGCAACTGTTGTTGCTGCAGTACTCGTCGAGCCGGTAAGGATTGTTTTTTGTTTATTTGATAAGTCGTTCGACAAATCAGCTACGGCAGACTGCGGAATATTCATTAAGGTATTATCAACACCATTAATCGTCTTGTTCGTCAAAGTTGCTACGCCTGATGCCGTGATTGCATTGCTGTCAACATAACTCTTTGTTGCTGCGTCCTGGCTGCCGGTTGGATTAGCTACGTTTACAATCTTATGAGTATCAAGATCGAGCTCACCTTTAAGACCAAGTCCGTTTGTCGCTAAGTTAAACTGAGCTAGAATGCCAATGTAATCACCAGTGCGGTCGATCTTGGCGATTTCCAGATACGATTCGGTAGCTCCAACATCGGCAATCCCTGAGACAAACTGTGCTCCGGCCGGGTTCGATCCGAAACTTGCGGCGCTAGAATAAACCTTGAAGCCAGCACCTGAATACTGATCATCGAGAGTGTTGACAATATCCAAAGCTTGCCACTGCTGCTCAACTCGCATCGCTCCTGTAAATATATTGTCGCCGCTAATCGTTTGGCTACTGGCAAGCTTCACTACCTCATCGTCAGCAGCCAACTGCTTAGCCTTATTGTCTGGGTCGTAAACAGAGGCCAGCATGTCTCCATTTCCAGCTGGGGTTTGCCAGGTGGGGAGGCCACTATTTACGGTGAGGACTTGGTTTGAGCCACCAACCGGAAGGCGAGAAAGCATACCAGTGCTGCTACGGTAAAACAGGTCACCTTCAGCGCCAGTCGTATCGTACATGGCGACCGTCTTGCGGACAGAGCCAGTGGTTGTAAAATACAATTTGCCGTCGTTGAATTCAACAGAACCAACTGCCGCAGTAGTACGCAGTGGGCCGGTGCTGAGTGTCAACGGGGCTTTGCTGGCGGTGCCAGGGCGGATGGTAACGAACTGGTGGCCACCGTTGGCGGCGTTATCTGTATCGTCGTTGTAGTGTTCTTTCATGAGGTACTGGCGGAGGATATCTCCCCAGACACCGTCGTCGCTATCGACGATAGGTAAGCGATTAGGAGGCATTAGTGTGCACCTCCTGGAATGCTTGCTGGCCTTGCCTCACGCACGCGTGAGCCAACGACAGCAAGACCGACTTGGGTCGGCCGATATAGACGAAGGGTCTGCACGCATATTGCATGTAGTAACTGGCAAGTTATTCCACTGTCTCTAGCCATTACTCCCCTGTTATTGATACATACACAACAGCCCCTTCATCAGAGTCTAGTTCACAGTATAACGGAGTTTAAGCATAGGCACAACAGAGAAGATTAACATCCCACAAAGGTATCGCTAAGTATCGTCACGCATGTCACGAATAGGATTGCGACGAGCGCCAAGCAGTATCGGTATGAGAGAGCTCAGCATACCAACTCCGACTATCGCTAATATAATGAGCGGGATATACCAGGTAGCCAAGCTAAACAAACTAAACTGCACTGAAGTATCCGAAGCTGCATAGGCTAACTGAGCACCAAACGTAGCCTGCTCACCATACGCTACGTGAATAATCAATGCGCCCAGCACACCAAGCAGGAGCGCAAACAAAGCCACGCGAAGTGATAGTAAGAGCGCATACGTGCCATAAATCACCCCTATATCAACCCGTCTAGCGCCGATTGCACGAAAAACAGCACTTTCACGCCGTCCGTCGGCTATGGTACGGCCAATAATCGCACCTAGGATAATCAATGCGACCGAGCCGATAGCGACAAAGACCCACACCATAAACTCAATAAACATGCGACGCAGCTCATCGACAAACAAGATACCGCTACCAAACGGCAGCACCGAAACATCATCGTCGCCATACCCGCCAAAGATACCGCCTGTTTTTTCAAGCAGCTGGCGCGCCTCTACCTTATCGGCAAACTCAACCAGATGTGTTTCGTACATGAAAAATCCTGATGTGTCGAGATTGTCTGCCTTCTCAAAGACAGCATTCGGCCGATACTCAAGTGGAACTTGAGCGAGCAAATCTGCAGGTATAGCCCACGCCTCATAGCCCAGGTGCGAGCCGAGCATACTCTTAATAAATTCGCTGATTGACCAGACCGATCCAGAAGTGTCAAAATCACTCGAAACCCCTACCCCACGCACTGTAATCTTTTGCTGCTGCGGGTCACCAGGCCAGGTACCAATTTCTTTCTCATACAGCTCGCGCTGCGTAGCTTGCTTTTTCTCAGCAGCCGTTCGCGTGTCACTTGTTATCGTCACTGCGCCGCAATCATTTTCCGACGGTAGTTTATATATTACGCTTGGCCTTTGATAGTCTTTACTTGTCTGATTGCGTTTGATATCACTTACCTGCATTGTCGCTTCAGCAAGGCGTGATTGCGATGCTTCGTTCCGATAGCAAAAAGATGCTTTTACTTCACTAATCCGTTCGCGCACCTCAGCAAGACGCTGTACTCGCTGTTCATTTGATGCATCAGCATCAAGCTTTTTGAGCCCAAGCAGTTTTTCGGCATGACTATACGGTAACACTACAGGAATTTCACCCTTTTTGGCATCAAAATTCTTGCTAGAAATAAACGGCTTGGTTAACGACCCTTCAAGTACCGTCAACGCTTGCGAGTCATCTGTTGCAATATTCTTATTTAACCGCGATGGATCGGCATCTGTCTCTAGCTTTTCTTTATTATCTTTCATATAGGAAAGATAACCGTCACTAGGTGCCACCTGCATAAATTCACCAAGCACTCTGGCACTTTTATACGAATGGATGTATTTTTTAATATCAAAAGGCTTATATTCTGCCTTTGATCGAGCAGCTGCAGCCTTATTGACGATATCGCTACTATATCCAGCGTCACTTATAGCTGGCTGCTTTGTGTCTGGATCAATCCCGATAGGTGAGGGATCTTCAGTTTTTGGATCATAACTAATGTCATATTTTTTAGCGGCTGCTTGCTTGCGTTTTACAAACTGATCGTGAGCCACGCGTACTTCAGCTATAAACTCTTGGTTGTGGCGCTCATCGTAAAGATTAAACGACCCTGCACCGCCTGAACGAGTTACTTGCAAAATTGTTCGATCATTTAGCCCCTCATCGCTAAAGCGATCAATACTATCAAACACACCCTGCGCAACAATTACGACAAAGAGCAAGAGGCCAAAAAGAAGCCCGCTCACACCTACCGCAATACCCGTACGTATGCGACGAACCCGCAACTTCGTGTGAGCAAGCACAATGGCGTCTCGAAAACGTATCATAGTATAACTCCGTCTTTGAGACGAATTTCACGATCAGCCCGACGTGCCACAGCCGGATCATGCGTGACAACAATAATTGTTGTTCCAAAGCGTTCCCGAATATCTTCAAAGAGTTCAATAATAGCTGCACCATTTTTACTATCCAGATTGCCCGTTGGCTCGTCGGCGAGCAAAATCTTTGGCTGATTCATCAGAGCTCGAGCGATAGCTGCGCGTTGCATCTGCCCTCCAGATAGCTCACGTGGAAAATGGCGCAATCGGTCATCGATTGCTACCGCTTGAGCTAGATTTTTTGCTTGTGTCTGGCGCTCACGCCTACCGATGCGAGCAAACATAGCCGGTACCTCTAGATTTGTTTCAACGCGAAGAAAAGGCTGTAGATAAAAGAATTGAAAGACAAATCCGATTGTCTGCCCTCGAAAACGAGACAATTCACCGTCTCGCATCTTGGCAATATCTTTTCCATCAATCACCACCGAGCCAGACGATGGCCGATCCAACCCACCAATCATCTGCAATAGTGTCGACTTACCACTGCCGCTTGCTCCAGTGATCGCGACAAACTCACCCGCTCGCACCTGAGTCGATACGTCATTGAGCGCTGTTATTTTTTGACGACCCAGCTTGTAGCTCTTTGCCAAATCCTTGACATCAACTACGGTCGCAGCATGCGAAAGTGTTCGACTGCCTGTACGACGAATCTTATTTTGACGTTCAGCATAATCTTGAAGCGCATTGACCGCATCTTCGAGCGTGTCAAATTGTGACAAGAAGGACTCTAGCAGTTCTTGATTTTCTTTTTCGCCCCTACCCACTTCCATATTGCTTCAGTATAGCTAAGAAAAGAGCCAAAACCTATACTAAGCGCCAAACTTTCGTGAACCGAAACCATTGGATGTTTTGCCAGCAATTTTCTGCCCATTATCAGCACGTCGAGAATGCGCAAGAAGGTATTTGATAAAGTTACCTACACCCAGCAAAGCAATCACTGCCCCAGCCGTTAGCTGCAGAAATTCCTTGCGGCTCATCTCGCGAGCCAATAACTCTTTTATATCGACTGTTTCTCTCACAATACAGATTGATTCCTACTTGTCAGTATACGGTAAAACAACCATAACAGCAATGTAAAGCTATAGCAAAATAGCAACCGCAATCACAAAGATGCCGATCACCCTTACTGCAATCGATAACACACGGATCCGACGCGGTTTGGTCGTACTAGCAGACCATAAGGTTGTTGATGTTATATCAGCAAGCCAACCAAGTGCAACCGGCGCAATACCAATGACACTCAAGTACACACCGGCAGTCAATGCAACTGCACGCCATGGAGACAGCACCTGAGTCGATGTATCCTGCGCATCGGCTGTATTAATATTGAGCCATTCGGCCAAATCGCCAATCTTTTCAGCTGTCCATTTAAGAGGATCCAAGCTGCCTGTTTGGTTCTCAACTGCACCGACCGTCACACCGGAAGCAACACCTGAAACACCACTATCGCCACCTTCGGTTGCAACACCACCAGGCGTGCCCTCGTGACCGCCATCACCTCCACCTGAATGAATTGGTTCATATGTCAGCGTTACCTCAGCGCTCGCGTCTGATCCGCCACATAGATTAACTGCCGTCGCTTTGATCGTATGCGTACCAGCGCTTAGTTGCACCGTACCGCTAAACGTTGTTTGCCCAATACTGAGAGGAAGTACACTATCAAACGCACCGTCTATCACAATCTCTACCTGGCTCGCCTGCGTGGTGGCGCCTTCAACAACGACACTTGACGTTGTTATCGTACCGCCATCAGTAGGTCCAGTGAGTGTAATAGTAGAGGTGTCTGCACATACCGTTGCCCCAATAGTCGTCCCAGAGACGGCATTGACGCTATGATGCGAACCAAAGACGACAATACATACCGCAAAAACAGCTACAAAAAACGCTTGCCAGAATTGCTTATTTTTTTCGCTTACGAAGCACTGCATAGAGGCCCCATACCACAACGATAATAATCAACACAAACGGTATAAACCGAGGTACAATCAGCACATATCCATCAGATGATGTCGGTTTATCGAGAATCTTCTGTTCTACTTGCACCTTGTAGAGTCCAAGCCATGAGGCATCTTTCCACTCCATAGCAATTGTGCGTGTCGTATTGGGCAATACCTGATACTCACCAACAGCGCGATATTTTATGTTGCCAAATACATCCCTAACTGTGAGCTTCACTTCGTCGGCAAAGTGAGTATTGCCGTCATTGCGTGCTTGCACCGAGGTTCGCAACGGTGGCTGCAATTGCCAGAACGGTATGTCGCTTCCGACCGCCTCGCCTGCCAGCTTGACGTCACCATTCACTGTTGCATAGATGATCATACCGACGCGCTTTTTGCGCAATACTTGATTACCTGACTGACCCTGCTCGCTAGGTTGGACTTCGGCAAAGATAGCCCCATAATGACCGCCAGGTGCAGCGTTTTGTGGAACGGTAATAGAGAAATCTACCTCTACCGATGCATTCGGCTCAAGACGATACTTTGACTGTGCCGTACGCACCCATTTATACAAATCAGCTGTGGGTGTTGAATCTGTGAAATTAGGTTGATCGTAGCGATTGTCTTTAACTGAATATGGACGAGCGTAGACAGTAAAATCATATGCGGTTGCGCCGTCATTGACAATTGTCATCTTGTCATTGATTGTTTTGCCAGCATCAATAGTGTATTTCCGATTTGTTGGTGAAAGCGTGATGCTCTCGACGGCTTCATCTGTCTGTTGAGCGCTAGCAGCAAATGGAGTGAGAAACGATACTGTCAGTAGTGCCACCAACGACACCAATAGTAGTCGTTGGCAATACACCACCTTGCGATGCCAAATCGTAGCAATCGACATTATCTTTTCACACTCCCAGGTTAATTACTTTGTTAGTTCGTTGTTGCTGTGTAGGTAACGGTGTCGCTATACGTACCAGGCGCCTGTGCAGTTGTCGCCTTGGCCGCATACCATACAGTTGTTGTGTCGCCAGCAGCAATAGTAGCAGTTGTCTTGAGTGAACTTCCTGGACCAGCAGCAGGCACGCCAGCCCACAATGTCGTATCGGCAGGGTTACTGTTTTGCGCTGTATACGTTCCAGAGAAACTACCCCCAGCTACAGCATAGCCCCAAGTGTTATTGGCAAGCGCCGTTGGTGTGGCGTGCGGAGCAGCATGCGCAGCGATTTCATTACTTCCATCTACTAGATCGGTTGAGGAATCTGCATTTGCAAGTGAGAGTGTGTAGCCTGCTGCGTTGTTAGTGCTCACCGTCACGGTATCGCTTGCACTACTCAATGCACCGCCTGGTGTTGGTGTAATGGCAAATGAAACCGAACCGCTCGTACTAACGCTAATACCATCACCGATGGTGACATCAACTGTTGTATTAGCACTGCTAGATGCTGCCGAGACTATAGCTGGCGAAACCACTACGCCTACGAGTGATACAACCAAGCCAACTGATGTTATTCTTTGTAAAATTGTTTTTTTCATTTTGATCTACTAAACCTTATTTATTAGTTACTTATAGATTACTTTATGGTGTTATGTTCTACATAATGACAGACCATAAGCACTGTGTCAACAATTTGTTTATGCTTTTTGTTATAATGATTTATATGAGACGTGCATACAAAGCCGCGCAAAGTCGATTAGCAGTTGTCGTATTGGCACTACTTGCCAGCTTTGCCATCCAGCACCCAGCTCTTGCACAACCATTTGGCGCGGGTGTGTATGGAGCCGATGTGCCGTTTGGTGATCTTACGAGTGTTGCTATTAACATCAGTGATCCGATCGACCTTACATTGTTACCAAGTGGCGGTAATTTTAGCGGCAACGACTCCCACACCGTCACTATCACCTCGACCGATGTCGTAGGCTACCAGCTCTTCGTCAAAGCAACGAGTACAACTGCTCTTACACAGGGCGCAAATACAATTGCCACCAGCGCGAACAGTAGCCCAACAACTCTGGCTGTAAACAGTTGGGGCTACAACACTACCAGCTCCACGAACAACTTTCGTGGCATGACATTATCTGATGTTCTCATCAAAAACGCCACAGGACCTCACAAAAGTGGTGATGCTACCATCTTTACATATGGTGCGCTCGTTGACATGACAAAACCATCCGGCACCTATACCGTAAACGTCACCTATACAGCTATTGGCCAGAGTTAGCGCTACGTTTTTTTGCGTATCAGCCAAACAATCACCCATACTACACCAAGTAGCAGCACGAGCGACCAGAGCGGTACATACCATACGGTCGTGGACTGCTCGTTGCGCTTTTGACCATCTTCAGTTGCATAGCCATAGTGCAGCTGATATGCACCTGGCAAAAGTGGTGCACGCAGCGCGTCTTTAAATCTCCTCGTGGAGTCGATATATAAGATAGCATTATTGGCCGTTTCTTCGTGATAACCAAACCAACTACTAATACGCACATAAGCATGGCCGTTGATATATGTGTTACCCGTATTTTTTACGTCGTAACTATATGGAATCGTCATGCCTGTTGCAAATAACGGAACGTCCGCTTGATTCACCTCGAGCGATTGTCGTGCTTCGCCGCCATCAACCGTCACAAACAACATACTTGCAACTCGCATGGTACTTTTGATACCTGCACCCTCTACTGTAGTACTCGCATATAGCGTAAAATAACGATCTATTTTAGCGGCATCACTAGGGACGGTCAGTTCAAAAAAAACTGGCTGGCGCTGGCCAGGACGAAGCTCTAGCGTGTCGCTCTTGAAGCGTATCCAATCTTCGCGTGGCTCATGAAATACATAGTCATACGAGTGATCTTTTACCGAAAACTCACCGTAGGACATCGTAATAGGCATCGGATCTTGCGTCTTATTTGTCACTATAATATGACCAGAAGAGGTGGTGCCTGCTTTTACATTCACCGCTTTTCGCGATGGAGATATCGATAGTCCGACCTCGTTTTGCACCTGCTGTGCTTGTACGCCCGAGGCGATCAAAAGACTAGTCGACATACAGATAATACCCGTAAAAACAGCTACTACAAAGAAACGAAACGTAGCAGTAAGCGGCATACCGTGTCCGCTGCCTATACAGACTCCGCACGAACTATCGCGAAACCATCAATACTCCGAACCTGAGAAGCGGTCAATGCATTTGCTTGTAGCTCAAACTGCTTTCGAGCCCATGACGGTTTTTGCGGTGGCACTATAGCTACACGCGGCATATTGCTTCGCACAATACCATCCATAGCTCGCTGTTGGCGGCGCTCGGTAGGTGAGACTATAGATGGAGTCGATTCTATCTGAGCAGGAAGCGCAGTCACCTCTGCTTGCTGTACCACCTGCACAGCCGGCTGAGGTATTGTCGATAGTTCTTGCTGTTGAACTGCTGACATTGCCATACGTCGCTGCATTCGCTTGGCGCGTCTCGACGCCACACCATGTCGCATCAGCACAACGATAACTCCTAGCTCATACATGACGACGATAGGAACGGCAACAATTGCCATATTGATAACATCTGGTGTTGGTGTGATAATCGCTGCCGCAACAGTTGAACCGATGATCACGTATTGTTGTGTAGAGAGTAGCTTTTGTGGCGGTAGTGGCCTGATAATATCAATAAGATTGAGTAGTAGTGGTAGCTGAAAAAGAGCAGCCAGACCAAGCACATACGTCACAATAAAGCTCAGGTATGCCTCTGCAGTAAGGCTTGCCGTTACAGTATCACCAGCAAATGTCAGCAAGAAATCAATTGCTGCTGGCACAGCGATAATATATCCAAACACGGCACCCGTGGCTGCTAGTAGTCCCGAAAGTAAAAGAATACCTACGACCTTTGCGCTCGAGATAGCACGAATCAGTGGCTGCAAGAAGCGATACAAATGGTAGACCGCAAAAGGAATCGCAATTAACATACCAAAGTAAAGACTCAGCGTGAATATAAAACTAAAACCGCCACCTGGCGTCAGATAGATCAGCTTTTCGCCATGCAGTGGCTCCATAACAATCCTGATCAAATGATCTTTGATATGGTAGCCAAAAGCCGAGGCACCTACCAGCACCAGCACCACCCAGAATACTCGTGTCCGTAGCTCACGGATATGCCCAAGTAGCGTTAATCGCTCTGAGCGGTGAGCGCTAAGACTTGTCTGCTTCTTGCTTTTTTGTCTTTTTATTTTCGTTTGAGTCATCTTTCACCCCTTTGCGCAATTCTTGCACTGACTGGCCGATACTGCGCGCTAGTTCAGGTAGTTTTTTACCGCCAACCAATAGCAACACAATCAGCAAGATGATTATCAATTCGGGAGTCCCTATTCCAAACATCGCTCTTCCTCACTTATTCTTACTGCTCTTATAGTATACCGTTGATGTCCGTATAGCAAGAGATATCCATAGGCGAAATAGCCTCTAACCGTTCTACTGTCTGGTAACTTTTACCATAGCCGGACGGAGTGTCGCGCCGTCGAGAGTATAGCCAGACTGTAGCTCTTCGGCTATAACTTCTTGCTCGCCATCAGCCGTATCATCAAACTGAATAGCTTCGTGCAACTCAGGGTTGAATACCGTACCAGGAGTCGACTCGATACGCTTAAGCCCAAGACTATCGAGTGATTTGTCGAGGTTTTTTATGAGACCCGCAACGCCTTGAACCCATTTGTTGTCGGCTAGCTCAGCTGGCTGGTGCGACACTGCCCGTTCGATATTATCAATAACTGGCAGCAGCTTAGTGATAGCGTTCATGCGTCCCGCGCTCCGGGCGGCTTCTTTTTCTAACTCAACACGTTTTCGATAATTTTCAAAATCAGCGCGAGTTCTCTGCAAATCAGCAGTTAGCTCACCAATCTGCTGCTCAAGTTCATCTTGCTTTTTTGCTTTTGCCGCCATCTATAAAACCTCCTCCAGCATCGCGCCCGCATGGCGCACTAGTTGCATTACCTTTCCATAACTTTGACGAGTTGGCCCAAGCACACCTATGTAGCTATGGTCGCTATAGGGTGAACGAAACCGACTAACGATCAATGTTGCGCCACTTGTCTTGCCAATTGGATTTTCACTTCCAATATAAACATTCAACGGCTCGTTTGGTGCTGCTTCACGTAGCCATGGCTCAAGGTTATCGAGCAAACTTGCAACCGCATGTACATGGTTACCCTGATTAAACTCTGGGTGACTGAAAAGATTCCCGATACCATTCATATATAGCTGATCGCCAATAGTGGCAAGTCCAAGATTGTGTGTCAACTCGACAAGACTATCGACAGCGCTACGAATCGCACGATCGGCACGATCACTATGCGTATTTACCCGTGCCTCAATCGCTCTCGCACCGCGATCGAGCTGTAGCGGCTCTGATTCTTGCGTCTCGGTAAGTGCGTTGACATAAAAACGATAACCTCTGTCAGTAGGAATACGTCCCGCACTTGTATGCGGCTGCGTGATAAAGCCCAGATCTTCAAGTCGAACCATTTCGCTACGAATCGTTGCGCTCGATACGCCAAACAACTTTGCAAGCGTGACACTACCAACAGGCACCGCGATTTCAGCATATTGCTCAATAATAGCGGCCAGTATTTGTCTTTGTCGCTCTGTCATGTCTCTATTATACATTTGCTTTAGCACTCCTGCAACTAGAGTGCTAAACTTGCCTTCACTGGCTATCTTTCGATATACTTATACTATGGGATTATTTGATGAAGCCTTATCGTTCATGGGTGAAGTGAATGATATCAAAGACGAAGTGTTATCGGTTGGCTCCGATCTACTAAACACTACTATTGAAGAAAAAGAAGAAATCACAAAAACATTGGCTGACGTAAAAAACGAAGTAATAAAAAACACCACCGTCGATCTTAATGATATTAATATTTAGCTCTTAGCTAGCGTCTCTTTAACTCTATTCAGCAAGTCTCCCGCGATAATTCGGGCACTCTCTGAGTTTTGATGAGTTTCAGAATGATTAACAATAGCATTGATACTCTCTGCGCAGTTTTCAACTGTATCGTTTACGACGAATCTAAAGTAAGGCTTGGATAGCATATTTTGCAACACCGTCTCCGCTGTCATTAAACGATTCCTTAGCTCGTCGCTATGCATCTCTTCTCGACCAGCGAGGCGTCTCATCCACTCATCGTAGCTCGGGGGCAACAAACCAATAATTACTGCGTCAGGCTTTGCTTCTGCTATCGCGTTAGCGCCTCCGAACTCGCAGTCAAGTATCGGTGTTTTGCCCATCGCAATAATTCGCTGCACCTCGCGGATGCTCGTACCAGAAACTTGCTGATTATGAATCAGTTCTGCTTCGACAAATTCACCATTTTTTAAATCCTGAAGCAGATCTTCTTCATTGCGAAAATAATAATTCACCCCTTCTTGCTCCATTTGTCCGTCACGTAGTTTTGGGGGCCGAGTAGTGTCTGAGACTATAAAGCCATAACTATATTGATCCACCAGATATTTAATCACTGTATTACGACCACCACCAGCCACACCACTCAACACAACACATGGTGTGCTTGCAAGTATTTTTTTGACCCTATCAGAAACCTCATATTCACTCAATACGGCTTCAAATTCGGCACGTTTATGAAGAAAAGGTTTTACGTCTTGCATTGTAACCACTATACCATTAGTCTCGTTTTAATAGCACCGTGAACGCTTCTGAAGGTATATCAACTTTGCCGAATCGCTTCATCCGTTTTTTTCCCTTTGCCTGTTTGGCGAGGACTTTCTTTTTACGGCTCACATCGCCGCCGTATAGGCCAGTTGTGACATCTTTGCGAAACGCGCTAAGATCTTCACGTGCTATAAAGCGTCCCCCGATTGCTGCCTGCAAAGCAACTTGGAAGTTTTGGCGTGGAATCACTTCTTTGAGCTTGGCCACCACCTCGCGACCGACACGCTGCGACTCACTTCGGTGTACCATCATACTGAGCGAATCAACCATTTCTCCCGCCACATAGTAATCAACACGCACCAAATCTTCGGCACGATATTCACTGAGCTCATAGTTGAAACTACCGTAGCCGCTCGTCACACTCTTTAGCTGATCGTAAAAATCGGTCAGTAGATTAGCAAGCGGTGCCTCAAAGCTCACCAAAGCTCGCTCATCGATATAGCTGAGATTTTTTTGCCGACCGCGCTTACTCACAACTAGTTGAATAACCGCCCCAACATATTCCTGCGGCACCACAATTTCGCCATTAATCCACGGCTCGCGTATTTCGGTCACTTTACTGACATCTGGGAGACTACTGGCCGATTTGATATCTATTTCTTCACCTTTTACGAGCGTTACCTGATAATCAGTGCTCGGATTTGTCACAATCAAATCAAGGTTATATTCGCGCTCTAATCGTTCACGAATAATCTCCATGTGTAGCAACCCCAAAAACCCGATACGCACACCAAAGCCCAGTACAGGTGAGTTTTCTGGTTCAAATTGCAAAGCACTATCGCTTAGACTAAGCTTCTCGATTGCATCTTTGAGATCATTGTAATCTTCATTGCTCACAGGGAAAAATCCTGCGTAGACAAATGGTTTGACGTCTTGATAGCCGGGTAGCGGCTCTTCTGCGTGTGATCGACGTACGGTTATCGTATCACCAACCTTAGCATCGCGCGTTGTCTTAAGATTGGTCACAATATACCCAATCTCACCTGTACCAATAGCCTCGCGAGGTTGCATCGATGGTGACAAAATACCTACCTCAAGCGCCAAGCCGCTCGCGCCAGTCGCCATCATCTCGATCGTGTCACCTTTTTTTACCTGTCCATCAACCGTACGCGTGTACAATATAACGCCTCGATAGTCATCATAATAGCTATCAAATATCAATGCGCGGGTAGGCGCCTGATCTGCACCTTGTGGTGACGGAATACGGGTCACCACCGCGTCAAGCACGTCAGTCACACCCTCACCCGTTTTGGCGCTAATCTTCAAAATATCCGATTCATCACATCCTAGTAGGTTAATTATCTCAGCACTCACACGCGGCACATCTGCTGCAGGTAGATCAATTTTGTTAAGTACCGGAATAATCGTTAAATCGGCGGCTAGTGCCAAATATACATTAGCGAGCGTTTGAGCTTGAATACCCTGGCTGGCATCGACTACCAAAATAGCGCCTTCACAGGCTTCCAAGCTACGGCTGACCTCATAACTAAAATCGACGTGTCCTGGCGTATCAATAAGATTCAGCTGGTAATTGTTGTGCGCCATTGTCACCGGCGTGAGTTTGATTGTAATACCTTTTTCACGTTCAAGATCCATACTATCAAGCAGCTGAGATTTCATATCACGCTGCGATACCGTACTTGTAAGCTCCATCATGCGATCAGCAAGCGTTGACTTGCCGTGGTCAATATGAGCAATGATACAAAAATTTCGAATAAGAGACTGGTCCATATATCTTTTCTATTATGCCAGATATGGAAAGAATTAGCGAGTCTTTGAAAAGAGAAGTTGATCAAGCTTGTGAATAATCGGGTTAGCCTCTTTAAGATGCAGCAAGCGACTGACCAACAAATACACGACAGCGCTCACTGAAGCAATCAGTGCAAATTTTGGAAAGGTCGCGAGAAAACTGGCGTCTTCGCCCTGTAGCTGAAATAGCTGCACCATCGTGTAGCAGACGATCGAGGTAATAAACGTCGCGATTGCCATACGCCAAATCGCACGCAGTAACGCTGCGTCGACTAAACCGTTTAAACGATGATTCATAATTGCAAACAACACCACAACTTCAAAGACCGCTACAATAGACTGTGCATACGCGAGTCCATATACACCGATGTTTGGATTACTCGACAGCCACACTGCTAACGCAATATTGAGCGCGATAGCCACGAGCGAAATATACAGGGGCGTCTTGGTGTCTTGCTGAGCATAAAAACTACGTGCTGCTATAAAATAGACCGATCGAAACAGGATCGCCACGACAAGCGCACCTAGCAGTCCTGCCATCAATGCGTCGCCACCATTTTTGATGAAATTGACGAGATAACCGCGCGTAAAGAATGTTATCGCCGCAACTGGCATAGCCAGCCAAACTATCACACGAATAATCGTCTGTAGTTCGCTACGAAAAAGATCTGGGCGACCCTGGCCGATACGCTCAGTCATCTTCGGAAACGCTGCCGTACTAATAGCCACACCTATCAAATTGATCGGAGCCATATGTAACGTCACTGCCTGATTGTAGATACGTACTGTACCTTCTGCCATACGTGATGCAAGGTTAATCTCGACAATGCCCACCAAATAATCCATCCCCTGATCGATTGAACGTGGCGGTAACAGTCGTAGTACTTGTCGAAAGCCTTTGTTTTTCCAGAAAATCTTAAACCGATAGTCAAAACCAAGCCCAATCAAACCAATAGTACTGACAATGAGCTGCAAAATAGAGCCAAACACCACGCCTAGCGCTACACCCATAATCCCACCCTCAAAAACCTGCACACCAAAGAGCGATATTCCACCCGTAAATACAGTCAACCCAGTGATAATACCAATGTTATAGAGCACTGGTGCTAGTGCAAAAAACGTAAACCTTCCAAGTGCCTGCTGAATACTGGCAAGCACCGTCGCAATCGCAAATAGAAATGGATTGATGGCAATGACACGTGTCATACTAACCGCCAAAGCAGTAGCCGACTCGCTAAAGCCAGGCGCGATAACATAACGGATCAGTGGCTCGGCAAAAATGATAATCAAAACACTCGTAACAAGCGTGATGAGCGCCATAAAGTTCAATAAGCTTGTTGATAATTCCCAGGCAGACTTTTTGTTGCCTGTCGCCAGACGCTGATTGAAAACTGGTATAAATGTGACGCTTAGCGCTCCAGAAACCAGTATGAAAAACATGAAATCCGGCACCGTAAATGCGGCCGTATAGGCGTCGATGCCTGTTGGATAGGTGTCAAGATACGTACTATTAAGGAGGCGATCTCGAAAAAATCCAAGCAATAGAGATAGTAGCGAAGCCCCGGCAAGCAAACTTGCAGCCAGGGCTATCGATAGGCGCTTATTGGCGCGGGCAACGGCACTTCTAACCCGTCCCATAGCCTATGCCGCGTGGAGTCGCGCCTCCTTTGGCAATTTGGTATCCTGAAGGATTTTCTCGACATCAGATTCTTCGATTGTCTCTTTTTCGAGCAACTCTTTGGCAAGCGCATGAAGATGATCAAGGTTCTCGCGAATGACCACCTCGGCACGCTGTGCTGCCTCTTTTATGAGAACCTCAACTTCTTTATCAATCTCTTTGGCTGTCTCATTGCTATACGGTCGCTCATGCGTAATCTTATCGAAAACCATGCCGCCATTGTCTTCATGAAATACTTGATCACGTAGCTTGGTGCCCATACCCTGCTCAATAACCATATCTCTGGCAATCTCTGTTGCTTTGCGCAGATCAGAGCCAGCACCTGTCGTGATGCCATCGTCACCATACATAATCTTTTCGGCAACTCGACCACCCATGGCGCGCGCCAAGATGTCTTTGAACTCATAGACATTGGTATAACTTTTATCCTCTGGTGGCAAGAACCATGTAACGCCACCAGTGCCACCACGAGGGATAATTGTTACTTTATGAACAGGATCGCTATCTGGTAGTATATGGCCGACAATCGCATGGCCAGCTTCATGATAAGCAGTGAGTTCTTTTTCCTTCTCGCTCATTACTTTCGTCTTGCGCTCTGGACCAATCGCTACCTTTTCAAACGCCTCAGTCAAATCATTGTTTGTGATCTTCTTGCGATTATCACGTGCAGCAATAATCGCCGCCTCGTTAGCAATATTGGCAAGATCTGCACCAGACGAACCGGCCGTCTTGGCAGCAAGTTTATCGAGATTTACATTGCTTTCGGTCGGCTTGCTCTTAAAGTGTACTTTCAAAATCGCTTCACGATCTCGACGTTCTGGCAGCATGATATTTGTTCGGCGATCAAAGCGTCCTGGGCGCAATAGGGCAGGGTCCAACACGTCAGCCCGGTTGGTTGCCGCAAGGACAATCACATTTGTACCCGTCTCAAAGCCATCCATCTCTACCAAAATCTGGTTAAGCGTCTGTTCACGCTCATCGTGACCGCCACCCATACCGCTACCGCGCTTGCGACCTACGGCATCGATTTCGTCAATAAAGATAATCGCTGGTGAGTTCTTTTTGGCTTTTGTAAACAAATCACGAACACGCGATGCACCAACGCCCACAAACATCTCGACGAACTCTGAACCAGAAATCGAGAAGAACGGCACGTTCGCCTCACCAGCAACAGCTCGCGCCAACATCGTCTTACCTGTACCCGGATTACCGACAAGCAATACACCCTTTGGAATCTTGGCACCAAGATCCTGATATTTCTTTGGATGCTTGAGAAAATCGACTACCTCTTCGAGATCCTGCTTGGCACTATCGTTACCAGCAATATCAGCAAATACAACTTTCTCCTTGTCGCTACCATACAGCTTGGCCTTTGACTTACCAAAACCAAGTGCCTGGTTATTTTGCCCTTGCGCTTGACGCATCATAAACATGAAGAAAGCCACGATAATCAACACCGGCACAATAATAATCGCCAGATTCCACAGCGTCTCACTGGTTTGTGATGGCGCTTTGTCAGAGACGATCTTTTCGCGTATATCCTTTGCCAGAATGTCATCGCGTAAAAGCGTGCTAGTACCACCTTGAATATAAGACTGCTCAGTCGGCTCATCTTTACCCTTTGGCGTGATCTTTAATTCGTTACCTGCACCTTCAATCTTCTTAATCTCACCCTTATTAGCTCGCTGGATAACCGAAGATATATCGACTTCCTTGAGCGGCTTGTTTGGCGAAGTAATAGCAAAGAGCGTCAGCCCTGCCATAATGATAATCGCCCAAAATAGGCCAAGCCGGGCATAATTTGCTATTTTATTTTTCTGAGGCGGTTTTTTTGCTGCCATAAGATCAGTATCAGTTCCTTTCAGTCAACATCAAGTCTTTTTCCACTGCCTACTATAATACCACCTCAGACGCCTCCTCGACAATAAACGTTGTCCGGGTAAACACTAGAGTGATGCCTTTTGCAACCTCATAGCGACTGCCTGTTGTTTGTGTCTTAATCGCTAGCAGCGCACGCTTACGTTGTGGAATTGTCGGACTCATCCCCACCGCACTGATACACACCACACGCAATAGCTCTACGGCCTCACGCTCTGGTATCTGTGTAAAAAAATAGCGAGAGTAGGGCGGACTTCCTACTAGCTGTTGCGCCTCTTGATCAATAGATTTTTTCAAAAACACCTGACGATATTGATATAGCCTGAGCGCCTCCCGCGCCCGCTCATCGATACCCGTAAGTCGCTGGCGCACATCATTGCGTAGATATTTCAGATTCTGATTCGTCGGATCGTCTCTCCACTCGAGCGACTTTTTCTGTGCATAATCAATCAACTCAGGCTTTGTCGTACCAAGTAGTGGCCGCTCGATATCCAAACTGTCCAATACTGCAAGCCCTCGCCAGCCAGTACCACGGGTAATATTAATTGCAATCGTTTCTACGAGATCATCAAGATGGTGAGCAGTGATGATCTTTGCATTGTGTTTTTTGGCAACGCTACGCAAAAACGCATAGCGGCGATCACGCGCCAGCTCTTCGCTCGCGTCAGCTCCCAGTTCTTCGCGTGCCGTTTCATATGGCAGATTATATTTCTCTGCCAAATCTCGTACAAACGCCGCATCCGTCGCTGAATCAGAGCGAATGCCATGATCAAAGTGAGCAACGATAAGCTGAGAAATGGAGACTGGAGAGCGAGAGCTGGGGAGATTATCATTCACGAGCATATCGAGCAACACCACCGAATCGACTCCCCCGCTAACCGCCACTATATATTTCATATACCTATGAGTATACAACTATAGATACCGCGTACTGCCAAACGGTATCTTAGTTTTAACAAGCGGCGAAACTTTGAGTGTATTTGCCGCATGCAATGTATGCTCGCCGTAGCGATTATTGATTTCATCGATTGCCGTTACTACCAGCCGTTCGCGTGCCAGCTCATCAGAAAATAAACTTAGCTGCGAACGTTCACCGCGCTCTAGCAAATAACAATGCACATTAATATCACGGATATCTGGCGGGGCGTTCACAAACAACTTACGAGCGATCTCGTAGATCGTTTTGTCACTAAAGAACGGTGTGTCCGATACGTGCGTGGCATGCCAGCTCGACGTCTTGCGCCATGGACCGCTTGGGCCAAACGTATGCACACCCACATACACACCGCGTGCGCTTAGCCCTTGCCTACGCATCCGACTTCCTACCGATTCACATAACCGATGTAGTCGCTGCAGTATTTCATCAAAACTCAAATCAAAATTATCCAGCACATATTGCCGCCCAACCCGCTTTGTCTCGGTAGCTATATCGTCCACCTCCCAGCCACGCAAGCGCTGGTGCCAGTAATCACCATTAATACTCTTAAATACACTACTGCGCAGCACTTCGGCCGAAGCGTCCAAAAAATCCAACGGCGTATAAATACCAATGCTATTGAGTCGATGCTCGTTGCGGTAGGCGATACCCGTCAGATCGGTCAGCTCAAGCGTACCCAGTACTTCGCGGAGGTTTTGATGCGTGATACTATCCATACCATCCGGTTTGTGCAGCCCAGCGGCAGTTTTTGCCAAAAACCGATTGGTCGCGATTCCCACGTTGCAACGCATCGCCACCCCTATCTCATCTCGCAGTCGCTGCTTTATCTCCAAGCCAATACTTTCAAGCCCTCGAGCCTTGATTGCCTCGGGTGCCTGCGTAAAATCAATCACACCCTCATCGATACTTTTCATCGTCACATGCGCCGAATAATCGTTCATAATGTCGAGCAATTTATGGTACACGTAGCGATACTTCGCCGGATCACTCTCGACACCTACCAAATCCGGACAAAGCTTTTTGGCATCGCGCAACTTCATACCCAGCGTCACGCCCGCCGCCTTGGCCTCATAGCTGCACGTGACAATCATCGTCTGATCAGTCCGTCGATTAACCACCGCCACTGGCCGCCCACGCAACAGCGGTCGTGCCTGCTGCTCCACGGTTGCAAAACAACTATTGAGATCGATATGCATGATAAGGGGTTGAGAAGTGTTGATTTTATCCATAATAAGTTGCATATTTATAGTTTTTATTATATAATGAAAAGATATTCACCCCCTGAAATACACCGTATCGAAAGGAGCTGTTGTGACTACCCGCAACGCTTTGAGTGAAACGTTCATTTCCGACATCGGTCTCATGACCGAAGAATTCAACCGCATCATGACGCGAGACGAGTACCGCCGCCTTATGGAAGCCATCAAAATCTGCGACTTCCATTGGGCAGAGCTGACTATCGAAGGAGTCGTCGGCCACTGCACATCGGTCGGCGATACAGCCCGCGCAAATGCCCTCGAGCTTCAGCGAAGATGGCGCGACTGCATCAAACGGGAGGGCGGCATAGACAACGTCAATGGACTGTCGTTTCTGATGAGCCGTCGAGGTAAATGGCCCTGGTGGAGCCATCTCTAACGCCGTCAGGCTCTGCCCCCCTGGGTGGTCGGCGGTACTGAAAGTATTTTTCAGTACCGCCGCCACTACAACACCCCCTCGGGTGCTATTTTTATTTCCACCCCTTCTCCTCACCGCTGTCGAGCAATCCGGCACGAAATGCCCCAGAACATCTGCAGCCCAAGTCCGAAGCGACGTCGAAACCCGACTTCGGACGTGGCGCGAAGCCGTTCTGGGATATTTGCGTGGCGTGATTGCGATCATACACTATCCCCCATCCGCGTCAAAACCCATGTCAGCCGCTCACTATCCAGCTCGATCCGGTAATCACTTGAGCCGTCGGTCACATCAAACACATGTATCGCCCGCTTGCCCTGCGTGGTTGGGTGGCGCAAGCCAATTTCACTGATCACCACCTCACGACCATTTGGCCGCCGGAATTTTATCGGCACGCAAGGGTTTAAGCCCGTGCCAAATTTTGCCAGCACATCAATTCGTTCGTTCAAAAAAGTTTCATCATTCATACAATACAATCCTCAACAGTTAGTTTGAGAAACGTTTTGATTGTATTGCCCGTCTTTTTGCCCGTTTCTAGCTAAAATCCGTAGACAATGAATATGATTCCACCGGAGGGACGCTTACCTGATAAGGCAGTGTGTGTCGCGGGGATATAACTTTATTATAGCAGCGACCAGCATTAGGTAATACCCTTTTTCAACCGTCGTCGCTCACGCTCAGACAAGCCACCCCAGATACCGAAACGCTCATCGTTATCGAGTGCATAAGAGAGGCATTTATCCCGTACGTCACACCCTAAGCACACCTGCTTTCCCTCTCGTGTTGTGCCTCCTTTTTCGGGAAAAAATACCTCCGGATCTGTCTGCGAACAAGGAGCACCGTCTTGCCAGGCCAGCTCTCCTTTTGGTTCATAAAATACACCTGTCGTAGCATGGCTACCAAGCCGACGTGCAGCTAGGGCATCAGTCGATATAGGCTTGATACGCTTCGCCTCATGGGCCGCAATCACAGGGGCCAAACGTTCGTGAATACGCTCCATAGCTGCATTCAAGTCAT
This sequence comes from uncultured Candidatus Saccharibacteria bacterium, assembly GCA_964557445.1. GTDB lineage: Bacteria > Patescibacteriota > Saccharimonadia > Saccharimonadales > Saccharimonadaceae > UBA2112. The sequence continues at coordinate 616,656 of CAZLAF010000001.1, forward strand.
CACATGACGCCTCGAGCTCCTCTGTTGGATATCCGCACACAAACAACCCATATATCTCCATATCATCATGGCTATCTGAAAATTCAGGCAGTATACTAAGCATACCTCTTAGCGCCTCAGCTTGATCAACCTCGTTACCAAAGAGGCCATCGATTCTTTTCGCCGTCAGGTCTGGCAAATAGCCAATTTTATTGGTTATATTATTGACAAAATCAGGCAGCCATTCGGCCATTCGAGCAGCCTGTTCCGCAGGAGTAAGCGTTTCTTTATACAATACCGATTGTTCCATTATAATTTTCGACTCTCTTCAAGGACAACCTGTATAGCCGCGGCAATTTGACGCACTACTGTCGACTGACGGATATTCACCTTATTGCCTCGACTATTGTTACGATTTACTCGATCAGTAATCGTTGCGACTGACGTTGCTCCAAATGCTTTCGAAATCGTTGTAAAATCTTTGAATAATGCTTGAGCAGCGGGCGATTCATCAAGCCGTGAAGAACCTCTCTCCTTGATCTGATGTTGCATATCAGCCAACTTTTGCAATGCAGCCTGCTCTTCCGGCTCCAATAAACCGCGTCCATCGCCCCCAAGTAGACGATCTGTCAAGAAAACAACTTCTGTTCGTTTTAGCTGACCTTGCCGAACAGCTTCATCAAGAAAATGGTTGATTGTCCGTTCGACATCTCTACTAGGAAGCGGCTTGTTATCGACTACAGCTCCCCACAAATTAGGCAAAGGAGGCTCCGCCAATTCTTGCTTCTCCTGAATACGTTGCGAAATTCCGACAACAGGTTCTTGCACTTTGGCAGGCACTACGCTCAAGCGGGCACTACTTATTGCATATTGAGGATCATTTTTTGCCTGTTCAAATAGTATTCCGAGATACTCAAAGACAATCGCTTCGCTAACTCCTCTGTTATATTTCAAATGCATAGGCAGCGTCACAGGAAGCTCTCCTCGGCCTATTCGATTCATACCCGACACTTTGACAAGCACCCTATAGGCATCCTTATCAAATCGACCTTCCCCGATAACAGTCCTTGCTGCCACTGTATCTGGCACATATCGACTCATCAGTTCGCCTAACCATTCGCGACCCTTGAACATACGCTCCTCGTCATACCTATCTTCACCAAGTAGCGCACTGACACTATCGATCTCTTCTTTATCTGCCAGCTGTGCGAGCTTGTCATAAATCGACACCAATGACCCATCCTCATCTTGCTCCAAAACCTGTGGCTGCGCTTCTTTGCCCTCACTGTCGCGCACATCAGTCACAGATACCTCAAGCTGCTGCATATCCGAATTATCGCCACCTTCGCTCTCGCTTGCAAACTCCGCCACTTCATCCGTCACCAAAGACACATCCTCGTTCACTCGACGTCCTTTTTCTATATACAACCGTAGCGTAGCGTCTAAATCAGTGCCATTCTGCCTTGCTAGCTGCTGCGCCCGAGACTTGACCTTATTCTTTCGTTGCCAAACTGCCTCGGCCGACATCTTCATACGCACTTCCGGGTCATCATGATCATTTAGCATCTTAGCAATCTCTTTGTCACTAAAACCTTTGTACACGCCCCCAATAATAGCAGCGTAAACTTTTGGATTCATTCGTTTATCAAGCGGCTGATTCATCGCAAGCATCGCATCCACGAACGCAGTTTCATCACTTGGCCGAAGCTCAAGCAGCGCCGATGACGCTACCCCTGTAATACTATCGACATAAGCACTCGCCTTCGCGCTGATCTTCAACTCTTCATCCTGTATGCTATCCCCACCATTCGCCTCCTCGATCTGTATAGCAGTTTCGCTAAAAGACTCGAGGGGCTCGCCTGTACTCGCTTCACTGTTGTACTCTGCAGACTTCTCGGGTATCTCTGCCAACACAAGCTCGTCATGTGTGACTTTTGCTTGCTGAAAATCAATAATGTCAGCAGTTGGATTTTCATCAGAAGCAAGCAACTCCAGAACCTTTGCCTGACGAGCAATCGCCTTGGCTCGCTTAGTAAGCGACAGGTGGTTAAGTGCAGCAAAAAACTTTTCGGCTGCTTCAGCTCCTAGCGCAGGGATCATCCGCTCGCGCAACAAAGTATCAGTATCATTAAACCCACCGGTTTCCAGATCTGCAGTCATAAGGCGTTGCCTTCCTTTACCTATTTTCAAAAATTGTACCATCTCTTTGCGTATATAACAAAATATATAATCGCTCGCTTCAATATTATGATTTAGTTGTCTCTGTTAAAGTTGACTTATAGCTATAAATATGTTAATATAATCTCATGGCACACGGTGTGCCTTATCTTTGCAATACGCTCAGAAAGTAGGAACAAAAGTGACTCACAAACGCCTGGTTGCAGGCTTGCTCATACTTGCTGCCGCAATCATCAGCTCGTCCGTGAGGTAACACATACCGCCGCGTGTCATTGCCGAGATCCAACCTGGGTCTCGGCAATAAACCTGAGTACTCGAACTATCGAGTTTTCAGGTTCTCCACAAAACCACCCGACCCCACACTGCTTTGCTTGTGTTTATATAGCAATATAGGTATACCTATATAAAAGGATGCTATGCAACACAAGTATGACCACTCCGATTTTATTAACTCGCTCACCTTTGAGGAGTATTGCGCAACACTCACAGGCATAGAGCGCCAAGCAATCAAAGACTTTCACACCACATATCCCGCCAGCTCTCCATTCAATCCATCGCCCACAATCACGTCACACTACAAAACCACCAACGATATATTTGTCGCCCTACAACACGATCGCGGCGCCGATATGCGCCCCTCAGACCCCGCCACCCACCTGGTCGCCACCTGTCGGCGCATAGGTCAGCGCATACTCCAAGAAACCTGCACCGTACAGGCAATCCATTTCGAACCAGCACCTGGCACGGGGCAGTCGTCTATGGAAAAAATCCTTCATCTCAAGGGCATGGAAACAAGCCGCTTGGCCGTCGTCAAGCTTGGCCACCATGCCGTATGGATAGAGCAGGACCATGAAGGCTACGCTGCCCACTATCCACTCTTGCCATTCAACCCCCGAACAGACCTCACATAGTACTTGGCGATACTTCGGGGGAGTGCCATAATAAAGTTTATGGCTAAAAACACTTCTTTCGCAACACGACACCCTTACCTGATTGGACTCTTCAAACGAATCGTCACCATTATCGTCACCTGGAACGTCCTTGTGGCTTGTTTTATTGGCACGATGCTCTTTTTTGGTATTGTTCTCGTGGGTGCGACAGTCGGTAGCCAGGCTGGCAACAGCGATACCGTGCGCACTATCTATGGCAATGGCAGCAATGGTCTATTATCTATCAAAATCAGTGGCATGATCATGGGTAGCAACGATTCGGGCGATGTTTTTAGTTCGCTACTAGGCGACTCGATAACCTATGGCTACGACATCAAAGAGCAACTCCGTAAAGCTGCCGAAGATTCGACAGTTAGTGGTGTGATTTTAGAAATCGATTCCCCTGGCGGTACTATTTATGGCTCACGCGCTATCGCTGACGGTATCGCCCACTACAAAAACACTGCCAAAAAACCAGTCTACGCCCATATCCAAGGCTCGGGTGCCTCAGGTGCATACTGGGCAGCCGCCAGCGCCGATGTCATCTATGCAGACTATGGTTCGATCATCGGTAGCATTGGCGTGGTTATGGGACCATTCCAGTACTACAACACTCCTCTCGCCGAAGATGGCGGCTTGCTTGGTGGGGGAGTCGTTACTCAAAATGGTATCGAATCAGTCACTATTACCGCCGGTACATCAAAAGATCTTGGCAATCCATACCGTCGCCTGACCGAAAGTGAAGTTCAGCTTCTGCAACAATCGATCAACAACGAGTACGATGAGTTTGTCCGCTATATTAGCACGCAGCGAGATATCCCAGAAAACGAAGTTCGCGACAATATTGGCGCGCTCATCTATGACCCCAAGCTCGCTCTCAAACGCAAACTTATCAACGCAATCGGTAGCCGCGACGATGCCTATCAGGCACTCGCCAAAGCCGCCGAAATCGCCGATGATTTTCAAGTTATCCGCGAAGAATCACCAGCAAACAGCCTACAAACACTTCTTGGTGCGTTTACTCCAGCCAAACAACCTCAGACAACCACCCCATCGCTCTGCAATCTTTCGCGCTCAGTGCTTGCCTATCACGGCGACGTCACTCGATTTTGCAAAGAGTAGGGTATAGTCGCGTAGCAATTTAACCTGGTAGTCGATATTTGTTGCGCTTATCGTGCATACGACGCGTCCTCAGTACCTCGACAAGACCGCCCTTGAGCAGTAACTTCACCTCCTTTTCCTGCGCCCTACTAAAATGCTCGTCGACTATCTGGTCGACCGTCATTCGCTCTTTGGCAAATAGCTGCAGCGAGCGAAGCGTCAGCCAAATACGATACCCGGCTATGTCATTTGTCTTGAGGCCGTTTTGGTTCGCGTGGACTAGACCACCTGGATATGTCGCTGTTTGAGCATCGATATAGTCCAGCACATCCTGTCGAGCAATACCCGCTACCTCTTGGCCCGCTATAGTTGGCGACAAAGGAAGTTGCAGCATCTCTTTGAGCTGCTGGCGATACTCTCTATTGGGTACCGATTCATCAATCTCTTGCACAACCATTTTGTCGAAAATATTCAAAAATTCAGGGCTATTTTGCCAATTACGCGGTGGTCTAATAGCGGTCGCAAACGCATCGAAAGTCAGATTCTCATGGCTTACGCGCTGCTGTTCTGGCCGCACTGCACGTGTCGCTGATATTTTTTTAGGACTCACCTTTTTGACTTTTGGTGCTTTCACCTGTGCTGGTTCGGGATTATTTTTTTCATCTGCGGCGCTCAGTATCAAACCAGCAATACTATCAAGGACTTTTTTTTCAGCTTTTGCTCTGCTAAGCGGATCTTCGTATCGAGCTACCAAATCACCAAGTGTGGCCATCTGGTTTGCATCTTGTATTTCGTAGCCCGAGAGCCACATCAATCGTCGCTGCGTTTGTGGGTGAAGTGTCGCAAAATACTCCTCGCCTGTCGCATCAATCCAGCGCCTCAGTAGCGATCGCCCCAAGTCGACATCGACAAGCTCATGCTGCTCGGTAACATCAGTACTCAATAACGCCCGTAACGATTCGGTTTCGCTACTTGGCCGTGTCACCTGGGTAATTGCAAATATACTCTCGCGTAGCTGCGCAATCGAGACAGCGTATGCCTCCTGCAGTTTCACGCGTCGCTCGGTGTCAACATCATCATAGCTACTCGTCGTCGCACCATCGGTCAGGCTATCATGTAGCGCGCGTCGAGTGAGCTCGGCAACTTCATACGGTAGCTGTGGTGATGATATTTCAATCGGATCTTGCCCTGCTCGCTCGATACTCATACGCGCCTCCGTATTAGTTCTCCTTCTATCGTAGCGTACCCTGAGTCAATCTGAAAGAAGTATGCGCTACATATGGTGATTATCGAGATGCTTCATGATCAAAGCATGCCCCTTGTTGCGCTTGAGCAGCGCAAGATTAACTGGATACGCCGCCACATACGCCACCGCTAAAGCTATAGGCATAGCTATCCAAAAAACCGGATTACCAAGCCCGGCATGCATCGCACCTGGAATAAGTGCCATAACTGCATTGTCAACAATCTCCATCACGGTAATCGACAAAATATCTGCAGGCACAACAATACTCAGCGCTTTTGGTGCCGACATACCGATACGCACCAACGGCAGTGTCGACAAGCCAAACCCAAACACAAACGCCAGGCCGATAGCTAACGCCATCGTAGCGAGCATATCCCACCCCAGCGCCATGCCGATAATCAGTCCGCTCACCTCACCAATCGCACACCCTGCCAGGCAATGTAGCGTTGCCGAAGCCGCCATCCGCCGCAAAGACTTCGAGTGATGTTGATGGTGGTGATCATGGTTCATACTTTTAGCCTATACGAACAAGCAGCAACGGGCAACTAGCCGCCCCTAATCCTGCGACACAACCATTATCGGACTCGCCTCGGCATGGTGCAGTTCGTCAAAAAGCTGCACACGGGTAGGGGAGAGGCGATACATTTTGTGCCGATTGGTTCCCGCCAAAAAAGCTGGGTAAAACTGCTCACCCTGCCGATACTTAGCGATATACTTCTCTGTCATCTCTCGCACCACTACCGGATCGCTCACCTCTTGCGCCTCACCTGCCATCTGCACCCCTATCACTGGCTGGTCAGCTTTGACCACCACTGCGGCAGCGGCATCAGATACAGCCGCAATATTGCTGCTATGCATGCGATCCGGCCAACTCAACCAATAAAGATTCATGTCGTCATCTGCCACAAAATAAACCGTTGCCACCCACGGCCTACCGTCGCTGACTGTCGCAAGCTGCATCGTACGCGCATCACCGCTCTGCAGATACCCCCTTGTCGCAATCGATATGTTTTTCACTACCCCTATTGTATCGCGGATCGGTCAAAATCAGCGAAGCACACGTAAAACTCCACCAAGACAAAACCCCCACGCGGGTGGGGGATTTGTCTTGGTAGCAGCGACTGGAATTGAACCAGTGACCTCAGGCTTATGAGTCCTGCGCTCTAACCAACTGAGCTACGCTGCCTCGTCCTAAATAACACTACGAAACGATATACATCGAAACGCAAAGACGATTGTAACAGATAGCGTGAAGGATTTCTAGAGCTCAACCGCCTCGACAACAGCTTGGCGACGTGTCAAAAATGATCGAATTTCGGTATCAGAGCGCTGACGATTCCAAGTAGAAAGATTGATAGAACGTAAAGCTGTTTCAAATTCTACTTCACTAGTTGAGCTGTTTGTTTTCATGTGGTGGTTCCTTTTATTTTGTATTTTTTTGTTTTTATGATCGAATATATTTATATTAGCATATTATATTAGAAAAAGCAATAGCATTTTGTCGTGAACTTACTACAATTTCAGTGCTCGTATGTCTATGGCACGCGCAGCACCAGCGATAGTTGTTTTGAGCTTGTAGCAAACCTCACCTGCTGGATGCGAGCTAATATGGAGCGACGTACTGTAGCCGTCGTGTTCTTTCTCATAATAATATTCGTCTTTGTAACGAGCTTCGAGCTCGGTCGCAAAGGTAGCACAAAGCGAATATCGATAATCGCTATAAGCACTCTGACTGTACTGGCCATATTCTGTCGACGCAACAATCTCACCCGGACGATACGTCACGAGTCCATCACCAATCAAACGACGCGCCACATCGCTATCGATAGAAACGTCCCCAAGTGTTTGCGGCATCGCTTTGTTCGTCTGTATATACTCCTGCACCGCATGATTGATACTATTTATATTTTGTGCAATCGCTCGGTCATCACGACTTGTCACTGATTGCGCAAGGGGGCCGATAAACGCCAAGACAATAAACACACCGACAGTCAGTGCCATAAACATACTAAAATAACGGCCGTTTTTGAGCCGAGGAGACGGATTGAGCGTACGCAAAAATGTCATACCGTACAGCAGCGCGCTGATAAGAAGCGTCGCAAGAGCGGTCATGCGACCATCGTTATTGCTCACACCGCCATCGACAAGCAACTGCACGACTACTACCACTGCGCCAATCAATACGCCAATACCAATCAGGGCAAAAATCACCGCATGAATAACCATCACCACTGTCGCAATACCTGATTTTTTGGCTACTTCTTTGCGGCTATAAAAAAAGTCGCACACCACCGACAACGGCAACAGCACCAACGAAGTTGCTATCGCATAGGGGAGTAATCCTGTCGTGCTACCACCTATGATAAAATTTTCTACCACGATATATACCAACCAGATAACCGCTAGCAATGTCCAGCCCCAAAACGCATATGTCAGCCACTGCAGTATCGTTAAGCCTGGAGATTGCCCTGCCGGCCGAGGCGGCACATCCTCTGATTCAATAGTTTGCTGTGAACTTTCGTCGACAGGATCTGTCGCTTGCGATACCGCCAATGGTTTGCGCGAAGGACGCGGCGACGCCTGAACAATCTGTATACTCCCATGGATAGTACGGGCATCGACTGATCGCTGCTTGTCTTTTCTGGCATTCTCAGGTGTATCGCTCATACTTCTTATGATACCACCCGCGCGTCTGTCTCGTGCCTTATTTTGACCCCGGTATGACACTTATGGTAAAATATCCTCAAAAGGATCCTCAATATAAACAAAGACGCACAAAAAAATGGGTAACTTCGACATCATCAGCTCCCTCGCCATCATTGTGCTCGCTGGCCTGATCCACGCTAGCTTTCAAACAAGTGCCAGTGTACTGACCTTACTTAGCGGGCACGCTCTCAGTTCCAAGACCGCCCATCTTCGCCTATTGCGCCTCACTGGTAGCTTTATTATTGGCACAATTACGTTTAGTATCTTGCTTTTGTCGAGCCTTGCATTTTTACTCACTAATCTTTTTCCGACGAGCACACCACTGATCATCTGGGCAATTAGCTCTGGTGCAGTAGCGGGTGTCGGCCTGTCCGTCTGGCTGTTTTATTATCGACGCCAACAAGGCACGGTGCTCTGGCTACCCCGTAGTTTTGCGACATACCTCCGCAGCCGTGCCAAATCCACAAAACAGCCCGCCGAAGCATTTACACTCGGAATGACCAGCACTATGAGCGAGTTACTCTTTCTACTGGCGCCGCTCGTCATCACTGCCCTGGTGCTTATCCGACTCGAGCCAACCCTGCAGCTACTCGGAGTTGCTCTTTACGCCATCATAGCTTCGCTACCGCTTGCAATCATCTACATACTGATTGGCGGCGGGCACACTATCGCTCGTATCCAACGCTGGCGCGAAAACAACAAACGTTTTTTGCAATTTGCTGCAGGTAGCGGACTTATTATCCTTGGTCTGTTTGTTTATATCGAGCGCGTTATCACCTATAGTGTGCGTTCGGGAGGCTTTGGCGCATGAACATGCTCGTTATTGATGTGATCAAACGCAATGGTCGCCGACCAAATGAAACGTACGATACCGATAAACTCCAACGCAGTATTCGCGCTGCGTGCCTCAGTGTACGTAGCCCCGAAGGAGAAGCCGAAACAATTAGCAAAAAGGTAGCCGCCGCTGTCACGACGTGGTGTGAAAAAAAAGCAACTGTCACCAGTCAAGACATTCGTCGAATCACCAGCAAACAACTCGAACGCTACCACCCCGAAGCAGCCTACATATATCAACATCACCGGACAATTATTTAAGGAGAACTATCGTGGCAAAGCACAAATATGATTTTGATCTCATCGTCATCGGCAGTGGTGCAGGCGGCAGCGCAGCCGCTACTATCGCAGCCCAAGATGGCAAAAAAGTAGCCATCGTCGAGCAAGACGAGTTTGGCGGCACTAGTCCCAATTCTGGTGATGTTCCCGTCAAGGCGCTTCTTCATGCCGCGCAGCTATACGACGAAGCCAAGGCAGGCGCTCGCTTTGGTCTGCGCTCAAACACGCTTGGTTACAACTACCCAAGCCTCCGCAACTGGAAAGATCTTGCAGCCAAACGCACCGGTGCAAGCGGCAATCGCCGCTACTACGAAAATGCCGGCATCACGACGCTCCATGGTGCTGCGCATTTTCTCACTCCCCATGAAATCAGCATTAGTCGCCGTACGTATTCAGCTGCCTCGTTTTTGATTGCAACTGGCGCCGAATGGAAAATGCCAGACATCCCCGGTCTCGATCTTGAAACCGCACAAACACCCCGCACTATCCTAGAAGCGCTCAAGCCACCAAAAACGCTTTATATTATTGGCGGCGGCACGATTGGCGTCGAGCTCGCACAACTCCTTGCTATTTTTGGCACCAAAATCGTAATCGCTGATATCGCCGGACGCCTCCTTCCTACCTACGACAGCGAAGCAGGGGAGCTACTAGCAACGATCCTCAAAGACACAAAAGGCATCACTACCCTTACCCAAACCCGCACACTAGCAGTCGAAAAAGAAAATATCGCCCGTCGCGTCGTCTATAGTCGTGGTGGCAGCGAACATAGCCTCCGCGTCGATGAGATCTTGATCACCGCTGGACGAGAACCAAATGTCGATCTAGGTCTTGAAAATGCCGGTGTGCAATACAGTGCCAAAGGCATCGTGGTCAACGATTATTTGCAAACAACGGCCAAACACATATACGCTGCTGGCGATGTACTTGGTCGCGGCGGACACACTCACTCAGCACTCCTCGAAAGTCGCATCGTCGCACACAATCTCTATGCCAAAAATAAACTCGCTCCCGACTACACTGCCACGCCACATGTCGTCTTTACCTATCCCGGCATTGCATCGGTAGGATTGACCGAAGACGATTGTTTACGTCGTGACCTCCGTATCAAAAAAGCTGTTGCGCCGCTCAATATTATCGCTCGTAGCAACACCAGTGATTTCCGCGACGGATTCGTCAAGCTTATCTCTGACAAAAAAGGTACGCTTATCGGCGCGACCGTCATGGCGCCACACGCCGCCGAGATTATCCACGAACTTGCACTGGCTATCAAATACGAGCTGACTGCCACCGAACTGGCCGCCACACCACATGCCTTTTTGAGCTGGAGCGAAGCAGTACGAGTAGCTGCCAGCAAGCTCGCATAATAAGCAGCCTCGCCTTGTCTTATATTTGACTTTTTTATACTTTTTTGCTATAATATATTATTGTAAAGGGTTATTATGACCCGATTGTTCCCCTATTCCTTCCGAAAGGATATTGCCGTGACAGAACAGCAAAAGCTCGAGACCCTGAGGCTAGCCCTTTTTGCGGGCCAGTTCGAAGAGATCGCTGACGAGTTTCGCGAGGCGATTCTCGAGGTCGAGGATCGAAATGCATCCAAAGAGCGTGTCGAAACGCTGATCAACAGTTGCTACAACCAGCAGGGCGTGTCAGTCGTACCGACAATCTCACCGCTACTTGCGACCATTCAGGTGACTGGAATGGTCTTCGACAGCCTCAGCAAGCCGGTGACGTTCGACGCTCTCTGGGCAGATATCCTGAGCGCCGCCACCGGCCGACCATTGGTCAACACCTAGCGGCTCACGGTTCACTCCGATGACATACTATCGTCATCGGAGTGAACCGCACCCAATTCTTCACAGCATTCCTTACCCCTAGTTCGGGGTTTTTATTTTATCAAAATGTAAATCTAAACTCACTCTCGCTCTGCATTATAACCATGAAAAAAGACAGTCATAAGACTGTCTCTTTTCATGGTTGCGGGGGCAGGATTCGAACCTGCGACCTTGTGGTTATGAGCCACACGAGCTGACCGGGCTGCTCCACCCCGCGGCAAATACTTTGATAAGTATAGCAATCTATTCTTTGTTTTGCAAGCCCTGTCGGTTACCGCCGAACAAAAAATTCAACCACTGCTGCATTGGAGGCGGCGGAGCTGTCTCGGTAGGCGGTACGACAAGCGCTTGCTCTTGCCCGCTATCAGCTTGTTTTGCCTTTTCGGTGTTTGGGGGTAATACTAACACTTTCTCGCCTGGCTGAGCCAGACCAAGACGTCGTTTGGACTCTAGCTCTAGGTATTCGCGACTTTGATAATATCGCTGCTCATACGCAAACGTATCAGTTTGTAGCTCGGCAAGCTGTAGCTGGCGATATTTGTCGTCAACCTCGCGTTGAAGCTGATAATTTCGCTCGACAGCCTGCACCGACGACCATACCCAACTGATTGCGATACATGCCGCTACTAGTAACACTACGTTATTGGTAGTGATATACTGATGCCGCAAACGATAGATAAAGCGATGAAGTTTTCTGTTTTGCATTGTTTTGACTATTATAGCACTAGGGGATAAAGCAAAAAACGAGCCTATTTACTATTCACGGCTCTGTACTGTGGATATCACCAGAGGTAAGTGGTAAAATGGACACAGTTCAAAATTCGTTTTATGACCTCTGGCATGGGGCTGTAGCTCATCGGTTAGAGCAGGCGGCTCATAACCACTTGGTAGTAGGTTCGATTCCTACCAGCCCCACCAGAGGTCATGAAATGAAACTCACCTATGAGTCATTTAATATTTTTTGATTTTTATCAAAAAAAGTGATATTATTAGTATAGTTCGTTCCAACCGACAGATAGGACTTGCAGGTGCATGCTGTATCGACGCCCAGGGAAGCCAACCCAATCAAGCAAAAGATTGATGAGCTGAATCGGCAAATCGTTTCAGCAAAGGGCGACCATCTACTGCGCCACACCGAGAAAGACTGGTTTCTTTTTCGCATGCTCACCATTGAGCATAAGACTGGCCTGGATAAAAATCATTTAGATCGCCTGTATGCGGTTTTGGTTGACCCGCTCACGCCGTACGGACGACGCGCACGCAAAGCAACATTCAAACAAGCATACGCTGAATTCAACGCTATACGTGCCCAACAATAACCCCGACAGTTAACAGGCGGCTCTGAAAATGACCCCGTGCCATTAACTGGTCGGGGTCTTTTTCTTTTGATAGGTAAGCTCCTATTCTATATCCAAACCTGGAATTGTCGGTTCTATAGGTGGACGCCCGAGCTTTTTTTGGCGCTTATCTCGCCTGCCTAGCTCTGTGTGTAGCTTTACGGCCCGTAACACATCATTCTGATCTTGTGCTGCTAACCACTGTCGGTACAGGTTATCGTAAACTTTCTGCTCGCGCTCCTTGGCGCCTCTTAGCGCTGCCTCACGCTCCTCGTTACTCAACGGACGCGGCTCCGTATCAACGTTTAATAGCACGCCGTCTTCACCTACTGATGGACGTCCACGATATAAAGGCTTTTTTACTACCTTACTAACAGTACCTTTAGTCGCTTTTTGAATACGCGCATTACGTAATTCGGCCGCCTCTTCAGGTGTTGTGTATCCTAGATCGTAATACGGATTATCGCGTTCGGTGTTCATACTTTTATTATACCATAAGCGGTATAATATTTCAAGTACTAGAGCTCTTCGCCCTTGAGATCATCATACTCGCGATCGCCCTCTGTCGATAGAAGCGGCAGCGGCATACCGCCCTCAAGCCATCGAGAAGCATAGGCCATCTCACTTTCCAGCCTGACCTGTCGCTTATCGTATTGATCATACTGTCCAAGAATTGCGTCAGCATGCTTGGCCTCTATATCAGCCGTCTTCCAGTGATCCCAAAGCCACGCTTTCATATCTATCACATCTGCGAGTTGCTCTTGCTTTACCTTTGGCCGTTTGGGATTCATACACACAGTATACACAAAATGAAACTCCGCCGGGCAATTTGCGTATCCCGGCGGAGTAAGTTGGCACCTGTTTGTTTGGTATGAGTTTAGCATCGAATGCGCTTACGCTGCAAGTCTTTTTCCACAGCATTCTCACATATCCACACCAAAAAAGAAGACTGCCCCTATTTGGGGGGCAGTCAAACACGTGGAATTTTTATGCGTAACGAAAACTATTTCTTCTTAGAGATAGTCAGAAAACCGTTGCGTGGGTTTTCTTTGACAACACGATCTTCTGGCAGATCAGTTGGTTCACCCTTTTCATTCTTCTCAACCTTTGCGAAGAAATAAATGGTCTGTGGTTTGCCGCCGCGCAGAGTTACGGTCGTCTTGTGCAGGTAGTAGGTAACCCCTTTAGAGTTAGTGTGACTGTAAGCCATTGGTCTTATACCTCCTTTAGTGCTATACAGTGGTTAGATTACCGCTTTGAGTTATCGGTGTCAACACCTATAGCTCTCTGTAGCGCGTTTTGAGCAGCAACCGTAGAATCACCAAGCCAATCAGACGAGCAACTATCGCTAGCAATATCAGCCCACATGCAAGCACCGTCCAGCCAGCAAAATCGGGTGACCAGATAGGCGATGCATAGCTATGGCGATAGGCATCTGCCTTGGGCAGCTGGACCTGAGAGCTCGGATTATCTGCCGGTGAATATTGCGCCAAATAGTCCACTGTACACTGTAAATATGCCTGTGAGTAGTTACTAAAGCGTGGCGCACAGACCTCTTGCGCCTTTTTGTAAATGTTGCCATTTGGATTACTGTCACCGCTTGCTGCATCGATCGTCTTTTGACTATCACGCTTGTATTGATGCTCCAAATAGATCGAGCCCATACTGGCATTCATGTGCGACGAAACATAACGTTGTAGTTCGAACAACCTTGCCTTGATTGCTTCGGAATCTCCTGTCTCGTCGGCTACCAATACAGCTGCCCGGCGCTCTACCATACCGACATTGTTCAGTCGCAAAAATGTCGCCGCGATAAAGCCCATTAGCAAAAGTAATACTACCAGCTGCCATGTCTTGACGCGCTGGAGCTGCCTGAGATTCCGTTTTATTTGACGTCTGGCTGCCACTTTTCCCACCGTTTATTGCTCTTCACAGTATATCATGGGGTACTATTAGCCGGATCAATATCCGCCACCTACGCCTCAGGTTGCGCATCATGGTACTCGCTGTCGCATTCGCGTATACTATTTTTATGAACATCTACTTCTCTGGAATCGGTGGAGTCGGCCTCGGACCTTTGGCCGAAATCGCGTATGATGCTGGCTATTCGGTGGTAGGATCGGACCCAACGCCGAGCCTAGTCACTAGTCAGATGCAGCAACGTGGCATTCAGATTAATGCGGATCAGTCTGGTGATTTTTTAGCACATACTCACGTCACCACACCAATTGACTGGTATGTATATACATCTGCGCTGCCTGGTGATCATCCAGAAATACAGATGGCAAAGCGCCTTGGTATCAAAACCACCAAACGTGATGCGCTCCTTAATCATCTGATTACCGATAAACAGCTCAAACTAATCGCCGTAGCTGGTACGCACGGCAAAACCACAACCACCGCCATGTTTGTCTGGGCATTTCAGCAACTCAATATTCCAATTAGCTACTCCATCGGCACAACTATGTCATTTGGCCCAAGTGGCAAATACGACCCAGCAAGCGAATATTTTGTATATGAGTGTGATGAATATGACCGTAACTTTCTGCAGTTTCATCCGCACCTCGCTATTGTCCCCGCATTGAGCTACGACCATCCTGACACCTACCCGAGCCAAGCAGATTACAACGATGCTTTTCGTCAGTTCCTTGCACAAAGCGAAGGTAGTATCTACTGGCAAGAAACCAACGAGCAAATCGGCAGTACACCAGCCGCTTGGGCGCTTGGCAACGATGACATCGCACCAGATCTCACACTTCACGGAGAACATATCCGACGCAACGCTAGTCTTGTTATCAAGGCACTAGAGCGACTCGCTATACATGGTGATGTCGTCGAAGCTATCAACCACTTCCCTGGCGTTGACCGACGTTTTGAAAAACTAGCCGACAATCTCTACACCGACTACGCTGTGCACCCGCGCGAAATCAAAGCCACCATTGCTATGGCGCGTGAGCTAAACGACGACGTGACAGTTGTATATCAACCACATCAAAACGTCAGGCAGCATGAAATTCGCAACCTCTATACTACTGATGCATTCGCCGAGGCACACGAAGTATACTGGCTACCGACCTATCTGACGCGCGAAAACCCCGAACTACCCACACTCTCATCACAAGAACTCGCGCGTGACATACCTAACGCACAGTTTGCAGAGCTTGACGATCAGCTTTGGTCGACTATCCAGCAAGCCCGAAGCCGCGGCTCGCTCGTACTCTGCATGGGCGCTGGCACGATCGATGGCTGGTTGCGCGATAAAATAACCGACTAGCTACATTACTGTGCTTTGACAAAATTCGTGACAAGCCCTTCGTCTAGCCAGCGCTGTTCATAGGTTGTCTGGATCTTGTAGTCTTCGGACAGTTCGGAGTCATGCAAATCAAATGACAATTCAGTAATATGCCAGTTTTGAGCAACCAATTGCTCGAGACTCCAATGCATAAAATCTCGATTATCATGCTTAAGGTATAGTGCGCCGTTCTCACGAAGAAGAGTTTTGTATATATTCAGGTAGCGTGAATGTGTCATGCGTCGAGCAGCCGAACGCGCGCGCGGAAACGGATCAGGAAATGTAATCCATAACGACTCAAGCGATTTTTCGACGACAACTGCATTTAACTGATCGGCACGTGCACGAACAAAAGAAATGTTTGTAAGATTGCGCTCAGCTGCAAGTGCTGCCCCTTTTTGCAGTCGATCGGCTTTGACATCAACAGCAACGAATTGCTTATCCGGGTAGCGGGCTGCAAGCTCAACGCTAAACAACCCAGTCCCGGCACCAAGCTCTAATACGTCAACCGCACGCTTCTGCCACTCCTCGAGCTCAAAGCATAGCGGCGAATTCGCAAACAACGCAAACTTATATTTTTTGCGCTTACGAGTAATAATATAGTCTTTCAGATCAACCTCTGCCATACTATGAACCTTACCTAGTCACTGCTCGTTTCGGGTGCACCGATACCCAGTACATCATCTTCGAGCACGCCAGGGTGAAAAACATCGACGGTTGTCACATTCTTGACCTGTTTTGCGTACAGCTCCTGAAACTCTTCAATCGCTTTGGTGTTGATAGTACCGCTCGCCGGAAAACTCTTGAACGTATCCGATCGCTCAACCTTGTCGCGTACCGCTGTATAGCCTGGACGACTCAGATCTAACTGTGCCGCACCACTTGATAGATAGAGGACCATACTAGCAAACACCATGATGAGCGCAATCACGATAGCACCACCAACAAACACAACTAAACGAGTTTTGTACCACGAGGTATTTGCTTCGGCTGCTAGGTGGTGGTCTTCACTCATCGATCGGTATCCTCTTTAAGCTGTTCGCCGAGTGCAGCAACTGCTTGGCCGTACTGGCTAATCATATCGTTTACCTTTGCAATAGTCTCATGAAGCTCGGCTCGTTTTTCGCGAGCACTCGCCACTGCTGCATAAAATCTTTCAGGCTGTTTGGTGCAATCGATTTTGAGCAAATTTGCCATCGCATCATCATAACGACCATATACAATCCGAAAACTCGACAAAGCTGCATTATAGTCACGTGCCAAGCGCGCAAATTGCGTCATATCATAGCTGCTAAGCGCCAATCGGCCATTGAAGCGAGCAATCAACTTGTCGCTAATCGAAAAATAAGTTTGATTACGATTAACATACGTCGGACCATCATTGGTATGCAAGCGCGTCAGGGTCGATTTGGTCGTATGACAATTCACCTTGATATGATCTTTATGCTCTTCGGACAGACCCGATTCTTGCGCCTGCGCATACGCAACAGAAGCCAGCGCAAAAAGCGCTGCCGCAATCATAACGGTTATTATACGAGGAAATATTTTTTTCACTGTACCTATTATCTAGCTTGTCGGTTATTTGGTCAAATGCAATACATGATCCGTAATCGTCACCAAACCATCACGCTGCAATCCCTTCAGCGCCTGCTCAAACCGCTCGTCGGCACTAAGCTCCAAGCGTAGATCTTTTTCGCTCATATCATTACGACCTAGCAATGCTATTATCTGACCGCGCACCTCTCGGACACTGCCTTTAAGTGGTGATTGTTTTTTATACTGTCGACTCCGAGCAGGCAATACGCCTTGTTTTTTGAGATAGCTGCCATAATCCATCAAGGCCCAATAAAATGCCCGTGGATTTGCACGATCGAGCGTTCGCGCTAATATTGCTTGAATATCTTTATCGTCAACGAGGTCGAGAGAGTCAAAAAAATGATGAATATATACAGCCCGTACATTGGTTTCTATAAAAATCGCTGGTTGATTATATACATATGCCATAATCGCACCTGCAGTGTTTTGTCCAACACCAGGCAGTGATACGAGGCCAATTTCGCTATCAGGAAACGTACCCAGCTCAACAATTTGCTTGGCAGCATCATGCAAAAACTTTGCTCGGCGATTATAACCTAGTCCTTGCCAGAGCCGTAAGACATCAGCGAGACTTGCCTGTGCCAATCTATGTTCGTTCGGAAATGCCGCGACAAAAACCTCAAATTTAGGCACAACGCGATCCACCTGCGTCTGTTGCAACATCAATTCACTCACCAGCACATAGTAAGCTCTGGTGTCCTGACGCCACGGCATATCACGATACAGCTCCTCGCCTTGTTGCCGCAAAAAGCCCTGAAACTCTTCATCATTCATTTATCCGAGTATAATAGATATATGACAACATATGTACTGGCAGGAGGATGTTTTTGGTGTCTTGACGCCGTGTATCGTCGTATCAAGGGGGTAGAAAATGTCGTTAGTGGCTTTACGGGCGGAGATTTACCAGCACCGACCTATGATCAAGTAGCACTTGGTAGCACTGGTCATGCCGAAGCCGTACAGATTACATTTGACGAATCGATTATCCCCAAAGATGTCATCGTCGATTTATTCTTTTTGATACATAACCCGACAACTCTCAATCGTCAGGGCAACGACATAGGTACTCAGTATCGCTCTGCTATGTTTTATGTAGACGACGAACAAAAAGCAGCTTACCAAGCCGCTACTGTCAGAGCAACAAAATATTGGGACGACCCAATCGTGACCGAAATAACCCCGCTTGATTTATTCTATCCGGCCGAAGACTACCATCAGGACTATTTCACCAAAAACCCTACTGCTGGATACTGTACCGTCGTTATCGAACCAAAAATATCCAAAGCGCGCATCGCCTATACGCAGTATTTCAAGGAGAGCGTATGAAGATAACCAAATTCGAGCATGCGTGCTTTGCTGTTGATCATGAGAACCAATCACTTATCATTGATCCCGGCAGCCTCACAACCAATCTTGTTGTTCCAGACAATGTCGTAGGTGTTGTTATTACACACGAACACACCGATCATCGCGACATAGCTCAGCTTGAGCGTATTATTGCAGCCAACCCTAATGCTATTATTGTCGGCCACAGCGACACTATAGGTGATCTTGACGCGACATTCACTCTACAGCCTGTTCAGGCTACCAACACTATCCAGCTTGGTAGCTTCACACTTAGTTTTTATGGTGGTGATCATGCAATTATCGACTCAAGCCTCACTCCGATCACCAACTTAGGTGTCATGATAAACAAACTCATATATTATCCAGGTGATTCATTTTCTCCACCAAATTCGCCCGTCGATACTCTTGCGCTACCGATTAGCGCACCATGGCTCAAGATCAGCGAGGTCGCAAACTTTGCACGTCAAGTGTCGCCGCGCATTGCTTTCCCTACCCACGATGCAATCACCTCTCGTGCAGGCAAACAGTTATATGACCGTCTCGTGCCGCAACTACTCAAAGACACAGATATAAAATACCAGCGGCTGGTTGAACCGCTGGACATTTAATACGCTTTAAAACACGAACTTATCGTAGGCGTTTCTCTGCGTCCTTCTGAATAGTGTCCGCTGTCTTTTTGGCATCATCTGCGACACGTCGCGCACGCGTTCGCGCCTCGCCACCAAGTTCGGCTGCTTCAGCAGCAATTTTTTCAGCTGTTGCTTTTGCGCTACGGCCAAACTCCACCGCTTCTTTGCCGGCTATATCAGCGCCTTTTTTTAGTGTCTCTTTGCCTTCATCGGCAACTTCCTTAAGTTCATCTGCTTTTTTTTGCGCAGTTTTCTTGACGTCTTCGGCTTTTACCTTTAGGTCTTCCCGTGTCTCTTTGCCGCTCTTAGGTGCCAACAAGATACCCGCTACAAAACCTCCAAGCGCTACTATTGCCATTTTGATTAACCTTGTCATATCGCTTACTCCCTCCTATGTATTAACGACGAAACGTATCGACGATTGTACTAAACAACTTCGTCGGGCTTAGCCACTGTGTTGCTTCGGCAAAGTTGTTACTCATCGCCTCTATGTTCTTTGCTATTTTATTTAGTCTCAGCAGTAGTACGGTGACCACTGCCAGCAATGCTACGATAACCACCGAAAGTATTATCACGGTGATCGTCAAAAGTACTATGATTGTTGAACTATCGTCCATATATTTAATTATAGACTTTGTGTTTAGCAATGTCATTGTTTTTATAACAACAATCGATGTACTTATAACAACTATTCAACAATATTGATCGATAAATCACGCAGCTGCGCTTCGTCCACGGAGCTTGGGGATTGCATCATCGTATCAACACCAGAGCCGTTCTTTGGAAATGCGACGACCTCACGGATATTTTCTTCATCAGCCAAAACCATAAAGATCCGGTCAATACCAAACGCACAGCCTGCGTGTGGTGGCGCACCGTACTTGAAAGCGCTGATCATCGCGCCAAACCGTGCGTCAACATACTTCTTGTCATAGCCAAGTACGCCAAATGCTTCGTACATCACTTCTGGACTATGGTTGCGTACCGCACCACTGCAAATTTCATAACCATTCATCACCATGTCATACTGGTCTGCAACAATCTCGAGCTTTTTCTCATCAGTATCAGCTTGGCGTAGCACTTCAATACCACCCCGTGGCATACTGAATGGATTGTGGCCAAAATCAACTTTTTTACTGCTTTCGTTATATTCATAAAACGGAAAGTCGACAATCCACGCCAGCGCAACTTTGTTTGGGTCTTTGAGTCCAAAGTGATTTGCAAATTCGTTACGCAAGCGTCCCAAGACTTTATTGACCGTTGTACGGATATCTGTACCGAAGAATACAGCATCGCCATCTACCGCACCTGTTTTTTGCTGGATTGCCGTAAGCTCCTCTGCTGTCAAAAACTTAGCGATTGGTGATACTGATTCGCCATTTTCGTACTTGATATACGCCAAGCCACCGGCGCCTTCGCTTTTAGCAATCTCAGTAAAATTATCGATTTGCGAACGACTCAGCTCGGCACCTTTTTCAACACGAATCGCCTTTACTACACCACCAGCTGCCAGTGTGTTTTTAAACACACCAAACTCTGTCGACTGTAGCACCGCCGACAAATCAATAAGCTCCATACCAAAACGCAAATCAGGTTTGTCCGAACCAAAACGATCCATCGCTTCTTGATACGGAATGCGCGGAATCTCAATACTCGTCAATTCTTTTCCTGCAAAATCAGTTGTCAGTTGCGCAATCAGTGGCTCCATTGTCTTGCGAACAACTTCTCCATCGTCGACAAATGCCATCTCAAGATCAAGCTGGTAAAAATCACCGTACAAGCGGTCTGCTCGTGGGTCTTCATCACGAAAACAAGTAGCAATCTGGTAATACTGCGATACACCACCCACCATAAGAAGTTGTTTAAATTGCTGAGGAGCCTGCGGTAAAGCATAGAACTTACCTGGATGTACTCGTGATGGTACCAAAAAATCACGGGCACCTTCTGGGCTAGAATTGGCCAAAATTGGCGTGGTGATTTCAGTAAAATCTCGCTCGTCCATATAGGCACGTAGTCGTTTGTAGTATTCGGAGCGTTTTTTCAAATTGTTTTGCATTTTTGGACGACGCAAATCAAGATAGCGATACTTAAGCCGAAGCTCTTCGCTTGATTGTTGCCCTTCGTCATGGACGTTCACCGGCAATGGCTCAGACTTGTTGAGCAATGTTAGTTCACTGACAACAAGTTCGATAGTGCCAGTCGGTAGATTGGGGTTTTTTAGATTATCTTCACGCTCTGTCACAATACCAACAACCGCCAAGACGTATTCGTCTCGTACGCTTTCGGCAAGCGTAAATGCCCCATCGGTATCAGGATTAATAACAAGCTGTACTATACCGGTATGATCGCGGAGGTCAATAAAAATCAAACCGCCGTGATCGCGACGGCTATTCACCCAGCCGCTCAGTGCCACCGTTTCTCCGACGCGCTGTGGCGTCTCCTGCGCAAGTGTTCGAATCATATCTGTTATTTTATCATTTTATCGCTATTTTCACCAGTGGTAATTAGTACGAGTCACCAAGTAGCGATCGTGAAATATCAGCCAATGTTATCAAGCCAACTGTTTTACCAGCTTGATCGACAACTATCAAGACGTGCGCATGACTTTTCTGTAGCAATGCCAGCGCATCCGGCAGCACCGCGTCATCTTCGATACGCAAGGCTCCCGGCATCATCAGCTCTTCTGCAGTCTGCGATTTCGAACGGGCATTAACCTCTACTAGCGTCGTAATATCGAGTAGACCAATGATATTGTCTATGCCGTTGCGAGTTACCGGAAACCGATTATGCCCAGTGCTATGCAAATCATTAAGCACAAGTGGACCTATTAATTCCGAAAACTTTACACTCGCGATTCGTTTGCGTGGCACCATGACCGTATTAACGGTCGTTTCGTGCCAATCAATCCCTTGACGAATAATATTTTTTTGATTTTCAGAAAGTACCGGGCCAGCGGTATCAATAAGATGCAATAGGTGCTCGGTAGATTCTAGCTTTTGATCACGTGGCTTTTCACCAGTACCAATCCAGAGTTTTAGCAATCTAGACTCACACAGCTGCAAAAGATATGGCTCAATCGCAATATATAATCTATTTGCCAAATTGCGTACGATACGCAAACGTACTAGTGGCACTAAAATACATGCGACTGCGATAATTACCAGAAGCCCCCACCACTGCCACAATACAGCTGTTGCAATAGCGAGTCCTGCAACAAAAAAACTTGCCACAATTAGGCGCAATCGATCGATTACAGGGAGTAGTCGCTCACGATGCAGTACATTTTCGTCCCCGCGTCGACGCAATTCAAACCAACTATGCCTGCTCCTTGCTGGCTGCATTGCTACAGTCAACACAAGCATCATCGCAATAACGAACCACACTACAACCAAAAGCGTTGTCATAAAAGTACTATACTATATAATAGATAGGAAGTAACGGAGGAATCTTGTGAGTAATAAATCTTGGGTTATTTTTGCCGCAGTATGCGTCATATTGCTTGGCAGTCTGATCTATTTTTCGCGCCAAAATCAGGTAAACGTCGGCGAAGTGAATACAAAATCAGTACTGGCAGCAAGCGAAGCAAGCGGTAATATAGCCGATCATACTAAAGGCAATAAGGACAGCAAGGTCGTCTTGCTTGAGTACGGTGACTTTCAGTGCCCTGGTTGTGCCGGCGCACACCCTGCTCTTAAGGAAATGGCCGAAGAATTTAAAGAAGATATCGTCTTTGTATTTCGCAACAACCCACTCACGGCAATGCATCCAAATGCACGTGCAGCTGCAGCTGCAGCTGAAGCGGCCGGACTTCAGGGCAAATACTGGGAGATGCACGACAAACTCTTTGACACCCAAAATAACTGGACGAATGCAACACCTGAAGATCGCTTAGGTGTCTACGAAGGCTACGCTCGAGAGGTAGGCGTTAAGGATATGGACAAATTCCGCGCCGATGTACAAAGCGCCGAAGTGAATACCAAGATTAATTTTGATCTCGCGCTTGGGCGCAAAGACGGAGTAACCGCAACTCCAACAATCTTCCTCAATGACCAAAAAATTGAGGGTGATACGTGGCAAAATGTGGAAACATTCCGCAAAACGATTCAAGATGCCATTAAATAGCATTTAGTTGTCAAAATAAAAACCGCTCCGGTGCCGTGGAGCGGTTTTTATATACCCTTGGGCATATGTCTATTGAGCGATATATTGCTGCCATGCAGCAGGCACCACATCCACTGCTATCTTTTTGCGCCGCGATGGCACAAAATCGATTGCTATTGGCATGAGGTTCGTTACACTCCCTTAACTTTCACTTTCATACGTCGCGCTAATTCGACCGATTTTCATAAATATTGCGTATTTTGGCGCGACACGCATGAATCATAGTATCAACTAGAAATACATACGTCAAGACTTACACCATGCTTATGGTGCCTTTCCTCTATATTAGAACAAGCGGTATCGCTTTGCAAGCGAATACACGAAAAATATAAGCAGAATCGTAAAACCAATGATTGCCAGATAGGCCCAAGGCTGATCCTGCAGCGGCAAGGCAACATTCATACCGTACATACCATAAAAGACATTTGGCAGTGTGATCAGTACCGTAAGCACCGTAAGACGCTTGATGCGCTCGTTGAGCTTGTTATTCGCAACTGTTGTATATGCATTGCGAATACTCTCAACAGTCCTGGTATGACTCTGTACACTCGTCAGAAGCTGCTTGATATACAAAATAATATCGTCGATTGATTCGATGTCTTCCGGTGTCAAAAAGGCGACCTTTGTTTCCTTGAGGCGCTCAGCAACTATCATCATATTTGTGAGATTCAGCGAATAAATACCCAGATTATCTTCGACTGTCACAAAATGAATAAAATCGTTGTTGTTAACCTCATGCGTACGCAGGCGATTGCCAATATCTTTTATGTAACGTGCTGTCCGCGCAACATTTTGCTCATAATCAGCCAATAGCGCCGCCATAGTTGCCAAAAGCCAGCTTCCCCGCTCCGAGGTTGGGAGCGCCTGGCCTGCCTCAGCTATTTTTCTCTGGTTAAATACTGGCATGTGCGATAGCGACACGAACGCCTTTGGTGTCAGCACAGCCAATACTGGCGCCGATTCGATCTGTCCGTGCTTGGTACGTAATATTGAGCGCAAAAAGATATACAAATTACCGTTATTAATCTCGAGTCGTGGCAGCTCGTCCTTGTCCAGCACGTCTCGTAAGATGTTGCTATCGAGCCCATACTGCTTATGAAGCGCAATCAACTCGGCCATCTGTGGCTGCTCACCGTGCACCCACAAGCCAGCCTGCTCACGATATCCAGGCAAGCTCTGCAGCGACTCCTTTGGCGTATGCCTCACATAATATTTCAGCATTATTCATAAGCAGTATAGCGCTTTTTGCGTACCAGCGCCACTTGAGACTCATGGCTTGAAAAATATTACTAAAAGAAAATTTATTCTACGCCAGGCGCCTGGTCTGGTGTAGCCGCTTTGAGTGGACGTTCTTTGAGCAAGAATACGCAGACAGCCGCCATCAACATGAGTGCTGATGAAATCAGGAAAATGCGTTGCAGACTATCGCTAAAAGCATAGCTAACCTTTTCGGCATATACTTCTTGTTCATTTTTGAATGTCTCGATAAGTTTCGACTTGGCAGCAGCAGGCAGCTGTGTTTGACGGCTGACACTCTCTTCAAACCCCTTGGTGATCTCTTGGCGTGTATCTGGCATATTGAGATTAAGGAGCGTATTTGAATCATCGAGCGAGCCGATCTGCTGCACCATAGTATTTTGACTCATACGCTTTATATAATCGTCGTTCTGGATGCTACCTAAACCACCCGCAATTCCTGCTGTCAGCATGGCGCCAAACACAGCGATCCCGACGGTCGATCCGAGACTTCGAAACAACTGACTCGAGCTCGTCGCAACACCGAGATCCTGCTGAGAAAACTCATTTTGGACCGCGAGCGTCATGACTGGCATTACCACACCAAGCCCTGCCCCAAGCAGTGTCATAATCACCGCTTCGTACGCGTACGTACTGTCAGGGTTGAGCGTCGAGAGCATAAATACCATAATCGTCGCCACCACAATACCAACTTGCATAAAAATCTTGTAACGTCCGGTGCGAGAAATTATCTGACCAGAACTGATCGATGTCACCATTAGGCCGCCAATCATCGGCAGAAGCATGAGGCCTGATTCGGTTGGTGTCGCTTGAAACACGAGCTGATTAAACTGAGTAAGATACAGGATCGATCCCATAAATGCCGCTCCAAATAATGTAGCGATGCTCATAATCAGTACGAAATTACGGTTACGGAAAAATCTCAGCGGCAAAATTGGTTGTTTGGCACGACGCTGCACTTGCACAAAAGCACCGATAGCAGCAATGACAATACCAAACATAATGATACGCAACCAAGCGAGCGTCAGACCCGTTGCTTCCATAAGGCCTGCAAAAATAGTTTCAGTGTTGTCGACTGCCAATACAAGCGTACCTAGTGCTACAGCTAGTAATATCGCACCGAGATAATCAACCACTGGGCGCTTGGCATGGCGCAGCGACGGACAATACATGGCGATCAGTACAAACGCCACAACACCTACGGGAACATTGATATAAAACGCCCAGCGCCAATCTGTCATAAGACCAAGTAGTGGTTGACCATCAGTTAACCAACCGCCCAATAGGGGGCCGATAATCGACGACAAGCCAAATACCGCACCAAAAAGTCCCTGCCACCGACCACGTTCACGAGCTGCAAATAAATCACCGATAATCGTAAATGCATTGGCTGTAATAATACCGCCACCGACACCTTGCAGTGCCCGCCACCACACCAGCTGATCGATTGTACCTGCCAGACCTGACATGAGCGAACCAAGTGTAAATATTGCCACACCCACCAACAACATAATTCGCCGTCCGTACAAATCAGATAACTTACCGGCTATAGGCAAAGTGATTGTGGTAGTCAGTAAATAAGCTGTCATTACCCAACTGAGCGAATCGAAAGCATTGAATTCTTCGACAATCCGTGTCAGTGCTGTCGCAATAATCGTCTGGTCGAGCGCAACCAAAAACAAGCTTGCCATAACAGAAAGCATGATGATCAATTTGGAACGTAATGGCATATGATGATGCATGAAACAATTTTTTCCTTGTTATTTATTTGTTATCTTGGCTTTGTTTGAGTGCGCGTAGATCTTCTACTTGAGCGGTTATCTGCTCAACGAACGTTTCGAGTGTTTCTTCTTTTAACAATACGACACCGCCACCATGTCCCGCGTTCATGACATACAACCTATCGCCAGCCTGCAACCCAAGCTCTTCGCGGGCGTCAGCAGGAATAACAACCTGCCCCTTGGTGCCGATTGTTGCTGTACCATAGAGTCGCTTTTTCGTAAGCCCGACCTTGCCCGAAGCGCTGTTCTTCATATACGCATAGTAGCAAAAGTATGAAAAGTATGTCAAATATACTTTAGCGCTTTTTCAAGAAATAAAGAGCCAACCCACCTGCTATTACCACACTCAAACCAACAACCATCCAAAACATATTCGGATCATGCTCACCAGGTAATTCAACATTCATGCCGTACAGACCAGCAAACATTGTTGGCACCGTCAGCGTAAGCGTAACAACGGTCAATAAACGGATTGTTTCGTTCAGGCGCGTATCCATAACTGCGCGATAAGAATCGCGAACGTTAGTAATTGTCCGCAAAAGAGACTTACAGCGTGCAATCAACTGCTCAAACTCAATCGATAAATCTTCAATCAAATCACGGTCATCTTCATACAAATGCAATACGCGGCCGCTGAGAATCTTCTCGAGAGCCGTATTAGTAGGATGTAGTGCATCGAGATAATCGTTGAGTTTACGCTCATAATCTGTCAGCACCATAATATCTTTTGAACCCAATCGCTGAACATCGCTTGTCGTTGCACGCATCTGCCGATTAATAGACGCGACTCGTGTCTGGTATTGATGTGCGATAGATTCAACCATCAACATAAACAGCTTGGTTTTTTGAGTCGTAGGCGCCTCGACATGATCGATAAAAGGTTGCCATAGACGACCTAAACTATCGCGGCTCACCGTCACGAGATGCTGACGACCTAGGGCAAATAATATAGGTGTTGTATAGTCGTTGAAATCATCATCGGTATCCGGGAGGCGTGTAATAAAATACGTCCAACCATCACTCATTTCAACGCGTGGCACCTCGTGCGGATCGAGCGCATCGGCTAGTAGGTCTTCGTCAATGCCAAGCCTGATTAGCTGCGATCGCTCATCCTCATTTGGCCGCTCGGCGCGTATCCAGCTACCTGGCTGCAGACTGTCCTGCGGCTTGATGACCGGTTTGTATTGTGTCGAGCGGAAATACGAGAGCATACCTACTGCACCGACCAACCACCATCAGACGGCAACAGTGCACCGTTGATATTTACCGAATCATCGCTTAGCAAATAGGTTATCGATGCTGCCAAGACCGGCGCCTCAACAGCATCTGGAGCGGTCGGTAATATGCTATTAACGCGATCGGCACCCAGTTCTGAGTCAAAACTGGCTTCGATATTCGTTAGTACACCACCAGGCGCGACAACATTAGTACGAATACCACTTGGACCATACATGAAAGCTAGGCTCTTAGACATTCCCAGCACTGCATGCTTAGAGGTTGTATACGCAACACCCGCAGCCGAAGCCTTGATTGATGCCTCTGAGCCAACGTTCACAATACTACCCTGACGACTCTCTAGCATCAGCGGCAGTACTGCACGGGTCAACTTCATCATCCCGATCACATTAACACGCATTACCTTATCCCATATCTCATTGGTCATTTCATGTAATGGCGTCATGTTATCCATTACACCAGCAACATTTGCCAGCGCATCAATCTTGCCACCAGCTGCCTCAACGATTCGCTCGACATCATTATCGTTTGCAATATTACCAACAACTGTTGTTATATTTGCATCAACATGGTCTGCTTTAAACTCAGCAAGACGTTCTTCTGAAATATCAGCGGCGATCACATGACCACCCTCACGAGCTACCCGCGAGGCTGTCGCCCGTCCGATACCAGAGCCGGCACCAGTCACAATAACCGTCTTGCCATCGAAGCGACCAGGTATGATTTTTTCTTGCCATTCTGGCAACGGTGCATTCTCTTTTTTGTCAGGCTGAGATTGCGTAGACACCACCGGCTCTGAAGTGTTAGTAGTTGGCGCTTCACCGCTATTGGCTTTTGCAATCATATCTTCTAGCATCTCTTGACTAAAACGACCTTTGCTCATTTCAACCAAGCGGCTCAACGATACACGACGCACTATCTTAAGAACATTTTCATTCTGTCCTGCTTCCTTGAGCATCTCACGAAACATTACGCCACCAACCGGATGATCCAGCCATTCTGCAACCGTATTATCACCCGTTATCTGCTGTCCTGACTGTGCAGTATCATCTGCTACAGTTGACTCTTTTGTGTCGATTTTTGATGCCTCTTTATTATGACCAAAAAACATAAACCCCCCTTAGCCTTTTTGCGAATGTAATTGATATCATCCGCAATCCAAGCGCTCAATAAACTTACCTGCCAAGATCGCTATTTCTTAAAGCTATCTTTATTACCATAAATATAATAACAAATAAAGACAGTAGTCGCTATGGATAGAGCTGGTATCTTACAGGTCGCTTGGTGTCGAATCAGCGCTATCGTCAATCTTGAGTGGACGTTTGCGTATAATCTCATACCGCTCACCCGTCAATGACGATTCCATATAGTCATCGTTTAAAAGATTCACAAACTTACCAAGCTCTTTGTCGTCCATGATAATAATCGCACCTGCATCATCTTGCATAAGCTCAATACCAAGCTCTTCAGCATGTTCCAATAGTTGCTCCTGCTTGATACGTGTCGGGTCGATTTTCTGTAGCTTTTTAATCGCACTCTTTTTGCCCTCTATCAATGTTTGTAGCGTCTGACCTTCAGGCAGCGACAGCTTAAAGTGCGTGTTGATTTCAGCAACTTTCTTCTCAGCAATACTTGCCTCCTTAGCGTCATAGGCAAACAACTGCTTTAGGCGAGTCTGACTAAAGACATAGATATCTTGGTCGATAATCAACAGCTGATTATCACTTGGTATTCGCAATGACGCATCGGCATCAAATGGTATAAATTTACCGCTTCGCAACATCCACCCAGTACGTCCTTGCATAACATTGGAACGCGGCAATACCTTTGCGATATATACTTTTTGCTTCATATTTGGATGGCTCAGCCGTGCGACAATGCCTTTTATACGCTTAAAATCATGATCAGCGTCGTTGAACACCTCGATTTCATGCTCCTGAGTGTTGAGCCAGCTTAGTGTCGCATAAGCATTAGGCACCTTGAACACCTGCGTTCGTTGCAAAACACCCTCTTCAGACTCGGCATCTTCAAATCCGCGCACCACCATGCCTTTTTCGGCACCATCAAACAAATACTCAAGCAACCCGTCAACAAAAAGCGGCTCAAGCTGTGCTCGTAGCTCTTTATCAAGATTTGTACGATACGGAATATAATTTTTGTTTACAAGAAAAAGGTCTATCTTGAGCTCTTCTTTGTATTGCAGTAGATTATTCGCCCATGCAAATACATCTGTCTCTTGGTAGCCGTCTTTGGTAGCGGTGATGTCGGTCGGTGTTTGTTCCATATAGTAAGCCTTTCTATCTGCCGTTTGCTCGTGCCAATAGTACTACAAGCACGAAAAGTCTTTGTCCAGTGTAGCGAAAAAAAGCCTCAACTACCACCACTATTTTCAATCATGTGCCATAAAAATATATTCTACGATCTAATCACTAGGATGCCACTTATCGTCAGCCCCCTTTTGGTATTTTTTCTTGACCGCAGACCAAGCAACGCGATGGGCGATCTCCTCGCGTCCAGCATCATCACGTCGATCCTCTGGATCCTTATACTCATCATAGGCACTATTAAAAGCTTTTCGATAAATATCCTGCGCATGCATCGGCAAAACATTCACTACACTCTCGGGCAATTCATCGTTACTTTTATACGGCATTCACCCCCGCTTTCTTTAACGTAATTTTCCACCTGTGACGCCAATTACTTCACCAGACACATAACTAGCTTCGTCACTCGCCAAAAACACATACGCACCAGCCAATTCTGCCGGTTGCCCTGGCCTGCCGAGCGGTGTATCATTGCCGAACTTTACAAGTTTTTCAAGCGGCTGACCATAACTTGGCTGCAATGGTGTCCATATCGGACCTGGCGCTACTGCGTTCACGCGAATACCTTTTGGTGTCAATTGCTGCGCCAGCCCACGCGTAAACGTTGTGATTGCCCCTTTGGTTGACGCATAGTCCAACAGCCCAGGCGATGGCTGCGTAGCTTGAATCGACGTTGTATTGATAATCGTAGCACCCGGTTGCAGGTACTGCATTGCTTCTTGCACAATCCAAAACATCGCAAATATATTCACCGTAAACGTATCGACTAATTGTTTGGTAGATAATGTCGTAATGTCATCGTTATAAATCTGCCGTCCCGCGTTGTTGACAATAATATCGAGACCCTTGAGCTGCTTGTGTGCTTCATTCACAAGTTTTCTGGCAAATGTTTCGTCTGTTAAATCGCCTGGTAACAATATGACCTTTTGACTCGTTTCACCGATAAGTTCGATTGTTTCTTCAGCATCACTTTGCTCACTCGGCAAATACGCTATTGCCACATCGGCGCCCTCACGTGCAAATGCAATCGCCACCGCGCGACCGATACCACTATCGCCTCCTGTCACGAGTGCCTTTCTACCTTTTAGTCGTCCGCTACCCTCATAGCTATCGTCGCCATGATCAGCTTTTGGGATCAGCCTATCATCAAGTCCCGGCTCGTCCTGACGCTGCTCAGGAATACTACCTTTTTTATGTTGCTGTCTGGGATCTTGTATGCCTTGCTTTCGCATCATACACCTCCTTCTTGCTCCATAGTGTTTTCACCTACTTATTATACTCGGATTGGCGACATCCGTCATATTTCATCAGTGATTTCACTCAACAACAGTGATGCCATTCCAAAATGCCACATAGTTCGTGAAGTCCTTTTTGACGAGGTCGATCGAACCTTCTTTTGGTTGGGGATAATACCACGCTCCAAATTCATTGACTTCACCATCAACGACCACATCGTAATAGCTTGCCTCTCCCTTCCATATACAGACAGTACGGTGAGTGCTATCTCGAAAATACTCCTGGTGTAACGCGTTTGGCGGGAAGTACCAATTACCCTCGATTTTAAACAAATCTTCCTGCGGTGCTTCGGCAATAATAACGTTTTTCCATATAGCTTTCATACTTATATTATAGCAGCTTTATGAACTCACGATGTTTTTTCTACAATACCTATTTTCATCTGTTGGCCACACATGTAGCGTAGTGTATTATTGACACACGCTAGAATATTGCATAAGCTTATCTTTGTGTTTCTGGAATTATATTCAAGAAACATATAATCACACGTGTCAATTACACACCACTTGCCTGGCACGCAATTAAAGGAGAATACCATGACAATTAGATCTTGTCTTGCGGCACTCGCCGTAGTGTTTTCGATTGGGCTAATTTCTGCACCAACGACACACGCCACAGAAAAAACCGACACGCAAAAAGCTAAAGAAACACCTGTAATCGTCACTGTTCAACCCGGTGACACACTCACCAGTATCGCCGATACACATCAAACAACCTATGTACGTGTATTTAACGCCAATGATTTTATCGTTAATCCCGATCAAATAGATGTTGGCGATGAAATACATATTCCAACAGTCGAGGAAGAGCTGCCTGATCGCTACACCGCTCAACAAGCTCAAGTCGCAGCAACGCAGGTCTATCAGCCAGCCGCTAGCACATCTTACACGACACAAACCTACACCAGCGCACCAGTAAACTCGTCGAGTTACTACGTAGGTAATGGCATGTGGTGTACTGACTATGTGCACAGCAAGCGTCCCGATGTTGCAATCTACGGCAATGCTGGCTACAACTGGATTAGCTCGGCACAGGCTGCAGGTAAAACCACTGGATCAGCTCCGCGTGCTGGTGCCGTTGCTGTGACAAATGGTCATGTAGCGTATGTCGAAAGCGTTAATAGCGACGGAAGCTACGTCGTATCTGAAATGGGCTGGAACTACAAAGCTGGCAACTACAACCAACGCACTGTACAGCCAGGTGCATTTGGTGGATTCATCTACTAGACACACTGCGACCTGCTCATCTCATTGTGTCGCAGCCAAACACACTAGTTTGCTAAAATAGTAATATGACAAAGACAACCAGAGAAGAGTTTAAAGTAGCTAGCGAATACATCATCGTTGTCGAACGTGAAGTCGAAACTATAGACAAGCAATAGGTCTCAAATGACTCGACCGCATACAGAAAAAGATATAGTCCGCCTCGTCAATGATGTACTGAATGATTTCTTCGTACAATCAACAGACGAGGCGGCACATATCGATTCGTCATATCAAACACTTTGGCAGCATCTACACGAGCTTATTATGGCAGGCGGTAAGCGATTGCGCCCACAGATGCTCGTATTTGCTTATGAGGCTTTTGGTGGAAGTGACACACAGCAGACTATACCAATTGCTGCCGCACAGGAACTACTACATTTTTGCTTGCTAATACACGACGATATTATCGACCGCGACTATATGCGCTATGGCGTGACCAATGTCGCTGGGCAGTACAAAAAACGCTACGCCAAACATGTCGACACTCACGATGAACAAACACAC
Source organism: uncultured Candidatus Saccharibacteria bacterium (assembly GCA_964557445.1). Taxonomy (GTDB): domain Bacteria; phylum Patescibacteriota; class Saccharimonadia; order Saccharimonadales; family Saccharimonadaceae; genus UBA2112. The sequence continues at coordinate 649,768 of CAZLAF010000001.1, forward strand.
TATGCGCACAGTGCCGCCATTTTGGGTGGCGACCTAATGCTTTCGGGCGCTCATCAATTAGTAGCCTCGAGTAATCTTTTACCAAAGCAAAAGACGCAAGCCCACCATCAGCTCACACGCGCAACATTTGAGGTTGCAGGCGGCGAACTGCTCGATACCGAACTTGGATTTATGCCACACAAAGCTGGACTCTCGCTCAAAGTAGCACGCTACAAAACAGCAAGCTATTCGTTTATCTCACCGCTCACAACAGGCGCAGAGCTAGCTGGTATCTCAGCAGATAAAGTAAAAGTCTTACGCGAATTCGCCTCGACGCTCGGTATCGCCTATCAACTTGTCGACGATCTACTAGGAGTTTTTGGCGACGAAAACGTGACTGGTAAGTCAACTTCCAGTGATATTATTGAGGGCAAAAAAACATATATGTTCGAGCAAGCCTTCGCGCAGCTATCAGCTCGTGACAAAAATCATTTCATGCAAATTTACGGTAATCCAAAAGCGAACCCTGAAGATCTCGCGCTAATCAAACAACTTTTCGAATCATCGGGTGCTCGCCAAGCGACACAAGACAAGATCAACGAACTCACCACATCGGCACATAGTGCGCTCGCAGCACTCTCGTTGACACCAACGCATTACACGCGCTTTGAAAAGCTTGTCAATACTGTGACAAAACGAAGATTTTAACTTTTCACATTATTTGAATATTATATTGAAATATTTAAATATATCAATATAATAGTTTATATGGATATCAACTCAACCCTCATCCTCAAAAGCCTAGCCGATGATATGCGTCTATCTATAGTCCGCATCCTGGCCGAGAACAACTGCGAAGAATCGAGCAGTAATATTGTAAGTGATTGTGCACTTTCCCTACAGCTCTCTCAGCCTACTATGAGCCATCATTTTCGTAGACTCACACAAGCAGGCGTGTTAATTGAGCGTAAAGCTGGTACTGAAAAATTTTATCGTCTCAATTATGAATTACTTAAAAGTATCGGTATCGATCCGACAAAACTATAAGGAGATATATATGCCAACAAAGAAAAATTCTATTAAATCCACAGTCTCTTTTGGCCTTGATTCGTTTGGCGACCTGCCGGTCGATGAAAACGGAAAACTCATGACCCACGCAGCAGCTATACGACAAGTCATTGATGAAGCAGTCCTAGCAGATAAACTTGGTATCGATGCAATCGCGCTCGGCGAACATCATCGCTCAGATTTTGCTATCAGTAGCCCAGAGACCGTACTCGCTGGCATTGCTACTCGTACGAAAAATATCAAGCTCGCATCTGGCGTTACTGTCCTCAGCTCAGACGATCCAGTTCGCGTCTTTGAGCGTTTTGCAACACTCGATGCATTATCAAGCGGTCGAGCACAGGTTATACTCGGGCGAGGATCGTTCACAGAATCATTCCCGCTTTTTGGCTACGACCTCAAAGACTACGATGTGCTTTTCGAAGAAAAAATCGAGCTATTTGCTGAGTTACTCAAGGAAAAACCCGTCACCTGGAGCGGTACGACACGGGCTGCACTCGACAAAGCGGACGTATTTCCAAAAACCGAATCAGGAAAAATCGAAACTTTCGTAGGTGTTGGCGGCTCGCCGCAGTCGGTTGTTCGCGCAGCGCGTTATGATTTTCCACTCATGCTCGCTATTATCGGCGGCTCACCAGATCGCTTCGTACCCTATGTTGATCTCTATAAGCATGCGGCCGCTGAATTTGGCACCTCGGCAGCTACTATCGGTATGCATTCTCCTGGATTTATCGCTGACACCGACGCCGAAGCAGCCAAGATTGCCTGGCCTGCCCACAAAACCAACTTTGATCGAATCGGACGCACGCGCGGATGGCCACCAATGGCGCGTGAACATTTTGACGCCGAAATCGCCAACGGATCTCTCTATATTGGCTCGCCAGAAACCGTCGCCCAAAAGATTGCAGCGTCTATCAAAACACTCGGCGTTAACCGATTCGACCTTGTCTATGGCGGCGGACCAATGCCGGCAAGCGCCCGTATGCATATGATTGAACTCTATGGGAAAAAAGTAATTCCACGCGTACGAGAACTTCTCGGTGAAACGAAACGAGACAAGCTGTAGCATGTCAGCACCGCTCATGACTATTGGTATACTCGGAGCCGGAAAACTCGGCACCGTACTTGCACAGCTTGCACTACGTGCTGGCTACACAGTCTATATAGCTGGCTCTGGCGATCCAGCCAAGATTGCTATGAGTATCAAATATATCACGCCCGGTGCAACTGCCGTGACTGCACGAGAGGCTATTAAGCGTGCTGATATTGTCATCTTGGCTCTGCCTCTTAGCAAATACCGCAACATCCCCACCGATGTACTGAGTGGCAAATTAGTCATCGATTCTATGAACTACTGGTGGGAAGTCGATGGCATGGATCCAGCAATCGCACAGCCACCATCATCATCGAGTGAAATGGTGCAAAATTTTCTGCCAGATTCACGTGTTGTCAAAGCACTCAGTCACATGGGCTACCACCATCTCATCGACGAAGCAAAACCAAAAAATACATCTGGCAGAAAAGCGATTGCAATTACAGGCGACAATATGGAGGACAATCAAAAAGTAGCCAAATTTGTCGATGATCTGGGGTTTGATCCGACTATTGTTGGGCCACTTGCCCTAGGCAAATTGCTCGAACCAGGTTACGCATTATTTGGTGCCAATGTCGACAAAGAAACACTACTTGCAACCATTAAAAAAGATAGGAAATCTTAGCGCTTATCAACATGTTTTCGTAACTTATCGATATACAATACATATGTATTTCGAGAACGAACAAGTAATTTTTTTAGCTCTAGTTTTTTCAAAACACTACCAGTTGTTTCACGAGTCACACCAAGCGAATCGGCGATCTCCTGCTGTGTAATTGAAAGTCGTCGTGTTGTCGAATTTGGAAAAGTTGATCCTAGTGTTTCTGCAAAATATAGTAATGTCATTGCGACCTTTTCGGTTGCTTTTGATTGCTCAAGTGCCTCAACATGCTTCAAGCTAGTCAATAATATTTTTGTAAGTCGTACATGACGATGCAACAAGCTCTGGTGATCATTGATAATGTGTTTCATAAAATCAGCTCGTGGCACAATTCTCACACGACAGCGCGAAGCGGCTTCATAAAAATACCTACTTCGATCGACAAGTCCGATCGTAAACCCAATCGGAATATCGTCACCTGCGGTATCGATAGCGACAATACGCTCTTCGCCGTTGGCGGTTATAGCGTATGTCTTTATAATTCCAGACTCAATAATATAAGTACCCTTCGGCACCTCATCTCTTAATAGAACTGTTTGCCCCTTTTCAAAGATGAGCGACGGGTATTGAGATATAAATCGTTCAAACGTAGTTGCGACGATAACCTCTTTTCGGCGAGATGCTTACCTGAAACCTCCCCCTTTCCTAGCGTACGCCACTTTTGCTAGGTGCGCAACTTTATTGGAAAAAGAGTCGCTTGAGACCAACTACCGATAAACTAATGAGCGCAAGTGATCCAACAACGATAATCGGTCGAAAATCGAACGCCCTACCAGCAGTCTGCACACCGCGCACTGCTTGATCGGTAGACGTAGAGGCGACAACCTGTCGTACACTTGCAGCATTCGACGACTCGGTCACCTCATGCACAACCGTCTGCTGTATCACTGGTTCGCTAGCTACCGCTACATACAGCCTATCATCAAGGACAATTTTTTGGTGTGTGTCACGCGGCGTTTGCGCTGCACGCGGGACAAACTGGATTGGAGGACTATTGTTCGGAGACGACTCCAGGCTCTCTTCGGTCTCGATTGTATCGCCATAAAATGTATTGACACCAAAGCTGCCGTACCAGTCTTGATAAACGTTAATAAACAGCACGCCAAACCAGCCTGCTAATCCGAGCTGTGACCCGGATACATTAGCGATATTTGCAATCGCAGTAGCATTGCCACTCGTCGCATTGCCAGCTGTTGTATTGTTCGACACCACCGCATCTCCTGTATGTGCACTTACAGCCACAGTATTGACGATACCGTGATTCAATTCAGCATCGACTATCATATCAGGCGTGTAGTTGTGCTCTTCTACCTCATTGCCTATCATTGCAGCCGATGCACCCTCGGGCGCATCGACTATCACACCCACCCATTTTCCTAATACATTCACAAACACCAATAAGCTATTCTTAGCAATCACTTCGTGTCCAGTTAAGTTAAATATAACGACATTCGAGCGAGCGTCCCCACTGGTGGCATCGCCTGCGTCGGTATTTCCGAACACACTTGCAGCACCACTTTCTGCAATTGTGGATATATCGTTTACGATAGTTTGTGTATCCTTGACTGAAACTTGTATGTCGCTCGCATCGCCTCCATTATTCGCTAGCATTTGAGGAATAAAATCTGGTGCAATCAAGATATCACCTTCAAGATTACCGTATATATTAATCGTTCCAATAAATGAATTCTGCGCAGCAATCATCGAATTCAAAATATTAACAACGTTAGCCATTGCTCGTGCCGAACCCGTCGTCGCATTGCCAGCTGTTGTGTTATTTGCTACAGTAGCATTGCCGCTACCTGCATGTACATTCACATTATTATTAATGGCAAGATTATTATTCACGTCAATCATTGTGCTGTCAGACTCTTTTACTTCCGCTTCCAACATTGCCTTTAAGAGCATAGGGTGCAGTATAATATCTCCTTTTACATCACCGAGAATATCGTGCGTAAAACTGGCGACTTGACCATTTGCCGTTCCTGAAAGTGTAGAGTTTACCGTGTTTATCAGGGTAACCATAGCTTCTGCATTACCACTCGTCGCATTGCCAGCTGTTGTATTGTGCGACACTGTAGCATCTCCCGACGTCGCGTCGGATGAGATTGAATTATTCACTGTCACTGATGTATCAGCAGCTATACTCGATTCAGATTGAGGCTCATTTACGGCTTGATTTTCCGGTGCGATCACAACAGGCACTGGAGGTGCTTCATAGACATTGGTCGTAGGATTATATTGCCACTTTTCACTATCCCACATACCAGTACCTTCGTTGTAAGTATAGGTTAATTCTGGCTCCTCTTCTTGTGGTGTCGTCGTATTTTCTCCCGATGAGGGTGCCGGTACCTCTTGCGTACTTGCCATCGCAACCAATGGATGACTTGCCGCAAGAACCACCGCCATCATAAACGGCACTAATCGATGAATTGCTACCATATACTTACGCATACTCTGTGCCCTCCTATTTACACCTTAGGCGGAGGGTGTCGGCATGTGTCAGCACACACCGACTCCACTCCTCGCTGACTACCGAGACTAATTTGTCACACGGATAGTAAAGCTAGATGAACTTGTGTTCGAAACACTACCACTCGTGGCACTACCACCTGTTGTATTGTGACGAACTTCAGCATCACCCGACCTCGCTGACTGATAGCTACTGTTTTCGATATCGATATTATTATCGTTGTTTACGTCAACATTTGTATCAGTCTCAAACCACACTCTGTTTTCTGAGTCAGGACCGGTATTGTTAATACTTGCGCTGTTGCTTCCGTTGCCGTTACTAGCAACCGCAGCATAGGCAGAAGCAGACTGTGAGTTATCCAATTCTATACTCGCACTCACGCTATTTTCATTTTCTGCAGCACCCGACTCGGCATCGCCACCAGTCGTGTTATTTCTCACTTCGGCATCTCCGCTCGAAGCATGCTGCCTGTTTCGATTCTCAAGATCGACATCGTTATCGTTGTCGACATCAAGGTCAGTATCAACTTCATGCTTTATAGTATTTGTAGAATCTGGCCCTGTTGTACCAATCGTTCCCGAGCTTGCTCCAGCAAATCCCGCGAGACCAACCACAAGACCAAGCGATAACACGCTGGCACCGGCAACTTTTTGAACACTCTTCTTCATACACCCTCCTTATCGTTAGTGTCACCGGGGAGGCAGCTGAAGATCAACCGCACTAAAAAGCAATAGCACACCAAGCCCCCGTAGGGGTAACTCTTCTTGGTCACACGCAGGCACTCCACGACCCACGCACGCCTACTTTCATGAATCCTCCTCGCGACTCATCATGAGAATACCGCATTTTCTCAGGAACCGTATATGAAATTTTTCACATATAACCTATTTTCTTCTAAATAGCTGAGAAAAAAGATATATGATCCCTGTAGCAGGTAAAATAATTGGCATTGGCAACACCGAAACAGATAATAATCTTTTGTCTGAAAATGAATAATTGAGGGTGAGCCATACTTTTACCAGCACATAAGATACCCCCACTAGCCATACAACCACAAACGCCTTGTATGCGCCCGATACTATTGTGGCAATAAGCAAAGTAACAAATAAACTATAGATTATCAAAAATAAAACACGTCGAGCCCAAAGCCATCTCGTTTTATATGTATGTGAACGCAAAAACGCATGTTTTGTGTACACAAATGCATCTATATCACGCAAGCTTAGTATGTCAAAAAACACTGCAGCAATATCTGAAACGGTCGTCATGTCATTGGACGATACGTCCTGTAGTCGCCATATGTGTCGCTTGTCGTCGCTATCAGCAACAGCCATTTTTAGACTATTAGTACTTACAAACTGTCTAGCAGAAACCACAATAACAACATCACCGCGTTGACTTTTGGCATATCCAGCTCTAAGCGCCTTATGCCGTGATGTTTTTTTGTGACGACGCAGCCAGGCGACGCGTGATGATGTAAATTCGTGACGTAAAGATCTCGGTAGTATGCCACCGCTATCATCTATCACGACAATATCATAATGACTATATCGGCTCTTTTGCAAAGCATTGATCGATGCAGCTATGTCACCGTAGCCATCATCGCAATACAGTAATACCGTTACCCTTGGTTGTATTTTCCGATGCAAATGTGCCATTTCCTTTCGCAAACTAATTTCTTTGTTGACCTCCAAGACATACTTCACTGCTTGGTAAAATACACCGACAACGACCATAGTACCCAGCGATAAAACACCATAGCTAATCAACATGTCGCTGTTCATATCTTTGATACTTTCTCAAGATAAAATGTCACCAATGTACGGTACGCGTCAAATGGCCCCGAGCAAGTTTGCAATACAAGCTTCGGGGGGCCATCGCTTGTCAAAATACTGACATCCGACGGATCAACCTGTCTGCTCGATTCATAACGATACTCAAACGTAATACCTTCGTTGGTGTAAACGACAGCTTCCATACCTTCGCTAGCATCGGGCAGACGACCGAACACTGTCCAATCCGCATGACCATATATAAATGTCACACCATTATTATCATTTGCTGGTACTGACACATCCGCATGAAACGCTGACTGATTATCTATTGTCCATGATGCGTCGTCCGGATTATACGCACCTGGTCTCACATTATTGTCGATTGCAATATCGGGGACAACAATTCGATTTGGCGTACCGATCACAGCCTTTCGCTGCTCGATCACAACAGGTTTTTGCGACGCGACTATTGGCGTTGTCGCAGCCATCACCTGCGTAGTTGGCTGTGCGAGTAGTATCATACCAAATAGCGCCGTGATACCAATATCAAAGACTGCCATTACACCATAAGCATACCGCCTATGCTGAGTAGGCTTTTTTTTCATAGACCTATCGTACCTTATAGTACCGATACAAAAGAGCGCCTCCCGCAGCTGTTGCAGACAGTAGCGCGCCTACTGCAACTGCAGTAGCTATATAGGCTGCATGCGTATCACCACTAGTCAGCGGTAACGCCATCGCTTGTCCTTTTGCCGCCGGTCGTACTGGCGTCACGGGATTTGGGGCAGGAGACGGAGGTACTGGAGTAACCGTAGCTGGCACTGTCACCGTAGCAACACATGTTCCAACACCCGTACCGCCTGGACCCGGATTGGTGATCGTAACATTAAATACCGTGCCATTACTGTTTGTGACCGTGCCAGATGAGGCACTGCCTCCGGTACCATTGCCGCTCACAGCCACCTGACCAGAAGCAGCAGTTTGCCCCGACTCATTCACGATAGTAACGGTATTTGTACTTGTTACTGAGCACTCATATTGTACTGTCGATGTGCAAAGATTTTGCGAATCAGGGCCCGTATATCCTACATCACAAGTTGACTGTGCCGATGCTGTCCCCCCAGAGAAAGCTAGTGGCAATACTACCGCTACTGCTACCATTAGTTTCAATAGTTTCTTCATAAATCCCTCCTTATGACGATTAACTATTCGCTCTATTGGTGCGTGTGTATTTTATTTCATCATAGTCCTCTATGATTCAGTTGTAAAGAACCCGAACTACATAAAAAACTCAGCGACACATCAGGACGTCACTGTTTTAATAGCAATATTATCGACAACTATTAGCTGTTGCGAGCAGATTCTATATCGAGTAATTCCAAAATTTTCTGTCGATCTGCCGCCCAGAGAAACGTCGACAGTCGCGGACCAACACTATTACCAACAAGCAAACTATATACGTCTTTGAAAAACGCACGCTGCAACTTAGCAAGACTTTGCATATCAAGATCAGGTTGCTTTGGAATAGCGTACACTTGTGTCTCGATATCCTGTATCGATGCTTGACTATTCTCGATCAAATAGTCGCGCAACTTTCCTATCTGGTTTATTTGTTCTTCTACCATCGAGCTTGCATACTCTTGATTGAAGTTATCAAGAAGCGTCACCGCCTCATCTTTGTTGTAACGTTCGAGCCATACTTTTGCGCGTGGTAATCGAGCACTGATCAACGCCGGATCATATGGAGTCTGCTGGCTATCCAAAATCTCTTTTAGTTTTGTCTCGTTCCACTGCACGATCTGACCAAACCCAAGTAGCTGACGAAACGATATTGCTGGATACTCACTAGGACCCGTGACCCCAGACAGAGCAAGCGTCTCACGATCAACAGCATTGATCGTACCCTCGTTGAGCTGATTCATGGTTTTATCAAACTCATCGTACTGCCTGAATATACCTTTACCAAATGACAATTCAAACGAATGAGCCGGTGGCTTATCAGCATAGAGCCACTTGAGTATTTCGGGGGTATATATCTCCAGTAGATCCTTGGGGGCAACTGCATTACCTTTTGATCCCGACATTTTACTACCAAGCCCCTGAAGACCAACGAATTTATATTCCTCTAGTACTGGTGGCGTGTTTTCAAATATCTCATTGGCGATTCTACTCGACGTATCAAAGCTGCCGCCAGGTGAAGCATGGTCGTGTCCACCAGGTTCAAACACCACACCCTCACGCCCCCAACGCATAGGCCAATCAATCTTCCACGAAAGCTTCACAATATGGTCTTTTGTGACATCAATTGTATCGGTCTTGTCAGTATCAAGACACTTATACGTTATTGTCGATTCGCCATCATAGCTCGTCACTCTCGTATTATCCTTACCTGTGAAACGAGAATATACACTGATTGGATAATAGTTTTCCTTGTACTGTTGTTCGTCAAGCTTCTTTGCCAACTTTGTCTTTTCTGGCATAAACGAAAGTAGGATTTCGGCTATATCTTGGCGCTTTTTCAAGCTATAAATAATCATGTCATCGTATGCGCCAGATCGATACATGTCGGTCTGATATATATATTCCGGATAGATACCCAAAGAGTTCATCGACTCTTCGAATTCTTTTTCAAACCGTTCGGCATACGAGCCATATTTGCCCTCTGGGCATGGCACGTCGGTATATGGTAAGCCGATATATTGCTCAAAAGATGGATCGATATTTGCTGGTACTTTGCGGAAGCGATCAAAGTCATCCCATGAAAATACCAGTCGTGCCTGCTTACCTTTTCGCTTCAAAGATTCGACAACCACATAGGCCGTAAATAAATCCCTGAAATTGCCAAAATGCACAATCCCCGAAGGGCTTATGCCAGCTGCGCAGGTATACACTTCCTGATCAGGAAACTGCGCTATCACACGCTCAGCAAGCCTGTCACCCCAATGTGTTTCAGACTGCAATAATTGCGATGAAAGAATGTCTTTTTTTATCATGGTATCTAAGGGTATATTTTACCATGATATTAGGCTATCGCCAAACCTAACTCTCAGAAAAACTACTGATTATAGTCCTATTATTTCAAAAGCTTTCTGCTTTGATGCTTCGTTTCAGACCAGCTTCACACGCGCATGATTACTCAGTATCCAACTCAACACGGTCGGTGACGATAGCAAGTTTCTCGTCAGCATTATCAAGGCGTGTCACTTCGAGTACGCTTAACTCTTGGCCGCCATGCACTCTTGGAAAACTTTCTGCAGTTATATCGATAGAGTCTTTTATTTTAGGAGACAATTCATCGACATCAAGATTGTATAAATTCGCATAGGCTTCTTTTGCCTGCTGAGCTGCACCCCCAGCGCCGTCGATAATCTCAAAATTCACCATGCCTGATTCGCGCAGTATCGAAGCTGGCAATTCATCCGGACCAAGCGGCTTAGCATCACGACTCCAGCGAGCCTGTATCTTCATCAATTCTGTCTCTATCTCAGCGCTTATACCATAAGCCTCTGCCGCAGCTGGTACTTCTATGGCAGCGGCCTCGTGCTTGTACTCTTGTCGTTCATTATCAAGTCCCAATCCCAATACTACGCCGCTACCCATAGCAACCGCAGCCAGCGCACCACCAGCATATCGCTTGCGAGATTTTATCTCACTATCTTTGCTGTTGTCGATATTTTTTGGCGCTCGGTTATGACGTGATTTCATGATTTAATTATAGCATAAGCTTTGTTTATTGTCAATTATAGACTTTGAGTGGTTATGTGCCATTACTTTTCAGCTACTCAACGTTAGTCTACAAATAACATGTCGTCTCAAAACATAAATGACTTTAGTTTCCCGCTACTTGAAGGATATATTCGTCTAACATACTAATTCCTGCAATGATTGGCCTCATGGATATATTATTAGATATCGCAAATTCACTTCACTATTTTTTTGACTTAAGAAAACGCGCCGCACTATCTACCAAAAACATACTCACATCGTCGCGGGTTTTTCCGGCTGCGTGAAATGGCGTACTGATCACGCTGATGAGTATCATCATGTAGATCAAGACAAAGCTTATGATACCGATGATCGCTAGGCTGCCATAAAACGGATCGACATTGGTAAATACGAGCAGACCGATAACAAAAAAGACAATTGATTGCGACAATATACTAGCTGATGGAATAAATTTGATTCGCTGGATATAGGTCACTCGCTTGCGGTGCCTCAACAAAAGCAGCTGTTGCTGTTTTAGTTTTACAATAAAGTTTGCTGGTACACCCGCTTTTTCCATCTCACCAAAATAAGTGTTGAGTGTGCGAATATCCTCGCTCACGCCACGCGATGCGATACGCACCTCGCGATCAAACCTGTCTGCTATTTTGTACAGCTGCGCTCGAAAACCTTCTAGATTAAACTTTGGATATGTTTGATAAATCACCTCTGCGTCTGCATACATATCTTCGATATTGGCAGCAAACTCAGCTGGAATACGCTCGGATTCTTTGTAGTCTGCTATGGTTGCCGAAAGCAAAAAACCAATCACAAATGTGGCGCTCGAAAGCACACCATTGTGCAACGAGCTTTGTTCTATTGGCTCCCAATTGAGCAGATGAAACCAATATTTTACTGCAACGATGATCAATGCAGCGACCAATGCAATAAAGAAGATCCGAAATACCACAAGTCGACGTATCATTGATTTAATTATACAAGAACTGTGGTCGAGGTGCCATGCAGCTAGGCGATTTTGCTATAAAAATCCAAACCGCTATACAGATATCTCAAGCCAAACTAACAGAAATAACTATCTATTTTTTATGCCGTCTAATCTTAGCTCATTACTCTCATCTGCGTGCGATCCGCCACTACCAACGTGCTTATCGCTTATTGTTGGACCGTGTTTGAGAACGTGAACAAAAGCCATAGCGTGACCACGCCCAAGTTCGTAATCTTCTTTCAGCCAATCAGCGACATCGCCCGCTTTCGCTTCACGAGTGAAGCCTCTTTCTTTTGCCAAGGCAAGAAGTTCACTCGGTGTCTTGCCTGTCTTTTTTTCAATAGTATCTAGATATGCTTGAAATGACATAACCTAATTGTACCAATTAACGCAAAGGTTGTAGACCATAATAAAAACAGAGGCATGACATCCTGTTGACTTAGTATTAATCTTGGCTCAGCCTACAAGTCATAAACGACTATCGCTATTAACTCGGGATATCCTTGTGGCGTAATACGCAAGAGCAACGCTTATCGGTATCATACCAAGGATAAACGTCTGTAATATAGATTCATTAGACACAACAAATGGACTCCACTGAGAACTAAATGACTGCTGCACGGTCATACAAGCCAGATGAAAACCTATCGGAGCAGCCAGGCTACCTGTTGCTGAACGCAGGACACCGAGAACAATACCAAATGTAAAAATAAAGGAAGCGTCTAGTATGCCGCCTATCGCACCGATCATGAATGCAAAAATTGTGAAAATTGCAGCCTGCAGAATAATAACTAACCAGCGATTATTAAATATACTGAGTTTTTTTAATATATATCCTCGAAATATAATTTCCTCCGGCAGAGCCTCCGACAAAAAAACCAGTATCGCTACTAAAAGTACCGCACTGACTGCATCCATAAACGAGCCATCGACTGACACCTCTACGACACCAAGGATGCTAGCGAGAAATAACCCCGACACCGCCGGTATCGCGTACCAAGCCATGCCAATCAGAAGCTTTTTAGCGAAGCTATAAAATCCTAAGCTGGGTCCGCTCTTTTGACGTCGTGACAGCATCGCAACCAGCAGTACGGCAAGAAGAGAAGTAATCAGTCCAAATACAATGCGACTTACGGTTTGATCGGTCTTGATCGTACCCGACACAAATAATGCAAAAAGCCAAATTGCAACACTTGCTATAAGTGCCCCTAAAATCCATCCAACTGCGGCTATCACCCTACTGCTCATACTGTTAGTCTTTATTGTACTAGACAATACGCTCTACTGCGATTGCACCGTCAGGATCTTTAGGATCAGCTTGTCGATCAGTATTAAACGTGGTGTACCATTCACCGAACTGCTGCCAATGTTCAAGCACGTCTCCGGCCGATGCAATACTACCCTTAGCGAGATACTCTGCCATCGTTAAGTCGCCATACAATATAACGACTCGTTCGATCGACTCACTTGCGTCAATACGACCGCGCGGTTCACTGACAAAAACACCTTTGTACACTGACACAAAATGCCGCATTTGCTCGCCATCAAAATAGGCTACGTGTTCATGGCAATAAATCGTCTTATCTTCATGACGCGACATCAAAGACAACCAGTCCTCTGCCTCAAACCAATCTGATACGTCTTTCATGTAGCCACCCGGAAAGCCACCTAATGCGGGAATCTCCCAGCTTGTATCAGAAACAACCACCGGCTCGTGCACTACATCATACGCCGCGCGAGCCTTTGCTTTTGTGATTTCACTTGAGTCCTGATGCTGTATTTCGTCGATCTCAATTTTTGCTGGGGTTACGGCAATATCGTACGCAGAAAGCGTACTGTTCGCCTCTTCTATTTTTCGTGAATTGCCCGTAGCAAAGATAATTTCTTTCATTTAATAAGTATAACAAAGCTTTCATCGTCATTAATTTTTTATGTTATAGTAGTATTCACTGATTAAGTTGAGTTGCCTCATCCTGATCCACACTACAAACTAATCTCAAAAGGAGACTTCTATGACTGCAAATAGGAGAAACGTTACTAGTGAGGATCTGAAGAACGAGGTTCTTGCAAAAATTAAACAATACGAAGATAAAGATTTCCCAGAAGCAAGCCGGATTCATGATCTGATTATGCAAGCCAACTCAAATCTATGCCCTCGCCTCTGGTACGGTATGCCTGGTTACGCAAGGACAAAAGACAGTGCCGTATTGTGCTTTTTCAGAAAAGACACTTTCATCTCATTTGGCGTTACAGAATCGGTTGATATACAGTCACTTGGTAGCGGCGCTATTGTGCCGAGCGCTTGGTATATCGTTGACCTTACAAAAGACGCTGAACAAAAAATCAGCGATATTGTAACACGGGTTACTAAATAATATAAAGAAGTCCAGTAGCGTGCATGCCCACTGGACTTCTTATACATACCCTTGACTCTCATCGGCTGATTCGGATTCAGGTGGCGAGGGTATGAAAAAGATCCGACCAAATGGTCAGGCTTTTTTCATGGCTCCACTTACAGGTCACGGACTACTGTTTACTATCCACTACATATGACGTTATCTTCATAAGCTTTGCCGAACCACCAGCACTTGTAAACTCATATAAGTCATGGGAATTGAATACAATGCCGTTCGACGCATAAGCACGGCTACTAACTGCTGCATACTTACCGTGTGAGATTGATGTCAAAACATCATACCTATCTATCTTAACTTCCGATTGTGCTGCTTTTTCCATATAGGATTCTAGCTTGGCTTTCACTATATTGCGATCACTACCCGCAACACTCCATATAAAATTATCAGCGAGCAAGGATTCGAGTTTGTCATATTTATTAGCGGCCAAACTGATCGCTATTTCTATAGCAAGCAGCGAACGAGGCGAGTTACCGCAATTATCGGGAATATGTGTCTGCATTGGTGTTTATTATAGCAAAACAAAAACACCATGACTTACATCATAGTGCTTATGCTTGGCTCCCCTTATGGGTCTGGAACTATTCAACAGAGGTAGAACGCTACAAATCGGACACGGTATGTATAGAACTGGATCGTAGCAATAATGAACCACGAGGAGGTGCAGTTATGAGCGATATCGAGCGGTTAAAGCGCGAATTTACGGACGACGAGCGCCGTAGGTTGGTTGATTACTTTAGCTTACTAATTGAAATAGATCAACAAGAAAAAGCACGTTATGCCAAACTCAAAGATTCACCCAAAGGATTTGCCATGAATGGCGAAGGTCGCCAGTGTGGACTATGTTTGAAATCCGTACATAGCGATAGCTCTGGATGGTTCGATAAATGGGGCTTTAAATGCTTTAATTGCCAAGATGCTGTAAATAAACGGAAGATACCAGGCTCATTATGTGGAGATTATCGTCACGAGAAGTCTCTTCCTGACACTACCCTAGCGATAAAATTAGGTGTAAAAGTGCAGGTTATAAGGGGCTTTATTCGTGAAGGCAAGATCATTGGTCGTAGGATTCCGAATGGACCTTACATGATCTTACGGAAAGATAATCCTAAGCTTTCGCATATACTGACCCATGTTTAAATGGTGGAATTAGTAAAGCTGAGCAGTAGGAATTTGCCTAGCAAGTTCGTAGGGTATCTCAGCCCCGGGAGCAGTTGACGTCCAGGGAGACTGTTTGTGAGTAAAGTCGACTATAGTTTGGGTATCTGCCATTCTCCATTTTTCCGCGATTTTCTGAATATGTGCCACTTCATCAGCCTCGAGATCCGGGTACGTTGGCTGTTCAGTGTTTGAGAAGAGTAAAGCCGCTCCTTTTGATTCAATCTGGACTTGACCTGATTCAAACATTTCGTCAGTCATCTGAAAGAATTGGTCGGCGACCGGACCTCTTGGCAACGCCCTATAGCCTAGGTGCGACATAGAGACACCCTTCTCAACAAACCACGAGAAGTCTACTAAATACAGTAATTTTGCAAGTTTGGTCTTGGTGATCTTTCCATCTGCAAGTGATCCACCGAACTGAATACAAGCTTGGCACATCTGGCGATACCTAGATAAGCTAACATTGAGTGAACGATTACCTGGAAACAGAAGCTCTTGAGTGGCAACCCCTAGCATTCCTGCGATAGCTTCTACTTGATCAATATTCGGCTTTTTGTCACCGTTTTCGATGCTTATATATGTAAGCCGGCTTATCTTCAAGACACCGGCCACTTCAGCCTGTGTCAGCTTTTTGTCTTCGCGTAGTTTCCGAATTCGGTCTTTGAGATAGTTGCTCATTTGTTCTCATTGTAGCATGAACAGCACTTCAATGTATAGTATTTTATACACAGCTTTCCCCCTTTTCAATACTGTTTGTATAAAAAAGCTTACATCCCTCTTTACACTGCATAGTCGAGGTGGTATTATCAGTGGTGAATCAGGTTTGAAATAAAAACTTATCTGAGGGTACAGAGCCACAGGGGGTGGCTAGCACACAAAACAAAGAGCCGTCCGATACCAGACGACTCAGAACACTACATTTAGACCTGTCGTGTTCTTCCATGGTATCACAAATATTTAACTAGCCATGGAAGGAGAAACTCAAATGGCACATTATTACCTCAACAAGAATCAGCAACCGAATGGAGATTTCGAAGTCCACAAAGACGGTTGCGCGCACGGCGCAAATCCAGAAAACCAGATTGCACTTGGTTGGTTTACGGACGGCGTTGCAGCTGTAGCAGAAGCAAAGCGTCGCTTCCCTAGCAATGCCCCTGACATTAACGGGTGCTATTACTGCAGCCCAGAAAGTAACACGGATCGGTAACTATGAGTACACTTACCGACTGGATCACACAGCAGCAACTGCACCATCAGCGCAAGCTGAATGCATGGAATCGAGCTTTCGTAGTTATCGGACAAGACCAAGACAAGGTTCGCAAAGATGCCTACGGAAGCCTCATAGTTTGGAGTGAGTACGGGCAGCAAACTACGTACGGCTGGGAGATTGACCATGAACTCCCAAAAGCTCACTTCCCTGGCGTTGCAGGCCACCCCTCTAACCAGCGAGCTCTTCACTGGAAGAATAACCGCACTAAGTCAGATAAAGTCGATCTCAATACACTAAGTCGACTACTAGGAGGGATGTAGTATGGCAAGGTATCGACACGCTTCACCAAACAGCCCAAGTATAGTCGGAGCTCTGTTTGGTCTTTTAATAGTCTTCACATTCCCCCTCTGGATTCCGGTATTGATCAACATTTCTGAATTCCTGGGTACCATTGTTGGTCAACTCATACAGGAGTCACTATCATGAACGCTGCAGGTAAAATCACCTCGACACCTGATACCAACGGAAACCATAGTCTAAAATGCCCCAAATGTAAGGCAAACTTCCTGTCAATCATTACAAAAGAGGACACTACCGGTGTCGTTAATAACGTCACGTGCGTACACTGCGGTCACAGCAAAGCTCCCCTCGCTTTTATATACGAGGCAAATAAGAAAGCAGCGGACAAGATAGCTTTGAATCATGCAGAAAAAGAGCTGCAAAAGATGTTTAAAGGATCATTCAAAAACTCAAGGAATATAAAATTTAAATAGGCCGGGTTGACATGACTAAAGATGTAGAAGTAACCTGTCGCGTTTGCGGATCTGATGGAAAATTAACAATTGAACATATACTTCCAAGGGTGGCGGGTGGCGGTGAAAAAACGAAAATATTCACCGGTGACGAAATGATCAAGGCAGCGGTCAGACGACAAGACACACCAAAAGAAGAGGACGAAAAACCATATGGTATTATTCAGCAGAATGGTTTTACAAAACGTACACTTTGCAAATCATGCAATAGCCACTCTGGTAAGTATTACGACAAAGACTTTGCGGCGTTATATAATGCCGTACGATACTTCGTATATCAACAAACGAAAGATCGTGGCTTTACTACCATAGAGGAACAGGATGAGTTCTTGTCAGACAAGGGCCTATCTCTAAAACTCACTAAACTTAAGCCGCATAATATAACGAAGCGCGTACTCGTTGCTTTTTGTTCAGTTGAACATCCCGGTCTCACGGATCGTAATCCAGAAATTCGCAAAGCAATTATGCAGAAAGAATATAAACCAGATACGAGCAAGTTCTCAATATATTTCACGCCTCATATTGGTGCCAACGGGTATTTCGGTACGTTAGCGGCACTGGGCGGAGGTGTCTCACACGCTTACGCAGGAATTGAACTCGGGCCGATAGCATTCTATCTATCCGATCATGACGCCCACACTAAAGGAGGTCCGCTAGAAAAGTGCATTGATATTACATATTGGCTGACCGATTATGAATACGACGAAGAAGCAGGAGAGTTAGAGATATTTGCAAATTTTGAAAAAAGTTTTGCCCTCAATATTCCAAGCTGGGCATTCGAGTAAGCAAGTTTACCGACTCAGCTCCTGCCATATTTGCACCATCGCCCAAGTATCCATCTTGCAGTATTCAGTTAGGTCTGCGAGTATCTGATCCTTCTGATCGGCACGCGTCTCATCGAGTACCGCTTCCATCCAGAGCCGTTGAGCGGAGTTGCCGTCTTGAATGCCAAGATCTTTGTAGCTTAGCTCAGGGCACACTACTGGCAGCACCTTTTTGATACTAGCGCTCCCCTCGCAGCGCGGATCGTCATACCATTTTGCCTTAAATGGAATCATGAGGTCAACGACACGTTCATTAATAGCTTTAATTTGCTCGGCATATTCCGGATACATCCGGCCAAGTTCTTCGTTTACCGATTTTTCGAAGCGCATATTCCAGGTGATAATTGAGCCAGAATCGCCCATATCTTCCACCAGCTGTTTAGCTAAATCTGGTGCTGGATTAGTGTTATCTTTGTGAAGATACTCTCTATGCTCCACTTCTGCACCAGGTTCACGGATGATATGCAATGAATACTGAAATGGAACCTGCTGGTACGGTCGCTGGCCATCAAAATACGGCACAAGGCCCTGCATGGTTTCGTAATCAAAGAAGTAGAGTGGATACTGCAATTCACCCAAGAAGCGTTCGATCTCTTGCTTGTTGATTACCGGCCGAGTATCTTCTGGCCACACCTTAGGCTCAGACGGAAATATATTTTCGTAGACTTTCATCCATTCCGACCTAGAACCAAGCTTAGCCAGTTCCGGATTTGGATCGGGCATCTCTGCTTGCGCAGCAGCTTTCTTTGCCGCTTGCATGTATTCTGGCGTTTTCACAGCAATTTCACTCACATCTTCGGTCACATCAGCAAACGTCGTTAGCTCTTTTGGATTGACTTCTCCCTCGCGGACATACTGATTATTAACATGGATCACGGATACGTTTCGGACTGTAAAGCCATTGCCCTCTAAAACAGTTTTTTGGAAAGCAAGATCGTATAGATGATCTGGTTTAACGCGTGTGCTCGATTTAATTTCGTAAAGGTCCACCGTTCTTTCTTCAACTACCGACACAATGTCTGAGATACAAGTAAACCCATTCCATTCAAAACGGGGCTGGAATGCAACTTGAGCACCGGATTCAAAGGCTTGCCGTGTTCGCAGCGGTAGTGAGCGATATTCATCAAAATCACTGAAGCCGAGCGTCACCCCTCCTGGAAACAATGACTCCACATATGGCTCGAAAGCATGTCCAGCGTCGAACATTGCTTGTGTTGCTGCGTCGACAGGTGGAAGTTTGTTAGGGTCATTCTTTTTCAGCCAAAGCCAGGCTGGCTGACGGAGAAAGAGCATATAATCAGACTTAGAAATCATAACTAACTTGGTATATCCCTGAATTCATCAACTTCATCTCTTGTAGTAACTGCTGGGTTACTTGCATACAGTTCGATATCAACAACCTGAATTGAAGTGATTAAATCAACCATATCTTGGATCAACCACTCACTATTCCATATTCCAATTGGATTTCCGCCATGTAATATCGGAATTTGAGTTAATGGCTCTGTAAACGATAGCGATTGGTCATACTTATACACCGCACGCTGAAGCCAAAGATCAAGAAGGCCCGTATTTGGAAGTGACTGTAGTCTATCGTGAACTACCTTGGCAGTTTTTATTTTATCGTCATCGGAGAGCTGCGACAACAGAAGGCTAATAACCGCGGCGATAATGTTATAGAACCGTGGATTTTTCGTACACATGTCGACGAGGATACTGATCATTACCTTTGGCTTCTCGTAATCCTTAAGTGACTTTATGAGGCCGCCACCAAGACGACCATACATGTCATCATGTAGCACGTTCAGCATTCTAGCCACCTGTCCTGAGTTTGGGTATCTTTCAGAGAATTGATGGATCTGCATCAAGTGTTTTGCATAATTATTTTCAATTTTTGGAATAAAGAGACCTTCTAGCTTGTCGGCTTTGAAAGAAGAGTCGATTAAGCTCCTCCCAACGATCGTCTTTGTCACATTCAACCTCAGACCATAATCAATCAGTGTATCGCTGATTATGCGAAGTATCTTTTTTCCGTCGACTGGACTTTTTGTGAATATTTTATAGTCGTCCCTAAAGCGAATAATCTTATAATGCTCGATTCCTTCGTCTTTGATCGCATCATACAATAGTGTGTCGATGTAGCCTAAAATCAATTCAGCAATGAAGTCGTACATCGCGCTTCCTTGCGGGATGCCATTTGTTTGTCGATGATGCATAGCCATCAAAAGATCATCTACCTGATTGCCTAGAATATTTCTATTTCTCTGCTGTCTAAACGCCTCGTCCCGACCATGAATTGCCCAAGCGATAGAGTGCGTGTACATTGAGCTATAACAATCGGATATATCAGTCTCACTAATGTAGCTATGCTCAAGACCCAGCTCAACACTACGCTGCTCACCATGCTCCCACCATTTTTTTATCTGTTCTGCTTTATTAGTTTTCTCATCGAATGATTTGCCAGGAGGGATACTAGCGACCTCAATAGCATCTCGCTCAAAGCTCTTGAAGCGATCAACAAGAAACTTCCAGTTAGATTCTTCTGTAAAAAGATGAGCTAATGCAACATACAGCACGGGGTGCGTAAGCTCCAAAGGGCGCCATGACAGGTTTGAGTTCTTGTTAACTACAATTCTGTGATTAACACCAAACTGATAGCCAGGACTCTTTTTAATGTCGCTGCCGCCCTTTGTCTTCTTCGGGCTACCATCATCGTCGACAACAATTCCTTGAAATTCGGACCAATTACGACCCTCCATCTGGCCAGATACTTTATTTAGCAATGGGCCAAAATTGAAGTAATTTGGCAGGTCAAAGTTAACATAGCTATCATTTTTCAGTAAGACTTTTCGCGCCTCAATCGCAGACATATCGATAAGAGTTATATGCGCCATAATTACAAACCAGCCATCTCGTAAACATTAACGGAAGCGTCTTCATAGCTCTCATAAAAGTGCTCATATAGTACACCGAGCTTCTTGCGTTGCCAGTCGCTATCATAACCCGAGGGCAGCTCATCATTCAGAACATCGCGAATAGTGCGCTGAACAATAGCTCGGTTTTGCTGGCTTTTCTTCCAATCTAATACTAGCTTTTGATGCTTTAAATTAAGCAATAAGTCACGAGCTGCTTTTTTAACCTGAGCAACTTCGGCCTTGGTAAGTTCTGGCCCTGGGCGCACTATCAGATCAAAGATTGCCAGCTCCTCTTCACTCATCTCCTCTCGGACGGCCCGCTGCTCTTCTTCGTCTAGCTCGTGAGCAAACTCAACCAGCTCATTAAAGAACTCTTCGATATTTTTTGAGCCAGCATTATATTCATCAATTAACTTCTGAAATCGATCCGCAAGATCAATTCGTGTCTTATTTAGCTCTAAAAGATGTTTTAGCCGAGCGTCTATCTCATTCTTGAGCTTCTCGCCTTCGATATTTTTTGGCTTAAAGCCAAACTTTTGCTGCAGCTTTTCGAAATCAACTTGCGACAAATCAATTACTTCATCTGCTTTGAGTTCCTTGATGGTATAGCTACCGGCCTCGATAGATTCATCGAGCAGATCCTCGATACTTTTAGTGACGTGATCAATGCTCACATCACCGGCCAACGCCCGGATTTGGCCCTGTATAGTCCGCAGCAGCTGATAGGTCGGCAAATATTGATTGCCAAGAGGATCGGGCAGGATGGCTTTGAATAGCTTATCGAACGAACCGGCCAACGAGCCAAATGTTTTTTTGGTTTCAGGAGTTGCAACAATTTCGTTTACTAACCGCTCGATACCAGCAACTCGCTCAAACCCAGTTGATGCTTCGATCGAATCCAGCGATTGACCGTGAGAGCTCACGAATGATTTAATCTCTGCCAAAACTGAATTTAGATCAGCAATCAATTCCTGCTTATTACGAACAGGCATATCTCCACCCGCGCCTTCACCATAAATTGAGAGTGCTTTTTGCAGATCACGGAACACGCCAATATAGTCTACGATCAATCCGTTAGTCTTCCCTGCAAATACACGGTTAGCGCGTGCGATTGTTTGCATGAGCGTATGACCTCTCATGGGTTTATCGAGATATACAGTGCTGACTGATTGTGCATCAAACCCGGTGATCCACATAGCGCAGACAAAAACAATTCGTAGAGGATCGGACGGTTTCTTAAACTTCTCCTCAAGATCCTCTTGAACCATTCGTTCGCGGTGCGGCACAATATCTAAGCCTTTTTGTCTGAAGTCATCGATTTCATTTTGTGACTGACTTACGACCACCGCCATGTCGGTAGAGCGCATATATTCCAATTGCTCTTCAAGTCTTTCGCGCATCTCTGGCTCAGGATCTGAGTCTAAGCGCACTAAGATGGAATCAATAATCGATTGCCAGTGCTTCTGGACCTTGTCATAGGTTCGAACCGCAGTGACCTTATCGATCGAAACAACCATTGCCTTACCTTGGTAACCACGGTTCAAAAAGTGATCAACTATATCTCCTGCAACTCGCTCCAGTCGATCATCCCGAGTGACC